>NZ_JBWKVC010000002.1:307084-662358 GCF_059421505.1 Collimonas sp. GW821-FHT02H07
CGACCCCAGATGACTCCTAAAGCGCAACAAGACCGCAATCTGGTTTTCGTCGCGCTTAACACGCGCAGCTAACTGGGGTCAGAGTGAACTTTCTGCGCGCCTTTTGCAGAAACTTCACTCTGACCCCACTTAGCGGGCTACGGAGTACATGCCGCGTCGTTAGAAAACAAATCCATGTAATGCGCCCAACCTTTCTCCGAATCCGTCATGTGAGGTCAGAGTCGAGTTTCGCGAAAAAGCACCGTGAAAGTCGACTCTGACCCCAGATGACTCTGCCCATTTTCTGCGACTATGTCATGAATGATGAAACTCTCAATAATTTCCTCTCAGCGGCTGGCGCGGGTGCTGACATCCACCCACACCGCCAGCATCAGGATGCCGCCCTTGACGATCATCTGCCAGTAGGTGTCGACATCCAGCATCGACATGCCATTGTCCAGGCTGGCCATCACCAGCGCGCCGATCAGCGCACCGTACACCGTACCGTAGCCGCCGCGCATGGAAGTGCCGCCGATGAAGCAGGCGGCGATGGCGTCCAGTTCGCCCATGTTGCCGGCGGAAGGCGAACCGGCCGCCAGCCGCGCGGTGTTGACCAGGCCGGCCAGCGCGCACATCACGCCCATGATGCCGAATACCCACAGCTTGACCGCCTGCACGTTGACGCCCGACAGCCTGGTCGCCTCCATATTGCTGCCGACCGAATAGATGCGGCGGCCGAACACGGTTTGCGTGGTGATGTAGCTGAACAGGCCAAGCAAGGCCAGCAGCAGCAATACCGGCACTGGAATGCCGTCGTAAGTGTTGAGGGTGTGCACGAAAGCCAGCAGCACCGCGCCGATCAGCAGCACGCGCACGGTGTCGCGCCATAATGGCAGCACCGGCAAGCCGTGCAGCCGGCGGTTGCGGCGCTGCCGCCAGCTCAGCACCAGCGCCAGCGCAAACAGGCCGATCCCGAGAACGATGCCCAATTGCGGCGGCAGATAGCCTTGTCCCAGATACACCAGGTCGCTGGAGACCGGCGCGATGGTGAGGCCGCCGGTAACGCCCAGCAGTATCCCGCGGAACGCCAGCATGCCGCCCAGGCCGACAATGAACGAGGGAATCCGCATATAGGCCGTGAGGTAGCCGTTGAACAAACCCAGCGCCAGGCCCATCAGCAGCACCAGCAGCAGGTTGAGCGGCAGCGGCAGATGATGCGTGACGTTCAGCACGGCGGCAACGCCGCCCAGCAGGCCGAGCATGGAACCGACCGAGAGATCGATCTCGCCGGCGATGATCACCAGCACCATGCCGCAGGCGAGGATGCCGGTGATCGACATCTGGCGCAGCAGGTTGGAGAGGTTACGCGGCGTGACGAAGCCGCCTTCGGTTTTCCAGCTGAAGAAGGCCCAGATCAGGGCGATGGCGATCAGCAGGGCCATGATCTTGTACTGCCGGAACAATTGCTTGAGGTTGATGCTGGTCATAGTGATTCCTGATGATGGCCGGCAGCTGCGGCCGGCTGCGATATCGTCTGCGGCGTCGGCTGTGATGCCCGCTGTGATGTCAGAGACTGCGGCGATTGGTCGATGGCCGCGGCCAGCACGGTTTCCTGGCTCAGATCCTGGTTGATGAAATTGCCGCGCAGCTTGCCTTCGCCGATCACCAGCACGCGGTCGGAGACGCCCAGCACTTCGGCCAGTTCGGACGACACCATGATGATCGCCACGCCCTGCCGCGCCAGCTCCGCCATCAGCCGATAGATCTCGGCCTTGGCGCCGACGTCGACGCCGCGTGTCGGCTCGTCCAGGATCAGCACCTTGGGCCGCGCCAGCAGCATTTTCGCCAGCACTGCTTTTTGCTGATTGCCGCCGGACAGGCTGATGATGGGCAGGAAGGGGCTGGCTGCCTTCAGCTGCAGACGTGCGATTTCACCCTGGACGGTTTTCAGCTCGGCTTCGGCGTCGATGCGGCTGCGGCGGGAAAAATCCTGAAGCACGGTCAGCGTGATGTTCTGGCCGACGTTCAGGTCCGGCACGATGCCATGCTGCTTGCGGTCTTCCGGCACCATGCACAGGCCCATCCGTATCGATTTCAGCGGCGTGCCGCTATCTACCCGGACCTTGACGCCCTCCAGCCAGACCTCGCCTTCGCTGCGGCCGGGATAGGCGCCGAACAGCGCCGACACCAGCTCGGTGCGGCCGGCGCCGACCAGTCCGGCGACGCCAAGGATTTCACCGCGCCGCAGGGTGAAGGAAATATCGTCCACTCTTTTGCGCCCGGGATTATCGGCGTCGTAACAGGTAACGTTGCGCGCTTCAAACATCACCTCGCCGATGTCATGCTCCTGATCGGGAAACATGGCGGTGATTTCACGCCCCACCATCTGGGTGATGATCTGGTCGACATCCATGTCGTGCATGGGGGTGGTGGCGATGTGCTTGCCGTCGCGGATGACGGCCACGGTGTCGCACACTGCGGCCACTTCGTCCAGCTTGTGCGAGATATAGACGCAGGCGACGCCCTTGGCCTTGAGGTCGCGGATGATATCCAGCAGCACCGCGATCTCGGACGCTGTCAGCGACGAAGACGGTTCGTCCAGGATCAGCAGTTTGGCCTGCTTGTTGAGCGCCTTGGCGATTTCCACCAGCTGCTGATGGCCACCGCCGTATTGCATGACCGGCAGCGCCACATTGATGTCCGGCATTTTCAGTTCGCGCATCAGTTCGGCGGCGCGCCGGTACATGGCGGGATAATTCATGCGGCCGCCCGGCAGCGTGATCTCGTGACCCATGAAGATGTTTTCCGCCACCGACAGCTGCTGCACCAGCATCAGTTCCTGGTGAATGATGATGATGCCGGCCGCTTCCGTGTCGCGCATCGATTGCGACTGCAAAGGCTGGCCCTGCCACAGGATTTCTCCCTGCCAGCTGCCGCGCGGATAGACCCCGGACAGCACTTTCATCAACGTCGATTTGCCGGCGCCGTTTTCGCCGCACAGGCCAAGACACTCGCCGGCCCTGATCTTGAGGTCTATGCCGTCGAGTGCGCGGACGCCGCCGAAATCCTTGACGATGCCCTGCATTTCCAGCAGATAGTCGGACATGTTGTTTCCCGGTAGGGTGGGCACAACGTGCCCACGCGCTCATGTGATATTAATGTGATAAACGGTGCATGAAATTCACGCGTGGGCACAGGTGCCCACCCTACTTGCTACTTGCTGCCGATCTGCGCCTGTGTGTAGAAGCCGTCGTTCACCAGCAGGTTGACGTTGGCGCTGGTGAGCGTGGTTGGCTTGAGCAGGATGGTGTCGACCTTCTTGGCGCCGTTTTCATACTGGGCGTTGTAGGCCGGCTTTTCATTGCGCGCCAGCTGCACCGACAGCTTGGCCGCTTCCGCGGCGATCAGCTTGAGCGGCTTGTACACCGTCATGGCCTGGGTGCCGGCGATCACCCGCTTGACGGCCGCGAGGTCGGCGTCCTGCCCTGAGACCGGCACCTTGCCCGCCATCTTTTGCGATGCCAGCGCCTGGATCGCGCCGCCGGCGGTGCCGTCGTTGGAGGCGACGATGGCGTCGATCTTGTTATTGTTGGCGGTCAGCGCGTTTTCAACGATCGACAGCGCTTCGGTCGCGCTCCAGTCCTTGACCCATTGCTGGCCGACGATCTTGATGTCGCCCTTGTCGATGGACGGCTTGAGCACCTTCATCTGCCCTTCGCGCAGCATCTTGGCGTTGTTGTCGGTGGGCGATCCGCCCAGCAGATAGTAATTACCTTTAGGCTGGGCCTTGAGCACGCCCTCGGCCTGCATCTCGCCGACTTTTTCATTATCGAAGGAGATGTAGGCGTCGATGTCGGCATTCAGGATCAGGCGGTCGTAGGACACTACCTTGATGCCGGCCTTCTTGGCTTCCTTGATAGTATTGCTCAGCACGGTGGCGTTGAACGGCACGATCACGATGACGTCGACGCCGCGCGAGATCAGGTTCTCGATCTGGGAAATCTGCCGCTGCTCGCTGGCGTCGGCCGATTGCACGAATACCTTGGCGCCCAGCTTGTCGGCGGCGGCGATGAAAAAATCGCGGTCGCGCGCCCAGCGCTCCACCCGCAGGTCATCGATGGAAAAGCCGATCTTGGGGTTCTTGGCATCGGCCATGGCGGCCGAACTGGTGAGCGAAAATACCGCTACCGACATCATCGCCAACAAGCTCTTTTTCAGGATCTGGTTCATTGCTTGGTCTCCTATCATTCGTTTTAGTTAACTTCGTATGACTACATTGATGATTCATGGTGCTGAGAACACGGGTAATAACTGCTGGTACAACAACGCGAATTTCTTGCGGCGCTGCGCATACTGCGCGTGCCGCTTGGGGTCAGGCTGATAGGCAGCGATCAGCGGCGGCACCGGACAGATTTCGCCCAGGGATGCCTGGTCGCCGCTGGCGGCGGCAACGCCGATGCGAGCCAGCCGCGCCGCGCCCAGCGCCGGCCCGACATCGCCGCCCTGCCGCCGCACCAGCTGGCGGCCGCTGATATCGGCCAGCATCTGCGCCCAGAAGGCGCTGCGCGAACCGCCGCCGATAAGAGTGATTTCGTCGGCGGCGATACCGCAGCTGTCGACGGCGTCCATGCCCTCGCACAGGCCGAAGCCGACGCCTTCCAGGGTCGCCAGCGCCAGCTCGGCGCGGGTGGCGCCGGCGCGCATGCCGAAAAACACGCCTTGCGCATCAGGATTGTTGTGCGGCGTGCGCTCGCCGTTGAGGTAAGGCAGGAACAGCGGCGCGTCGGCGGCGATGCCTGCTGCGCCATGCCGTTCCGCATCAGCCAGCAGCGCGGCGACGTCGGCATAACCGCATAGCTGCGCCGTGAAATCCAGGCAGGATGCCGCCGACAGCATCACTGACATCAGGTGCCAGGTAGCGGGCAAGGCATGGCAGAAACTGTGCACCGCGCGCTCCGGATTGGCATGGAAGCCGTCGCTGGCGGCGAAGTACACGCCGGAAGTCCCGAGCGACAGCATGGCCTGCCCGGGGCGGACGATGCCGACGCCGATCGCACCGGCGGCGTTGTCGCCGGCGCCGGCCACGACCGGTATCTGCTTCAGCCCCCAACGCTGCGCCAGCTCGGCTTTCAGCGTGCCAGTAATTTGCGTACCTTCATGCAGCGCCGGCATATGGGCGCGGCTGAGGCCGGTGGCCTGCAACAGTTCATCGCTCCAGTCGCGCCTGGCGACATCCAGCCACATGGTGCCGGCGGCGTCCGACATGTCGCTGGCGTAGTCGCCGGTAAGCTTGTAGCGCAGCCAGTCCTTGGGCAGCAGCACCTTGGCGACCTGCCCGAATACTTCAGGCTCATGGCGCGCCAGCCACAGCAGCTTGGGTGCGGTAAAGCCGGGCATCATCAGGTTGCCGGTAATATGCCGCGAGGCCGGCACGCGCCGCTCCAGCTCAGCGCACTCGGCAAACGAACGGCCGTCGTTCCACAAGATCGCCGGCCGCAACACCTCGCCCCTGCCGTCCAGCACAGTGGCGCCGTGCATCTGGCCGGTGAGGCCGATGGCTTCGATGGCGCCGATAGCAAGCCCCATCTCCTTTGCCATCTGCAGCAAATCCAGCAGCGCCTGCTCGCAGGCTTGCCACCAGGCGGCTGGATCCTGTTCGCGCCATAGCGCGTGTTGCGACGCCTGCGGCAGCAGCGACAGCGGCCGGCTGGCGCTGGCCAGCACCCGGTCGCGGCGGTCCAGCAGGATCGCCTTGACGCCAGAAGTGCCCAGATCGATGCCGATGAACATGATGTCAGCCGAAGATGGCGCGGTTGACCAGGTTTTCCAGCATCTCCTGGCGGCCGCTGACGGCCTGTGGATCGAGTTGCCTGGCAAAGGCGTACTCGGCGATCTCGCTCAGGCTCAACCTGCCGGCCAGCATGTCCTGGCCGATGCCGCTGTCCCAGCCTGCATAGCGCTGGTTCTTGAACTGCGCCAGCTGATCGTTTTCGATCATGCCGGCGGCGCGTTCCAGCGACAGCGCCAGCACATCCATCGCGCCGACATGGCCATGGAACAGATCGACTTCATCCAGGCTCTGGCGCCGCACCTTGGAATCGAAGTTGAAGCCGCCGGTGCTGAAGCCGCCGGCTTTCAAGACTTCATAGGTGACCAGCGTCATTTCCTCGACGCTGTTGGGGAACTGGTCGGTATCCCAGCCGTTCTGCGGATCGCCGCGGTTGGCGTCGATGCTGCCGAGGATGCCGAGCGAAGCGGCGGTGGCGATTTCGTGATGGAAGCTGTGGCCGGCCAGGGTCGCATGGTTGGCTTCGATATTCACCTTGATCTCTTGCTCCAGGCCGTAATCCTTGAGAAAGCCATAGACGGTGGCGCTGTCGTAATCGTACTGGTGCTTGGTCGGCTCCTGCGGTTTCGGCTCGATCAGCAGCGTACCCTTGAAGCCGATCTTGTGCTTGTGCTCCACCACTAGCCGCATGAAGCGGCCCAGCTGTTCACGCTCGCGCTTGAGATCGGTATTGAGCAGGGTTTCATAGCCTTCGCGGCCGCCCCACAGCACGTAGTTGGCGCCGCCCAGGCGCTGGGTCGCGTTCATGGCGGTGAACACTTGCGCCGCGGCGTAGGCGAACAATTCGGGATTGGGATTGCTGGCGGCGCCGGCGGCGAAGCGCGGATTGCTGAAGCAGTTGGCGGTGCCCCACAGCAGGCGCACGCCGGTCTGTTCCTGCTTGCGTTCGAGCACGTCCAGCATCTGCGCGAAGTTGTTGCGGTATTCGGCCAGGCTGGCGCCCTCGGGTGCGACGTCGGTGTCGTGGAAGGTGTAATAGTCGACGCCCAGCTTGCTGAAGAACTCGAAAGCGGCATCAGCTTTCTTGTGCGCCATCTCCATTGGATCGCCGGCGCCATGCCAGGGGCGGCGGAAGGTGCCGGCGCCGAAGACGTCGGAACCGGGCCAGACGAAGCTGTGCCAATAGCATGCCGCCATGCGCAGATGCTCGCGCATCGGCTTGCCCAGCACCAGCTTGTCGGCTTCATAATGACGAAAAGCCAACGGCGATTGCGCCTGCTTTCCCTCGAAAAGAATGGGTGCAACGGAAGGGAAATAGTTCATCGATGGTCTCCGGTCGGGTGATGCTGCAGGCTGTGCAGGTGTGGCGCCATACTAGCAACCGGGGATAGCGCTTCACAATTACGAAATCCGCCAGACGCGCTAGTGATTCTTTCTATTGCACTTGCACAAAACGGCATTTGGCCTGACGCCGGCGGCAGTGCTGGGTACAATCGGGCAAGGCGGGAATGACCGCGGTGGCTGGTGACATTTCGACAAGCCAGCCCAGACTCCCTGCAGGGAGCATGCTTGTAACAATCCAGGAGAGCGCAGGATGACAAAGGTACCGGCGGTGCACCGCATCGCCCTGCTATTCAACGGCAACAAGATATTCGACCGCGACATCATCGCCGGCATCGGCGAGTACCTGAGCAGCACGCGCGCCGCCTGGGACCTGTTCCTGGAAGAGGATTTCCGCTGCCGCCTGCAAGGCATAGAACGCTGGCAGGGCCACGGCATCATCGCCGACTTCGACGATCCGGCCGCCTGCGAAGCACTGGCGCGGGTCAGCCTGCCGGTGGTGGCGGTGGGCGGTTCGTATGCCGACGACAGCGGCTATCCTGCCGACACGCCGTATGTCGCCACCGACAATTTCAAGCTGGTCAAGCTGGCCTACGATCACCTGATCGAAGCCGGCCTGCGCCGCTTTGCCTGTTTCAGCCTGCCGGAGGCGGCGGTCAACCGCTGGGCCCAGGAACGCGAGAAGGCGTTCGCCACGCTGATGCAGCGCGATGGCATGCAGGGCGAGATTTATCGCGGCGTCGGCACCAGCGCGCCGTCCTGGGATACCGCGGTGGAACAGCAGATCGCCTGGCTGCAGACGCTGCCCAAGCCGATCGGCATCATCGCCGTCAGCGACGCCCGCGCGCGCCAGCTGCTGCAGGCTTGCCTGTGCGCCGGCATCGCGGTGCCGGAACAGGTGGCGCTGATCGGCATCGACAACGATCCGCTGGCGCGCATCCTGACCCGGGTGCCGCTCAGCTCGGTGATCCAGGGCACGCGCGAGATGGGCCGCACCGCCGCCCACCTCCTGCACCAGATGCTGCAGGTGGGCGGCGTTGCGCGCCTGGCCGGCACCCGCATCCTGGTGCCGCCGGCCGGCATCAACGTGCTGGCGTCGAGCCGCCATGAAGCGCTCAATCATCCGCACGTGATGCAAGCGATGCATTTCATCCGCCAATACGCCTGCCAGGGCATCAAGACCGAGCAGGTCGCCGATTACGTCGGCGTCTCGCGCTCGTCGCTGGAGTGGTACTTCCGGCGCGAGCTGGGGCGCAGCGTGCATGACGAAATCCTGCGCTTCAAGCTGGACGCCGCCAGGAACATGCTGGAGAAACAGCATGAAGAAACCCGCAGCATCGCCGAGATCGCCGTCAGCTGCGGCTTCACCTCGGTGCAGTACATGCATGCCGTGTTCAAGCGCGAACTGGCTTGCACACCGCGCGAATACCAGGACCGCATGGCGGCCGCCGCCGGCGCAAACCAGACAGAAAATCAGACAATAAGCCAGACAATAAGCCAGCCCAGCCCATGAACCAAGCCGCCATCACCAGCACCAGCGCCGACCATGGCGCCACTCTCTACACCCTGCGCAATGCGCACGACATGCGGATCACCATCAGCGACCGCGGCGCCACCCTGGTTTCGTGGTGGACGCCGGACCGCTACGGCCGCGTCGCCGACATCCTGCTCGGCTATCCCGACTGCGAAGGCTATCAGAGCAACCCGCCCTACTTCGGCGGCCTGATCGGACGCTGGGGCAACCGCATCGCCAACGGCCGCTTCACGCTGGACGGCGCCGACTACCTGGTCGACCGCAACGAAGGCAGCAGCCACCTGCATGGCGGCGACAGCGGCTTTCACCTGGCGCGATGGCAGGCCGAGGCCGGGCCGGACGGCTTGCGGCTGACGCTGGACTCGGCGGAAGGCGACGCCGGCTATCCCGGCAATCTCCAGGTCAGCGTGCTGTACGGCCTGGACGACGACGGCCGCCTGAGCATAGACTACAGCGCCGCCAGCGACGCGCCGACGCCCATCAACCTGACTTCGCACGGCTACTTCAACCTGAACGGCGGCAGCGCCGATATCTACGACCATATCCTGGCCATCGCCGCCGACCGGTATCTGCAGATCGACGGCCAGCTGATTCCGGTCGATGCCGCCAGCGTCGCCGGCAGCGCCTTCGATTTCCGCCAGCCGGCGCCGATCGGTCCGCGCCTGGCATGGCCGGATCCCCAGCTCAAGCTGGCCGGCGGTTTCGACCATTGCTATTGCCTGCGGCCGCAGCATCCGCCAGTGCCGGGTGAAGGCCGCAAGCCGCAGCCCTTGCGCGAAGTAGCCACCGTCTACGATCCCGGTTCCGGCCGCCAGCTGTCGGTGGCGACCACCGAAAACGGCTTGCAGTTCTATAGCGGCAATTTCCTGGCGGGGATCCAGGGACGCGGCGCCGGCCCCTATGCCAGGCACGATGGTTTCTGCCTGGAAGCGCAGGCTTATCCCAACCAGGTCAACGGCCCCGATGCGGAAGCCGTCATCCTGCGGCCGGGCCAGGTGTACCGCCAGACCACGACTTACCAGCTGACAGTGCGATAATCATTGCATCGCCACTGAACCAACCGTTGCTGCCCGGGTCTGATCTGCGCTGAACCGGCTGCGCTTTGGCGGCCGACTTTACAAAAACACAGGTATATCGATCAGGACCATCCATGCAACGCCTCTTACGACACGTATTTGCTTCCGTCATTCTCATCACTGCCAGCCACGCAGTCCTGGCGCAGGCGCCCAAAACCGTCTTCCTGGAAGAACTGACCTGGACCGAGCTGCGCGACCAGATCCAGGCTGGCAAAAACACCATCATCATCCCCATCGGCGCCACCGAGCAGAGCGGGCCGGATGTCGCGCTGGGCAAGCACAATGCGCGCGTCAAGATACTCTCGCAGCGCATCGCCGAAGGACTGGGCAATGCCCTGGTGGCGCCGGTGATCGCCTACGTGCCGGAGGGCGGCTACGCGCCGCCGACTTCGCATATGCGCTTTCCCGGCACCATCACGGTGAGCGACGATGTCTTTGAAAAAACCCTGGCGTCGGCCGCCAACAGCTTCAAGGTGCACGGCTTCAAGAACGTCGTCTTCCTCGGCGATCACGGCGGCTACCAGAATGACGTCAAACAGGTGGTGGCGCAGCTGAACAAGGCCTGGGCCGGCTCGCCGGCGCGCGCATTCGCGCCGCCGGAATACTATGACGCCAGCTCCGACGGCTACGCCAAGATCCTGCGCCAGCATGGCATCAGCGACGACGAGATCGGCACCCATGCCGGCTTGGCCGACACCTCGCTGCAGCTGGCGGTAGCGCCGCAGATGGTGCGCCAGGAGCGCTTGCGCAACGCCCCCAAACTCGGCCTGGCGGACGGCGTGTATGGCGGCGATCCGCGCCGCTCGACAGCTGAACTGGGCCAGCTCGGCATCGATGCGATCATCGCGCGCACCGTCGCCGCGCTCAAGAAGGACACCGCCGCGCGCTGATGCGCCGCCCCTATTTATTACGCTTCATTCGATCTAAGGAACTGTCATGCCATTCTTGTCTTATCGTTTAACGCAACTGGCCGCCGGCATCGCCGCTGTGTGCCTGGCCGGGGCGGTATCCGCCGTACCCGCTGCGCCCGTCGCTCCGGCCGTGACCACCGTGGCCGGCATGCCGCCCGTGGTCAACCCTGCCAACCTGTACAGCGAAGCTGCTGCCGGCCGTTTCAGCCCGGCTGTGGCGGGCGACCTGCCGCGCGTGTACGTGCCGAACCTGCGCTCGAACGAAGTCTATGTGATCGATCCGGCCACGCTCAAGGTGGTCGACAAATTCAAGGTCGGCTACAGCCCGCAGCACGTGGTGCCGGCCTGGGACCTGAAAACGCTGTGGGTGGCCAACAATGCCGAAGGCCGCTCCGACGGCAGCCTGACGCCTATCGATCCCAAGACCGGCAAGCCGGGCAAGGAAGTGATGGTGGACGATCCCTACAATATGTACTTCACGCCGGACGGCAAGGAAGCCATCGTAGTGGTCGAGGCGCATGCCCGCCTGGATTTCCGCGATGCGCACACCATGAAGCTGACATCGAGCATCGAGGCGCCGCAATGCAAGGGCATCAACCACGCCGATTTCTCGATAGACGGCAAGTATGCGCTGTTCACCTGCGAATTCGAAGGCAGCCTGGCCAAGATCGACCTGGTGAACCGCAAGGTGGTCGGCTATCTGCCACTGGCCAAGAAAGGCATGCCGCAGGATATCCGCATCTCGCCGGACGGCAAGGTGTTCTATGTGGCCGACATGATGGCCGACGGCGTGTACGTGGTGGATGGCGAAAGCTTCACCAAGGTCGACTTCATCAAGACCGGCATCGGCACCCATGGACTGTATCCTAGCCGCGACGGCAGCAAACTGTACGTGGCCAATCGCGGCTCCAACAAGGTGCACGGCTCGCGCAAGGGCAAGGGCAGCGTGTCGGTGATCGATTTCGCCACCCGCAAGGTGCTCAACACCTGGCCGATTCCCGGCGGCGGCAGCCCTGACATGGGCAACGTCAGCGCCGACGGCAAGATGCTGTGGCTGTCCGGCCGCTTCGACGACGTGGTGTACGCTATCGACACCAGCAGCGGCGAAGTCAAGTCGATCCCGGTCGGCATGGAGCCGCACGGCCTGACCGTGTGGCCGCAGCCGGGCCGCTATTCGCTGGGCCATACCGGCAACATGCGCTAATTGCTGGCAGCAGTCCTTTGCAGGCTGGTGCGCCGTATTGGTGCGCCAGCCTCGCCCCTCCCCGCTCTCCCCTTATTGCGACTCCAGGATCCGGTTTGGCCCTGGCCGGTCAACCCTTTGGCGCCGTTCCGCGTTTATTCAAATTGCAGCCGGGAAATGATCCCCGGCGAAGTCGAATTTTAAAAACAGCGGAAAACACATTCTATGGATCTTCAGAAAGCACGCGACTGGACCGACTTTCTCCTCAAATCCTTCGCCATCGTTGCTATTATCGCCGGCGGCCTGTGGGCCGCTTTTGAGTTTTCGGCAACGGGCAGGTCCGACACCAATATCCAGGTCCTGGTATCGGCCGAAAGCAGGTCCTACACCGACACCCAGAGCTTGCTGATCATCCACGTCAAACCGAAGAACATCGGCAAGGTAGTGGTCAGGCCAGGCGAGGATGGCTTGCTGGTCACGGTCAGGAAGATTCCCGGCGACGCCAAGGACGGCGTCATGCGGCTGGACGCCTTGCCGCTGCTGTACAGCACCGACCTGCTGAAGCGCTATCTGGACGGCTATGAAATCGAGCCGGGCGCGGAATACGATGAAATCCTGACGATCGTGGTGCCCAAGGGTTCGCTGTACGCGGTCAGGGCCGAGCTCGATATCGGCAACGAAGATGAAGTCGACCATACCACCATCGTGCGCGCCGAAGCAGCCGACAGCGCGGCCAGATAAAGGCCTCAGCTAAAGTCGATGCGGTAGAAATCCAGCATGGCGTGCCTGGGATTCGGTCCCAGCCAGTACCAGCCGTGGCGCTCATAGACCTTGAGCGCCGGCAGGTTGGTTTTGCTGGCGCTCAGCACGGCGCCGCTGCAGCCGGCCATGATCAGCCGGTCCTCGACAAAACGGTGCAGCTGGTCGAATACGCCGATGCCGCGGTATTCCGGGATCAGGTAGAACAGGTGCACATAGCCCAGCTTGTCCCACTCGGAGAAGCTGCGGAATTCCAGCTGGCCGATGATGCGGCCGGCATGCCAGACGTGGTAGTAGCACCATGCTTCGTCGTCCTTGCGCTGCTCCATCTTGTCGCGGTAGGTGCACCCTTCCGCGCCGGCCTCCTTCCAGAACTCCTCGTCCGAACCGAAGCTGCAGACGAAAGAATCCTGCCTGAACGCCAGCGCCCGGCTGAAATTGCTGTTCAGGTCTATCTTTTTATACTGGATGTCCATGGGTCGGTCTTTCCAAGGCCGGCGACGCCCGCCGGATTTCCAGGCGGGGCATGGCTACACATTACCCCTGGCCGCGCAATTGGTAAAGACCCGCTGCGGCGCTTAGAAAAAAGGATCGGGAATATGGCCGGTGGCGTGGTAGGCGCGCCGCATCTGGCCCGGGGTCAGCGCTTCATCGATCAGCACCCTGACCAGCACAAAATCCTGCCAGCGCCCCAGCGCCACATAATGGATATCGTCCAGGCGCCGGAACGCCAGGCCCAGGATTTCCTTGAAGCCGTCGGCCTTGCGGATTTCCGCGGAGGCAGGCACCAGCCTCGACGCCAGGTGCGCATGCATGGCGGCGGCGCTGGCGCCGCGCAGGTAAGCGACCCTGGCCATGGTTTGCGCGACCTTGCCATGGAAAGCCAGGTTGCCGTTCGCCGGCGAGAACAAGCCTTTGACAAAAAACTTCGCCGACAGCTGCAAGGCTTCGCCGCGGGCTTGCGCGAAAGCCTCGGTGAAATCGCACTTGAGCGAGGAGCCGCAGAAAAAGACATCCTGGTCGATCGAACTAAGCACCGCCAGCAAAAAGGGCAAACGATCATCCGTGGTGTAGTAGGCAATGTGGTAGCCGTTGTCCAGATGCTCTGTCTCATCCAGCCGCACCAGCGGCCGGCCGGAGTACCACATCGACAGCAATATGTGCTGTTCAAGCAGTTCCAGGCTGGCGTGTTCGATCGCCATCCCGATATTCCGATGCAGCCCGAGGCCGTTGGTGCTGGCCACGGCAGCGGCGCCGGCCTCCTTTTCCCGCAGCAGCAGCTGGTGGGCGAAGTAAGGGCCTGCCTGGCCCGCGCGGAACAGGTAGCGGCCCCGCAAGCCGGCGGCAGACTGCTTGTGGCTGAACAGCGCAAGCGAGGCCAGCATTTTCTGGAGTATCTCGCAGCATGAGCCGGACACCGCGGCGTCCAGGTCCTGGTGCGAGGCGTGTCCGAAATAGGCATGTTCATCGCAGCCGCGGCTGGTGAACCGGACGGTGCTTTCGACGCAGTACAGGCTGGCGTCGAGGGGATGGGGAAACCAGGTGCTGTGCACTGGCACGCCGAAGAACTCATGCTGCAGGACTTCAAGGCGGGATTCAATCAACTCAGGCAACATGCTATTCATGGCTCGCAAATCGTTCAGCAATTTCAGGACAACCCGCGCTGGATGGATGCAAGTTGTCTTTCCATACATTTTGTGTGGAACGGCTCCAGAGTAGCAGCGCGACTTTGATGCAACAACTGGCAAATTTGATAGTTGCGCGACATGGCCGACATGAAAACATGTGCCAAAACAGCATTGAAAAAAAAAAGAGCCTGCGTTGCACAGGCCCTTCCTGGTCCGGCTCGCTGCCGCCATCCGCACGAGGCGCCGGCGCAGCGATGCTCCCTGCTTGTTCCCTGACAGGGCCTTAGCTGGTCAATGCCATCGCCGGATCGCTGACGCTGTGGGCGCCGGTCTCCATGCGGCCGGCAAAGCGCCGGCTGAAGCCGCCGACCGGCACGGTGGCTGTGAAGTCATACCAGTTGCCCTGGCTGCCGACCGGCCAGTGCTGGTCCAGCTGCATCCCGGCCGGGATGTGGAAGGTCCACGGTCCCGCCTTGCGGTAGGCGTTGAGCTTGACGGTGACGACGCAGGATTTCTCGCCGCGGTTCATCATCGTCAAGCCGATCCGCTTGCTGAAGACGTCGTAGCTCAGCTTGACTTCCGGCACTGCGCTGTCGTCCGCATCCAGCGTCGACAGATTACCCTGGAAGGCGCGGTGGAAACCGTTCGGTCCCAGCACCCACAGATCGTAGGCGCCGCGGTCGGCGTTCAGGTCCCAGCTGTCTTGCCATTCCTTGCCGGCTTCCAGCGCGTAGCGGCGCGGCACCCGGTCCAGGTGCAGGCGGTCGTAGACGTGGAATACCGCGGCGGCCCTGCCGGTGTTGCGGAAGGTCAGCACGATATTGGACTTCGCGTTGCCCCGCACATGGGTGCGGGCATGAACGTGCAATTCATAGGGCAAGGCGCGCGACGGCCGGATGCCGGCGCTCTGCATCGGCCACACCTGGCTGCCTTCGGACGGCAGCGCCACCTGCTTCAGCTTCTCTTGCTGGGCGCGCACGGCATCGGCTTCGGCGCGGCTGCGCTTGGGCAGCGTCGGCAGCACCTCGTCGTTCGGATGGGCAAAGTTGAAGGCCGACAGCAGATCCCCGCAGACCGCCTTGCGGTAGGGGCTGATGTTTTCTTCCTTGACGTGGAAGCGGGCTTCCAGGAAGCGCAGCACCGACGTGTGGTCGAACACTTGCGAATTGACCCAGCCGCCGCGGCTCCATGGCGACACCACATACATCGGCACCCGCGGGCCGGGGCCGTAGGGATGCTTTTCATAAGCGGCTGAAGCCTTGCTGGAAAAATATTCGCCATCGGTCGAGATGCTCGAATAACCGGCCAGCTCGCCATCCTGGTAGCCAGGCGCGCAAGGCGGCGGCACGTGGTCGAAAAAGCCGTCGTTCTCGTCGAAATTGATCAG
This sequence comes from Collimonas sp. GW821-FHT02H07, assembly GCF_059421505.1. NCBI lineage: Bacteria > Pseudomonadati > Pseudomonadota > Betaproteobacteria > Burkholderiales > Oxalobacteraceae > Collimonas > Collimonas sp. GW821-FHT02H07. The sequence continues at coordinate 322,671 of NZ_JBWKVC010000002.1, forward strand.
CAATACGGTCTTGCTCCACACCGCCGGATTGGCGGTCAGCGCGTTCAGCACTTCCTGCACGTACCAGGCGCCCTGCACCGGGCTGGACGGGCCCGGGTGTTCGCTGTAGGTGGCAGGCGCCACGATCCAGGAAACCTGCGGCAAGGCGCCGGCGCCGATGTCTTCCTTCAGCGCAGCCAGGAAGCCGCCGTCCGGCATGGTGTTGCCGACGCCCTTGAACAGCGGATTGGCGGCGTCGTCGCTGGCTTGCCAGGCTGGATAAGGGGCGCCGCCATTGTCGCCGCCGGCGACGTTGCCGCGCAGTTCATTGGACTGGCGATAGGCGACGAAGCCGGCCAGCGGATTGTCGGTGAAATTGTCCGGCATGTTTTGATAAACCTTCCACGACACGCCCTGTTTTTGCAGGCGCTCCGGGTAGGTCTTCCAGCTGTAGCTGGTCGGCGAGGTGGAGACTTCCAGATGGTCTTGCGAGTTGTCGATGGCTGGGCCGCCCTTGTCGCCTGCCGGATTGTTGGTGCCGGTCCAGTGGTACAGGCGGTTGGTGTTGGTGCCGCCATGGAAGGAGCAATGATAAGCGTCGCATACCGTGAAAGCGTTCGCCAGCGCAAACTGGAAATCCAGTTCCACCGAGGTGTAGTAACCCATCGATTGCGTCTGCTTGTAGGTCGGCCAGCTGTTCATCCGCCCCAGGTCCCAGGCTTCCTGCGCATTGTCATAGGTATGCGGGGTGCCGTTGACGCGCTGGGCGTTGCCGATCCTGCTGTCCAGATGGTAAGGCAGGATCACGCGCGACTGCTTGCTGCTGTTGATGTAAGTCTGCTGCATGACGTTGCGGTTGCCGGCCAGCGGAATCGGGAAACGGTCGGCGAAACCGCGCACGCCGTGCAGCGTGCCGAAGTAGTGGTCGAAAGAACGGTTTTCCTGCATCAGGATGACCACGTGTTCGACGTCGCGGATGGTGCCGGTCTTGTTGTTGGCGGGGATCGCCAGCGCCCGGCGGATGGCTTCCGGGAAGGCCGCATTGGCGCTCATGGAATAGGCGGTGGCGGCAACGGTGGCGCCGGCGGTGCGCAAGAAATGGCGGCGGTTCTTTGGAATCATGGTCCTGTTCTTTCCTGGAGTGGGTGACGCTGGGAAGGGGATCTACTGCAGCTGCGGTTTGCGCGAGAACGGCAATGTATCGTCGACAGGTTTGAAATTTCAACCATGTTTTACCGTCGGGGCAATTTTTGGATGGACGCAGTATCACGTGCAAATATTTCAGGCGTATGAAGCTTGTGTGACCGTTTTGTCATGATGACGATGCGGTCTATGGCGGCACTGCCGTTGCATCGATGCGACAAGCCGCGAAGGCTGGTATCGCTACCGCGAACCCCACGCTGCGGAAAATTTCGGATGGCAATCAGACAATGCCTCGCAAGCCAGCAAGGACGGGCCTTGGCGCCCGGTTGGCGGAGGTGCGAGAGGGATCCAGGATTCAATACCTGAGATACCGGATCAGAGGATTTTTTGTCGTCTTATATAAGTACCTGCTTATGTATAGCATTCACCACTCCCGGATCGGCGGCCGCATGCCGGCCGGGACGCGGAGAGCTCGGGCGGCGGCCGGCGGCCTGCTGCCGGATGCATCCCCTTCCTGCTCAGTTAGTTTAAATAAGACAATTAAAAGAACTTATCCATGACACCTACAATCATGCCGATCAATATCGGCAATACGGCATTCATGCTGCTCTGTTCCAGCCTGGTGATGCTGATGACGCCCGGGCTGGCGTTCTTCTACGGCGGCCTGGTGGGACGCAAGAACGTGCTGGCGATCATGATGCAAAGCTTCATCTCGCTCGGCTGGACCACCGTGCTGTGGTTCGCCTTCGGCTACTCGATGTGCTTCGGCCCGTCGTGGCACGGCATCATCGGCGACCCGGCCTACTACGCCTTCCTGCATGGCATCACGCTCTCCAGCATGTACACCGGCAACGATGCCGGCATACCGCTCATCGTCCACGTCGCCTACCAGATGATGTTCGCGATCATCACGCCGGCGCTGATCACCGGCGCCTTCGCCAACCGCGTCACTTTCAAGGCGTATTTCCTGTTCCTGACCGGCTGGCTGGTGTTTGTCTACTTCCCGTTCGTGCACATGGTGTGGAGCCCGGACGGCTTGTTCGCGAAATGGGGCGTGCTCGACTATGCCGGCGGCATCGTGGTGCATAACACCGCCGGCTTCGCCGCGCTGGCTTCGGTGCTGTATGTCGGCCGCCGCCAGAAGGTCGAGCTGAAGCCGCACAATGTGCCGCTGATCGCGCTCGGTTCCGGCCTGCTGTGGTTCGGCTGGTACGGCTTCAATGCCGGCTCGGAATTCCGCGTCGATGCCGTCACTGCATCGGCCTTCCTGAATACCGACGTCGCCGCTTCGTTCGGCGCCATCACCTGGCTGTTCATCGAATGGTTCTATCACAAGAAGCCGAAATTCATCGGCTTGCTGACCGGCGGCGTCGCCGGGCTGGCGACGATTACCCCGGCCGCCGGCTACGTCTCGCTCGGCACCGCCGCCATCATCGGCATCTGCGCCGGACTGATCTGCTTCTACGCGGTGGCGCTCAAGAACCGGCTGGGCTGGGACGATGCGCTCGACGTCTGGGGCGTGCACGGCGTCGGCGGCATGGCCGGCACCATCCTGCTGGGCGTGTTTGCGTCCAAGGCCTGGAACGCCAACGGCGCCGACGGCTTGTTGCTGGGGAATACGTCGTTCTTCCTGGCCCAGTGCGGCGCGGTGATCGTTTCGGGCATCTGGGCCTTTGCCTTCACTTACGGCATGCTGTGGCTGATCAACCTGTTCACGCCGGTCAAGGTCGGCGCCGCAACGCAGGACCGCATGGATGAAGACCTGCACGGCGAGGACGCCTACCTGCACGCCTGAGTTTCATTGGCGCCAAAACAAAAGCGGCATCCAGGATTTCCGGGATGCCGCTTTTTTTACGGGACGATGCTGGCCGATCTTTTGACGAGCGGCCTTATACCTCAGTCTCCAGCGCAATCAGCTCGGCCACGGTCTGGCGGCGCCGGATCAGCCGGTGCGCGCCCTGCTCAAGCATGACTTCCGCCAGCAGCGGCCGGCTATTGTAGTTGGACGACATGGAAGCGCCGTAAGCGCCGGTGTCATGGAACACCAGATAGTCGCCCACCTGCGCTTGCGGCAGCAGGCGCGGCGCGACGACGCCGCCGTCGTGCTGGGTGAAGACGTCGCCGGATTCGCACAGGGGACCGGCGACTACCGTCGGCCGCCGCGCCACCGCGCCCGGAGCCGCCGCTTGATGCAGCACCGAGATGGCATGGTAGCTGCCGTACATGGCAGGCCGCATCAAGTCGTTGAAGCCGGCGTCGGCCAGCACGAAATGATTGTTGCCGCTATCCTTGACCGCCCGCACTTCCGCCAGCAGCGCGCCGGCTTCCGCCACCAGGAAGCGGCCTGGCTCGATTTCCAGCCGGACTGCGTGCCCCAGGTGCGCTGCGATTTCCTTGCGCGCGGCGTCCCACAGCGAAAAATAATGCGCGGCGTCGATTGGCTGCTCACCCTCTTTGTAGGGAATGGAAAGACCGCCGCCGGCGGAGATGGCTTCAAGTTCGCAACCGAGCCGCTTGACGGTGTCGACCATGGCGCCGCAGACCTGCTTCAGGTGGCTGTAATCGACGCCGGAGCCTATGTGCATATGCAGCCCGACCAGTTGCAGGCCATATTGCTGGATCACCTGCAAGGCGCGCTCCAGCTCGGTGTGCCAGATGCCGTGCTTGCTGTTCTCGCCGCCGGTGTTGGTCTTGGCGCTGTGGCCGTGGCCGAAGCCGGGATTGATGCGCAGCCAGACCCGGTGGCCGGGCTTGACCTGGCCGATCTGTTCCAGCATGTCGATCGAACCGGCATTGACCTCGATATCGGCCCGCGTAACCCGCGCCAAGGTGGCGGCGTCCAGCAGGTCGGCGGTGAACACCACCCCGGCCGGCGATCCCTGCGGACTATAACCGGCCAGCAAAGCGCGCTCGATTTCGCCCAGCGACACCGCATCGACCATCACGCCCTGCTCCCGCATCAGCTTCAGAATGTGAATATTCGAACAAGCTTTCTGGGCGAAGCGGATGACGTCGAAGGCCTTGAGCCGTCCGATGCGCTCGACGATGGTGTCGGCATCGTAGATCCAGAGCGGCGTACCGTAGTGCCGGGCCAGTTCAGGAAACGTATCAAGCAAGGCCGTGTTCATGCAAATTCTCCAAATCGGTTAGGAATATGGAACAATCATCACTCAAAAGCATTATTCAATAAAATATCAATTATTTGCATATCCATTCATAAGCGATATAGGATGGAATATTCGAAGGCAGGAAAAATGTCCATATCGCTCAGACACATCGAAGTATTCCGCGCCGTCATGACGGCCGGCAGCGTCACCGGCGCCGCCGCATTGCTGCGCACCTCGCAGCCGACGGTAAGCAGGGAGCTGGCGCGTTTCGAATCGCTGGTGCGGATGAAACTGTTCGAGCGCGTACGCGGCCGCCTGCAAGCGACCACGCACGCCTTGGCGCTGTACGAAGAAGTGCGGCGTTCTTATGTGGGACTGGAGCGCATCGTCAGCATGGCCGGCTCGATACGGCAGTTTGAGCATGGCCAGCTGTCCGTGATCTGCCTGCCGACCTTTGCCCAGACGCTGCTGCCGGCGGCATGCCGCCGTTTCCTCGACGACTACCCGACCGTGGGCCTGAGCATCACCCCGCAGGAATCGCCCTTGCTGGAAGAATGGCTGAGCGCGCAGCGCCACGACATCGGCATCACGGAAACGCTGGCCGCGCCGGCCGCCACCAAGCAGTCGCTTTTGTTTTCTGGCGATATGGTGTGCGTGCTGCCGGACGGCCATCCGCTGCTGGCCAGGCAAAAGCTGACGCCCAGGGATTTCTCGGGACAGCGCTTCATCAACCTGTCGGTGTTCGACACCTATCGGCAGCAGCTGGACGACATTTTCGAACAGCACGGCGTCGAGCGCCTGATGGCGATTGAAACCGCGAGCGCGGCGTCGGTCTGCGCCATGGTGCGGCAAGGCCTGGGCATCGCCATCGTCAATCCCCTGACCGCCATGGATGAGGCCGGCAACGGTCTGCACATGCGCCGTTTCTCGCTATCGCTGCCCTTCCATGTCAGCCTGGTGCGACCCGAGCACCGACCTTCATCGACGTTGGCAGATGCGTTTGCCGACGTCTTGCATCAACACTGCCTGGCGCTGGGCGAAACGCTAAAGACGGCGCTGCGCAAATCAAGGTAAGCCATGCTGCCCGCCTGACCCAGGCATCTGCGTTATGCTGGACTTCGCCGTCCATGGTTTTCAGTAGAACCGGATAGAATCGACGCACTGTCTTTTTGTCCATCACTCCCATCATGAAAATTTCATTGCTTTCAGATCTGCACCTGTCCGTCCATCCCATGGCGCCGCCGCAGACCGACGCCGACGTGGTGGTGCTGGCCGGCGACATCTGGCGGCCGGCGGAGGCCATCGCGTGGGCCAGGCAGTTCACCGTGCCTACGCTTTTTGTGGCCGGCAATCATGAGTTCTATGGGCGCGACCTGGAAGGCGCCGTCGCTCAATTGCGGGTTGCGGCTGAAGGCAGCAATGTGCACGTGCTGCACAAGCAAAGCATCACTCTGGACGGCATACGCTTCCTGGGTTGTACCTTATGGACCGATTTCAGGTTCTTCAGCAGCGAAGAGCAGCGTCAGCTCGGCCTGCAGCAGGCAGTGGAACTGGTCAGGGATTTTTCACGGATACGGATAAGCGCCGACTCTGCTCAGCTCTTTACGCCGGCGCACTCGCAGCAAATGTTCGACGACAGCGTGGCCTGGCTGGAACAGCAGTTTGCGCAGCCGCACGAGGGGCCCACCGTGGTCGTCAGCCACCACGCGCCGAGCGCGCAAAGCGTGCATCCGAGATTTTCCGGTTCGCCGCTGAATGCCTGCTTTATCTCTGAACTGGAAGACCGCATCCTGCAATGGCAGCCGGCGCTCTGGCTGCATGGCCATCTGCACGACAGCTTCGACTATCGCATAGGCGCAACGCGCGTGGTCTGCAATCCGCGCGGCTATGCGCGCGCGGGCAAGCAGGAAAATCCGCTGTTCGATCCTTGTCTGTCGATCACCATCTGAGCACGCAGCGCCTCTTGACAGATTGCCACGAAGCGCCCCTGCTACAATTGCCAGTAGCTAAATTCGTCCATGCAAGTAGAGTCGATGACAGCCGGGTGCGACACTTTCTCGGCCAGTCAATCAACCTACTTTTGGAGCATACAATGGCAGATGTTCTTCGATATGGCGACAAGGTGCACCTCTTGAACGGCTACGCCAACTGGGATGGCGGCTATCTGGACAGCTACGGTCATGCTGACCTTCCAGGTGCCAAATATGGCGTGCTCACGTCCATTTCGCCGAATCGCGGCGAAGGCACCGGCACCTGGCGGATCGAATCGGCGGAGGGAAAAGCAATAGGCAGCGAAGTCCTCAGCTGCGACTCCATCTACCTCTTCAATCTTTACCTCGGCGACGGCGGTTATCTCGGCACCTACGGCCATGCCGCGACGCCCGAGCAATACGGCGTGGTCACCGCCAACAAGGCAGACCGGCCCGACGACGTACTAACCTGGCGCGTGTTTGCTGACTCCACCGACTCGTACGACGGCAAGATCAGAGTGGGCGACGTGGTGCATTTCCTCAATGACTACAACCGCACCCATGGCGGCTTTCTGGACACCTGCAACAATGCTGGAAAACCTGACACCAAATACGGCGTTTTCACCTCGCGCCTGTTGAACCGCGGCCTGAGCAGCGGCCCCACAGCGGCCACCGGCGCCTGGAAATTCTCCAAGGCCTAGGCATGACCTGACGACGGCAAGGTGCGTCAGCCGCCGAACGGCAGCTGACGCGGCCGATGATGGCAATATCCGCGTGCTGCGGATGGAACGCGACAGCGTGCCCTGGCCGCCCACTTCAAGCGCCAGGTCGAAGCCGCGGCCTGAACCAGCTTACCGCCCGAGCACGCCGAACTGCCAGGCAAAGAAAACCAGCAGCCCGACCATGATGGTCAGCAGCTGGCGGCGGGTCGCGGCGCACACCAGCACCGCGGCGCACGCTGCTATCAGCTGCGGATTGCGCCAGCTCAGTTCGATGCCCTGGCCGTGCGGCGCCAGCACCATCGGCACGATAATCGCCGTCAGCACCGTGACCGGAACGAAGGCCAGCGCCTCTTTCAGCCAGACCGGAAAGGCAGCGCGCTCGCCAAGCATGAAAATCGCCGCTTTGATAAAGACCGTGATCAGCGCCATGCCGACGATCATCAATGTATACATCATGCCTTGCCCCTTGCCGCGCGGCTGCGCGCTTGCCAGTGCGAGATCCCCAGGCCGACGCCGACACCGGCCAGTATCGCCGCCAGCAGGCCCAGCTTGTAGGGCAGATCGCGCAGGAACCAGGCGAACGCGCCGGCAGCGATTGCCGCCGCCAGTTGCGGAAAGCGGAACAGCTGCGGCACTACAATCGCGATGAAAGTCGCCACCATGGCGAAATCCAGGCCGAGGGTCTGCAGCTGCGGGAAGGCAGCGCCGAACAGCAATCCGATCAGCGTCCACAACTGCCAGTTGCCGTACATGGCCAGGCCCGAGCCGAGGAAGTACCAATGTCCCAGCGGGGTATGCCCGTGCTTGTGATAGTAGGCGTTGGCGACGGCGAAGGTTTCGTCGGTCAGCAAGAAGCCCAGCAGGCCGCGCCAGCGCGCCGGCAAATGACTGACGTACGGCAGCAAGGTGGCCGCATACAGCATATGGCGCAGGTTGACGATGAAGGTCGCCATCCAGATCACCAGGATGCCGGTCTGCGCTGCCGCCAGGCCTACCGCGATGAACTGGCTGGAGCCGGCAAACACGCTCAGCGACATGAACTGGCCCTGCCATGACACCAGCGGACCGGCAGCTATCAGGGCGCCGAAAATCACGCCGAACGGCGCTGCGCCCACCAGCATGGGCAGGCTGTCGCGGGCGCCGGCGGCAAAACTTGAAGAAGGGGTAGGATGCGGCATGGACGATTCCTGTAAGATGTCCGCATCTTAATGTCATGCGCCGCTTTGCGCTAGTATGTAATTGCTGCGTGCCGGCTACGCACGTCAATTATCCATGTCGGGGAGTATTGTTGAAGATCATCGGCCTTATCGGCGGCATGAGCTGGGAATCCACCGTGCCCTATTACCAGCAGATCAATGAAACCGTCAAACAGCAGCTGGGCGGCTTGCATTCGGCAAAAATCATCCTCTACAGCGTCGACTTCCACGAGATCGAACGGCTGCAGCATGATGGCGACTGGCGGACGGCGGGCGCGATGCTGGCCGACGCCGCGCGCGCCTTGGAAAGAGCCGGGGCGGATTTCCTGGTACTGTGCACCAACACCATGCACAAGGTCGCATCCGAGATCGAAACCGCTGTGGGCATTCCCTTGTTCCATATCGCCGATCCGACGGCGCAGGAAATCACGCAGGCCGGTTTTTCGACAGTAGGTTTGCTTGGCACCCGTTTCACCATGGAGCAGGATTTTTACAAGGAACGGCTGCATGCGCGCCATGGCTTGCAGGTGTTGGTCCCGGCGCCGGAAGATCGCGAGGTGGTGCATCGGATCATCTACGAAGAGCTGTGCCTGGGCAAAGTACGCGAGGAATCGCGTGCGGAATATCGCCGTGTCATGGCGCAACTGGTTGGCCAAGGCGCACAGGCGATCATTCTCGGCTGCACCGAAATTTCGCTGCTGGTGGGGCCACATGACTCATCGGTGCGGCTGTTTGACACCACCGCCATTCACGCGCGCCAAGCCGCGATGTGGGCGCTTGCGGCGACTTCCTGAACGCCATGGCCTGCCCCGGTCATGCCCGGGCAGGCCGCAACGCATGACTACTGTGAAGCAGCATCGTTAGACATCGCCTTGTCGCGCTTGGCTTTGGCTTCTGCCTTCTGCTCTTTCATGTCGACTTTCGCTTCGGCTTTTTCCACCTTCATTTCCGTGTTTGCCGCTTTCTTGCGCGCCTTGTATTCCGCGTTGGCATCGCTGTCGGCCTGGCGCTTTTGCACCAGCGGGTCGGACGAGACTGCCGGGTTGGTGCCGGGGACGGGCACCATCATGACTTGTCCGTTGTTAGCGCTGTCATCGGCGGCGGTCTGGGCTTGAGCGGCGCCGGCTGCCGCCAATGCCGAAGCGGCGAAGATGAGTGCTGAGATATTTTTCATGATAAGTCCTTTTAGGTTGGAATGACGAGGCGGAGGCTCATGAATCGCTGTCGAAACAATCAGGATTCGCAGGTCGCTCATGTGTCATTCATGAATCAAATACGGATCGCAAAATCGGCTTTCCGTGTCAACACAGCTCAAGGTTAATGGCAAACGAAAATCGGCTTTGTGCGCTAAGCCGCTTAACGGCGGCATGTTGAAAATTGCAACGTAACCGCACTGCATAAGGCTTTGCAGGCGACGGAACGCGAGCGCGCGGTAGTTTTGCGAGGTCAAAACATGCGATTGCAACTTTACATCCGCACTTTTTTGAACAAGAATAAAAACGTCAGCAACTCACTTTTTTATTTTTTTGATGACGGCGGTCTTGACACGCCGCTGCTGTCGGATGGAGAAAACATGCAATTCAAACATACCCTGATGGTTACAGCACTTGCAATGATCGCGGTCGCCGGATGTAAAAAGGCCGATGACCAGAATGCGCCTGCCACACAGCAAGCCGCACCTCCCGCCATGGCGCCGGCGCCAACTCCTGCGCCGGCTCCGGCGCCTTCCACACCAGACGCCAGCACGCCAGCAGCCAGCAGTTCCGGCAGCTAGCCAATCAGACAAGATGGCCGCCTGGCAGGTGGCCATCGCCCCATGCGGCTTCGATGCAACATGTCGGCCGGCAATCATTGTGCTTATAGCATGACCAGGCCACCGGCCCGATCAGCAAGCCCTTTCTGCAAGCCCATGAGCGTGTCAGTGAAGTCCTACAACAGAAGAGGTGATCCGCCGATTCCTCGAAACCCTTGCAGCTGCGACTATCAATGCACAGCAGTACCACCCCTCGAAGGAGACGGCGATGGCTTACGTATTGAACGGTTGCAGCAACAGCAGTGCGAAAAACGCAGCGAACAAGAAGGCCGTGGTATTGGCCGCCATGCGCCGCGAAGGCAAGGGAGATTTCATCCGGCCCGGCACGCAAAACCTGACCTCGCTCCGCATTGCAGGACTGTACGGCCACAACCCGCTGCAAAACCATATCCTTGCATCCCTGCCAGGCGACGATTTCAAGCGCCTGCAGCCACATCTCGAATTTGTCGCCATGCCGTTCGGCATGACTATCTGCGAAGCAGACAGCCAGATAAGGCATATCTATTTCATCACCAGCAGCATTGTCTCTCTGCTGCATGACATGAAAGACGGCAGCTCCGCGGAAACAGCGGTCATCGGTAACGAAGGCGTGCTCGGCGTCACCCTGTTCATGGGCGGCGGCAAGAGCCTCAACCGGGCGACGGTAAAAAGCGCCGGCTACGGTTTTCGCCTCAAGGCCGGCATCCTGCTGGAGGAATTTGCGCGCGGCGGCGCCCTGCAGCAGCTGCTGCTGGGCTACACGCAGGAATTGATCACGCAGATGTCGCAAACCGCCGTGTGCAACCGCCATCACAGCGTGCCGCAGCAACTGTGCCGCAGCCTGCTGCTGACGCTGGACCGCCTGCCGGATAATGAAATCAGCGTTACCCAGAGTTCGATTGCCGCCATGCTGGGCGTGCGCCGCGAATCGGTGGCGGAAGCGGCCGGCAAGCTGCAGGAAGAAGGCGTGATCCAATATGCACGCGGGCATCTGACGGTGCTGGACCGCAGCGGCCTGGAAGCCAGGGCCTGCGAGTGCTATCGCGACCTCAGGCATGAATGCCACACTATGCCGGCTGAGAAAAAGGCGTCGTGAAATAGTCGCGCCCGACGGCAGCGGCCATGTATTTCTGCACATGACTGGCCGCGTACCGGCCGCGCTTGCGGCATCTGATGAGCCGGCGTGAAGGAAGAAGAATATCGCGTCGAAACCAGGACCCGGCGCAACGGGTATTTCAGGCTAAAAAAAATCCAGCGGCCCTGACAGCCGGCTGGATTTTTTCATTGGCGGCCAGGGCCCGATTAATTTACCGCGGGCTTTGCCGGTTCGCCGGCAACCGCAGCGCCATCCGGCGCAACCTGCATGCCCAGCACCTTGGTCAGGAATCCCCAGCGGTCAGCCACCTCTTCGATCTGTTTCGTCGTCGGCTTGCCGGCGCCATGCCCGGCCTTGGTATCGATGCGTATCAGCACCGGCGCCGCGCCGGCCTGATCGGCCTGCTCGGTCGCCACAAACTTGAAGCTGTGCGCCGGCACCACGCGATCGTCGTGATCGGCGGTGGTCACCAGAGTCGCCGGATAGCAAGTTCCCGGCTTCAGGTTATGCAGCGGCGAATAAGCGTACAAGGCCTTGAATTCATCGGCATTGTCGGAAGAACCGTAGTCGGAAGTCCAGCCCCAGCCGATGGTGAATTTATGGAAGCGCAACATGTCCATCACGCCGACTTGCGGAATCGCCGCCGCAAACAGATCCGGCCGCTGCACCATGGTGGCGCCGACCAGCAAGCCGCCATTGCTGCCGCCGCCGATCGCCAGCTTTTGCGGCGAGGTATATTTATTGGCGACCAGCCACTGCGCCGCGCCGATGAAATCATCGAACACATTCTGCTTGTGCAGCTTGGTGCCGGCTTCGTGCCAGGCTTTGCCGTATTCGCCGCCGCCGCGCAGGTTCGGCAAGGCGTAGACGCCGCCCATTTCCATCCAGGCCAGGTTGGCTACCGAGAACGCAGGCGTCAGCGAAATATTGAAGCCGCCGTAGCCGTACAGATAGGTCGGATTGCTGCCATCGAGCTTGATGCCCTTTTTCGAGACGATGAACATCGGCACCTTGGTGCCATCCTTGCTGCTATAGAACACCTGGCGCGTTTCGAAAGCGCTTGGATCGAAATCGACTTTCGGTTGCTTGTACAGGCTGCTCTTGCCGCTTGCCAGGTCGTAGCGATAGATGGCGGCCGGCGTGGTGAAGCCGGTAAACGAATAGAAGGTTTCCTTGTCGCTGCGCTTGCCGCCGAAGCCGCTGGCAGAGCCTATGCCGGGCAAGGCCACCTCGCGCGCCAGCTTGCCGTCCAGCGTAAACACCTTGATCTGGCTGCGCGCGTCTTTCAGATAGTCGAGCACCAGGCGCTGGCCGACCACATTGGCGCCCTGCAAGGTCTGCTCGGCTTCCGGCACGATCACCTTCCACTTGGCGGCTTGCGGCTGGCGCGTGTCGATTGCAATGACGCTGCCTTTTGGCGCATCCTTGTTCGAGTTGAAGTAGAACACCGGGCCGTCGTTATCGATGAAATCGTAGGACGCATCGAAATCGTCCAGCAGCGGCTGCACGGCTGCGTTCTTCTTGCTCAGATCCTTGTAGTAGACGCGGTTCTTCTGTTCGGTGCCTTGCGAAATGCTGACGATCAGGTACTTGCCGTCGTCGGTGACATGGCCGGCGAAGCCCCACTCTTTCTGGTCCGGACGGTCGTAGACCAGGACATCGTCCGACTGCGGCGTGCCCATTTTATGGAAATACAGTTTCTGGAAATAATTGACGTCGGCCAGCTTGGTCGCCTCTTTCGGCGCATCGTAACGGCTGTAGAAAAATCCGGAGCTGTCATGGGCCCAGGACGCGCCCGAGAATTTCACCCATTGCAAATGATCGGCGGTGTCCTTGCCGCTTTCGATGTCGCGCACTTTCCATTCGTTCCAGTCTGAACCGGAAGCCGCGGTGCCATAGGCCAGATACTTGCCGTCCGGGCTGACGGCGATGCCCGCCAGCGCCACCGTGCCGTCCGCCGCCAAGGTATTGGGATCCAGCAGCAGGCGCGGCTCGTCGTTGATATGCTTGACCGTGTACAGCACCGCCTGGTTTTGCAGGCCGTCGTTACGGCTGTAGAAGTAGCGGCCGCCTTCCTTGAACGGCACGCTGAAGCGTTCATAGTTCCATAGCTTGGTGAGCCTGTCGCGGATCGCGGAACGCGCCGGAATCGTCTCCAGATAGCCTTGCGTCAGCTTGTTCTGCGCCTCGATCCAGGCCTTGGTGTCGTCGCCGTTGGCGTCTTCCAGCCAGCGGTAAGGGTCGGCTACCTTGACGCCGTGATAGTCGTCGGTCTGGTCGATTTTCTTGCTGGCCGGGTAGCTCAGGGGCTGGCTGACCGCCGGGCATTGCTGGGCGATGCTGGCGCCGCTGGCGAGGATGGCGGATAAGGCAAGTGCGTGTTTTAGATACATGTTTTGTCCGTTGTGATTTGGAGTGAAATCAGGCCAGCAAAGAGTCATGCTGTCATCAGGCGCTCGCGGATAAGCGGGCGATGATTTTTTTGCGTTACGTTAACTTTTTTAATAGCAACTATGCTATCTTGCAATTCTAGTATGTAACACACTGTAGCGCATGTCGATCTGTATTCAACAGACACCTATACCTAACTTTTAGAGACAAAGAAAAAACGCCATGAAAACACTACTGATTTGCGCCTTTGCCCTGCCCTTGATTGCTGCCTGCGCTGCACCTTCCAGCGAGCCGGACGGCGCTTCTTACGTGCCGCAGGAAGCCGTGTACACGACGGGCAGCAATCTGCCGACCAAGCAAGCGAAATCATCGAGCGTGCAAACTTTGTCGCCTGAGCAAGCCAGGGACATGGTGTTTCCGGTTGCGCCACGAGGCCCTAATAATTAAGTGCCTGTTTTAAATAGCGGTCAGAAATAAAAAAGAGCTGTTGCAAACCTTGCAAACAGCTCTTTTTGTATCGTCATACGGTGCGCTTAATTCACCGGATGATTTACCTGCATGATCCACAAGCGCGCCAGGTCGGCAACGCCATCCGCACCCTGGACAGTCTTGAAAGCCTGGATCGCCTTTTCCTTCTGTCCAGCCATCTGGTAAGCAATGCCCAGATGCAATTTAGCGTCTTCGCTGCGCTTCAGGCCGCTCTTTTTCAAACCGTCTTCCATCAGCGACAATCCCTTATCGAACTGACCGGCAGTCACCAATGCATAGCCTAGATTGATCTGCCCTGTGCCTTCCTTCGAACTGGATACCGAGGCTTCGCTTTGCGCCATGGTTTTCAGGTCGTCGGCGGCAGCCTTGTTGGCCTGGTCGCGCAGACGTTTCTGTTTGGCGGCATCCGGACCGCTTCCCAGCAAACCGGCCTGGTAACCCTGGTCCATGACTTTCTTGGCTTCCGCAGGGAAACCTGCCAGCAGGGCCAGTTGCGCCATGTCGGTGAATTCAGTGCTGGTTTGCAGCTGGATGGTGGCCGCTTTCAAGCGATAGACATCGAGCACCAGGCGGTCGGAAAAGCCCGGCTTGGACTGCACCTTGTTGAGCAAATCGGCCCAGTATTCTTTCTTCGGATAATAGGTGTTCAGCTTCTCCAGGACGGCCAGATAAGCGACCTTGTCGTTACTTTTCAATGCACAGCTGATCAACAGCTTCAGGTTGATTTCGCTCGGTGCCCGGCCCGCGGCTTCATCAGCTGCAATCACTGCCTGCAGTTCGCTGGTGGCGCGGGGAATGTCGTTACTCAGATAGTACGACTGGATCAGCAGAGTATGCGTTGCCGGATCGTTGCCGCCCTCTTTCTGGGAACGCGACAGCCATTCAATGGCTTTCGGATAATTCTGTGCTTCGTAATACAGGTTGCCCAACGCCTTGACGATCTTGGCCTGCTCCGCAGGAGCCAGGCGTCCGGAAGCGATTACCGCTTCAAACGATTTTCCTGCCAGCGGGATGTCGCCAGCGCTGGCCGCGGCGGCGCCGCGCATGCGGTCAATCGAGTAGATTTCAAATGGCGTCTTGTCGCCGACAGCGTCCGTTTCCGCTATCTTCGCCAGCGCTTCCTTGTACTTTTGTTCTTTGATCAGGCCCTGCGCCGCCTGCAGCGGCAGGCCGATTTCCTGGCGCACGGTTTCGGCTTTCGCCTTGTCGGCATCGTCGGCGGCATAAGCGCTTTGAGTAAGGCCTAAAACAGGAAGCGTCGCGTTGAGGCCGACTGCGGCCAGCAACACAAACATGGGAGCGAAGCGTAATTTGGACATAGCTATTCTTTCAATCGAAAACGAAAATAGGCAGGTTCCAGGGTGTAACCCTAAACCTGCCTATTGCCTGGTGCGAAAAACCAAACCTATTTGTTACTCCATGAACTGCTCGTTGCCGACGATGCCGATCTTGGTGACGCCCAGCCGCTGCGCCGATGCCATCACGGCAGCGACCGACTTGTACTCCACCAGCTTGTTCGGACGCAGATGCACTTCATCGATATTGCCGCCGGCGACCACCGTTTTCAGACGGTCTTCCAGCTCTGCACGGCTGGCCATCGGCGTACCGTTCCACATCACCGTGCCGCTCGGATCGATATCCACCGTGTCGACCACCGGCAGAGCCAGCGGCGGCGGCGGATTACCGGTCGGCATGTTCAGCTTGATCGCATGATTCTGGATCGGGATCGTGATGATCAGCATGATGATCAGCACCAGCATGACGTCAATCAGCGGCGTCATGTTCATTTCCATCATCGGTTCCGGATCATTGGCGTTGCCGCCGGAAGAACCTACATTCATACCCATTGCAATACTCCTAAGATTGTAGGGTGGGCACCTGTGCCCACGCGTTGCTGCACGCATGTCCTGCGCATGACGCGTGGGCAAAACGGCCTGCCCACCCTACGTCCCTGACAAAGGGATCAGTTGCGTGCCGGCGGTTCGGTAATGAACCCGATCTTGGCGATCCCTGCCCGCTGCGCGGTCAGGATCACCTTGCCGATGTATTCATACTTGGTTTGCTGATCGCCGCGGATATGCAGTTCCGGCTGTGGCACTTCTACCGCCACTTCCTTCAGCTTCGACAGCAAAGTCGCGGTATTCGGCACCAGTTGCTCGTTCCAGAACATGTCGCCTTGCTTATTCACCGCCAGGTTGATGTTCTCCGGCTTGGTTTTATAAGGTTCGTCGAATTCGTTCGGCAGCTTCACTGGAATCGTATGTGTCACCACCGGGATCGTGATCAGGAAGATGATCAGCAAGACCAGCATGACGTCGACCAGCGGCGTCGTGTTGATCGTGCCGATCACTTCGTCTTCATCCCCATCGGGAGAGCCGAGTGACATCGCCATGATTAGCCAACCTTTTTGTTGATGTGAGCAACCTGGCTAGCCGAGCTCGAGGACATCACGCCGCTCAGCAGGACCGAGTGCAGGTCGGCGCTGAACGAACGGATTTCTTCCATGGCGCTCTTGTTGCGGCGAACCAGCCAGTTGTAGCCCAGCACCGCAGGCACAGCCACTGCCAGACCGATTGCAGTCATGATCAGCGCTTCACCGACCGGACCGGCAACCTTGTCGATCGACGCCTGGCCGGCGATGCCGATTGCCGTCAGCGCGTGGTAAATACCCCAGACGGTGCCGAACAGACCGACGAACGGTGCGGTCGAACCGACGGTCGCCAGGAAAGCCAGGCCGTCTTGCAGGCGGCTCTGGACTTTTTCAACCGAACGCTGGATCGACATCGTCACCCAGGTGTTCAGGTCGATCTGTTCCAGCAAGGCGCCGTCGTGGTGCAAAGTCGATGTGCTGCCGTTTTGTGCGATGAAGCGGTAAGCGCTGTTTGGCTTGAGGCCGGCGATGCCAGCTTCAACCGTTGCGGCTTTCCAGAAGGTCTTCTTGGCATTTGTCGCCTGGCCCATCAGTTTCACTTGTTCGATCAGCTTGGTGATGATGATGTACCAGCTGCCCATCGACATCAGCACCAGAATGATCAGGGTGCCGCGGGCAACGAAGTCGCCGCCTTTCCACAGGGCGTCCAGGCCGTATGGATTGTCGACGGTTTCCTTGGAAGCCGGAGCCGGCGGCGGGGTTGGGGTGTCGGCCAGCGACGCTGCTGCGGTATCGGCAGCTTTAGGCGCGTCGGCGGCAGCCGGTGCGGAAGCGGTAGCCGAAGCAGATGCTGCGGCTGGTGTCTGGGCGATTGCGGCCAGCGGCGAGATCGTCACAGCGGAGATCATCAGAGCGGCAGCCAGGGCGGATAAGCGGTTACGAGTGGTAGACATACTAATACTCCAAATTTGATAAATTAGATTGCTAGGATAACGGACAAAGTAGTGGTTCTACACGTCGATTATTCGAGCTTCCAGACATACTGCATTTTTGTCGTTGACTGCACGGGTTTACCGTCGGCCATGGCCGGGGTGAAATGGCACAGGCTCCAGGCTTTCACCGTGGCTCTGTCCAGATCCTTGAAACCACTGCCTTTTTCAACAGAAGAATCAATCACGTTGCCATCAGCGCCAATCGTCAGTCTGACAGTCACGGTACCCTCTTCTTCATTACGCAAGGAAGTTCTTGGATACTCCGGCTTTTCGCAATTCCCAGCAATTTTTGCGCTGGTATGGGCGGGTGGGCCTGACTCGCCGGTAGTCGACGGTTGTGCTACAGACGTCGGCAAATCGTTGGTCGGCGGTTTGACGTTGGTGACGGCAGCAATCACATTTTCCTGTGGCGGCGGCGTTACCTTTACCTCGGGTGGAGGTACGAACGGTGGCGGCGGCGCAACCGATTTTGGCGGCGGCGGTACCGGCTTGTCCGGTGGTGGTGGCGGTGGTGGCGGCTTGATCTCCTCGATGATCTTGGTCTCGACCGGTTGCTGAATCACTTCAACAACTTTGCGGGCGAGCCCGGTAACCAGCGCATAAACTAGAGCTACATGCAGAAGAACCACCACGCTGATGCCAACTACATTCTTGGAAGGGTTTCTCCCATCCTGCGTGAAATCCATGCCTCTTTCCTCCGATACTACATTATTCAATTGCCAGAACTGCCTGCAATCTGATGAGTGAACTACTGCCCAGATACGATAACGCAAAAACCATACCAACCATGGTGAGCTATTCCGGCATTTTCATTGCAAATCCTACAAAAAAACCGATCTACCATCACCTAATTTAAGCGTATCTATAAATACTACATCAATGACTCCCAAAAACAGCAGAAAGATGCCACTTAACTTACGTATTCGGAAAAGCCAAAACCACCTGGAAACTTCCCAGGTGGTCTGCTTACGAATAGTGCTTAAGCCAATCGCTTCCCGCTATCAGAAGAATTGATAGTTGGCGCGGACGAAGAACGCACGGCCAATTGGGTCGCCGTAACGTGCATCGTAACCATACTGGAAGTTATCGGTGACGTTAGACGATGGTGGGTCGGTGTTCAACAGATTCTTGATACCGGCAGTCAAGGTCAGGTTCTTGAAGCCAGTGTAGGAAGCTGACACGTTGTAACGTGTGTAGGAGCCGACTTCGTGGGTGTTGTGCTGCTTATCGATCAGGCCGCCGTTTTGATCGCGGTAACCAGTCGTGTACACCTGTTGCAACATTGCATTCCAAGGACCTTTGGCCCAGTTCAATGTTGCAGTATGACGCCAGCGGAAAATCGGACCGCCGTTGGCATACACTGCCAGATTGTTCTGGTAAGCGCCGCCAGCTTCAGTCTGATAGTCATACTGGGTGATGTAAGTGCCATCCAGCGACAGACCGAAATCGCCCAATGTAGTCTTCGGCAGACGCCATGCGAAGCCCAGGTCGAAACCGGAGGTATGGATGTTGCCCAGATTGACGTTGGTGTCAACGATGTATTTCAGGGAACCATCGGCATTGCGGACGAAGTTCGCTGCATACTTGACTGGATCAGCAAAAATATCTTGTTCCGAGATCACGGAGATCTGGTTCTTGATCTTGATGTTGAAATAGTCGATCGATGTCGTGACGTTCGGCAGCGGCTCAGCCACCATACCCAGCGTGAACGAAGTCGATTTTTCCGGTTGCAGCTTGGTGTTGCCACCGATGAAACGGAAGA
Organism: Collimonas sp. GW821-FHT02H07; assembly: GCF_059421505.1. Lineage (NCBI taxonomy): Bacteria > Pseudomonadati > Pseudomonadota > Betaproteobacteria > Burkholderiales > Oxalobacteraceae > Collimonas > Collimonas sp. GW821-FHT02H07. The sequence goes on from NZ_JBWKVC010000002.1 coordinate 341,681, forward strand.
ACTGCTGGTTACAATCGCGCGAAGCATTGCCACCGGCGCCTACGTTGCCGCCTGGGCACAAAACTGGATCGTTGTAAGCGCTCTGTGTATAGGTCGTCGAGTTCGGATCATGCAGTTCGTACAGGCTCGGAGCGCGGAAACCGGTGCTGTAGGTGGTGCGGAACATCAGTTGCTTGGCTGGCTGCCAGCGCAAGGAAGCCTTAGGATTCAGCGTGCCGCCTACATCGCTGTAGTTGTCGTAGCGAGCAGCAACGTTCGCCTCGAGGGTCTTGAAGATAGGCACGTTCAACTCGGTAAACACCGCCTTGACGTTACGGCTGCCCGACGAAGACTGGGCTGTCGAAGAACCGGTACTTTGCGACAGATCGGCGACGTCGTGGTCGACGTTGAAGTTTGCCTTTTCCTTACGCAGTTCGCCGCCGAAAGCGAAACCAACGCCACCTGCAGGCAATTGGAACAATTCACGGCTGGCAGTGAAGTCCAGAGTCGTGACTGTCGTCTTCGCATCTTCATAAACACCCTTTACCTGGGCATTATTCAGATAGGCTTGACCAGCTGCATCCTGCGCACCAAACGGATTGATGACGCCGCTCAGCATGCCGGCTTTAACCAGGTCGTTGTTCAGGTAACCGCGGATCAGATTGTCGTTAGCCTTGCTCATGGCATAAGCCAGACCGGTCTTGTAGTCCCAGCCGGCGACTGTGCCATCCAGGCTCAGCAACAGACGATCGGTAGTGTTTTTGGACTCTGTGACGCGAGCGCCGGTAGCCTGGGAGCGCCAGTTCAGCGCCAATGGACCACCGCTGGCTGTGCCTGGCGTGATGCCATTGCCTGGATAGTAACGGCTGTTCGGATTGATCACGTAGTCGCCGCTGCCGCCGTCATAATTCGCGCTGGAAAAGACGTCAGGTGCAACGTAAGTCCTGATCTTGCTTTCTGAGTGCAGGTACTCGACCGATGCGGTATTGTCCGCGTTCAGCTTGAAACTGCCCTTGCCCAAGACAGCAATTTCTTCTGTCTTTGGCACGATGCCGATAGCTGCCTGGGTGTTGTAACGGCAGATACCGCCTTTAGCGTTATAGGCATAAGGAGGATTGTTGCAGTTTGGCGTCCCGGCGTACGGATTGGTAAATGTGCCGGTGTTGATATCGGTGTAGTTACCTGGCATCGCATTCGCGCTGCCGGTATTCAGGCCGATGCCAGGATTCTGACCACCTGGGGCCGAGAAGCTGCGGTCAGCCGCCTTGACGGCATTCTGTGTGTGGTAGTCGATCACGCCAAAGAAGTTGTAGCCGTCTTTGTCCAGATCGCCCATGCCGCCCGACAGGTTGAAACGTTTTTCAGCAGCGCCGGCTTGTTGCGGCAGAATGCCTTCGGCGCTCAAGTTGAGGCCGGTGTACGAACGCTTGGTGATGAAGTTGATTACGCCGCCGATAGCATCGGTACCGTAAACCGCAGATGCGCCGTCGCGCAGAACTTCGACGCGGTCCAGCGCTGCAATTGGTATCACGTTCAGGTCGACTGCGGAGCCGTCAAACGCGGCATTCGCCAGGCGACGGCCATTCAGCAGCACCAGTGTCTTGTTGGAGCCCAGACCACGCAAGTCGGCGGAAGAACCTACGGTCTTGCCGGCGCCGACGTTGGAAGAGGCTGTGAATTGTGTTTGATTGCCCGAGATGCTGGACAAGACTTCGGCGGCTGTAGTAGCGCCAGTCTTGACAAAATCGTCGGCTTTAATCGTTGTGATTGGCGAAGCGCCTTCGGAGGCAACGCGCTTAATCGACGAGCCGGTAATTTCGACTCGTTGTATTTGTTGCGGTGAATCGTCCGTCTTTGTCTCCTGCGCCTGCACTGAATGGGCCAACAGACCTAGCCCAACAGCTACGCCGCCTGAAAACATCAGTCGCAGCGAACGTGGCAATCCCCGTTCCTTCATCATAACCAAACTCCCTATGGGTAAAAGTTAGAGTTGAAATTTAAGTTTTTGTAGTAAATCTAAGTACGATTTGTTAATCGCCTTCTGAGCGATGCGTCAAAAATCTTTTGCACAACAACGACCAAAAAGCAGATTTCTTTCGCGAGTAAAACAGTGCTACATGGCCATCCCTCTGGTACCAATTTGTAATTGTTTGCCAGAAACATTTCCACTGAAGACTACAAGCAAAAAATATGCCACAGGTTTTAATGCAGCTAAAATAGTGTATCCTAAAAAAAATAAAAACAGCATTTAATTTGGGCAACGCCTGCGAACTGTTGCTTATATACGCCAAATAACAAATACGCATATAAGTATAAGTAAAGTCACGTAGATCGATTTAATGGCGAAACTACGCCATTTCGCGGGCTGTTTAGGCCTAGAATGCGGAACATTTAACTGCCCTGTGGCAAGAAAATAGAGACTGGATTATGTGGAACTTTAAGCAAATTACGCAATCGTGCATTGCACCAATAATGCTCATTTCGTGCGTCGCAGGTGCAGCATTTCCTGCTCAAGCTGGCAACAATCCGGCGGATCCGTCCAAAGTGGTGCGTGTGGCATTGCAGGCCGCGGATGACGGCTTCGATCTGGTGCACACCTACAACGCCTATTCCGCATGGGTAGGCGAGGCCATTTTTGAACGCTTGCTGACCTACGACTATCTGGCGCGCCCATCCAAACTGATCCCCGGAACGGCGGAAGCCATGCCGGAAGTGAGCGATGGCGGCAAGACCTATGTTTTCCACATCAAGAAGGGGATTTATTTTGCCCCCGACCCTGCTTTCAAGGGTGTGCGCCGCGAACTGACTGCCGCGGACTATGCGTATACCTTCAAGCGTTTCCTCGATCCGAAGAACCGTTCTCCCTCTGCCAACGTATTGCAAGGCAAGATCGCCGGCATGGACGAACTGATCGCCTCGGCGAAGAAAACCGGAAAATTCGACTACGACGCCCCGCTCAGCGGCTTGCAGACACCCGACCACTACACCTTGCGGATAACGCTCAACGCCCCGGACTACAACTTCCTGTACATCATGGCATTCGTCGGCCTGGGCGCGCAGGCGCGCGAAGTGGTGGATGCCTATGGCGATCGCACCCCTGCCCATCCGGTCGGCACCGGCCCCTACATGCTGGAACAATACGTACCGCGCAGCAAAATCGTTTTGGTCGCCAATCCCGAATACCGCGGCTACACCTGGGACTTCAAATCGTCCGGCTCAGCCTGGGACGACCAGCTGGTGCACGACATGAAAGGCAAGAAAATGCCCCAGGTCGGCCGCGTCGAGGTCAACATCATCGAGGAGGAACAATCGCGCTGGCTGGCGTTCCAGGGCAAGCAGATCGATTTTGACTATCTGCCCCAGGCGGCGGCACCTACCGTCCTGGACGGCAAAAAGCTGAAGCAATCGTTCATCGATGAAGGCATCCGCCTCGACACCATCACCGAAGCAGGGGTGGTCTACACCTTCCTTAACTTCAAAGACCCCTTGATCGGCGGCAGCAGCCTGGAAAAGAACGCCCTGCGGCGCGCGATCGCGATGGCTTACAACATCGACGATGAAATAAGCCAGGCGCGCCTGGGCCTGGCGGTGAAAGCGCAAATGGCGATACCCGAAGGCGTGCTTGGCCATGACCCCAGCTACCGCAACAGCATTGCCTACGATCCGGTACTGGCAAACAAATTGCTTGATCACTTTGGCTACAAGCGTGGGGCCGATGGCTACCGCACCCTGCCCGACGGCAAGCCGCTGACTTTGAAAATCGCCACGGAAGCCAGCGCGATCAGCACGGTTTTCTCGGAAATATGGAAGCGCGGACTCGATAAAATCGGCATCCGCGTCGAATTCAAGGTCAGCAATTTTGCCGACAACCTGAAGGCGGCGACCGAATGCAAACTGATGATGTGGAACGGCTCGTGGACTGCGGACTATCCTGAAGGCGACAATTTCATGCAGCTGCTGTACGGTCCGAATGTGGGGCAAGGCAATAACGGCTGCTATAGCTCGCCGGCCTATGATGCGCTGTATGTCAAGGCCAAGGCGCTGCCGCCCGGACCGGAGCGCAACCAGCTGTATATCGAGATGAGCCGCCAGATGGAAGCCGATACCGCCTGGGTGCTGACAACGTCGCGTTTGCGCAACTGGATGATACGGCCATGGGTCAAGGGCTTCAAGCGTCACCCCATCCTGCAGGCCGACTGGGAATATCTCGATGTTGAAAAACACTGAGCGCCTATCTATCTTTTTGCGCGGGATTCTGTAGTATGCCGCCTTAACCTGGAACGTACGGCCGTCATCGGCCCCAAACACAACAAAACAGGAGACAACCCACATGAACAGGTTTCAACTAAGCAGAGCAGGCGCACATTATTTCATCTTGATGGATTGCTAAGTAAAAAACAGTACCAGTCGCGCATTCGCTACCCGCCATAGTGCGCGATGTCATTGGAAATGACACTATTTTGGCTAAAGATAAGCAATCTTAAGCACAAGAAAATAATCACCTGCTCAAAAGGCAATGAAAATGCATCGTAAATTATCGAATCTGCTTGGCTTTAAAAAAGTATTGATAGGGCAAATGCTGGTTGTCGCGGCGTTTGCGGGCAGCGCCAGCGCTGCCACCAGCACCAACCCGGCCGACCCGTCGAAAGTGATCAAGATGGGTTTCGAAGCCGCGGACGACGGCTTCGACATGATCAGAACCGCCAATTTCTATTCCGGCTGGGTCAGCGAAGTCATCTACGAAACCCTGCTCACCTATGACTATCTAGCCAGGCCGGCCAAACTGGTGCCGCAAACCGCGGAAGCCATGCCGGAAATCAGTGAAGACGGTAAAACCTACACCTTCCATATCAAAAAAGGCATCTATTTTTCTCCCGACCCGGCCTTCAAGGGCGTGCGCAGAGAGCTGACCGCCGAAGACTATATCTACACATTCAAGCGCGTTCTCGATCCGCAAAGCCGTTCGGTACACGCGAGTTTCCTTGCGGGTAAGATCGTCGGCCTCGACGACCTCGCAGCCCAGGCGCAAAAAAGCGGCCACTTCAATTACGATGCCGCGGTCGCCGGCTTGCAGGCGCCAGACCGCTATACCCTGCGCGTCACCCTCAACGCCAAGGATTACAACTTCCTGAACATCATGGCCTATTCCGCCTTTGGTGCGGTGGCGCAGGAAGTCATCAGCACCTACGGCGCGCAAAGCGGGCAGCATCCGGTCGGCACCGGCCCCTACATGCTGCAAACCTATGTCCCGCGCAGCAAGATCGTATTGGTCGCCAACCCCGAGTACCGCGGCTTTACCTGGGACTTCAAGCCCTCCTCCGACGCCACTGACAAGCAAATCGTCAAGGACATGCAAGGCAAGAGAATGCCTCAGGTCGGCAGGGTCGAGATCAATATCATCGAAGAAGAGCAATCGCGCTGGCTGGCGTTCCAGGGCAAGCAGATCGACTTCGACAAAATGCCCCAACTGGCAGCCCCAACAGTATTGGATGGAGACAAGCTAAAGCCAGAGTACGCCGAACAAGGCATCCAGCTGCAGCGCGTGGTTGACGCCGGCGTGACATACACCGTCATGAACTACAAGGATCCGACCATAGGCGGCAACAGCCTCGACAGGATTGCCCTGCGGCGCGCAATCGCCATGGTGTACGACAACAAGCAGGAAGTCTCCATCTTGCGTAACGGCCAGGCCACCAAGCTGGAAATGTTCATCCCGCCGGGCGTTGTCGGCTACGATCCGACCTATCGCAACAGCGTCGCCTACGATCCGGCACTGGCAAACAAACTGCTGGATCATTTCGGCTACAAACGCGGCGCCGATGGCTATCGCACCATGCCTGACGGCAAACCGCTGCTGCTGAAATTCACGCGCGAACAAGCGGTGTTCTACCAGGAAATGTCCGAATTGTGGAAACGCGGCCTGGACAAGATCGGCATCCGTTCTGAATTCATCATCAACAATTTCGCTGACAACCTGAAAGCCGCCACCCAGTGCAAACTGATGCTGTGGGGCGCCGCCTGGAATGCTGACTATCCAGAAGGCCAGAATTTCATGCAATTGCTGTATGGCCCGAATGTCGGCCAGGGCAATCATGGCTGCTATAGCTCGCCAACCTACGACGCACTGTATGAAAAAGCCGTTGCCTTACCGCCCGGCCCTGAGCGCAACCAGCTCTACCTGCAGATGAATCGGCAGATGGAAGCAGATTCGGCTCTGGTGGTGAACACCACCCGCATCCGCAGCTGGCTGGCGCGGCCATGGGTCAAGGGCTTCAAGAAGCACCCGATCCTGCACGCCGAATGGCAGTACATCGACGTCGACAAGCATTGATCCGCCTATTCAGTAATTGACAAGACACCCTGCTCCGGCAAGCCCTATCAGCCTGCCGCAGTCCGAATTTAGCTAGAGATTTATGAAGGAGACAAATGGTATGAACTCGCTTTGGTTACGCGGGATATTGGTTGCGTGTTTAGCGTGCGCCCTGCCGATGCATGCATCGGCCGCGGCGGCGCCGATTTCGCCAGCTGATCCCGACAAGGTATTGCGCTTCGTCTTCGTGGCGCCGGAAACCGGTTTCGATCCGGCCGTGACGCGCGACCTCTATTCGCAGCTGGTGAATCAATCGGTGTTTGAAACACTGTTCGCCTACGAGTACCTGGCCCGTCCGGCCAAGCTGATGCCTTCGGCGGCAGCGGCCCTGCCGGAAGTCAGCACCGACGGCATGACTTACACCATCCACCTGAAAAAAGGCATCTACTTTGCCGATGATCCGGTGTTCAACGGCAAGAAGCGCGAACTGACCATGGCCGATTTCGTCTACGCGTGGAAGCGCCTGTTCGATCCGCAGCTGGCTTCGCCGCAAACCTGGCTGCTGGAAGGCAAGGTCGTCGGCCTCGACGAAGTCGCCGCGAAAGCCAAGCAAACCGGCCATTTCGACTACGATGCCAACGTCCCCGGCTTTGAACTGCTGGATCGCTACACCCTGCGCATCCATTTGAAACAACCCGATTTCAATCTCGGCATGATCCTGGCGCACCAGCCGACCAGCGCCGTGGCGCGTGAAGTCATCGAGAAATACCGCGATGCCCAGGGCACCGTGATGGGCCACCCGGTAGGCACCGGCCCTTACATCCTGAGCCAATGGATACGCGGCTCGCGCATGGTATTGACCGCCAACCCCGACTACCGCGGCTACACCTGGGATTTCCAGCCCAGCACCGACCCGGGCGACGCCGCCATCGTGGCCAAGATGAAGGGCAAGCGCATGCCGCAGATCGGCCGCGTTGAGATCAGCGTGATGGTGGAAGATCAGTCGCGCCTGCTGGCCTTCGAAGGCGACGAAGTCGACATCACTGAATTGCAAGGCCCGCTGGCGCCGCAGGTCATGTCCGGCGGCAAGCTGAAACCGGAATTCGTCAAGCGCGGCGTGCAGCTGTCGCGCATCGTCGACCCTGAAATCAGCTATTTCTACTGGAATATGCAGGATCCGGTAGTGGGTGGCATGAGCAAGGAAAAGATCGCCCTGCGCCGCGCCATTTCCATGGCGCACAACGTCCGTGAAGAAATCAAGGTAGTCTGGAACGACGAAGCGATTCCGCTGGAATATCCGATCCCGCCAGGCGTGGTCGGCTACGATCCGGATTACAAGAGCAGCATCCAGTACGAACCGGAAGTCGCCAATGCCCTGCTTGACAAGTTCGGCTACAAGATCGGCAAGGATGGCTACCGCACCCTGCCCGACGGCAAGCCGCTGACGATACGCTACTCGGCCCGCGCCGATTCCAACGGCCAGCAGCAATCGGAAATGTGGAAGAAGACCTACGACACCATCCACATCCGCATGGTCGGCGACCTGAAAACTTTCCCCGACCTGCTCAAGGCGGAAAAAGAGTGCCAGATACAAACGCGCACCTCGCCGTGGATTGCCGACTATCCCGACGGCGACAACTTCATGCAATTGTTCTACGGGCCTAACGTCGGCCAGAATAACAATGGCTGCAACAAGATCCCCGAATACGACGTGCTCTACGCCGCTTCCCAGAAGCTGCCGGCCGGCCCGGAACGCGACCTTCTGTATCACAAGATGGCGCGTATCCTGGAAGTCGATGCGCCGTCCCGCATCGGTTATGCCCGCTACCGCAACATGATCGCGCAGCCGCGTGTGATCGGCTACAAGAAGCATCCGGTCATGCCTACCGAATGGATGTATTTCGACATCGAAAAACGATCTAAATAAAACACCGCGGAGCGGGACGGCCAAGCGTCTGCTGCCTCCCGCCTGCTTTCCAAACACTGTTCATTTTCACTCGGCCCATATTTGAGGTAATGCATGAAAACATCGTCACTTTTCTTGCCGGTCACCACAGCGTTTTTCACGCTGATGATGAACCAGGCAGTCGCCCAAGGCGCACAGCGGCCCTTGATACCGCTGTTGCAGGCGGATCAGATTCCCACTCTCTGCAGCAACACGCTGGACGGCCTGCGCAAGCGCGTCGCCAAGCTGGAGAAACTGCCGCCGGCCCATGCCAAAGACAGCAAGAAAGTGCTGACCGAATGGAACGACCTGCAAATCGCGCTGGAAGACCTGCAAGGCCCGGTCGATATCCTCAACAACGTTTCACCGGACGCCAAGGTCCGCAGCACCACTGAAGCCTGCCTGATCGACACCAACAAGTTCGCCACCGACCTGCTGCAAAGCGAGAAGCTGTACGCCCGCTTCAAGGCCATCCAGCCGACCGACCCGGTCGAACAGAAACTGCGCCAGGACATCCTGTACAGCTTCGACGACACCGGCGTTTCCCTGCCGCCTGCAAAGCGCGCCCGCATGAAGGAAATCCTCGACAAGCTGGGCGAGCTGAGCCAGGAATTCGCGCGCAACATCCGCGACAACAACCAGAAGCTGACTTTCACGCCAGCCGAACTGCAAGGCATGCCTGCCGCCTACCTGGCCCGCGCCAAGCGCGACGACAAAGGCAACTACCTGCTCGGCTTCGAATACCCGGATTACAAACCGTTCATGGAATCGGCGGATAACAGCGATGCACGCCGCCGCTACCAGATTGCCTTCACCAACCACGGCACGCCGAAGAACCTGGATATCCTGAAACAGGCCATGGACCTGCGCCATGAAATGGCCGGCCTGTTCGGACTGCCAAGCTATGCCGACCTGGTGACACGCCGCCGCATGGTCAAGAATCCCCAGACCGTGGAAAAATTCCTGAGCGAAGTACAGACCGCGGTCACTGAGCTGGAACGCAAGGAAATCGAGGAACTGCGCGTATTCAAGTCGGAAACCCTGAAGACGCCGCTGGCCGACACCAAGCTGGAACGCTGGGACTCGGATTACTGGCAGCAGAAGATCAAGCAGGCGCGCTACAACGTCGACCAGGAAGCCCTGCGCAAGTACTTCCCTAGCGAAGCAGCAGTGCCGTGGATCCTGCATGTCTCCGGCGCCTTGTACGGCGTCGAATTCAAGCACGTGGAAGTGCCGGTCTGGGATCCTGAAGTCCGGTACTACGACGTCATCGACAGCAAGAGCAAAGAACGCATCGCCGGCATCTATCTCGACCTCTATCCGCGCGAAGGCAAGTACGGCCATGCCGCCGCCTGGGGCACGCGCGGCGTCAGCACGCTGGCCCACCGCACCCCGGTCTCGACCCTGGTCACCAACCTCGACCGCAACGGCTTGAACAGCGACGAACTGGAAACCCTGGTGCACGAATTCGGCCACGTCCTGCACGGCGTGCTGTCGCACACCAAATACGTGGCGCAAGCCGGCACCAATGTCGAACTCGACTTCGTCGAAGCACCTTCGCAGATGTATGAAGAGTGGGCCCGCCGCAAAGAATCGCTGACCCTGCTGGCCGGCTTCTGCAAGACCGCCTGCCCGACCATCGACGACGCCCTGCTGGCACGCCTGACCGCGGCCCACAACTACGGCCGCGGCATACGCTATGCGCGCCAGCTGCTGTACGCGAGCTACGACATGAGCGTCCACAACAACAAGGCGGACAAGGAACAGCCGCTGGCAGTCTGGCAGCAGATGGAAGGCGCGACGCCGCTGGGCTATGTCCCCGGCACCGAATTCCCGGGCCAGTTCGGCCACCTGATGGGCGGCTACGCAGCCGGCTATTATGGCTACATGTGGTCGGAAGTGCTGGCGCTGGACATGCTGTCGCGCTACAACGGCAAGCTGATGAATCCGGAAGTCGGCCATCTGTACCGTAACGACATCCTCTCGCGCGGCGCTGAAAAACCGGCCGGCGAGATGGTCAGCAGCTTCCTCGGCCGCGAGCCGAACAGCAAGGCATTCTTTGACGAAATTTCAGGCCAGCGCCTGCATTGAGCCAGACTAAGGAACCATCATGACCGCTTATATCCTGCGCCGACTCTGGCAAATGCTGCCGACCATGCTCGGCGTTATCGTACTGGTATTTTTCCTGTTCAACTGGGTCGGGGGCGACCCGGCCTACATCCTGGCAGGGAAGATGTCGAATCCGCAACAGATCGCCAACATCCGCACCCAGCTCGGCATCGACCAGCCTTACTACATCCAGCTGTGGATCTTCATCAAGCAGATCGTCACCTTCAACTTCGGCACCAGCTGGAGCACCGGTGAATCTGTCGCCAACGTGATCCTGACCCGCCTCGGCCCGTCCATGACCGTGCTGATCCCGCTGACCATCCTGGAAACCCTGATCGCCGTGGCGCTGGCGCTGGCCGTGGCTTTCGTGCGCGGCTCCAAGACCGACCGCATGGTGATGGTGGCTTGCACCGTCGGCATGTCGATCAGTATCCTGGTCTACATCATCCTGTTCCAGTACTGGTTCGCCTACAAGCTGGGCATGTTCCCGGTGCAAGGCTGGGGCAACAGCTTCTGGGAAAACCTGTTCCACTATTCGGCCCTGCCGATCCTGATCATGCTGGCGGTCAGCATCGCCCCCAGCCTGCGCCTGTACCGTACTTTCGTGCTTGACGAAGTCAACCAGGATTACGTCCGCACCGCGCGCGCCAAGGGCGTCAAGGAACGCCGCATCCTGTGGGTGCACGTGTTGCGCAACGCCGCTATCCCGATCATCACCAACGTCATGTCGAACCTGCCGGCCCTGCTGATCGGCGCCTTCCTGATCGAGCGCTTCTTCTCGATTCCAGGCATCGGCCGCGAAGTGATCCTGGCGGTTGAACGCAGCGATTTCCCGGTGATCAAGGCGATCACGATCTATGTCGCCGCCGCCACCATGATATTCAACCTGTTGACTGACTTGCTGTACCAAGCCGTCGACCCACGCGTTCAACTGAAGTAGGAGCCGCCATGACTCAAAGTATACATTCGGCCCCTACCCAAGCGGCGCCGGCAAGCACAGTAGCTCTCAATGCTGCTCCCCAGACTCATTCCCCAGGCCTGTGGGCTCTGGCCTGGCGCCGCCTGCGCGCCGACCGCGTGGCGATGGCGGCGATGGCCGTGGTCGGCCTTTACCTGGCCATGCTCGCGCTGTCCGCCAGCGGCCTGATCGCCGGCGACTGGTCGAAGGAAGTCGGCGTCAACTACGCGCCGCCGACTTTCCTGGGCGCGCAAAGCGACGCCGAACGCGGCTTCGCCGACAACGACGCGGTGACGGAAGCGCCGCCGCCGGAAAACCCGGTCGATCCGCTGCGCGACATCCTGCGCGACCTGCGCAAGAGCGGCACGGCGGCAGCACCGCCGCCGGTGATCGCCAACGACTACGGCATCGCCGACCCGCTCGCTGCTGAAATGGCGGAAATCCGCGCCGAGCTGGCCAAGAAAGGCAGCAGCGCCACCCTGATCCGCAAGCAGACGCTGCCGTTCGGCGCCGACAAGTGGGGTCACGACATCATCAAGAAAACCATCAAGGGCGCGGAAACCTCGATCATCGTCGGCCTGGTCTCGGCCTTGCTGGCGGTCGCACTCGGCACCATCTTCGGCGCCGTCTCCGGCTACTTCGGCGGCTGGATCGATGACGCTTTCAACTGGTTCTACAGCATCTTCACTTCCATCCCCTACCTGCTGCTGATCCTGGCGGTGGCCGCGGTGCTGCAGCAAAAGGGCGTGACGGCGATCGTGCTGATTCTCGGCCTGACCGGCTGGACCGGCACCTACCGCCTGATCCGTGCCGAATACATGAAGCACAAGTCGCGTGAATACGTGATGGCGGCGGACGCCATCGGCGCCAGCCACTGGAGCAAGATGTTCGGCCATATCTTCCCGAACGTCAGCCACGTGTCGCTGGTGCAGCTGTCGATCTCGGTGGTCGGCTTCATCAAGTCGGAAGTGATCCTGAGCTTCCTCGGTTTCGGCGTGCCGGTCGGCGTCGTTTCCTGGGGCAGCATGCTGAACGAAGCGCAAAACGAATTAATTCTGGGTAAGTGGTGGCAGCTAGCGGCTGCGAGTATCGCCATGGCGATCCTGGTGACGGCGTTCTCGCTGTTCACTGACGCGCTGCGCGACGCCCTCGATCCGAAGCTGAAATAGGAGACATCATGGATTCCAGTAACCACAACAAGCAAGACAGCGCGCATCCACTTCTGCGCGTGCGCGACCTGCGCGTGAGTTTTCGCAGCGATAAAAAGACCATGGTGGAAACCGTCAAGGGCGTCTCCTTCGACATTCCGCACAACACCACCGTGGCCCTGGTCGGCGAATCGGGCAGCGGCAAATCGGTCAGTTCGCTGGCCGTGATGGGCCTGCTGCCGAAGGACAATTCCAGCATCGCTCCCACCAGCGTGATCGAGTTCGAAGGCCGCAACCTGCTGGCGATGTCGCCGGACGAGCGGCGCGACATGTGCGGCAAGGAAATCTCGATGATTTTCCAGGAGCCGATGACCTCGCTCAATCCGGTCTTCACGGTCGGCTTCCAGATCGGCGAAGTGCTGCAGCTGCATATGGGCATGAACGCCAAGCAGGCACGGGCGCGCGCCATCGCTCTGCTGGAAGAAGTCGGGATTCCTTCGCCGGCCACCAAGATCGACGCCTATCCGAGCCAGATGTCGGGCGGCCAGCAGCAGCGCGTGATGATCGCCATGGCGATCGCCTGCGAACCGAAGCTGCTGATTGCCGATGAACCGACCACTGCGCTGGACGTCACCATCCAGAAACAGATCATCGACCTCATCGAAGCGCTGCGCAAGCGTCACAAGATGTCGGTGCTGTTCATCACCCATGACCTGGCGCTGGTCGGTGAAATCGCCGACGAAGTGATCGTCATGCGGCATGGCGAAGTGCGGGAAAAAGGCGACGTCCGTCAGATCTTCGAAGCGCCGCAGGATCCCTACACCAAGGCGCTGCTGATGTGCCGTCCTTCGCTCGACACCCGTCCATGGCGTTTGCCGGTGATCAGCGACTATATGAACAACGGCGTGAACGGCGGCAATGGCAGCGGCGCCGAGCTCGATCTGCGCGAACGCTCGCGCGGCTGCAGCGGCCAGGAAGACACCTTGCTGGACGTGCGCAACCTGGGCAAGAGCTTCTATTTCCGCGAAGGCCTGTTCGGCCGCAAGGAATTCAAGGCGGTGCAGGATGTCTCCTTCAAGCTGGCGCGCGGCAAGACCCTCGGCGTGGTGGGCGAATCCGGTTCCGGCAAGACCACGGTCGGCCTGACCCTGATGCGCTTGCACCAGGCGACATCCGGCCAGGCGCTGTTCGAAGGCAAGGACATCATCGGCATGTCCAACAAGGATTTCATGGCCTACAAGCGCCGTATCCAGATCATCTTCCAGAACCCGTACGCCTCGCTCAATCCGCGTTTCACCATCGGCCAGATCCTGCTGGAGCCGATGCGCATCCACCAGATCGGCAGCGACGACAGCGAGCGCACCGAAATGGCGATGCAACTGCTGCAAAAGGTCGGCCTGCCGCAGCAGGCCTACCACCGCTATCCGCACGAATTCTCGGGCGGCCAGCGGCAGCGGATTGCGATTGCGCGCTGCCTGACCCTGCGTCCGGAAATCCTGGTGTGCGACGAATCGGTGTCGGCGCTGGACGTCTCGGTGCAGGCGCAGGTGCTGAACCTGCTGCAAGACTTGCAGGAAGAGTTCGGCATGAGCTACATCTTCATCTCGCACGATCTGTCGGTAGTCAAATACCTGGCCGACCAGGTGATGGTGATGCATCAGGGTAAAGTGGTGGAGCTGGCCAACTCGGACGAGCTCTATCACAACCCGACGCATGCCTACACGCGCCAGTTGCTGAGCGCGATTCCGCGCGGCCTGCAGAACTAGGCTGCCGATCTCTCTCCGAGATCATGAACGGGGTGCAAGCAGCGCTGCAAGGCGCGGTTTGCACCCCGTTCCCGTTTACGCACGTTACGCGCATGGAGTAATTGACGCGCCGATTTTTTCGTTATAGCTTGCCAGCACTAACGAAGGGAACAGCTCCATGTACAAAATCAAGCTCAAGACAGAAACCATCGTTGTGGCCGCCGATCTGATCGGCACCCTGGTGTTTGCCATCGAAGGCGCGCTGAGCGCGATGCGCGGCGGCCTCGATCTGCTGGGCGTGATGGTGATCTCGTTCGTGGCCGCCCTGGGCGGCGGCGTCATCCGCGACCTGCTGATAGGGGCCACGCCGCCGAATGCGATCCGCGACTGGCGCTATCCGGTGCTGACGTTCCTGGCCGGCTTCTTTACCTTTGTCTTTCATTCGACGGTACAGGCATTCCCGCCCGAATGGATGCTGGTGCTGGACGCCGCCGGCCTGTCCCTGTTCGCCGTGGCCGGCGTCGAGAAAGCCATCCTGTTCGGCATCCGGCCGTTCATCGCCATGCTGATGGGAACCGTCACCGCGGTCGGCGGCGGCGTGGTGCGCGACATCCTGCTGTCGCGCGTGCCGGCGGTGCTGCAGGTGGATATCTACGCTACCGCAGCCTTCTTTGGCGCGTTCGTGGTGCTGGCCGCGCGCCGCCTCGGCCTGCCGCCCGGCGCTGCCGCGTTCGTTGGCGGCGTGGCTTGCTTTACGCTGCGCATGGTGGCGGTATCGCGCGGCTGGCATCTGCCGCGCGCCTGAGGCTAGCGCTGGCGCTGCTGCTTTGAGGACTGGCTTTACCCGGCCTCAAGCGAAGCCTCTCTGAATAGCCAGATGGCGACCAGCACGATCCAGATAGCTTGCACCAGAATAACCAGGCCGAACCCATGCGCATTCATCTGGATGTGCCCACCCAGCACGACAATCAGCCCGCACAGTCCGACAACGCCGCCGACGATGCCGAGGACTCTTGTGTTTTTTCCTAAATGTGTCAGCGCTATCGACCACAGGATAAATGCACATGATGAGCCGGCAACATACACTTTCGCCAGCGCCTGGTTCAGCTGAAAATTGTAATGCAGCGCCATCATCAGCAATTGCCGCTTGCTGTCGTCGACGTTGATTGCTTCCTGGGCCAGGCTGGAAGCGATCAGGCCGTCGGCCACCGCCGCCAGCATGACGGCTATCGACGCAAAACAATAGACAATGAACGCGCTTAGTCCACTGATGTTGTTCCAGCCGATGCGGCTGGATATTCCAAAAGCTCCCAGCAAAGTAACTGGAATGCTTGCCAGGCCGAGTATATGCGTCACGGTATTGATGTGATTGACCCGCGTGATGGATTCTGCCGAAGCATGCAGATCGAAGCCGGTCGGGTGAATCGCCATGGTAAGGATGCCGGCCAGCATGCCGATCATCAGGGCTGCCGCATGAATTCGTTGATTCGTCATATTTACCTTTCCAATTGAACAAAAGGGAGGATGGGGTTGCTTTGCGATAACATAGGAGCCACGAGTATTTCGTCAAAGCCGCGCGACTTCAATGGACAAGTCCAAATTTATGTCTGATATCGAACAAAAATCTGCTTCTGTTCAGGAACACGTGGATTTGCGTTCACGCCGCAGCCGCCACGATATCCATGCTGCCTTGGTCGCGCTCTTGCTGCGCCGTTCATACGACGCTATCCGCGTCAGCGATATTGCAAAAAAGGCAGCCGTCGGCAGAGGCACGTTTTACGCCCATTTCGACAGCAAGGACGAACTGCTCCGAACCCAGCTGGAAGGCGTTCTGGAGCGCCACATTGTGGTATCGACGGAGCTGCCGGGACTACTCGATGCAACCAGCCTGTTCGCTCATCTGCGCGAGGTGCCGCAAATGTACTCAGCGCTGATGAACGGCGCAGGTGGTCCGGCGGTATCGCGCATGGCGCAGGACATGCTGGAGCGAAGGCTGAGCGCCATCCTGGACGCCCGCGAGGAATTGCCGGCCAGCCTGCACGGACGCTTCATTTCAGCGTCCTTGTTCACGGTGCTGGCATGGTGGAGCGAGAACGGCATGCAGCAGACGTCCTCGGAAATGCAGTCTATTTTTGCCGAGCTTTGCACCACCGCATTTACAAAAAAGACCTTGTGAACCATCCCTGTTTTTACGATAGCCGCATCGAGGATATGCACATGACCCAGCACCTGATTTTCCTGTTCGCCTTTGCCGTCTCGGCAGCACTGCCCGGACCCGAAATCGCCGCCCTGCTGTCGCGCTCCATTGGCGGCGGCTTGCGCAGCAGCTTGCCGCCGGCGACGCGCTGACAGATCGGCGGCACAAACCATGGGTTCGCAAGAAAACCAGGCCATTTATGCAAGGCGCATGCACAAGGTGCAGGAGCACATCGACCAGCACCTGGACCAGGTCCTGGAACTGAGCATGCTGGCCGATGTTGCACACTTCTCCGCATTTCATTTCCACCGCCTGTTCGCCGCCTGGATGGGCGAGACCTTCGGCGACTACCTGCGCCGGCGCCGGCTTGAGGTAGCCGCATTGCGGCTGATCGCCCAGCCGGGGGTGCCGGTGCTGGATATTGCGCTGTCGGTAGGTTTCGGTTCGGCGGAAGCGTTTGCGCGCGCATTCAAGGGCCGCTTCGGCTGCACCGCCACCGAATGG
This sequence comes from Collimonas sp. GW821-FHT02H07, assembly GCF_059421505.1. NCBI lineage: Bacteria > Pseudomonadati > Pseudomonadota > Betaproteobacteria > Burkholderiales > Oxalobacteraceae > Collimonas > Collimonas sp. GW821-FHT02H07. The sequence continues at coordinate 358,576 of NZ_JBWKVC010000002.1, forward strand.
CGCCAGGGGCAGGCCGGCCGCTGGGCCAGCCAGCTTGAAGCGATACGCAGGCAGGACGAGGCGCAGAAAAGCAATCCTGGTCAGCCGCTTAGCAAGCAGGATCAGGAAAACGACGACGGCATGGCCGATCATGAGAACTCCCGACAACCCGTTATGGAGATTCCCATGAAAGTCCAAGTGATTCAACGGCCCGAAGTCAAGATCGCCTATCTGCGCTACATCGGCCCCTACGGCCAGCCGATCTCGGAATTCTGGGGCAAGGTGGTCAGCCCCTGGATGGCAACCAACAACCTGTTCGGCAAGCCGCGCTACGGCATCAGCCACGATGATCCGGGCATCACCAGCGCCGACAAATGCCGCTACGATGCCTGCGTCGAAGTGCCGGCCGATTTTGTCGCCAGCGGCCCCTGCTTCACTACCGTCATCCCCGGCGGCAGCTACGCCATGACGCGCTACCGCGGCACCGGCCGCGATATCGGCGACAGCTGGACCGGCCTGCTGCGCGACTGGCTGCCGGCCAGCGGCATGCAGCTCGATGCCCGCCCCTGTTTCGAGTACTACCCGACGGACGCCGCTTACGACGCGGCAAGCTGCGCCTTCGAATGCGATATCTGCATTCCTGTCGTGCCGCTCTGAACCAGCTCCGAACCAGCGCTGGACCGGCCGCACGTTTCGTCACATGACGAAGCATGCGGCCGGCTTTCGGGCCTATACTGCTATCCTGGCAATTCGCCATTGCTGCAAACCTGCGCAGGAGGTCCGCCCGTGTCACCGCAACCGAATATCTCGTCCGTCGCCTTCCTGATCGCCGAGCCGGCGCGCGCCGCCATGCTGATGGCCTTGTGCGGCGGCAGCGCACTGCCGGCCGGCGAGCTGGCGCATGCAGCGGGCATAACCGCGCAAACCGCCAGCGCTCACCTGGCCAAGCTGCTGTACGGCGGCCTGCTCAGCTGTGAGCAGCAAGGCCGCCATCGCTACTACCGCCTGAGCGATCCGCATGTCGCCGCAGCGATTGAACATCTTGCCGCCATCAGTTCGGCCGATGTCGTCAGGCGCCGACCCTTGAACCGCGCGACGCAAGATCTACGCTTCGCCCGCTGCTGCTACGACCACCTGGCGGGACAGCTGGGCGTGGCCGTGACGCAGGCCCTGCAGCAGCGCCGCTTTATCGCAGCCGGCGCGGACAAGCAGTTCGAGCTGTCAGCCGCCGGCAGAGCCTGGTTTGCCGCCATCGGCGTCGATGTCGGCGCGCTCAAGCCGACCCGCAACGGTCTTGCGCGGCAATGCCTGGACTGGACCGAACGCAGCCATCATCTGGCCGGACCGCTGGGCGTGCAGCTGATGAGCGCCATGTGCGACGCGGGCTGGCTGCGGCGCACAAAATCCTCGCGCGCGATCCAGGTCACGCCGCAGGGGTGGGCCGGCCTGAAGGCGCAGCTCGATATCGATGAAAACATGGTGACAACTATCTCCAGCGCTACCCCATGGCAATCCGCTTCACCGCTTCCTGCACCGCCTGCAGCAGCAATTCCTCCAGTCGGTTCACCGCCGGCCCCGCGATCGTCTGCGCGCGATAGAGCGACAAACCTATAGCCGGCAAGCGCGGCAGGCCGGCCTCCTGCGGATCGAGGATGCGCAGGCTGGCTGGCATGCCGATCGGCGTCCGCACGGTAAGCCCGAGCCCGGCCGCCGAAGCCGCCCACAGGGCCGACAGGCTGGCGCTGGTGAACGCGTGGCGCCAGCTGATCCCGGCGGCATCGAGCGCATTCGAGGCCATGTCGCGCAGCAGGCAAGGGGCATCCAGCAGCACCAGTGAAACCGGCGCGCCGGCCGCAGCGGCCAGCTCCTGTTCCTCGGCCGGCAGATTCCAGCTGGCGCTGGGGTGCGCCGGACCGATCCAGCACAAGGGCAGATCGGCAACCCGCTCGCCATTCAAAGCCGGCGCGGCGCTCTCCCACAGCAAGGCGAGATCGATGCGCCCCATCGTCACGCGCTCGCGCAAGTCGCTGCTGCGGGCGACGCAGACCTCGATCCTGACCTTGGGATGAGCGCGCATGAAGCGCCCCAGCACCGACGACAGCAGCGCCTCGCCGAAGTCTTCCTGCAAGCCCAGCCTGACCTCGCCTTCCAGCTCGACCCCGCGCACCGCGCTGGCGGTTTCGTCATTCAGCTCCAGCAGGCGCCGCGCATAGCCAAGCAAGGTCTGGCCGGCCTCGGTCAGCGCCAGGCCGCGCCCGGCCTTGCGGAAAATCGGCGCGCCGGCCTGCTCTTCCAGCTTTTTCAGCTGGGCGCTCACCGCCGAGGTGGAACGCCCCAGCCGATCGGCCGCCTTGGCGAAGCTGCCGAGGTCGATGCCGGTGGTGAAGGTGCGCAACACATCCAGGTCAAAACTGATTTGTCGCATATTAATCATCCCGTTTTTCAAAACAATTGATTCAAAACTATCTGATATTCAAAAGTATCGCGCAAAGCGATACTTGCTGCAAGCAGTGAAAACAAGTGCGTTTCTTTCTACCAGCCCTTGATCCTTGCCGGCTTATAGTTCACAGGAGAATTTCGATGTCCCACTCTGCAGATTTCACCAATAACCGCCGCCATCGCTGGAAAGTGCTGGGCGTCGGCGTGGCGGCCAACGCCAGTTTCTCAGCCGCTTTCAGCGGTATTCCGATTACCGCGGTGCTGATACGCTCAAGTTATCATTTGAGCAATTCCGAGTTGGGCCTTGTGCTGGGCCTGATGGGCCTGGGCATCGCTATCAGCGAACTGCCCTGGGGTCTGCTGACCGACCGCTGGGGCGATCGCCCGGTGCTGCTGACCGGCCTCGCCGCTACCGCCGCCGCGCTGGCGCTGATGGCCTTGTTCGTTGCGCCTGTCGCCGGCCACATCCCCGCCCTGCCGCTGCTGGCCGCCGGGCTGTTGCTGGTTGGCCTGCTTGGCGGCAGCGTCAACGGCTCCAGCGGCCGCGCCGTGATGACCTGGTTCGGCGAAAGCGAACGCGGCATGGCCATGAGCATAAGGCAGACCGCGGTACCGCTGGGCGGCGCCGCCGGCGCCCTGATCCTGCCGGTGCTGGCCGCCCATCTCGGCTTTGCCGCCGTGTACGGCGTACTCGCCCTGTTCTGCCTCGTCACCCTGTTCTTCACCTGGCTGTGGCTGCACGAACCTGCCGCCGCACCGGCAGACAAAGCATCAGGCCAGGTTGCCAAAACACCGGTCGCCGGACCGGCGCCGCTAAAGGACCGCCAGCTGTGGAGCATCGTCGTCGCCATCGGCATCCTGTGCGCACCGCAGTTTGCAATACTGTCCTTCGGCACGGTATTCCTGCACGATTTCGGCCATGCCGGCATCGCCGCCATCACTACCGCCATGGCGGCACTGCAAGGCGGCGCCATGATCATGCGGGTCTGGAGCGGCCGCTGGACCGACCGCAACCGCAATCGCCGCGAGTACCTGCGCTTCTGCACCATCTCGGTTGCGGTCGCCTTTGCAGCACTTGCCGCGCTGGTGACGCTTGCCGGCCAGCTGCCCGCCGTTACACCGTTGATGGCAACGCTGCTGATCGCGATGCTGGTGATTACCGGCGTCAGCGTATCGGCCTGGCACGGCGTGGCTTATACCGAACTGGCGACTATTGCCGGCGCGCGCAATGCAGGCACTGCACTCGGCATGGCGAACACCAGCGTGTTCGTGATGTGCTTCCTGACACCGCTGGCGATACCCCATATTCTGGCGCTGGCCAGCTGGTCGGGCGTGTGGCTGCTGGGAAGTGTGCTGGCCCTGGTTGCGCTGCCGTTCTTTCCAAAGCCCGTTCAAGAGACGATGGTTTGCCAGGCGGCTTAAAACGGCATGGGGAACGCGTTAATCGGCGCTGTATTTTTCAAACGGCACAGGCGGCTTGCCCTTACCGCTTTCAAGCCGCCGGCTTCGCAGCACCAGTGCATCGGCGTTCGGATCCTTGCTGTTGTTCATGACCCAGGTTTCGCTGATGCGCTTGTGGAAAACCCAGTCGCGCAGCTTGGGGGCGTAGCGGAAAGTGATGTAGTCGGTCCAATGGGAACCGCAGGCAACGCCGTTTTGTATGGTGAAGTAATGATTCTTGATCGCCAGCCCCTCCTCGCCGTCTTCGAACGGATCGCACTGGCCGCCTTCGTCGACCGCAAAAATCACGTGGTCGTTGCGCTTGGCCAAGGTGTAACTACCGTCGGCGTTCTGGATAAACAGCAGGAGCGGACGGCGCGAGGCCTTGCCGGCTTTTTCGGCAATGTCCTTTTCATCGGCTTTGTGTATGGCCACCAGGAAGTCTTCCAGCTTGTCGTCGTTCAGCTGCCCGCTCTTGTAGGAAAGCACCTCGTAGCCGGCGGGGATCTGGCCAATGATATTTTTTGGCAGGGAAGCAGCCTGGGCGCTGGCGAAGACACCGCATAGCAGCGTAAAAAGAAAAGCGTTTTTTCTCATAGCGTCCATTCTTCGATCTAGCAAGCTGACGGTGAGAGCCGCTTTACAACAGCAGCGCGCCCACCAGCCCGCTGACCACACCCACCAGCACCGTCAGCAAGCCCACCACCACCAGCACCTTGCCGTCAAAGTCCTTGCGCAGCATCAGCAGCGAAGGCAGGCTGACGCTCGGCAGCGTCATCAGCAGCGCCACCGCGGGCGCCATGCCCATGCCGAGCGACAACATGGTCTGCACGATGGGAATCTCGGCGGCGGTTGGGATCATGAACAGCATGCCGACTATCGCCATCGGCAGCAGCCACAGCAAGCCGTTGCCCATGGCGCCGTCGACGTGCGGGAACAGCCAGACCCGCGCCGCGCCCAGCGCCAGCACTGCCAGCACGTATACCGGGATGGTGCTCCAGAACAGCTGCCACAGGCTGCGCGCCCAGCGCGCCATGAAATTTTTCTGGTCAGGAGCGCTGGCTTCAGCCACCGCTGCCAGCGTTGCCTCAGGCATCTGCTGCGGCCGCGAGATGCGCTGGGCGATCATCGCAACGCCCAGCACCAGTGCGATGCCTGCCACCAGGCGCAAGGCAACGAAGCCCCACCCGAGCACGAAACCCATGAATACCAGCGTCGCCGGATTCAGCACCGGATTGGCGATCCAGAAGGCCAGCGCCGCGCCCACCGAAACCTGCTGGCGGCGCATGCCGGCCACGACCGGCGCGGCGCAGCAAGTGCACATCATGCCCGGCAAGGCGAACAGGCCGCCGCGCAAGGCCGAGCTGAAACTGCTGCCGCCGAACAGGCGCAGCAGCCAGTCGCGCGGAATCAGCACTTGCAGCAAGGAGCCCAGGATCACGCCCAGCACCGCGGCTTTCCAGATCGCCAGGAAATACACCTTGGCGTAGCTCAAGGCTGCACTGACCGGTTCGCCCGGGCTGTCGTTGAGAATCGAGGCGCCGATGCTGTGCTTGTCGGCGGCGATGAAAGATTTCAGATAGTAAGGCGACCACTTGACGTAGTACAGGCCGATCACGGCTACCAGCACGAACAAGGCGGGCTTCCACCAGAACGACAGGCCTCTTGCGGGCGATGGGGGAGAAAGAGTGTTCATGGCGAAGTAATTGGTAGTTGAAGGTGACCAAGCATCATAACTCAGCGTAACTCCCAGGCCCACTGGGCAACCGCGACTATTGCTGCGGACGGCGGCGTGCCGCAAGCACAAACACAAACACAAACACAGAATATGCACGATTATCCAGCGCGATCGATGACGGCACGCTGCCAAGGCAAAAAAAAACCCGCCTGACCTTGCGGTAGCGGGTTGAATCCAAACCTTAGGAGGTGTTGGAGGAGACAGGTGTAACTATATGGCAGTGCAGCATCGATGTCTGCTTTATTATTTGTATAACAGTTATAGATAATTCACATATCATCCCGGTAAATCAAATCGGCCCGCGGTCGATCCGCTTGCTCAGGATGATGGAAGTCGATGTATGCCGCACGCCTTCCATGGCGCCGATCTGGTCCAGCAGGCGGTCCAGCTCGTCGGTCGACTGGCAGCGCAAGGTCAGCATGTAATCGATCACGCCGCTGACCGCGCACAGCGTCTCGACCTGTGACATTTTTTGCAACTGCTGCACTAAAAGTGGTGCGTTGCGGGAATCGATCGAAATGCCGACATAGGCGCGCACCGCCGGCTGGTACAGCTCCAGGTCCAGCCGCACGCCGTAACCGGCGATCACACCCTTCTTTTCCATTGCCGCCAGGCGCGCTATCGCTGTAGTCCGGGCGATGCCGACGCGCTTGGCGACGGTGGCCATGGAAAGGCGGGCATCATCCATCAGCAAGGCCAGGATTTTGTGGTCGACTTCGTCGAGTTTCTCTCTCATCGCGACAATCCATCTCTAATGTTCGTCAAATTGTATCGTTATTATACATTTTGACGACTATTTACACTCTATTATCTGACTTTGCTTGAATTTAGAATGGTGCCAGCAGAACAGCAGCATTGACCATAACTACATAATCAAGAGTGAGCGACGACATGACTACCAAATTGATTCTATTAGGCGCCGGCAAGATCGGCGATGCCATCCTCAACCTGTTGTCGCACACCGGCGACTATATCCTGACCGTGGCCGACCGCGATCCGCAACGCCTGGAATATGTGAAGCAAGCGGGCTTTCCGAACGTGACGACGATCCTGGCGGACATTTCGCATGCCCCTACCGTGACCAAGCTGATCAGCGGCCATGACGTCACGCTGTCGGCCTGCCCTTACTTCCTGACCCCGGTCATCGCAGCAGCGGCCAAGGCCGCCCACTCGCACTACTTCGACCTGACCGAAGATGTCGAGAGCACCCGTTTCGTCAAATCGATCTCCCAGGATTCGACCACCGCCTTCGTGCCGCAATGCGGCCTGGCGCCTGGCTTCATTTCGATCGTCGCCAACGATGTCGCCAACCGTTTTGAAACCTTGCACGACGTCAAGATGCGCGTGGGTGCGCTGCCGACCTTCCCGAGCAATGCGCTCAAATACAATCTGACCTGGAGCACCGACGGCCTGATCAACGAGTACTGCAATCCTTGCGAAGCGATTGTCGACGGCACCCTGCGCGAAACGTCGCCGCTGGAAGAGCTGGAGCATTTCTCGCTGGACGGCATCGACTACGAAGCCTTCAACACATCGGGCGGCCTCGGCACCCTGTGCGAAAGCTGGCAAGGCCGGATCCAGAACCTGGATTACAAGACCGTGCGTTACCCAGGCCACCGCGACATCATCAAGATCCTGGTGCGCGACCTGCAACTGGGCAAGCTGGAACGCCGTCCGATCCTGAAGGAAGTGCTGGAAACCTCGATCCCGATCACCAAGCAAGACGTGGTGCTGACTTTCGTCAGCGTCAGCGGCATGCGCGATGGCCGTCTTGAACAAGAAACCTATGCCAAGAAGATCTACAGCCAGCACGTCAACGGCCAGCTGCTGTCGGCGATCCAGCTGACTACCGCGGCAGGCATTTGCGCGATGGTCGACCTGGTAGTGACCGGCGTGCTGCCGCAAAGCGGCTTCGTGCGCCAGGAACAAGCAACCCTGTCGGACTTCCTGGGCAACCGCTTCGGCCAGTTCTACGCCAGCCACGCGCCAGGCCACGGCGGTTTTGCGCCGGCCAGCAATACCGATTTCAACAAATTGAAAGCGGTTGCATAAGCTGGTTGCAGAAGCTGATCGGAAACACGCAAACAAAGAGTAGTTGGCAAACGGCCGGTATAGCTCTCGCGAGTCATACCGGCCGTTTTTTATTGTCCCGTAGCGCCGAGATCAAAACGTGATGGGTTCAGCCATCATCAGAATGACATGCGGGCGCCAACCGAGAACACATTGTTGACCACGCCGCCCTTGCCGAACTGGGCATCGTAATTGCCGTACCAGCTCCACTTGCGGCTGACCGCGGTGGTGATGCCGATGCCGGCCCAGCCGCTGTTGCGCGGCAGGCCGATGCCCTGCACGCTGAATCCCGCTGCCGGCGCGCCCACGAAGGCCGCGCTGAAATCCAGCTTGCCGCTGTTGAAGCCGTGCTGCCACGCGCCATAGGCTTGCAGATTGCTGCTGCCGGCAAACCAGTCCAGCCTGGTGTCGCCGCGCAAACCCAATACGCTTGCAGTCTGCTGATAAGCGCTGCTGCCGGCGGTCAGGCCGAACGCGCTGCCGCTTTCGCTGAAGCCGCCGCGCTTGAGACGGTCGTAGCTGATGCCGGCAAACGGCGTCAGCGTCGCTGTCGGCGACAGCTGGCGTACGTAGCCGGTTTCGGCATAGGCCGACAGCATGCTGTCGTTATGCTTGGCGGACAGGCTGTCGACTTCGCTGCCGAGTATCGCCGTGCGGTTGATCTTGCTGCTGATGCTGGCGACGCCGGCGCGGCCGGAGACATACACGCCGTCCTTGCTGAGCGCATAGCGGCCATACAGAGACAGGCTGGCGTCCTGGCTGTTGGAGGCGCCGCCGAAGCGGTCGAAGCTGGCCTTGCTTTCCGAGTAGGACAGCGCGGCGCCGACGATCGCCTGGTCGTTCAGATGGGTATCGAAACCAAACTGGCCGCCCCAGGTAGAAGTATCGGCCGAAGAGTAGCCGGACTGGCCGAGCTTGCCGGTGGCGCCGATCACGCTGGCCCACAAACCGGCCTTGGCCTCCGACGGCATCGGGCTGCCCAGCAGCGCCAGGCGATTCGACAAATCGCGGTTGATGGCTTGCGACTGCTGGAAAGTCAGCGCTTGCGACGAGGCGTAGATCTGCCCGGACAAGCTGTCCAGCACCTGGCCCGCGGCGGCAATATCCGCCGTGCGCTGGATCGCCGCGGCGCTGCTCAGGAAGGCCGCATTGCTGCCGCCGGTATTGCCGCTGGCGACCATGGCGTCGGCCGCTTTCAGCCCTTGCTCGACGTTGGCGGCGCTGTTGTTGCGGGTAGGATCGGCGGCAAACGCTTGCGCCGCAACCGCCTGCACGCTGTTGCGGGCGATGGTGAGGTCGACCTCGTTAGGCGTATAGCCCAGCGTCGCACTCAGGAAAGTGCCCGGATTGAATGCCGTGCCGTCATGCTCGAACGAGACGTCCTGAAACTGGCCGCTAACGCCGCTGGCGGCCGTCAGCACCTTGCCTTTGACACCGACCTGCTGCGCCACGTAGCCGGACGGATCGCTGCTGCCGGCCGGCGTGGTGGCGACCAGGTGCGAATTGCCGAGCGCCGCGCTGCCGCCCACCGTCAAGGTCGAATTGAACTGATTGGCCAGCACGGCGCTGGCGCTGGCCGTGTAATTGCCGTTGATGGTCATGCCGCTGCCGGTATTGCTGAGGCGGCCGTAGTTGAACACGCTGCCGCCGACCTTGCCGCCGGCGCCGGAGAGGACGCCTGTGCTGTCAATCGTCACCGCGGTGGCTACCGCGCCGGTGACATTGAGCGTGCCCTTGAGTACTTCGGTGGCGCCGCTGTAAGTGTTATTGCCGGCCAGGGTCAGCGTGCCGCTGCCATCCTTGAGCAAGCCGGCGTTGCCGCCGATGTCGTTGCCGAAGGTCGAGCTGACAGCATCGAATTTGGCGACGAAATTGCCGCCCAGCGTCAGCCGGGTATCGAACAAAGCCGGCCCGCTGGCGGCCTTGCTGGCATTCAGCAAACCCCAGCCGTAGGTGGCGGTATCGCCCATGCTGGTGGCGGTCGACAGGATGGTCTGCCGGATCTGGTCGGCGCTCATCCAGGGGAAGGCTTGCTGCACCAGGGCTGCGGCGCCAGTGACCGCAGGCGTCGCAAACGAGGTGCCGTAGACGCGGCCGTTGGCCGTCGCCGAGATGAAATCGCCGGGCGCCGCCAGGCACCAGTTGGCGGCTTCGCCGCAGCGGTTGGAATAGCTGGAAAGCACGCCCGGCGTGGTATCGCTGCTGCTGTAGCCTTGCGCGCCGCCGGCGGCATTCACCGCCACCACGGCCAGCCAGCCCTTTTGCAGGTCCGGATAGAGGGCAGGCAAACCGGCTGTCAGGCTGGGATGGGCGCTGCCGTCATTGCCCGCAGCCCAGATAAACAGGCTGCCCTGGCTGACGAAAGGCTGATAAATGTTGTAGAAGGTGGGGCCATTGCCGGCCGGCGCGGCGATCGAGCCGAAGGCGTTCGACTGGTTGAAGATGCGCGCGCCCTTGTTGAACAAATCCTGGTACACCGGGGTGTTAAAGGAAACGTTGTCGCCGCCGGTGCCGACCGCGGCCCCCAGCATGCTCACCGACGGCGCCACGCCGTAGCTGCTGCCGCCCAGGGCTTCCGCCACTTCGCTGCCGTGCGGATTGCCGGCGCCGCCGCTGGCATAGACGTATTTGGTCAAGCGGCCGGCAAACTCCGGATCGGAGACGTTGAAATCGGTATCGACCACCGCCACCGTCACGCCGGCGCCGGTGAGGCCGCGCGCATGGGCCGCATTGGCATTGCTCGGATCGCTGGTACTGAGGATTGGCGCTGCCGCTGCCGGCGCCGCTGTGGTTGGCGCCGGATTGGTGGAGACCGGCTGCTGGGCGCCATCGGGACTGCTGGAGCCGCCGCCTCCGCCGCCGCAGGCTGCAAGCGTGCTCATGACGGCGATGGAAACTACTGACAAAGGAAAACGACTGATGTGTTTGCGATTCATGGGCCTACTCGATTGAATAACTTGCGGCAAACACAGTCTGAAAACAATTGTCCTCCCAGTGCTTTACGCCAAATTACGTGGTGAAAATTTGCTTGCAAAGATACCGTCGCGCAAGAATCGATACAATACAAAGCTGTCACTAAATGCTAAAAAAATGAGCAGTTTTTGTGAATTGTTGTGAAATCACAGCATGCAAGATCGTCATCTTTACCGAAAAATAGCAAGTAGTTACCAATAAATGACCACAAATTAACAACTAAATATCAAACTGCAAATATTTCGGCGCAAAGCCTTTTTTCGACATTGAGACAACGGATCGGGACGAAAAAAAAGCCTGCCTCTCGGCAGACTTCTTATCGAAAAACATCGGACATTAAATGACCTGCATCAACCCTGCAAAGCCGCTTTCCAGGCTTCCGCCTGGCCGAGGAAGCGTCCGGCATCCAGCGTTTGCAGTTTCTCTCCGCGCTGCAGGGCGAAAGTGGGAAAGCCCTGGCCGCCAACCCTGTTCAGCAGCGCCCGGCTGGCAGCGATATGCGCCTGCGTGGCAGCGCCTTGCTGGGCCGCAAATGCGCTGTCGAACTGGGCCGCATCAAAGCCGAGCTCCAGCGCCAGCCTGCGCAGCACCGCCGCATCGGCCACCCGCAAGCCTTGCACATAGTGCGCAGTCTGGATCCGCGCCAGCATGTCCAGCCCGCGGCCGCTGCCGGCTTCGGCAGCCAGCACCGCGCTGATCGGCGGTTCCGAGTCCAGTATCGCCGTGGTGTCCAGCAGCAGCCCATTGAAGTAGTCCTCGCCAAACGGCTGGCCGCTCATCGCCGCGATCCGGTGATCGTGCTGCATCACGTAGTTGCGCAGCTGCATGCTGACCTGCCGGCGATTACTGCCGGTCATCATGCCGCCGCCGTGCAGCACAATGGCGAGGCCATCGATCTCACGGGCCGCCGTCAGCAGGGGGGCGGCGCCGTAGCACCAGCCGCACAGCGGATCGTAGATATAGTGCAGCACCGTGCCGCTGGCGGCTGCAGGCGCCGCTGCTTCGGCATTGGCTGCGGCGTCAGGAAGTTCGCAGCTGCCGTCGTTGCAATGATCGCGCTCTACCATTTCATTTCGCCTTTGCTGACCTTGGCGCCGAGTTCCAGGGAAGAGACGCCGTCCAGGTTCGGATAATGCTTCTTCATCGCTTCGATCAGGGCGGCGGAATCCTTGGCCTTGACGGTTTCGGCTTCATAGGTTTTCAGGTAATCCTTGGTGAAGCGCACCGATTCGATGTTCTGTGGCGCGCCGGCGCTGAAATGGCCGGGCACCACGACTTTCGGATGCAGGGCGCTGATCTTGTCGAGCATCTTGATCCATTGCTGGCGCGAGGCCAGGGTCTGGGTGTCGGCCGTCCACACATGTTCGTTGCCGACCACCAGCACGCCGCCCACCACGGCTTTCAGCGATGGAATCCAGACGAAGCTGCGGTCCGGGCTGGCGCCGTCGAGGCCGATGACTTCCAGCTTGCGGCCTTCCAGGGTCAGCGTGTTGCCTTCCAGCGCTTCCGGCACGATCAGTTGCTTAGGCGCGTTGGCGCCCAGCTTGGGGCCCCAGAACGCCAGCTTGCCTTCCATGGTGGCCTTGATGTGGGCGACTACCGGCGCCGGCGCCACGATCCTGGCGTCCGGATAGGCTGCCTTCAACACTTCCAGGCCGAAGTAGTAGTCGGGATCGCCGTGGCTGATGTAGATGGTGGTCAGCTTCTTGCCGCTGTCCTGTACTTTTTTCAGAAGCTGTTCAGCACTGGCGCGGTCGAACTGGGCATCGATGACGATGGCGTCGGTGTTGCCGGTAATCAGCTCGGACGACACCGGGAAAATGCCGCTGGCGCCCGGGTTATAGACTTCCAGCTTGAGCGGCTGCGGTGCTGCGCTAACGGCGGCAGTGATCATCAGGCCGGCGGTAGCTGCCAGCAACGAGCGGAATACAGTGCGTTTGAACATCGATATCTCCAGAGTGAAGTGAAAGAACCATCATCATAGTTGCCAAAAACGAAGCAAAAAACCCCATAATGGCGATTAGTTTGTTGCATGAATCGATCAAATCAATCAAATCGATCAAATCGATCACGTAGACAGGAATAGCCATGGACAGACTGATCGCGATGCAAGTCTTTGTGGAGGTTGCCGACCAAGGCAGCCTGACCGCCGCCGCCGACAAGCTGGACATGTCGCGCGCCATGGTCTCGCGCTACCTGGCCGAGCTGGAGGAATGGGTGGGCGCGCGCCTGCTGCACCGGACCACCCGCAAGCTCAGCCTGACCTCGGCCGGCAGCGACACCTTGCCGCGTTGCCGGCAGATGCTGGACCTGGCCGGCGACATCCAGTCCTCGGCGGCAGCGCCCGAAGACACACCGCGCGGAACGCTGCGCCTGACCTTCAGCATGTCGATGGGGCAAACCTATCTGGTGCCGCTGCTGACCCGCTTTCTCAAACGCTATCCCGGCACCGCGATCGACGTGCTGATGGTGGACCGCACCGTCAACCTGATCGAAGAACGGGTCGACCTGGCGATCCGCATCACCAACGCGCTCGACCCCAACCTGATTGCGCGCAAGCTGGCGGTTTGCCATTCGGTAGTGGTAGCAGCGCCGTCCTATCTGGCAGAACACGGTACGCCGAAAACCGTGGAAGACCTGGCCTTGCACAACTGCCTGACCTATTCCTATTTCGGCAAGAGCCTGTGGGAATTCGAGAAGGACGGCGCGCCGATCGCCGTGCCGGTAGGCGGCAACATGAGCGCCAACGAATCGTCGGTGCTGCTGGAAGCGGCGGTGTGCGGAGCCGGGATTGCCTTGCAGCCGCTGCACGCCGCCTCAGGATTGCTGCATGATGGTAGACTACGGGCGCTGCTCGGCGAATATCGCCCGCGCGAATTGAGTATTTACGGCGTCTATGCTTCGCGCCGTCAAATGCCTGCCATCCTGCGCGCCATGCTCGATTTCCTGGTCGAGGAATTCAGCGCAGACTCCGGCTGGGAAGCGCCGGTCAATTGAATTAACCAATTTCTTCAGGCGATTTCGCCAGACAACTTCACCCGTTGACGCCATGTGCGGCTTTGCCGCAGCAGCACGGTCAGCACCCTGTACCTAATCGCAAGCCGGCCAGTCCGGCGCGATGCCCGATCTCTGGCTTTACAGCTTCACCCCGTCTTTACCAAGCGAATCAAACAATGCAAAAAATTTCCACGCTTACCCGCAGCACCCTGATGTTTCCGCTGGCCCTGGTTTTGTTCGAGTTCTCGGTGTACATCGCCAACGACATGATCCAGCCGGGCATGCTGACAGTGACCCGCGAATTCGGCGCCAGCGCGGCCTGGATGGCGTCTGCCATGACCGCCTTCCTGGTCGGCGGCGCGATCTTCCAATGGCTGTTCGGACCGCTCTCGGACCGCATCGGCCGCCGCCCTGTGATGCTGGGCGGCACCCTGTTTTTCATCATCGCCTGCCTGGCGACGCTGTTTTCGCGCAGCATCGAAAGCTTCATCGCCTTGCGCGTACTGCAAGGCATGGGCTTGTGCTTCATTTCTTCGGTTGGTTACGCCGTGGTGCAGGAGGCCTTCGAAGAAAAAGCGGCGATCCGGGTCACCGCGCTGATGGCCAATGTGGCGCTGATTGCGCCGCTGATCGGCCCGGTCGCGGGCGCCTTCATGATTGAAGTGCTGCCGTGGCGCATGGTGTTCGTGTTCATCGCCGCGATCGCCACCATCGCCTTGATCGGCCTGGCGCGCCACATGCCTGAAACCGTCAAGCCGCGCAAGGAAAAACTGCCGCTGACGCAGATCTGGCACGACTACCGTGAAGTGGTCGGCAACCTGCATTTCCTCAAGGCGGCAATGTGCATGCCCTTGCTGGCGATTCCGCTGATCGGCTGGATCGCCATGTCGCCGGAAATCCTGGTGGCCGACGGCCATCTGAGCGTGATCGAATACGGCTACTGGCAGATTCCAGTGTTCGCCTGCCTGATCGCCGGCAACCTGGTGCTGGCGCGCCAGGTCGACCGCTGGCGCCTGGGCAGTTCGATCAAGATCGCGCTGTATCCGATCGCGCTCGGCATCCTGATCATGCTGTTCGGCGCCGCCTTCCTCGATACGCCCTACTTCCTGGTGGCCGCAATCAGCGTGATCGCCTTCGGCGAAGGCTTGTCGGCGGCGGTGATGATCCGTTTCACCCTGACCGAAAGCCCGGTCTCGAAAGCCACCGTGGCCGCCACCATGGGCATGATCAACATGACCCTGTACGGCGTCGGCATCGAACTGTACAAGGTGTTTTACCTGTACGCGGGGATGATGGGCTTTGCGCTGTTCTCGACCGCTGTCATTGCGCTGTACTGGCACCTGTCGCGCAGCGTGGTGGCGCGCGCCATGCAGGCGCGGGTGACCGGCCATGAAGAGAAAGAAACGGGACCGTTGATTTGAGGAGGAATGCAGGGAGCGCATGCAGCTCCCTGCTTTGGCGCCGGACGGCGCCGGCAGCCGGTAATGGCAGCGGGTTTACTCGTTGCGCTTCTGGCTGATGATGCTCATGAACTCGCGCCGTGTCGACGGATCGTCGCGGAACGCGCCCAGCATGCGGCTGGTCACCAGGCTGGTGCCCGGCTTGTGGATGCCGCGCGTGGTCATGCAGCCGTGCGATGCCTCGATCACTACCGCCACGCCCTTCGGCAGCAAGACCTGCTGCAGGGTATCGGCGATCTGCACTGTCATTTTTTCCTGGATCTGCAAGCGCTTGGCATAAATATCCACCAGGCGCGCCAGTTTCGAGATTCCCACCACGCGCCGGTCCGGCAGATAGGCCACGTGCGCCTTGCCGATGATGGGCGCCATGTGATGCTCGCAATGGCTTTCAAAACGGATGTTGGTCAACACCACCATCTCGTCATAGCCCTCCACTTCGGAAAACGTGGTCGATAAAATCTCGACCGGGTCTTTGCTGTAGCCGGCAAAGAATTCTTCATAGGCGCGCGCCACGCGCGCCGGCGTGTCCAGCAAGCCTTCGCGGTCGGGATCGTCGCCCGCCCAGCGCAGCAGGGTGCGGATCGCCGACTCCGCCTCGGCCCGGCTTGGACGTTCCAGCAAGGCGCCAGCCGCCGTCGCCGGCAATGAATCTTTTGAGGCCATCTGATTACCTTTTCTAAAAAAATTTTTACTTGCCGCAGTGCAGCCGCGCACATATGCTGAATCCGGGGCCTGTTGACCTCGGCAATCAACAATCAACCGCGAATCAACCGCGGTGGCTGATGCCGACAGTGTAATTCAGCTATCGCATTACTGCATTGGATTCGTCAAAGCCGCGGTTTGCGCAATGCAACATCGAAACATGCGGCGGTAATAACCCGTTATTACCTGCACAAGATTTCACGGTCCCATACTCGACTTTCCCTGCCCCACCAACCTCACTGAGAGATCCATCATGAGCGCAAAGAAAATCCTGATCCTGGCCGGCGACTACGTTGAAGACTATGAATTGATGGTGCCGTTCCAGGCCCTGCAGATGGTCGGCCACCAGGTCGACGTGGTGTGTCCGGACAAAGCCGCCGGCGCCCGGATCCGCACCGCCATCCATGACTTTGAAGGCGACCAGACCTATAGCGAAAAACCAGGCCACAACTTCACCCTGAATGCGGCGTTCAGCGACGTCGACGTCAGCCGCTACGACGCCTTGCTGATTCCCGGCGGCCGCGCCCCCGAATACCTGCGCCTGAATCCGCGCGTGATCGAAATCGTCCAGCAATTCCATGCCGCCGACAAGCCGATCGCCGCGGTATGCCATGGCCCGCAGCTGCTGGCGGCGGCCGGCGTGCTGGAAGGCAAAACCTGCTCGGCCTATCCTGCCTGTGCCCCGGAAGTCAAACTGGCCGGCGGCAAGTACGCGGAAATCGATGTCACCGCAGCGCACCGCGACGGCAATCTGGTGACCGCACCGGCGTGGCCGGCCCATCCGGCCTGGCTGGCATTGTTCCTGGCCGCATTGGGGACTCGCATCGAGTTATGATAGGCGCCGTGCAGCCGGCGCGCCGGCTGCACTTTCCCAGCTATTGGCAACAACCAGAAACGAGGCGTCCGATGTGCCAGATTTATGCCCAGGCCGATCCCATATTGTATGAATCGCGCGCCCGCTCGGTGCGCATCATGGGCGTCATCACCACCATCAAGCTGGAAAACCTGTTCTGGCAAACGCTGGCGGAACTGGCGGCGGACAACGATTTGACCACCAACCAGCTGATCGCCAAACTGCACGATGAAGTCACCACCCATCTGGGTGAAGCCAGCAATTTCGCCTCATTCCTGCGCGTCACCTGCCTGCGCTACCAGACCTTGAAGACCCACGCCGGATTGGAAACCGCGGCAGCTACCGCTGCAACCAGGATCAGCGCCTCTGCCTAGGGCCTGTTAACATTTGATTTGAGAGATGCGTTCCAGCCAAAACGTGTGCTGGCAAGGCGCGTGGCGTAGCTGGGGCTGGTGCCCCAGCAAGCCATGCAACGCCGCCAGCGCACGTTTTGGTGGGAACCCTCCGGGAACGGCTGCAGGCGTCACATGCCGTCGTTACGACTCCTTGCCGTAGCACCGCTACGTCGCGTCGTCGCGCCTAGGCCTGTAACGCCTGCCGCGCGTTCGCACTCCCAAATCAAATGTTAACAGGCCCTAGTCCGCTTGACTCAGCTTGCCGTCGACAGCTTCAGGCCGATCAGCCCCAGCACGATCAGGCCAACGCTGGCGATGCGCGCCAGGCTGGCCGCTTCGCCCAGCAGCACGATGCCGGCAATGAAGGATCCCACCGCGCCGATCCCCGTCCAAACCGCATAGGCGGTACCAAGCGGCAAGGTACGCATGGCGATCGCCAGCAGCCAGATGCTGACGGCCATGCCGACGCAAGTAATGATCGACGGCCAGGTGCGCGTAAAACCTTCGGAATATTTGAGGCCGACAGCCCAGATGACTTCCGCTATGCCGGCAAGTAAGAGAATGATCCAGGCCATGCGACCTCCATAAAAGATGGGGTCGTCCCCGGTTGAAATACAATGTGCGGCAGCGCCAGGTCGTCCTGGCGCCGGAATGGAATGCGACAATGCCGCCCATTATATTTTTTTTCCGCCATGCCCGCATGTGCGGCAATCTTCCAAACCCGAGTTCGCCAATCCTGCCATGACGAAAACCCTTGCCCTGTTCCTCCTGACCGCCGTCGCCGAATTGCTGGGCTGCTACCTGCCGATGCTATGGCTGAACGGCAAAGGTTCGGCATGGCTGCTGCTGCCGGCGGCCATCAGCCTGCTGGCCTTCGTCTGGCTGCTGACCTTGCATCCCGCCGCCAGCGGCCGCGTATATGCAGCCTATGGCGCGGTGTATATCGCCACCGCGATTTTCTGGTTGTGGAGCGTCGACGGTATTGCGCCGCGCTGGACCGATCTGCTGGGAGCGGGACTGGCGCTGTCGGGCGCGGCGGTGATCGCCTTGGGCGCGCGCGCCTGACAGCAATCAAGCGGCCTGATCAATGCACGCCTATCCATCCCAGGCCGGCGGCAAACACCGCATACAGCAAACCGAACAGCGCCAGGACGCCGCCGCTCAGCATGCCCTTGCGCAGCAGCGCGTACAAACCGAACATCGAGATCATGGTCACGGCGGCCGCCCAAATTAATGCGGGACTGAGCATCCACGGCGTAAAAATCAGCACCAGCGCGGTCGGGATGGTGGCCTGGATCATCATCGCACCGCTGATATTGCTTAGCGCCAGCGTCTGCTTGCCTTGCCGGACCCAGATCACCGCATTCAGGATTTCCGGCAGCTCGGTGGCGATCGGGCTCAGCAGCAAGGCAGTCAATTGCGGCGAGATGCCAAGCCATGGCGAAATTTCGCCAAGCTGATGCACGAACAGCTGCGAACTCAAGAAAATCACCACCAACGCCACCAGTGTCTGCAACAGCGCCCAGCCCAGCAGCGGTTGCGGATCATGAGGGCGGAACTTGAGCGGCTCCAGCTCATGGATCTCGGCGTCGGCGTCTTCTTCCTTGCGCATTTCGCCCCAGATGTACACGCCGTAAGCCAGCAGGAAAAATGCGCCCAGCCAGGGCTTGACGGCAAACGCCACCAGCCCGAGGCCGACCTTGACCACGAAAATCCCGATGAACCAGGCTTGATCGCGGCTCAGGCACGCGGCGGCGCTGGCCGACAGCAGGATATTGCCGAGCTTTTTACGGTTCAGGATGAACATCAGGCCGACTACCGCGTAGGCGATGGTGGCCAGCACCAGCGGCCCGCCAAGGGCGGCGCCGACGCCGATTTCACGGTGCGCTGCATCGCGCCCGAACACCACGGCGACAAAGGTCACGACGCTTTCCGGCAGCGCCGTGCCGAACGCCGCCAGCACTGTGCCTACCGCGCTCTGGGCGATCCCGAGCCGGCGGCCGACCCATTCAATGCTGTTGACGAAATACTCGCACGACAAATAGATGACAACGGCTGAGCCCAGCAACAAGGCGATCGACAGAATCATGCGCACACCTCGGACGGCAATGCGAGCGACAAAGAAAATGAAGCAGATGGAAAGAAGGGCTGCTTGGATAAGCTGGCTGCAGCAGCGCGCCGGCGCTGCCATTGGCGGTAATTAAGCATAAGACATCCTGAGGGCCGGGCACTGACGAATGGCGCAACGCCTTCGCCCGGCCGGGTAAAGGACATGCACCATAGGTCTTGCCAAACCGTGCGGTCGCGCATGCCATGGCGTAAATTGGATACAGCGCCAAGTATGTTGACATGCGCTCTTCGAAAGATGCGAAGGCGGCTACTCCCCTAAGGAGGCGCAATTTTATCATTGAAACATTCGCCACGGCAATCACGGCGCCGCCGCCTTAAATATTCCCCTTCGCAATAGATCAGGGCAACAAACGGCTTGGATAACGGATAACAAGCGCAAAAGAGATAAAATGGCGGCTTATTTGTAACGGAGCACATTTTCATGAAATGGGCAGTAGTCAGTATTTTTATTTTATCGGTGTTGTACGTGCACTTCCGCGGCAAGGCCCGCCTGCCTTTCTTCCGGCAGATATTCGACCATTCGTCGATCATGGCGCCGCTCAACATCTTCATGTACATGTTCTCGAAAGTGCCGACCAACACGCCTTATCTGCCGACCAGCACCTTCGCCGACCTCAAGATCCTGGAAGACAACTGGGAAACCATCCGCGATGAAGCGCAGGGCCTGATCGGCCTGGAAAAAATCCGCGCGGCGGAAAAGAATGACGACGCCGGCTTCAATTCCTTTTTCAAGGCCGGATGGAAGCGCTTCTACCTGAAATGGTATGACGCCAGCCATCCGTCGGCCGAGCAATTCTGTCCGAAAACCGTGGAGCTGCTGCGCCGCACGCCGAGCGTCAAGGCAGCCATGTTTGCCGAGCTGGCGCCGGGCGGCACCCTGAATCCGCACCGCGATCCGTTCGCCGGTTCGCTGCGCTATCACCTGGGCCTGGTGACGCCGAACGACGACCGCTGCTTCATTGAAGTCAACCAGCAGCGCTACAGCTGGCGCGACGGCCAGGGCGTGGTGTTCGACGAAACCTATATCCACTGGGCGCAGAACGGCTGCGACAGCAACCGCATCATCATCTTTTGCGACATCGAGCGGCCGATGCGCTACCGCTGGGCGCAAGCCATCAATCGCTGGCTCGGCCGCCACATGATGAGCGCCGCGGCTTCGCCTAACGAAACCGGCGACGAAACCGGCGGCATCAACAAGCTGTTCCGCTTCGTCTGGGCCGCCGGCCAATACCGGCGCCGCCTGAAAAAATTCAGCAAGCCGCTGTACATGTGCATCAAGTTCGGTTTGATCGTCGGCGTCGTGCTGGCCATCGTCTACCTCTGATCGCCGCGTAAAACGCGTTTCAGCAAGCCGCCTGCAGGCGGCTTTTTTACGCCTGCCAGACAGGTCTTTATATTGCATCGCGACAACATAAATCGGTTTTCACGGGTAGACTACGGCTTCTATTTGCCATAAGGAAAACCCATGATGACTCGCTCGCTTATTTCCGCAGCTTTCCTGTCGCTTGCTGCCTGCTCCTCCGTGCCGTCGCTGGCGCAGGACCGGGGCAGCGATGGACTCGCCGAATCCAATGCCCAGAACCGTCCGGTCAAGGTAATGATCATCACCATGTTCGGCCCCGAAGGCCAGGCCTGGCTGGATCGCATCGGTCCCTGGAAAACCGTATCCGTGCCGGGCCTGTCGCCCGACTATCCGGACGTGCATTGCAACCGGCAAGATGTCTGCGTGGTCACCACCGGCATGGGCTACGCCAATGCTTCGGCCTCGATCATGGCCCTGACCTTCTCTTCGCGCTTCGACCTGCGCCATACCTATTTCCTGATCTCCGGGATTGCCGGCGTCGATCCTGGGCGCGCCACTGTGGGCTCGGCCGCATGGGCCAAGTATCTGGTCGATTTCGGCATCCAGTGGGAACTCGATGCGCGTGAAATTCCGGCCGGCTGGAATACCGGCTATCTCGGCATCAACACCAAGAGCCCGAGCGACAAACCGCCGCTCGACTACCGCAACGAAGTATTCCAGCTGAATCCGAAACTGGCCGACGCCGCCTTCGCTTTGTCGCGCAATGTGGTGCTGGCGGACAGCCCGCAGGCGCAGGTAGCGCGCTCCAAGTTCAGCTATGCGCCGGCCAACCAGCCGCCGACCGTGGTCCAGTGCGATATCGCCTCCGGCAATACCTGGTGGTCAGGCACGCTGCTGGGCGAACGCGCAAGACAGTGGACCAAGATCCTGACCGACAACAAGGGCGTGTACTGCATGACGGCGCAGGAAGACAATGCCACTTTCGAAGCCTTGAAACGCGCATCCAGCATCAAGCGGGTTGATTTGAGCCGGGTAGCGGCATTGCGCACCGGATCGGATTTCGACCGTCCGTATCAAGGACAAACCAGCGCTGACAACCTGCTCAACTATGCCGACCAGGGCGGCTTCGTGCCGGCCACCGAGAATCTGTACCGCGCGGGGAATCCGTTGGTGCAGGATATCGTGACGCATTGGGGCGAGTGGCGCGATGGCGTGCCGCGTCGATGACTCGGTGACTCGGTGACCCAAGGATATAAGGTCACGTTTGACTGCGTGACCTGCTTGTGAAGCAGCACTTGCTTCGCGCTAAGCCGCATTTGCGGCTTTTTTTGCGCCCGTTCTTTGCGACCCAAGTCATCGCGAATAGATGGCACGACCCGTAACCCACGCATTTTTTAAGATTTTTGCCACTGCTACCGCGATTTTTTCTTCCTCACAATTGATCGCCGAAGACCTCCGGATGCGTCCCATTGCCAATCTCCAAACAACAAGCAATACACAAAAATACACAATTAATGCTTATTTTGTGTATTTTTGTGTAAAATAAAGATGAACAGCTCAGATCTTATCAAGCAATTGAAGGCCGCAGGATGGCGACAGGTCTCCACCCGCGGCAGTCACCATAAATACCGTCATCCTGTCAGCGGACAATCTGTGGTTGTGCCACATCCGAAGAAGGACCTGCCGCTTGGCACGGCCGAGAGCATCTTGAAACAGGCCGGATTGAAATGAGGACGAAAATGCTATATCCGCTGTATGTATGGAAGGATCAAAATAGCGCTTACGGCGCCAGCTTTCCGGATTTTCCCGGCGTGTTTACCGCGGCGGACGATTTGAACGACCTGCCGGCAAAAGCCCAGGAAGCAGCAGAGGCCATGTACGAAGGCGAAGCGCATATTCCTGAAGCGACCTCCATCGAGCAATGGAAAGACGCGGCAGGCTATGCCGATGGCTACTGGATGCTGGTCAATATTGACCGTTCCAAAATCAACACCAAGCCTGTGCGGCTCAACATTTCATTACCGGAAAACCTGCTGCGTGAGATTGATGCCTTCGCTAAAGCGCATCAGTTGACGCGTTCGGGCTTTCTGGCTCAGGCTGCGCTAAAAGCGATGGCCCGGTAAAAAATCAATACCTGTAGTCGCGGCAAGGCCCAGGGCCATGCCACAAGCAAAGATAGTTGAAAGACAGTCTAAAGACAAAGCGATGCGCCATTCTTTCGAATCGCGCATCGCCTGCACATCTATTCCATCAACCCCGCGCCGGCAAGATCTTGCCGCTGACCACGCCAAACCCGACGCGATAGCCATCGCCCTGGCACCAGCCGGTCATCGCCACTTCGTCGCCGTCCTGGATAAAGCTGCGCTGGCTGCCGTCGGCCAGGCTGAGCGGATTCTTGCCGTTCCAGGTCAGCTCCAGCAGGCTGCCGTAGGCTTCCGGCGTGCTGCCGCTGATGGTGCCGGAGCCCATCAGGTCGCCGATGCGGGTGTTGCAGCCGGAAACGGTGTGATGCGCCAGCTGCTGCACCATGGTCCAGTACATGGCTTTGAAATTGGTGCGGCAGATGGTCTGCGGCTGGGCCGCGGCGCCCGGCTGCAGCGCTACTTCCAGCGTGATGTCGTAGCCGTTCTTGCCGCTCTGCTGCAGGTAGGGCAGCGGTTGCGGCTGCTGCGCCGGACTGGCGACGCGGAACGGTTCCAGCGCATCCATCGTGACCACCCACGGCGAGATCGAGGTGGCGAAGGACTTGCTGTTGAACGGGCCCAGCGGCACGTATTCCCATTGCTGCAGATCGCGTGCGCTCCAGTCGTTCAGCAGCACCATGCCGAAGATATGCTGCTCGGCATTGGCGATGTCGATCGGCTCGCCCAGGTTGTTCGGCTGGCCGATGATGAAGCCGGTCTCCAGCTCGAAATCCAGCTTGCGGCAAGCGCCGAACACCGGCGCGTCGGCGTCCGGCAGTTTCAGCTGGCCCATCGGACGCTGCAGCGGCGTGCCGCTGACCACCACCGAGCTGGCGCGGCCGTTGTAACCGATCGGGATGTGCAGCCAGTTCGGCAGCAGCGCGTTGGCCGGGTCGCGGAACATCGAGCCGACGTTGGTCGCATGTTCTTTCGAGGAATAGAAATCGGTGTAGCCCGGGATCTCCAGCGGCAGATGCATCGTCGCCTGGTCCTGCGCAACGAACACCTTGTCGCGCAGCGCCTGATTATCGCGCAGCTGGAGATTATCGTGACGCAGCAGCTCGCTGATGCTGGCGCGGGTGCTGCGCCAGGTCTGGCGGCCCAGCGCGATGAAGGCATTCAGGGTCGGCTGGCGGAACACTTCCGGGCTCAGCCTCAGCAGGCCGGAGTCAGCCAGCGCGGCCAGGTCCAGCACCTGATCGCCGATGGCGACGCCGACGCGCGGCGCCGGATCGGCGGCATTGCTGAACACCCCGAAAGGCAGGTTCTGGATAGGAAAATGCGACTCCGCCGGAGTCGGGATGAAGGATTTCAATGTCGGATCGTTGGCTTGCATGATGTCTTTTCTCTTAGGGTTGACCGTTGAAGTTCTTTTTCAGACCGTGCCAGCATTGCAGGTAATCTTTCTGCAGCAGCGGCGTCGCCAGCGCATAGGGCGTCGGATGAATCAGGTAGCGGCTTTCAAACATGAAGGCCATTGTATTGTCGATGCGGTGCGGCGCCAGTTCGGCACTGGACGCCTTCTCGAAAGTGGCGGCATCCGGGCCGTGGCCGCTCATGCAATTGTGCAGGCTGCCGCCGCCCGGCGTAAAGCCGTCGGCCTTGGCGTCGTAGGCGCCATGGATCAGTCCCATGTATTCGCTCATGACGTTGCGGTGGAACCATGGCGGCCGGAAGGTATGCTCTGCCACCATCCAGCGCGGCGGGAAAATCACGAAATCGACATTCGCCGTGCCATGCGTATCCGAAGGCGAGGTCAGCACCGTGAAGATCGATGGATCGGGATGATCGTAGCTGACCGTGTTGATCGTGTTGAACAAGCTCAGGTCGTATTTGTACGGCGTGTAGTTGCCGTGCCAGGCCACCACGTCCAGCGGTGAATGATCGATGCGCGCCGCCCACAGCTTGCCGCCGAATTTGGCCAGCAGCTGGAACTCGCCTTCGCGCTCTTCATAGGCCGCCACCGGCGCCTGGAAGTCGCGCGCATTGGCCAGGCCGTTGGAGCCGATCGGTCCCAGCTCCGGCAGCTGGAACGCAGCGCCGTAGTTTTCGCAGACATAGCCGCGCGCCGCGCCGTCCGGCAGTTCGATGCGGAAACGCACGCCGCGCGGGATGACCACGATTTCACCGGGCTTGACTTCCAGCACGCCCATTTCCGTCCTCGCCAGCAAACGCCCCTGCTGCGGCACGATCAGCAATTCGCCGTCGGCATTGTAGAAAAAGCGGTCGTGCATGGAGCGGTTCGCCACATACAAGTGGATGGCGATGCCGGCCTGTGCCGCAGCGTCGCCGTTGCCGGCGAAGGTCACCATGCCGTCGATGAAATCGGCGGCATGGCCGTCGGTCGGCATAGGCAGCGGATTCCAGCGCAGCTGGTCAGGCGGCGTGTCGACCTGGGTGAAGGGGCCGCTGGCCAGCAGCGGTTGCTGCAGCTTTTCAAAAGCGTGATGCATCGCGCCCGGCCGGATGCGGTACAGCCACGAGCGCCGGTTGTGCGCGCGCGGCGCGGTGAATGCGGTGCCGGACAGCTGTTCCGCATAGAGACCGTAGGGCGCTTTCTGCGGCGAGTTCTGCGCTGCGGGCAAGGCGCCTGGCAAGGCTTCGCTGGCGAAGTCATTGCAGAATCCCGACTGATAACGAAGTGCGTTTGTGTTTTCCATGGATTTGATCCTTGATGGTCTGATCTTAATGCGCAATCACAGCCTGCGCATTGTTGCGATTCGAGGTTTCCTGCATCAACATCAGCATCACCGCCGATACCAGGGCCGGCACCGCCAGCAGCAGGAAGATGCTGCTGTTCGGCCAGTTCAAGCGGATCAGCTCGCCGCCCAGCACCGGCCCGACGATCGAACCGATGCGGCCGACGCCCAGGCTCCAGCCGATGCCGGTGGAGCGCAAGGTGGTCGGGTAGTAAGTCCCCGCCAGCGCATTCACCGCCGGCTGGCCGCCGACGATGCAGAAGCCGGCGACGAAGATGCTGGCAAACAGGAAAAGCAGCGATATTTCCGGACGGCCGATCAGGGCCACCGCCATGCCGGCGGTCAGGAACACCGGAATCAGTACGCGGCGGAAGCTGGAGCGGTCAATCAGCTGGCCCATGATCAGGGTTCCCAGCGTACCGCCGATCTGCAAGGTGGTGCCGGCCATGACCGCGGCGGCGGTCGACAGGCCGGCGTCCTTGGCAATGGTCGGCAGCCAGTTGGAAAGGAAGTACAGGTTCACCAGGTTCATGAAATTGATGATCCACAGCAGGATCGTGACCTTGGCCCTGCCCTGCTGGAACAGCTGCATCACCGGCGCGCCCTTGCCGGCTTTTTCGTTGACCACGTAACGCGTGTCCCGGTCAACCGCGACAGCCGGATCGATGCGGCGCAGCCACTTGCCGACCTGCTCCAGACGCTTGCCGCGCAACACCAGGAACTGCATCGACTCCGGCAGCAAGAAAATCATCAGCACGCCGACCGCCAGCGGCACCACGCCGCCGACATGGAATACCGACTGCCAGCCGAAGCGCGGGATCAACGCTGCCGATAACAAGCCGCCCAGCACCGCGCCCAGCGTAAAACCGCAGGACACCAGCATCATCAGGGTCACGCGCTTGCGCAGCGGGCTGTATTCGCCGGCCAGCGCCATGGCGTTGGGCATGATCGCGCCCAGCCCGAGGCCGGTGATGAAGCGCAGCGCAATCAGCTGATCGACCGTGCCGGCCAGCGGCGTCAGCAGCATGCAGGCGGCAAAGAACAGCGTGGCGGCGATCAGCACCGGACGGCGGCCGATGCGGTCGGCCAGGATGCTGAAAGTAAGCGAGCCGAGCAGCATGCCGAACAGGCCGGCGCCGAACACCGGCCCCAGGTTGGCCTTGTCTATGCCCCATTGCTGGATGATAGCGGGCGCCACATAACCCATGGCCTGGACGTCGAAACCGTCGATAATCAGGCAGATGGCGCACAGGGTCAGCATGACGATCTGGAAGCCGCCGATGCGGCTGCGGTCGATCAGGGCCGGAATGTCTATAAGGCTGGTATTCGTGCTGTCCGTCGCAATGGCCATGCGTGTCTCCGGGAAGATGTTGGGCCGTATCGATACCTACCATACGATCTGTTTTTTGCCATTATCATCCTTTTTAATAATCAGAAAAATAGGCAATAATTAAAATCATTTTTTAAATAACTTAAATAATATAAAATCGTCATCATGGACAGGCTGGAATCGTTGCGGGTATTTTGCCAGGTGGTGGAACTGAACAGCTTCAGCCGCGCGGCTGAACAGCTGGAGATGTCGAACGCCACCATCACCAACCATATCGCCGCCCTGGAACGGCATTTCGGCGTGCGCCTGCTGAACCGCACCACGCGCAAGATTTCACTGACCGACGACGGCCACAGCTGTTACCAACGCGCCCAGCGCCTGCTCGGCGACATGAGCGAACTGGAAGACGGGCTGCAAGGGCGGCGCGTGACGCCGCAGGGGATATTGCGGGTCGACGTGCCGACCGTGATCGCCCGCATCTACCTGGCGCCGGCGCTGGCGCGCTTCAGCGCGCTGTATCCCGACTTGTCGATCCGCCTGAATGTCGGCGACCGCATGGTCGACATGGTAGAGGGCCGCGGCGACGTCTGGATCCGCATCGGCGAGCTGAAGGATTCCAGCATGGTGGCGCGCCGCATCTACCAGACCCGCAACCTGTGCTGCGCCGCCCCCGAGTTTCTGGCGCAGCATGGAACTCCGCGCACGCCGCAGGAACTAAGCAGCTTCCGTTGCCTGGCTTTCATCCACCCCAACAGCGGCCAGAACGTGCCGTGGACCTTCAGCAAGGGCAAGCAGGAGTTCAGCTGGGCGCCGCCCGGCAACATCGCCATCAATCACGCGGAAACCCTGATCCACGCAGCCGCCAGCGGCGCCGGCATCGTCCAGCTGCTGACGCTCTCGCTCAATCCGCAGATCCGCGCCGGCCTGCTGGCGCCGGTGCTGGCGGACTGGGCCACGCCGGGGCCGCCGGTGTCGGTGGTGTACCACCAGAGTCATCAGTTGTCGGCCAAGGTACGCGTATTTGTCGATTTCGTTACAGAGCTGTTTGCCGCTATCGATTAGAGTTTCGCTGTTTCCACGTTTTATCTACGCGGTTTTATCTACGTTCTATCAGCCAGGAGAAGTCATGCATTGGGTCTATCTATTGATCGCCATCGTCGCCGAAGTGATTGCCACCAGCGCCCTCAAGGCCAGCGCCGAATTCACCCGGCTGGTGCCGTCGGTGGTGGTGGTGGCCGGCTACCTGACCGCCTTCTATTTCCTGTCGCTGACCTTGCGCACCCTGCCGGTGGCGATCGTGTATGCGATGTGGTCTGGCATCGGCATTGCGCTGATCGCGCTGGTCGGCTGGCTGTTCCTGAAGCAGAGCCTGGATGCCGCGGCTTTGGTCGGCATCGGCCTGATCGTCTCCGGCGTGCTGGTGCTGAACGTGTTTTCCAAGACCGTGGCGCACTAAGCGCCAGTCAAGCCGGCCTCAGTTTTGCCACAACGGCGGCTCGTCCATCAGCGCGATCTGCTCGCGCAGTTCCAGCACCCTATCCTGCCAGTAGCGTTGGGTATTGAACCAGGGGAAGGCCACGGCGAACGCCGGGTCGTCCCAGCGCCGCGCTATCCACGCCGCGTAGTGGATCAGGCGCAGGGTGCGCAGGGCCTCGATCAGGTACAGCTCACGGGTATCGAAATCGCAAAAGTCCTCATAGCCGGCCAGCAGTGAGCCCATTTGCCGCACCATATCCCTGCGCTCGCCGGACAGCAGCATCCACAGATCCTGCACCGCCGGCCCCATGCGGCTGTCGTCGAAGTCGACGAAGTGCGGTCCGGCATCGGTCCACAGCACATTGCTGCCGTGGCAATCGCCGTGCAGGCGCAGCGCGCCGACCGTGCCGGCACGCTCGAAGCAGCGGCGCACGCCCTCCAGCGCCTGGGTCACGGTGCTGCGATAGGCTTCCAGCAGATCCTCCGGCACAAAGCCGTTGGCCAGCAGGAAAGCGCTGGGTTCTTCGCCGAAACTGACGATGTCCAGCGTCGGCCTGTGCTGGTAGTTGCTGAGTGCGCCCACGGCATGGATGCGGCCGAGGAAGCGGCCTAGCCATTCCAGCGTGGCGCTGTCTTCCAATTCGGGCGCGCGGCCGCCGTGGCGTGGAAACACGGCAAAACGAAAGCCGTCGAACTGATGCAAGGTGCGGCCGTCCTCCGCCGCCCAGGCGGCAACCACCGGAATCTCGCGCTCCACCAGTTCCTGCACGAAGCCATGCTCTTCCAGGATGGCGGCATCGCTCCAGCGTTGCGGCCGGTAGAATTTGGCCACCAGCGGCGGCCCCTCCTCCATGCCGATCTGGTACACGCGGTTTTCATAGCTGTTGAGCGCCAGCAGGCGGCCATCGCCATGCAGGCCGATGCTGTCGAGCGCATCCAGTACGGTGTCGGGGGTGAGAGTAGCGAATGATGCGGGCGGTGAAGTATTCATCCGGCCATTGTAAGCGCCGGCGGCTTACTTCCTGAGGTGAATAAGCGCTAAAGCCATAGATGCACGCTAAAGCTCCATGATAAGTTTCAAAAACAACAATTCGATTGGCAAGATCTACCTGAAACTTACCGTGATTGATGAATTGATCATCGTGTCATTCAAGGAACTATGAACATGAAATGCCCGACTTGCGGAGCGGCTGAACTGGTGCATGACACACGCCCCATTCCCTACATTTATAAAGGCGAATGCATCACGATTCCGGCGGTTAGCGGCGACTACTGCCCCGCCTGCGGCGAAGCCATTCTGGATGTCGTCGAATCGCGCCGCACCATGACATTGATGAATGAATTCAACAAGCAAGTGAATGCATCGATCGTCGATCCTGCTTTCATTGCCAGTGTTCGCAAAAAGCTCGCTCTCGACCAGCGCGAAGCCGCCGAGATTTTTGGTGGCGGTGTGAATGCCTTCTCACGCTATGAAAATGGTAAAAGCAAACCCTCCGTGGCGCTGGTGAAGTTGCTGCAGCTGCTGGACCGGCATCCTGACTTGCTGGCGGAAATAAAGACGGTTTAGCGGGCAAAGCAACGGTTAGCGCGCGTCCAGAAGGGCTTGCGCAACGCCGCCGATACACGCTGCCGGCGGTCCGCTTATTGCATCAATTTGGATCGATTACACTGATAGTCCCGCAGCCATCGCGCCAAGCCCCTTATATGCCAGCCATTGCCCTCAACCACTACAATCTGCGCGCGCCGCGAGCATTGCTATTGCAACTGAAGGAATTTTATTGCGAAGTGATCGGCCTGGAAGTCGGTGCGCGACCGGCTTTCGACAGTGTCGGCTATTGGCTGTACGCCGGCGGGCAAGCCGTGCTGCATCTGAGCGTAGCGCGGACAGGCGATGTCAGGCATACCGATTGCGCCACCACCTTCGACCACGTCGCCTTCAGCTGCGTCGATCCGGACAGCATGGAAGCGCTCTTGCTGGCGCGCCAGCTACCCTATCAGGTCGCGTTTGTCCCGTCATTGCAGCAAAAGCAGATCTTCCTGCACGATC
Organism: Collimonas sp. GW821-FHT02H07; assembly: GCF_059421505.1. Taxonomy (NCBI): domain Bacteria; kingdom Pseudomonadati; phylum Pseudomonadota; class Betaproteobacteria; order Burkholderiales; family Oxalobacteraceae; genus Collimonas; species Collimonas sp. GW821-FHT02H07. The sequence goes on from NZ_JBWKVC010000002.1 coordinate 388,790, forward strand.
CCGCCGGGAACGGGGTTGAACTGAATTTCGCGCACATAAGCCGCACATAAGCTAAATATCGAATCGCAGCCTTGGCACTTCTGCGTAGCCAGCGAAGGGCAACATCGCTTTACGATACAGGCTTCATGTCTGACAGCCGAGCCCCATGTCCACGCCATCATCTGTTCCACCACGCATTGCCAGGCAGCTGAGCGCCCTGCTGCTTGGCATCCTTCTGTGGCTGCCTGCCGCTGCCCTGCCCGCAACGCCGGCGCCGCCGTTGATGCTGGCAAATCTCTATCATCCCGGCATCAGCCTGGCGGATTATTGGGTCAGCGAAAAACTGGACGGCGTGCGCGGCTACTGGGATGGCGAGAAATTGCTGACGCGCGGCGGCCAGCGCATAAACACACCGCCCTGGTTCACCGCCAACTGGCCGAAAACAGCGCTGGACGGCGAGCTGTGGGCCGGCCGCCGGCAGTTCAGCCACGCGGTTTCCACCGTACGCCGCGAAACGCCGGACGATGCCGCCTGGCGCCGCATGCGCTTCATGGTGTTCGACCTGCCCGCGTATCCCGGCACGTTCGACCAGCGTCTGCCGGCGTTGCAAAACACGCTCGCCAAACTTGCAGTGCCTTGGGTACAGCCGGTGGAACAGCTCAAGCTGGCCGACCACGCGGCCTTGCAACGCCTGCTGCAACAGACCGTCAGGCAAGGCGGCGAAGGCTTGATGCTGCACCGGGGCGCATCGCTTTACCGCGCACAACGCAGCGACGACATGCTGAAAGTCAAAACCCACGAGGATGCCGAAGCCAGAGTCATCGGCCATTTGCCCGGCAAAGGAAAATACCAGGGCATGCTGGGAGCGCTCCTGGTGGAAACGCCAAACGGCCTGCGCTTCAAGCTGGGCAGCGGCTTCAGCGACGCCCAGCGGCGCCAGCCGCCGGCCTTGGGCAGCGTCGTGACTTACCGCTTCCGCGGCTTGAATGACAGCGGCATACCCAGGTTCGCCAGCTTCATGCGGGTTTACGAACAATAGTTCCGGCGGCATCGAGATACAGGGCCATGCGCTCTTCATCATGAAACCGGCCGTCTACGCACAGGGCGCGGTAGTCGATGCCGCAGGAGGTAAATCCCAGTTTGGCGTACACCGCCCTGGCGCGGGGATTGATGGTGTTGACTTTCAAGTCCAGCTGGACCAGCTCCGGGATATTCCTTGCGTAAGCGATAACCGCCTCGAACATGCCCTGCACCGCGCCGGCGGAACGCGCATTGGGAGTAACGTAGACACCGACGACGGTGGCGCGGTGATGAATCTTGGAGCGGGAATCGCGCACCAGGCCGACGGTGCCGACCAAGGCCTCGCCTTGAAATGCGCCATAAGTCACCTGGAAAGGGCTCGCTTTCAAACGCGCCGCCATCTGTTCCTCGGGCAGCGCGCTTTCTTCTTCATGCGTGGGCACGAATGAAGACGGCGATTCCAGGATGGATTCCAGCCTCAGCCGGCGATAGGATGCGAGGTCTGCCGGGGTTAATGCTCTGATTTTCATATAAGATGACCTGATCTGGATGGACTTATCACAGGATAAATGATTGTCGGCAGGCAAGCAGCCCGAATATTTTGCAGCGCGCGACCATTTCAATCGTAAAATCCGTATCCCCATTTCCATCGTATATTAAGCGGCTATCACCATGAACCTCGACGAACCCCTCTCAGACAAAGAATTTGACGAACTGGACGATTTCCTGTTGTCTGATCGCTGTGCTGAAGACAGCATGACCATGGATACCCTGCATGGCTACCTGACGGCGCTGGTGATCGGGCCGGAGCAGGTGCTGCTGGGCGAATGGCTGCCGCATGTGTGGGGGCCGTCGCTGAAGGATGCGCCGAAATTCAAGTCCGACAAGGAATACGAAAAGATCGTCGGCCTGATCGCGCGCTACATGAATGAAATCGCGGTCACGCTGGAAGTGGCGCCGAAAGAATACGAACCGCTGTTTTGCGAACAGGAGCACGAAGGCAAGGCCCTGCTCGACGGCGAAGCCTGGACCTGGGGCTTCTGGGAGGGCATCAACCTGCGCGCAAAGGCTTGGGAGCCGATCTGGCATTCCAACCTGGCGACGGTCGTGCGGCCTATCTACCTGCTGGGCGCGGAAGAACTGGAAGAAGAGGAAATGGCGCTGCGCGAGGACCCGGTGCAACGCCACAAGCTGGCGGTGGAAGTGGAGGCGGCGATTCCGGAAATCTACCGCTACTGGCTGCCGCACCGCAAATCCGCGGTCAAGACCATCCAGCGCGAAGCGCCCAAAGTCGGCCGCAATGACGATTGCAGCTGCGGCAGCGGCAAGAAATTCAAGAAATGCTGCGGCTTGAACAATACTGAAAACAAGAATGAAGATTAAGCGCTGACGCGCTTGCCGCAATCGCCGGCCGGGTGCGCACAGCGCAACCCGGCCGGTTTTTTATTCCTTGATGAAATGCTCGCGGTAGTAGCGCAGCTCTTCAATCGATTCCAGGATATCGGCCAGCGCGGTGTGCTTCTGATGTTTCTTGAAGCCGCTCGCCAGTTCCGGCTTCCAGCGCCGGCACAGTTCTTTCAAGGTCGATACGTCCAGATTGCGGTAGTGGAAAAACGCTTCCAGCTTCGGCATGCCGCGCGCCATGAAACGGCGATCCTGGCAAATCGTATTGCCGCACATCGGCGACTTACCGTTCGGCACATATTTTTTCAGGAACTCGATCAGGGCCAGTTCAGCGTCGCTTTCCGTCACGGTCGACGCCTTTACGCGCTCGATCAGGCCGGAACGGCCGTGCGTGCCCTTGTTCCAGGCATCCATGCCGTCCATGATCTCGTCGGCCTGGTGGATCGCAAACACCGGGCCTTCCGCCAGGATGTTCAGCTGCGGATCGGTCACCACCACCGCGACTTCAATGATGCGGTCGCTATCGGGGTTAAGCCCGGTCATTTCCATGTCGACCCAGATCAGGTTGAATTCGTTCGGCCGCAGCGGCGCAGCGGGAGCGGGTGCAGCAGCTGTGGTAGCTGAGATATCGGCGGCTTGTGACATAATTGTTCTCTTGGTTATATAAGCAGTATTGCGGCATTTCAATTGAAACTGGCTGTAAAGCGCCTCTGAGAACCGTAGCGAGCGACCCAAGGTCTGGTAGAGAAGCGCAGCTGTACTTCAGTACAGCGAGCATCACAGACCAGAGATTGGGCCGCGCAGCAGGTTATCAGAGGCGCCCATTGCACGGTATTTTCTCACATAGGGACTACATGTCTTCATTTGCATTTTCAGTTTTGTTTGTGGTTTTCCTGGCAATCACCTTAATCGTGCGCTTCTGGCTTGGCTCGCGCCAGATTCGCCATGTGCTGGCGCACCGTAGCGCGGTGCCGGCCGAATTCGCCGAAAAGATTCCCCTGGCAGCCCATCAGCGGGCTGCCGACTACACCGTCGCCAAGACCAAATTCAGCATGTTTTCGATGCTGCTGAGCGCAGCGGTGCTGATCGGCTTCACCCTGCTGGGCGGCTTGCAGTTGCTTTCCAACATCATTTTCAACTGGGCCGGCCCCGGCATGCTCTATCAATTGGGCCTGCTGGTGGCCTTCGGCGCAATTTCCGGCCTGATCGACCTGCCGCTGGATTATTACAAGCAGTTTGTGCTGGAGGCGCGTTTCGGTTTTAACAAGATGAGCGTCAAGCTGTTCTTCATGGATATGCTGAAAAACACCTTGATCGGCGCCGCCATCGGTTTGCCGCTGGTCTGGGTAGTGCTGCAGCTGATGGCCAAATCCGGCGATCTCTGGTGGTTTTACGCCTGGCTGGTGTTCAGCGGATTCCAGCTGCTGATGCTGGTGCTGTACCCGACCGTGATCGCGCCGCTCTTCAACAAATTCACGCCGCTCGCCGACGACACCCTGCGCGACCGCATCGAAGGCTTGATGAAACGCGTCGGCTTTGCCTCCAAGGGCCTGTTCGTGATGGACGGCTCCAAGCGCAGCGCCCACGGCAACGCCTATTTCTCCGGTTTTGGCGCCGGCAAGCGCATCGTTTTTTTCGACACCCTGCTGGCGCGTCTGGCGCCGCATGAAATCGAAGCAGTGCTGGCGCACGAACTCGGCCATTTCAAGCTGAAGCACATCGTCAAGCGCATCGTCGTCATGTTCGCGATCTCGCTGGCTTTCCTGGCGCTGCTGGGCTACCTGAAACAGCAGTTGTGGTTCTATACCGGCCTCGGCGTCAACCCGCTGCTGCTGGCCGACCTTAGCAACAACGATGCGATGGCGCTGATCCTGTTCATGCTGGCCTTGCCGATCTTCACCTTCCTGCTCTCGCCGCTGTCCTCGATCAGCTCGCGCAAGCATGAATTCGAAGCCGATGCATTTGCCGTCAAGCACACCAATGGCAACGACCTGGTGACGGCGCTGGTCAAGCTGTATGAAGACAACGCTTCTACCCTGACTCCGGATCCGCTGCATTCGGCGTTCTACGATTCGCATCCGCCAGCCACCGTGCGCATCAACCGACTGCTGGCGGCACATGGTTGATCAAGCCCAGCAACACGGAAAACAGCACAGCAACCAGGCCGGCAGCGGCCTGGTGATCGCCGCCCACGGCCGCCATTACCTGGTGCAAGCCAGAATCGGCAGCCAGTCGCTGAAGCTGCAATGCGTCACCCGCGGCAAGAAAAGCGATGTGGCGGTCGGCGACCGGGTCCAGCTGAAGACCACCTCGCCCAACCAGGGCGTGATCGAAGCCATCGACGAGCGCCACAGCCTGCTGTATCGCTCCGACCAATACAAATCCAAGCTGCTGGCGGCCAACGTCACGCAGCTGTTCATCGTGGTGGCGACCGAGCCGGGCTTTGCCGACGATTTGATTTCACGTGCGCTGGTGGCGGCGGAGGCGGCCGGCGTCAAGGCCCATATCGTGCTCAACAAGACCGATATCGTCGAGGCGCTGGACAAGACCCGGCAACGGCTGCAGATGTATGCAAGCCTCGGCTATCCGGTGCATGAAGTGTCGGCGCGCGCTTTTCCTGAGGAAACCTGCGCCACCCTGTGGCCTTTGCTGAAAGGCCAGTCGACCATCCTGATCGGCCAGTCCGGCATGGGCAAATCATCGCTGATCAACCTGATCGTGCCGGATGCCGATATCGCGGTGCGCGAAATTTCGGCAGCCCTGGATACCGGCAAGCACACCACCACCTTCACCCGCTTGTACGAGATGGATGCCGATGACACCGGCCTGGACGGCAAGCCGGCCAACATCATCGATTCGCCGGGATTCCAGGAATTCGGCCTGTACCAGCTGAGCGAAGGCATGCTGGAACGCGCTTTCGTCGAGTTCACGCCCTACCTGGGGAAATGCAAGTTCTACAACTGCCATCACCTGATCGAGCCGAGCTGCGCGGTGCTGGAAGCGGTCAAGGAAAACAAGATTGCGTCCATGCGGCACCAGCTTTACGTGCAGTTGCTGCACGAATCGTCGCAGAAACTATATTAAGCGAGTGTGGCGGCGCGGCTGCCGCCAGGAAATGCCGTGCCATCTTATTAATGCCAGATAAGCAATCTTTTGACGGGTATCTTTTCTATTGAAATCCCTTATAATTGAAGCACTTATTTCATTTCTAAGCCAATCGCGGGGCCCTCATGCAAGCCCGCGCACAACATCTTCGACGGCCTGCAAAACCAGCGGTTGATTTAAAAATGGAATTCCAACTTTCGGCGGCAGTCGCCACAGCGGCCGCCGTTTTCATTTATGGCAATCAAACACTACCTGCAGTTTTCTGATTTTTCGCTGGACGAATACGAGTACGTGATTGAGCGTAGCCGTCTCATCAAACGCAAATTCAAGAATTACGAACCGCACTACACGCTGCTCGACCGCACGCTGGTGATGGTGTTCGAGAAAAACTCGACCCGCACCCGCCTGTCCTTCGAAGCCGGCATGCATCAGCTGGGCGGCGCCGCCATCTATCTCAACACGCGCGACAGCCAGCTGGGCCGCGGCGAGCCAGTGGAAGATGCGGCGCAGGTGATGTCGCGCATGTGCGACGTCATCATGATCCGCACCTTCGGCCAGGACATCATCGAGCGCTTCGCCTCGCATTCGCGGGTGCCTGTGATCAACGGCCTGACCAACGAACAGCATCCCTGCCAGGTATTGGCCGACGTCTTCACCTACATCGAGCACCGCGGCTCCATCGCCGGCAAGAAAGTGGCCTGGATCGGCGATGCCAACAACATGCTGTATTCCTGGCTGCAAGCGGCCCAGGTCTTCGGTTTCCATGTCAACGTCTCGACCCCGAAGGGTTACGATATTGACCCGAGCCAGGTGGCCGCCGACAACCAGCGCTACACCTTCTTCGCCAACCCCTCCGATGCCTGCGAAGGCGTCGACCTGGTCACCACCGATGTCTGGACCAGCATGGGTTACGAGGATGAAAACACGGCACGCCTGAAAGCCTTCGACGGCTGGATCGTCGACCAGCCCAAGATGCAGCGCGCCAATCCGGACGCCTTGTTCATGCACTGCCTGCCGGCGCACCGCGGCGAGGAAGTTTCCGCCGAAGTGATCGACGGCCCGCAATCGGTGGTCTGGGATGAAGCAGAGAACCGCCTGCATGTGCAAAAGGCGCTGCTCGAATACCTGGTGCTGGGCAAGGTTGCGGAGTAAGCCATGATCGACCATACCGGCGTTACCGTTAGCGACTACCAGAAGAGCAAGGCGTTCTACAGCGCCGTCCTCGGTGCGATCGGCTATGAGCTGCTGCTGGAGTTTCCGGCAGCGGTGGCCGGCACCGACGTCGCCGGCTTCGGCGAAGCGCCCAAGCCCGATTTCTGGATCTACCGGGCGACCGCGGAAAAGCCGGCGCATCAGCAAGCCATTCATTTCGCTTTCAGGGTAGCGAGCCGAGCCCAGGTCGACGCCTTTTATCAAGCAGGACTCAAAGCGGGCGGCGCCGACAACGGCGCACCCGGTCCACGGCCGCACTATCACCAAAACTATTATGGCGCGTTCGTGAAAGACCCTGACGGCCACAACATCGAAGCCGTTTGCCACGATCCTCAGTAACCATTTCAACCTACTTAGAAATATCATGTCCAATATCCTGCAATCCGTTCCGGTCAACGAAAAAGTCGGCATCGCCTTTTCAGGCGGCCTCGATACCAGCGCCGCGCTGCACTGGATGCGCCAGAAAGGCGCCATTCCTTACGCCTATACCGCCAACCTGGGCCAGCCCGACGAGCCGGACTACGACGCCATCCCGCAAAAGGCCAAGGCCTACGGCGCCGAGCTGGCGCGCCTGGTCGATTGCCGCGAACAGCTGGTGGCCGAAGGCATCGCCGCATTGCAGAGCGGCGCCTTCCACATCTCCACCGCAGGCGTCACCTACTTCAACACCACCCCGCTCGGACGCGCCGTCACCGGCACCATGCTGGTGGCCGCGATGCGCGAAGACAAGGTCGACATCTGGGGCGATGGCAGCACCTTCAAGGGTAACGATATCGAGCGTTTCTACCGCTACGGCCTGCTCGTCAATCCCAACCTGCGCATCTACAAGCCCTGGCTGGACGACAAGTTCATCGAGGAATTGGGCGGCCGCAAGGAAATGTCGGAATTCATGATCGCTTCCGGCTTCGACTACAAGATGTCGGTGGAAAAAGCCTATTCGACCGATTCCAACATGCTCGGCGCCACGCATGAAGCGAAAGACCTTGAGTTCCTGAACTCCGGCATGAAGATCGTCGAACCGATCATGGGCGTCGCCTTCTGGCGCGACGACGTCGAAGTCAAGCGCGAAGAAGTCACCGTGCGTTTTGAAGAAGGCCGTCCGGTCGCCCTCAACGGCGTCGTGTTTGCCAGCCAGGTCGAGCTGATGATGGAAGCCAACCGCATCGGCGGACGCCACGGCCTGGGCATGAGCGACCAGATCGAAAACCGCATCATCGAAGCCAAGAGCCGCGGCATCTATGAAGCGCCGGGCCTGGCCCTGCTGTTCATCGCCTACGAGCGCCTGGTCACCGGCATCCACAACGAAGACACCATCGAGCAATACCGCGAAAGCGGCCGCCGCCTGGGCCGCCTGCTGTACCAGGGCCGCTGGTTCGATTCGCAGGCGATCATGCTGCGCGAATCGGCACAGCGCTGGGTCGCGCGCGCCGTCACCGGCGAAGTCACGATCGAACTGCGCCGCGGCAACGATTACTCGATCCTCAACACCGAGTCGGCCAACCTGACCTACCATCCGGACCGCCTGACCATGGAAAAGGGCGCAGGCGCCTTCACGCCGCAAGACCGTATCGGCCAGCTGACCATGCGCAACCTCGACATCAGCGATACACGCCAGAAGCTGGCGATCTATCAAAGCACCGGCCTGCTGGCCTCCAGCAATGCCGTATCGCTGCCGCTGCTCGACAAAGACGCGGAGTAAGCGCAAGCCGGCGGCAAGAACCTTAACGTACGCAGAACCGGCTTCACGCCGGTTCTTTTTTGTCAAAAATCCTGCAAGGAATCCTCATGAGCACACAATTCGACCACGTATCTGTTGTAAAGCAAGGCAATGTCTATTTCGACGGCAAATGCGTTTCCCATACCGTGATCTTCGCCAACGGCAGCAAGAAAACATTGGGCGTCATCCTGCCATCCTCGCTGACCTTCAGCACCGGCGTTGCCGAAGTGATGGACGTCACCAGCGGCGTCTGCCGGGTGCGCCTGCAAGGCCAGCAGCTGTGGACCCGCTACAGCAGCGGCGACCGCTTTGAAATCGCGGCCAATTCCAGTTTCGATATCGAAACCGTGGAAACGCTCAACTACGTTTGCCACTACGGCTAAACACCACGGCTAAAAAAAGAGCCCGTGATGCGATGCATGACGGGCTTAAAAATCCATTACTTTAGGGAGTGTTGGATATGAGACAGGTGGAAGCATAATCGCGCATTGTGACTTGATAGTGACAAAACGCGCCGGCAAAATGCAGTAATTATCCTGTCGCAAATATGCGACGTTTCCCTAGATGAAAATCGGCTCTGGCTCCAGCGCGACGCCAAACCTGGCCAGCACATCGGCCTGCACCGCCTGCGCCAGACGCGCCACATCCTGGCCGGTGGCGCCGCCGCGGTTGACCAGCACCAGCGCCTGCTTTTCATAGACGCCGGCGGCTCCCAGGTTTTTCCCTTTCCAGCCGCACTGGTCGATCAGCCAACCCGCAGCCAGCTTATAAGCGCCGTCCGGCTGCACATAGTTCACCAGTTGCGGATGCCGTTCGAGCAAGGCATTGCGTTGCTGTTCCGTCACTATCGGATTCTTGAAGAAGCTGCCGGCATTGCCGATCACGGCCGGATCCGGCAACTTGCGGGTGCGGATCGCAATCACGGCGTCGCTGACATCGCGCGCGCTCGGCTGCGACAATTTGCGCGCATCCAGCTCCTGCGCCACGTCGGCATAGCGCAGATCCGGCTGCCAGCGCTTGGGCAAGGCCAGCGTGACGTCCAGCACTATCGCGCGGTCGCGCAGGCGCTGCTTGAAAACACTGTCGCGATAGGCAAAGGCGCAGGCCTTGCGATCCAGCATCAGGATCTCGCCGCTCTCCATGTCGATGGCCGTCAGGCTATGGAAGCGGTCCTGCAGTTCGACGCCGTAGGCGCCGATGTTCTGGATCGGCGCGGCGCCGGCGCTGCCGGGAATCAGCGACAGGTTTTCCAGCCCGCCCAGGCCCTGCTCCAGCGTCCATAGCACCAGCGCATGCCAGTTTTCGCCGGCCGCGGCCCGTACATAAACGGTATCTTCGTCCGCGCCGACGATGTCCCGGCCGCGGCTGCACATGTGCAGCACCAGCCCGGGAAAGTCCTGCGTCAGTACCAGGTTGCTGCCGCCGCCCAGCACTAGGCGCGGCAAGGCGGAAGCCGCGGCATCCGACCTGAGCGCATGCAAGGTTTCTACGGAAGTCACCGGCAAATAGGCCTGTGCCTTGGCATCAATACCGAAAGTATTATGCTGGCGTAGTGAGAAATCGAACTGGAACGGAAGCTGGGAGATAGTCATAGCACCGGGATTATAAACGCAAGCGGGCCATGCCACGGCAGGCAGTACGCCCGGAAATATGGCCGGTCCGGCAAGAAAATAGACCCGGCAGCCCACACTGCGGGTTTTTTGTCCGATAGAATGCGCATAGCCTGATGGCCGCACTCCAGAACCTGAAGCCGGCCCGTTTTATTTGAACATACTGAAGGAATAACACCATGCCATCATTCGATACCGTATCGGAAGCCAATCTGGTCGAAGTAAAAAATGCCAACGATCAAGCCAACAAGGAGATCTCGACCCGCTTCGACTTCAAGGGCAGCGACGCCCGCATCGAGCTGAAAGAGCGCGACCTGACCGCTTACGCCGATTCGGAATTCCAGCTCAGCCAGGTGCGCGACGTGCTGACCGCAAAACTGGTCAAGCGCAATGTCGACACCCGCTTCCTGGATATCGGCAAGATCGAGAAGATCGGCGGCGACAAGGTCAAGCAAGTGATCAAGATCAAGAACGGCATCGAATCGGAAGCCGCCAAGAAGATCGTGCGCATCGTCAAGGACAGCAAGATGAAGGTTCAGGCCAGCATTCAGGGCGACGCCGTGCGCATCACCGGCGCCAAGCGCGACGACCTGCAGGCAGCGATGGCGATGCTGCGCAAGGAAGTCGCGGACCTGCCGCTGGAATTCAATAATTTCCGCGACTAAATAGTGGCTTTTTAGTGGCTTTTGGCAACAGACAGGGTTACCATCACTCGCTGTTGCCAGCCGTTCAACACGCCTGAACGGCCTGCGGCGCTACCTCAACCCTTGTCAGGAAAGCCGGACTTCCATGCGCCCGTTCGTTTTGATCACCAGTCTGTTGTTGTCAGCCTCTCTTTCCAATGCGGTACAAGCTTCCGATATCGGCGTGGTCGGCCTGTTTCCGGGCAAGGCCGTCTTGGTCATCGACGGTTCATCCCCAAAGACCTATTCGGTCGGCAGCAAGGTCGCCGACGACGTCAAGCTGGTGGAAGCCAATGGCAATACCGCAACGCTGGAGGTCAAGGGCAAACGGCAGGTGATCGGCATCGGCGAATACGTCAGCCGCAGCGCGCCGGGCGCATCGTCCAGCGTGACCCTGAAGGTCAATCCGCAAGGCCATTTCGTTGCCGACGCCCAGATCAACGGCGCCATGATGACCATGCTGGTCGACACCGGCGCCACCATGATTGCGCTGCCGGCATCGGATGCGATGCGGATGGGCGTCAAGTACAAACAAGGCCAGATGGTGATGGTGAACACCGCCAACGGCCCGGCGCCGGCCTATCGGGTCAAGCTGAATACGGTGAAGATCGGCGACATTGAAATGAACCAGGTCGATGCCCTGGTGCAGGAGAGCGGCCTGCCGTTCGCCCTGCTCGGCATGTCTTTCCTGAACCGCACCGAGATGCGGCGCGAAGGCGAGATGATGGTGCTGACCAAGCGCTTCTGATACCGCATTGCGCCAGGCCAGATCAGGCTGGCACAGCCTGACCCGGCCTTCCTTCTATTGCTCTGTTCAGGCCGGGCTGGCGTTCAGCAAGCGGCGCTGCCGAACCGACGCCGCCAGGCCCTCCAGCACCGCGACGCTTTCTTCCCAATTGATGCAACCGTCGGTCACCGACTGGCCGTAGACCAGTTCCTTGCCCGGCACCAGGTCCTGGCGGCCCGCGATCAGGTGCGACTCCACCATGACGCCGACAATGCGGTCGTCGCCAGCGGCAATCTGACGGCCGATGTCGGCGCAGACCGGGATCTGATTTTCCGGCTTCTTCGAACTGTTTGCATGCGAAGCATCGATCATCAGGCGCGACGCCAGGCCGCTGCCGGCGATATCCTTGCAAGCCGCCTCGACGCTGGCTGCATCGTAGTTGGGCGCCTTGCCGCCGCGCAGGATGATATGGCAGTCTTCATTGCCGTTGGTCGACACGATGGCCGAGTGGCCGCCCTTGGTCACCGACAGGAAATGGTGCGGCTGCGAAGCCGCCTTGATGGCGTCCACGGCGATCTTGATGTTGCCGTCGGTGCCATTCTTGAAACCGACCGGGCATGACAGGCCGGAGGCCAGTTCGCGATGCACCTGCGATTCGGTGGTGCGGGCGCCGATCGCACCCCAGCTGATCAGGTCGGCGATGTATTGCGGGCTGATCACATCGAGGAATTCGGTGCCGGCCGGCAGGCCCAGCTCATTGATGTTCAGCAGCAGCTCGCGCGCCATGCGCAGGCCGTCATTGATGCGGAAGCTGTTGTCCATGTAAGGATCGTTGATCAGGCCCTTCCAGCCGACCGTGGTGCGCGGCTTTTCGAAGTACACGCGCATGACGATTTCCAGCTCGCCCTTGAAACGCTCGCGCTCGCCGATCAGGCGGCCGGCGTATTCCATTGCCGCTTTGGTATCGTGGATCGAGCAAGGTCCGATCACCACCATCAGGCGGTCATCCTGGCCGTGCAAGATGCGATGCAAGGCGATCCGGGAATTGGCGGCGGTTTCCGCCACTTTCTCGGAACAGCCGAATTCGCGGATCAAATGCGAAGGTGGAACTAATTCTTTCATTTCCCGTATGCGCAGATCGTCGGTGCGTAGCATGTTTTTCTCCTGGCTCAAAAAGTGACTGGGTATAAAAAAACCGCCATCGCTGGCGGTTTTTTAGAAATTTCGGTTTGCTCTTTACTTACGAACGCTTACCGCTTTTCACCGCCGTGGGGCTGGAATAGCTAAAGTAAAAAAAGAAGTAAGCGCGTGCGAAAGACATGGTTTTCAGTAAAGGATTATTAAAATCAGGACTAATAGTGCAGTAATTCTAGAAATTTGGCAAGGCCAGGAATACCACAGCCAGCGACCCGCCAAAACCATCGCCAATCCAGCTAACCGGGCTTGGCTATCAATGCATGGCAACCGCATGCCCCGACCCAACGATAGGCGCAATCCCGTCGCGCCGGTCCAGCCGACCCGCCAGCGAAGTCAGTCCCAGCGCGCCCAGCACCACGATAGCGCCTATCCATGGCGTCGCCATCAAGCCCAGATGACTGACGATCAGGCCGCCGCCCCAGGCGCCGAGCGCGATGCCGACGTTGAAAGCGGCGATATTCAGGCCGGAAGCCACATCCACCGCGCGCGGCGCATGCCGTTCAGCCTGTTGCACGACATACACTTGCAAGCCTGGCACATTGCCGAAGGCAAAAGCCCCCCAGGCCAGCACCGTCAGCACCGCCAGCCACGGATTGGCTGCCGTGAAGGTCAGCACAAACAGAACCACCGCCAGCAAAGCAAAGACGAGCTGCAAGGCGCGTACCGGTCCCTTCCTGTCGGCCAGCTTGCCGCCCCAGATATTGCCGAAGGCTACCGAAACGCCGTATACCAGCATCACCAGGCTGACAGTGGAAGCGGAAAATCCGGAAATTTCCTGCAAGATCGGGGCAAGGTAGGTAAAAGCGATGAAGGAGCCGCCATAACCCAGCGCCGTGATCGCATACACCAGCAGCAGGCGCGGTTTCTTCAGCACGGCGGCCTGGGTCCGCAGCGAGGCCGGCTTGCTGCCCGCAATATCATTCGGCACCAGCATCCAGCTGCCGGCAAAGGCGATCACACCCAGCAGCGACACGGCCAGGAAAGTCGACTGCCAGCCCCAAGTCTGGCCGATCCATGTCCCCAGCGGCACGCCGGTCACCAGCGCCACGGTCAGGCCGGTGAACATGATGGCGATCGCGCTGGCCGCCTTTTCCCTGGGCACCAGGCTGGTAGCGATGGTCGAGCCGATGGAAAAGAACACGCCGTGCGCCAGGCCGGTGAGGACGCGCGCCGCCATCAGGGCTTCATAACCCGGCGCCATCCACGCCACCAGGTTGCCGACGGTGAACAGCGCCATCAAGCCCAGCAGCAAATGCTTGCGCGGCACGCGGCCGGTCAGCGCGGTGAGCACCGGCGCGCCGACCGCGACGCCGAGCGCGTAGAGGCTGACGAGCAGGCCGGCGGAAGGTACGGAGACGCCAAGGCTGGCGGCAATGGTGGGAATCAGGCCGACAATCACGAATTCGGTGGTTCCTATGGCAAAAGCGCTGAGTGTGAGCGCCCAGAGTGCAAGTGGCATGATGGTTTCCTGTTGTAATTTAACGCCATGCAGTTTGCGCGCTGCAAAGGCAAAGAAAAACCACCGTGCCGGCAATACATACTTGACCACAAATCAAATATAGAGGGAATTTAATGTTTATTCCGCAGTAATTTCATACAGCCGTTGCATCTCCGAATTTGACCGCAAGAGTCGGGGTGCAGTGCGACGGACCGCCTGCCTATACTGGCTGCAATCAAACCGATACGGAGAAATGATGAATACACTGCGCGCGGCGGTTGGCAGCCAGGCCTCAATCGCAGAACGGATAGTCGGCGCAGACTGGGACGCCATTGCACTCGACCTGGACAGTTACGGCAGCGCTCTGCTAACGCAGCTGCTGACACCGCAGGAATGCCAGGCGCTGATTGCGCTGTACGCCCGCAAGGATCTGTTTCGCAGCCGTATCGTGATGGAACGCCACGGCTTCGGCCGCGGCGAATATCAGTATTTCAATTACCCGCTGCCGGACCTGGTCAGCGACCTGCGCAGCATGCTTTATCCGCAGCTGGTGGCGATTGCCAACCGCTGGCATGCCGCCATGAATATCGATGTCCGCTTCCCCCGGCAGCATGCCGATTTCATCGCCCGCTGCCATGCCGCGGGTCAGCTGCGGCCGACGCCGCTGATGCTGCAATATGGCGCGGGCGACTACAACTGCCTGCACCAGGATTTGTACGGCGAACATGTATTCCCCTTGCAGGCGGCAATCCTGCTGTCGCAGCCGGGGCAGGATTTCAGCGGCGGCGAGTTCGTCATGACCGAACAGCGGCCGCGCATGCAATCGCGCGCGGAAGTCGTGCCGCTCGCTCGGGGCGATGCGGTGATTTTCGCGGTCAACAATCGGCCGCTGCAAGGCCAGCGCGGCGCATATAGGGTAAATTTACGGCATGGCGTCAGCCGCATCCGTTCCGGGACACGGCACACCTTAGGCGTGATTTTTCACGACGCTCAATGAAAAGACAGCATGACTCTCGATTTATTTGATTCGCTGGAACCGACCGAACAGCGCCAGGAACAGCTGGCCGCAGGCGCCGTCATCCTGCGCGCCTTCGCCCTGCCCTACGTGCAGCAGTTGCTGCCGGCGCTGGCGCTGATCGAACGCGCATCGCCGTTCCGCCACCTGGTGACGCCGGGCGGTTTCCGCATGTCGGTCGCCATGACCTGCTGCGGCGCCCTCGGCTGGACCAGCGACCGCCGCGGCTATCGCTACAGCGCCATCGATCCGGACAACGGCAAGCATTGGCCGCCGATGCCGGCCAGCTTCCTGCAGCTGGCGCAACGCGCCGCCGCCCAGGCCGGCTACGATGGCTTCGTTCCCGAAGCTTGCCTGGTCAACCGCTACGCCCCAGGAACCAGGCTGACGCTGCATCAGGACAAGGATGAGCTCGACTATGCCGCGCCCATCGTCTCGGTATCGCTGGGCATTCCGGCGATGTTCCTGTTCGGCGGCAATGAGCGCAGCGACAAGGCTGCCAGGGTGCCGCTGTTCCACGGCGATGTCGTGGTCTGGGGCGGCCCCGCCCGCTTGCGCTTTCACGGCATACTGCCGCTGAAGGAAGCCGAGCATCCCTTGCTGGGCCGGCAGCGCATCAACCTCACTTTTCGCAAGGTAGCCTAGTGAAAATTGCCGCAGATATTTCGGAAGCCGCTTATCGCCGCGCAGAGACTTTCCTGTCAGCGCTGGACCGGGACTGGGCGCGCCACATTGCCAACATCGGTCCTTGCCGTCACGCCGCCAAGCCGGCGCGCGAACCGTACCAGGCGCTGGTGCGCGCGATCGCCTATCAGCAGTTGCATGTGCGCGCCGGCGATGCCATCCTCGGCCGCATGCTGGCGCTGTATGGCGACCAGGGCGAAGCTAATTTCCCGACGGCGCGGCAACTGCTGGCTACCGACGTCGCCACGCTGCGCAGCTGCGGCTTTTCCGCCAACAAGATCGCCACCATCCACGGCATTGCGCAGGCGGCGCTGGACGGCGTGGTTCCCTTGCGCAAGGAAGCCCTGAAGATGAGCGACGAAGCCTTGATTGAAAGACTGCTGCCGCTGCGCGGCGTCGGCCGCTGGACCGTCGAGATGCTGCTGATTTATACGCTGGAGCGCTCGGACATCTTGCCGGCCGACGATTTCGGCGTGCGCGAAGGCTACCGCCGCCTGAAAAACCTGGAACAGACGCCGACCAAAAAACAGATCAGCGAAATCGGCTTGGCCTGGAGCCCTTATCGCACCGTGGCGTCCTGGTATTTGTGGCGTCTGCCGAAAGCTCCCGCCGCCGAATAGATTATTTGAATTTGAAAGCAAGACCCGGAGTGTAGGCAACCAGCCGCGTGGCTAAAGTAGAGCTACCCCAATCCAACCGGAAGCCGATATGCGAACCCTGACATCACACCAATACACTGCCAAGCAAAGCGCCGAGCGCGATCCGCGCTGGAACGCGGTGCTGGCCAGAGATCCCGCTGCAGACAAATTGTTTGTGTATGCCGTCAAAACCACCGGCGTGTACTGCCGTCCGAGCAGCCCGACCCGCTTGCCGCGTCCCGAAAACGTGGAATTCTTCGATACTCCGGCGGCCGCTGAAGCGGCCGGCTACCGGCCCAGCAAACGCGGCGCCGACCAGACCACGGTCGCAGCCCAGCACGCCGAACTGGTCGCCGCCGCCTGCCGCAGCATCGAGACCGCGCTGGAACTGCCCAGCCTGGAAATGCTCGCGGCCGATGCTGGCCTTAGCGTGTATCACTTCCACCGCGTATTCAAAGCCGTCACCGGTTTGACGCCGAAAGGGTATGCCGATGCCAACCGCGCCAGGAAAGTACGCGACCGTCTGAGCCGCAGCCATTCCGTCACCGAGGCCATCTACGACGCCGGCTTCAATTCGAATAGCCGCTTCTACGAAGCCTCTGGAAAAGTGCTGGGCATGACGCCCACCGACTATCGCGCCGGCGGCGCCAACACCGAGATCCGCTTCGCCATCGGCCAATGCTCGCTGGGTGCGATCCTGGTGGCGCAAAGCGATCGCGGCGTCTGCGCGATCCTGCTGGGCGACGATCCGAACGCACTGGCGCATGACCTGCAAGACCAGTTCCCGCGCGCCGACCTGATCGGCGCCGACCATGATTTCGAGCAGCTGGTGGCGCAAGTGGTCGGCTTCATCGAAGCGCCGGCACTCGGTCTCGACCTGCCGCTGGATGTGCGCGGCACGGCGTTCCAGCAACGGGTATGGCAAGCCTTGCGCGAAATCCCCGCCGGCAGCACAGCGAGTTACGCCGAAATCGCCGCCCGCATCGGCTCGCCCAAAGCCGTCCGCGCGGTAGCGCAAGCCTGTGCCGCCAATACCCTGGCGGTGGCGATTCCCTGCCATCGCGTGATACGCAGCGACGGCAGCGGTTCCGGCTACCGCTGGGGCGTGGAACGCAAGCGCGCCCTGCTGGAACGGGAAAGCCGCGATTGAAAATCAAGGCCGGCAACGCCGTCCGGACCTGGCAACTGATGGGTCCGGACGGCCAGAGCTATGACAGCGCGCAGGCGGGCAGCCTGGGCGGCCATCGCCGCAGCCGCATCTACGGCCGTCTTGACTGCCGCGCGGCGCTGCAAGCGATTGCCAGAGGCGGATATGTCACGCAGCGGGTGTTCTTCCTGGATAAGACCAACGCTGAAGCAGCCGGCTATCGGCCTTGCGCCGTTTGCCTGCCGCAGGATTATGCGGCCTGGAAAGCAAAAAAAATCTGATCGATGCTACGCAAGAAGGCGCAGTTCCCGTCAATCATACGGGCCGCAGCTGCTCAGCCAGCGAACGGGTTTTCTCGCTCACCACATTGCCGGTATGGAGCGTCGACTTGCGCTCGATCAGCATGAGGTGGCACTCTTCCTCGGCGACAGGATTATGCCGCACGCCTTTAGGCACGACAAACATCTCGCCCTCGGAAAGCTCGACCGAACCCTGTTCCATTTCAATCCGCAAATGCCCCTTAAGAATGAGGAACAATTCATCTTCATTGTCGTGGCTGTGCCAGGCCAGGGAGCCTTTGACCTTGGCCACCTTGATATACGCATCGTCGACTTCCGCCACGACGCGCGGCGACCAGTGTTCAGTCAGCGAGGCGGCGATTTCCTTGGGCGAGGTAATGTCTGTCATGTTGCATCCATTGATGTTCAACCGTTTCATTTCAGCCAATGCGGATATCTCTATCTGTCATTGACTGGCAAAGCAGGCCCTAGCCTTTCAGCTTGTTCGCCAGATAATTCCTCACCTGCTGCTCTTGCTCGGCCGACATATTCCCCAGGATCCCATGCCGGTGCGGCGGGATATGGGTCGCGACTTCTTCGTTCTCGTCAAACACATAATGGTTGAAGACAGCGGCCCAGGCCTGGCGGTAGGCCGGCGCCCGGCGCTTCAGGTTGAGCAGCGCCAGCATCAGGCTGTCAAAGCCGGAATGGATCGAATCCGCAGTGCCGACCGCCCCGCCCCACCAGTAATTGACGAGGATATTGCAGGCCTGCAGCGACTCGACATGATGCCACCACAGCGGCGGCAGGTAGAGCGCATCGCCCGCCTCCAGTTCGGCGACCTGCGCCGCCGCCAGCGCATCCTTGAATTTGGGATACTTCACGAAGTCCGGCTCTTTCAGCGACACCATGCTGATCGGCGCGCCGGTCGGCGCAAAATCCACCGGCCCGATATACAGGTTGCCGATCTGCTCCGGCGGAAACAAGGTAAAGCGGCGCTTGCCGCTGACCACGCAGGCGATATTGTGGGCGTCGTCGAAATGCGCGGGGGTGGTCACCGCATTGCCTATCCATATCCGCGGGATCACCTCGGGACCAAGCAGCGACAATTTATTCTGGTCCAGGAAGCCCGGCAGGCAATTGGCGATCAGCGCACTTTGCGCGGCGACCGCCGGCGGATTGGGGAAGCCGCGATAACGCATCAACTGATCCAGGATCGCCGAGACCGGCAGGCGATTGCGCAGATAATTGAAGCCGTTCATGGCTTCGTCGTAGAAGATGCGGCCCTTGGCCTCCGGCCGCGTCATGATGGCGTCGACGTCGCTGCCGTTATCCAGTTTTTTCAAATAAGCGCAGACGGCTTCGTCCGAGGTCTGCGCCAATTGCACCGCCGGCCAGTTTCTTACGTAACCGCGCAAAACCACAGGCTTGTATTGCGCAGCGATCTCTTCCATGAACGTTCTGTCATCGACATTGAAGCGTTCAGGAATGGATGGCAATTCATGGCTCATCGCGCATCCTTATGGTTGAGCAGGCGGCGCAATCATGTGGATGTGCGCAATGCCGTCTTCGTCGTACAGCTCGCCGACCGGCGCGAAGCCAAAACGGCCATAAAAGCGCTGCAGGTGCGCTTGCGCTCCGATCTTGACGTCTTGCCCGGGGAACAGCTTTGCGGTCTGCGTCATCGCCTGCTGCATCAGCTCATGGCCTGCGCTCTTGCCGCGCAGTTCCGGCGCAGTGACAACCCGCCCTATCGACGGCAGATGAAAGGCTTTACCCGGCGGCACGATGCGCGCATACGCACCCAGAGCACCATCCGGCAGATATCCCAGGCCATGCCAGGATTCCTGGTCGAGGCCATCGGCGTCCAGGAATACACAGGTTTGTTCAACCACGAAGACACGCTGCCGCAATTGCATCGCTGCATACAATTGCGCGGCGCTCAAGTCCTGGAACGGCAGCCAGCGCCATGCCATCATTGCTGGTTGCGCCATCTTGTCAGGCCGTCCCGCCGACGGTCACGCCGTCGATGCGCAGGGTCGGCTGGCCGACGCCTACCGGCACGCTCTGGCCTTCCTTGCCGCACACGCCGACGCCCGGGTCGAGCTGCATGTCGTTGCCGATCATGGAGACCCGGTTCAAGACATCAGGACCGTTGCCGATCAGGGTTGCGCCCTTGACCGGATAGGTGACCTTGCCGTTTTCGATCATGTAGGCTTCGCTGGCCGAGAACACAAACTTGCCGTTAGTGATGTCGACCTGGCCGCCGCCGAAATTCACCGCGTACAAGCCGTTCTTGACCGAGGCCAGGATCTCCGCCGGATCCTTGTCGCCGGCCAGCATGTAGGTATTGGTCATGCGCGGCATCGGCAGATGGGCGAACGATTCGCGGCGCGCATTGCCGGTGACCGGCATCTTCATCAGGCGGGCGTTCATGGTGTCCTGGATATAGCCCTTCAGGATGCCGTCTTCAATCAGGGTGGTGCACTGGCTAGGATTGCCTTCGTCGTCGATGTTCAGCGAACCGCGGCGGTCGGCGATGGTGCCGTCGTCGACCACGGTGACGCCCTTGGCGGCGACGCGCTCGCCGATGCGGCCGGAGAAGGTGCTTGAGCCCTTGCGGTTGAAATCGCCTTCGAGGCCGTGGCCGATCGCTTCGTGCAGCAGGATGCCGGGCCAGCCAGGGCCGAGCACCACGGTCATCGGACCGGCCGGCGCCGGACGCGCATCCAGGTTGACCAGTGCGGAGGAAACCGCGTCCTCGGCATATTGCCCGATCAATGCGTCGCTGAAATAGTCGTAGCTATAGCGCCCGCCGCCGCCGCTGCTGCCGGTTTCGCGGCGGCCGTTCTGTTCGACGATGACGGTCACCGACAGCCGCACCAAGGGCCGGATATCGGCGGCGATGACGCCGTCGCTGCGCGCCACCAGCACCACATCGTATTCCGCCGCCAGGCCGGCCATGACCTGCACCACGCGCGGGTCCTTGGCGCGCGCCATGCGTTCCACCCGCTCCAGCAACTTGACTTTCTCGGTGGCGTCCATCGACACCAGCGGGTCGTGCGGCAGATACAGCGAACGGCCGCCGCTTTGCTGCATGCCGGCGGCGATCTTGATCTTGCCCGCGCCCTGGCGCGCAATGGTGCGCGTCGCTACGGCAGCGTCATGCAGCGCACGCTCGGAAATTTCATCGGAATAGGAAAACGCCGTCTTGTCGCCGGAAATCGCCCGCACGCCGACGCCCTGGTCGATAGAGAAACTGCCGGTCTTGACGATGCCCTCTTCCAGGCTCCAGCCCTCGCTCTTGGTGAACTGGAAGTAGAGGTCGGCGTAATCGACCTTATGGGTGAACATGGTCCCCAGCGCTTTCAGCAAGCTCGACTCGTCCAGCCCGAACGGGGTCAGTAAAATATCGCGAGCAATGGCTAAAGTGCCCAGGTTTGGTTCAAATGGTTTCATGGTATTCCGGCTATATAGGGTGGAGTTAATGCGAGTGGCCTTAATGCGGATTGTAGAGCATCCGGCCGCGCATGGTGCAATGGCGGCCCCTTGAGGCTTCTCGGCAGCCCAACGAAAGATGGTGAATCGCCAACAATGGCTATAATTTGCGGTGCAGCAACGCCGGCAGACTCTCCCGCACTCCCTTGAGGAAATGGGGGTCGATGCTGCCGCTGACAAGTCCTTCTCCCTCGGCCAGCACCGACTTAATTTCTCCCCATGGGTCGATCAGCATGCTGTGGCCCCAGGTACGGCGGCCGTTGGGGTGTATGCCGCCTTGCGCCGCAGCCAGCACATAGCACTGGTTTTCAATGGCGCGGGCACGCAGCAGGATTTCCCAGTGGGCCTTGCCGGTGGTGTAGGTAAATGCCGCCGGCACCACGATCAGGGCGCAATCGCCCAGCACCCGGTACAGCTCCGGAAAACGCAAGTCGTAGCAGACCGACAAGCCGACCTTGCCGAACGGCGCCTGGAAACTGCCGGTCTCCTTGCCGTAGACGATGGTGCGCGCCTCGTCGTAGGACTCTTCACCCTTGCTGAAGCTGAACAGGTGGATCTTGTCGTAGCGGCTGACCTGGTGGCCGGCGGGATCGTAGACCAGGGTGGTGTTGAGCACCTTGCCGACTTCACCGGCGATCATCGGCAGGGTGCCGCCGATCAGCCAGATGCCGTGTTCCCGCGCCAGCTGCGCCATGAAGGTCTGGATCGGTCCTTCGCCCAGGATTTCGGCGCAAGTCAGCTTGTCGGTGTCCTGCATGCCCATGATCGGCCAGTATTCAGGCAGCAGCACCAGCTGCGCGCCCTGGCCTGCAGCTTCGGCCACCAGGCGCCGCGCGGTGTTGAAATTTTCTTCCAGCACCGGCGTCGACACCATCTGGATCGCGGCGACGTTGACACTGGCTGAACTGGGTATCTGCTGGCTCATGATGCCGAACTCCTGTGCTGAGATGACTGATTAGCGACCGGACGACAGATCGGGATTGCTCGCGGTCGGCGTCTCGGTCTTGTGATCGAGCTTGGTCACCACCGGATCGGTCCAGCCGCCGGTAATATTATATTCAAAGGTGAAGGCCCGCATCAGCGGGTCGCGCAGGAACAGCTGCGCCAGGAAAGTGCCGATGCCGATCACCGGATTGATCGCCAGCGCTACCACCGAGGCCGTGCCGGCATTGATTTCCGGCAGCACCGCCACGTGCAGGTCCTGGGTTTCCCTTGCAATATCGGCGACGCCGTCCATCAATACAGTGGCGCTGACGCCGCGCATCTTGAAGTTGTCAGTATGCGCCTTGCCCTGCGCAATCGTGGCGGTCCCGACCACGCTGTCGAAGGCGAAGCCCTCGGAAAAGATATCGCGGAAATCCAGGGTCAGGCGGCGCGGCAGGGATTGCAGGCTCAGCACGCCCAGCAGCTTGGCGGCGCCGGGATCGACTTTCAGGAACTGGCCGGAAGCCATGTCCAGGTTGACCTGGCCCGAAAGCGACGGGATATCCATGGTGAACGGCAAGCCCTTCCAGCTGACCTCGCCATCCATGCGTCCCTTGGTGGCGCGCAGCACGTGGGCGAAACCGAAACGGTCCAGCAGCTTGCCGGCGTCGGTGATATCCATGGCATAGGTCAGGCTGGTAGTGTTGTCGCCGTCGACCGTGGTCCATTTGCCGTCGGCCTTCAATTCTGCGTCAGGATTCTTGATCGACAGTTTATGGATGCGCCACTCGCTGCCGACATTGGCGCGCACATTGTTGGCGCTCAGCTCCAGCCGTCCGAGCTTCTTGCCGAGCAGCTGGAAGTCGTCGGCGACAATGTCCAGCCCCGGAATCTGGGTGGAGCCGCCCTTGCCCTCCAGCACCTCGCCGACATCCGATTCGCCGCCCTGCGGAATGATCAGCGAGGACAGACGCGCAGTCACCTTGCCGAGACCACGGCCGCTGGGCGATGCGCTCCAGGTGACATAGCCGGAGGCTTGCTTGGAATCGATATTGACCTGCCAGGCATTCTTCTGGTGCGAGGCGCCCACCACCACGTTGTCCAGCGTCTTGCCCAGCAACACCAGCTGGTTGGCGCGCACCGACACCAGGTTCGGTTCCGCATATTGCGCCACGCCGGCCAAGGCCGATTCCTCGCCCGCTTTCGCGGCACTGCTCTCGTTCAAGGCGCTGGTCAGATTGTTCCAGGCATCCAGATTGAGCGTCTTGGCATTCAGGTTGATCGCCAGCCCGCTGTCCGGCTCCGGCGCCGGCGTATTGATGCCGATGCCGCCGCGCACCACCTTCCAGTCGGCCGCCTTGCTCGCCGGAGCGGCAACGCCATTCTCAGCCTTGACCACCGGCTTTTGCCGCTGATAACGCGCGACAATGCCGGAGCCCAGCGCCAGCCGGAGCTCATCGCGGGCAATGGCGGCGTCGTCGGAGGCAACGCCCAGCCACTCGAATTTCAGCGGCATGGCATCGTTGACGCTCTTGCGCAGCGGTTCCGGGAAATCCAGGGCGATGCCTTGCAGGCTGGATTCGATCAACAGTTCCGGATGATGGTCGCGGATGGCGACGGTCGCACTGTAGCGGCTGTTGCCGCTGGCATGGGACAGCAGCTTTTGCATCGCCGGATAGGGATACATCGCGCGCAAGCCGTCGATCCCGCCTGTGCCTTCGATCTTGATCACGGTCTGGCGATCCGGCTGGGTGCCGCCGCTGGCCTGCACCGGGCCGCCCAGCAGGTTGCCCTTGATGCCGTTCAGGTTGAAGCCCTTTTCATTGAATTCAAGCTTGCCGCTGGCATTGGCGATAGGCGGAATGATCTTTTGCAGGACGACGTCATTGTTGAGGAACTGCAGGACGCCGGCAACCTTGGTGTCGATCGCATGCGCCAGCGGTATTTGCAGGTTCAGCTGCAGCTTGGCGTTGCCCTTGCCTTGCGACTCGCTGGTAAAGCCGTCGATCCAGTGCAGCACCGGACTATTGTTAGTGAATTGCAGGAAGTCCTGCAAGGCGCCGGCGGCATTGCCGTCGATTATCAGCATCTCGTCGTGCGACGCCAGGTCCGGCACCGTGGCGGTGACCTCGCTCACGCCGACCGCCGAGGTCTGGGCGCTGGCTGCCTTGATCTGCAGGCGCGTACGCTCCAGGGAAAAGGTGCCGTCTATTTTTTCCAGCAAGGGCCACAGGGGTTGCTTGCCATCCTGGCCGAAATGGCCGGGCTCATATTCCAGCGTGCCGTTTTCTATTTTGCCGGCGACGCTGAACTCGCCCTTCGGCTTGGCGTTCGGCGTATCCGTGCGGAACGGGAAATCAGCCAGGTCGCCCTTGATCTTGATCACCACATCCTTGGCGCTGCCTTCCTTCAGCGCGCCGACCAGCCAGTTATGCAGATGTTCCGGCGTATGGATAGGCAAATAGCGGCCGATTTTCTTGAGGTCGAATTCGCTCAGGGTGGCGCTCATGTCGATCACCCCCAGCGCGACGCCGTGCCGGTCCTGCATAGGCAGCAGATGGCTGCCCGAGAGGGAGCCCACCACGCCGTCCTGGACGAAATCCATGCTGTCGATCTTCAGCAGCACATTCTTTTGCTGGAAGGCCCAACTGGCTTTCATATCCAGTTTGTCGAACGGCAGCAAGGGCTCCTCAAAAAATCCGGGCAGATTCAACTGCATTTTTTCAGACGCCAGGTTCAGGCTGCCGCCATCCTGGTTGGCATCGATGCTGCCGCTTAGGTTATCGACCCCGGGAATGCCAGGCACCGCAGCCTGCGCCGGCTGGCTGGCCGTCTTCGGCTGAGCCGCGCGCGGCGGCTGCGGGTTGATGGTCAGGCCCTCGAAGCGCCCCTTTGCGCTGTAGGCGGTAATGGCTGGATAAGCCCCCTGCCATTGCGCGGAAAAATCGCGCAGCTGGCCGCGCGGCGCAAAGTCGTCGATCATCTTGATCTGCGGCGCCGTCAGCGGCAAGCGCTGGGCAAAGCCGGCCAGGGTCTGCAGATCCAATGCCTTGGCCTGCAAGGTATATTTCTCTCCCGCCTTTCCTTGCGCCGGCACATAGGTTTCGCTGATGCTGGTGCGCGGCAGCGTCAGGCCATCCGCCGTCTTCAGAGAAAAATCGGTGAGCTCGACGGCATGGCCGTTGGCGCCGAAAGCCGCGGCATCGTCCTGCAGCAACGGCTGCGGCCCCAGCATTTCACGGGCGGATACGCGGCCGCTGACATGTTCCAGCGCCAGGGGCTGCAAATCGCGCCGCAGCCGCATCGACAAATTGCTCAGTTGCAGATCGGCGGTAAAGTTGCTCACCTTGGCATGGTCGAGATCGAGCCAGGCTTGCAACGTGCCCCGGCCCTGCGTCAGTTCCAGCGGGTAATCGAAATAGTCCTTCCAGACCGCCAGATCGGTATCGTGCAGATTGGCATACAGCGTACCGGTCCAGCGTTTGACGTCGGCGGTTTTCTGCGCGAATACCGGATGGACGAAATTGGCGCGTACGTCGAGCGGCGCGGCAAACGCGGCCGGCGGCGTCGCCCGCACCGACAACTGATGGCGGCGCCAGCGGTTCTGCAACACCAGATCGATATTGGTAAGCGTCAGTTCAGGCGCCTTGCGCAGATCGTCGCGCCAGCGCAGCTGGCCATTGCGGATGACAATCCGGTGCTGCGCCAGCAGCCATTCGGCGCCCGCGCCGTCGTTCTTTTCCTTGGAATTGACCAGAATGCCGCCGACGAACAGATTGCCCTGCGTATCGCGTTCGATCTGCAGATCCGGGCTGTTGATTTCCAGCGCCGCCAGCCTGACCCCGCCCACCAGCAGCGAGCGCCACGAGATGGTCGCGGCCACCTGCGGCAAGGTCAGCGCTGCCTGGCCGGCTTTATCGTGAATGACAACGTTATCTAGTGTCAGGTGCGGCTGCAAACCGTGCCAGGATGCTTGCAAGGCGCCGATCGAGATCGGGTTGCCGGCAGCCTTGCTGGCGATTTGCTCGACTTCCGCCTTGTAGTAGCCGATATTCGGCAGCACCACGTAGCGCAAACCCAGAAACAGTCCGCAAAACAGGAAATACGCCACGATCAGCAGCTTCAGCAAGGCGCCCAGCAAGTGGTGCGTTACCAGGTTCAGGTGCTTATAGGTGGCAATTCCGGCGCGCCAGCAGATTGCAAGTCGGCTAGCTGGCGGTAAATTTGGTTGTTGTTCCAACATCAATCAGAATCGGTAAAATAGAGAGCTCAAGGTAGAATAAGATGACAGCATCTGATTGATTCCAGTGCGGCAAGCTGCGCCTGTTGCTGTTCAGGTTCGACAAGCTGCCAGCCCGTATGTTCGCATGGATCAGTGCCGATATCGCTAAAAAAGCCCGAGATAGCTAAAAAAACAAAAAGGCCGGCGCTGGTCGCCAATTTTCTTTTCAATTCGCTTCATTTACCGTTCAGACCCGTGACTCCATCCCTCATCAGCAGCACCGCCGCCTCCCGCTTCTATACGCGCTGGATCAATGCCGAAACAGGACGCGCCGAGCGGGTCGCCCAGCTGGCGGCCTCAACCGCAAGGTTAACCCTCAGCCCGGCGCTGCTAAAGCAGTTGTTACAAAAAGAAACAGATTCCGGCATGCCGTTACCGCGCGCCATGCGCCGCCTGCGCAACCTGCTGGTGTGCACCCTGATCGAGCGCGATTTGCGCGGCCTCGCCGACCTGGATGAAGTGGTCAGCGCAGTCACGCATTTCGCCGAGTTCGCGGTGCAGACCCACCTGGCGGCGCTGACCGCCGACATGGTGGCGCTGCATGGCGTGCCGCAGGGCGAAGAATCGGGCCAGCCGCAGGAGCTGATCGTGCTCGGCATGGGCAAGCTGGGCGGCTGCGAGCTCAACGTCTCTTCCGATATCGACCTGATTTTCGCCTATCCGGAAGATGGCGACACCCAGCCTGCCAGCGCCGACCAGCGCAGCTTGTCGAATCACGAATTCTTCACCCGGCTGGGCAAGAAGCTGATCGGCGCCCTGTCCGAAATCACTGAAGACGGCTTTACCTTCCGCGTCGACATGGCGCTGCGCCCTAACGGCGCCTCGGGGCCGCTGGTGGCCAGTTTCAATATGGTGGAAACCTATCTGGTAACCCAGGGCCGCGAATGGGAACGCTATGCCTGGTGCAAGGCGCGCGCCCTCACCGGCCGGGCTGAAGATATCGCCGCGCTGGCCAACATCAGCCGCCCTTTCGTGTTCCGCCGTTACCTGGACTACGGTTCGATCGACGCCATGCGCTCCATGCATGCGCAGATCCATACCGAGGTTAAGCGCCTGGAAGCATTGCATCCGGAACGCAGCAACAACGTCAAGCTCGGCCGCGGCGGCATCCGCGAAATCGAATTCCTGGCGCAGGTGTTCCAGCTGATCCGCGGCGGCCGCGACGCCGAGCTGCGCGACCGCTCCACCCGCGCCACCTTGCGCACCCTGGCCTGCAAGAACCTGCTCGACGCCGAGGTGGTCGACAAGCTGCTGGCAGCCTACGACTTCCTGCGCAACCTGGAACACCGCCTGCAATACCTGGACGATGCGCAAACCCATACCTTCCCCACCAACGACGCGGATTGCCTGATCATCGCCCAGGCCATGGGCTTTGCCGACGTGCCGGCATTGATGCAGGTGCTCGACCAGCACCGCACGCTGGTCGATGCCCAGTTCGCCGACATCTTCAACGACAAGCAACAGGACCGCAACCCGCAGAAAGACTGGGACGACGCCGATAATGTGCTGCATACCCTGAGCGAAAGCGACAATCACGAAACCATCACCATCGTCCTCACCCATTGCGGCTTTTCCGACGCCTCGGCGGCGGCGCAGCGGCTGGCGACTACCTGGCAATCGACGCGTGTGCAGAACCTGCCCGTCAGCAGCCGCGGCCGCCTGCTGGCGCTGGTCAATGCGGCGCTGCCGGTGGTGGCGGCGATTCCTGAACCCGAGCGCCACCTGCCGACCCTGAACCGTCTGCTCGATTTTCTCGAGGCGATCGCGCGCCGCGCCGCCTACCTGGCGCTGCTGACCGAATATCCGGCCACCCTGCACCGCGTGATCCGCATGATCAGCGCCAGCGACTGGGCCGCCAAATACCTGACCCAGCATCCGATCCTGCTGGACGAACTGCTCGATCCGCGCAGCCTCAACGCGGCGCCGGACTGGCCGGCGTTTGCCCTGGAATGCCGTCGTCAGCTGGAAACGGCGCCCGGCGATACCGAACGCCAGATGGACCTGCTGCGCGAAATGCACCATGCCCAGCAGTTCCGCCTGCTGGCGCAGGACCTGGAAGGCATGCTCAGTATCGAGGCGCTGGCCGACCATCTGTCGAGCCTGGCGGATGCCTTGGTGGCCGCCACGGTGCAGGCGATCTGGAACATGATGCCGGCGCGCCACCGCGACATCCCGCTGTTTACCGTGATCGCCTACGGCAAGCTGGGCGGCAAGGAACTCGGCTACGTCTCCGACCTCGATGTGGTGTTCCTGTACGACGACGAGGACCAGGACGGTCCCGGCCTGTACGCCAAGCTGGCGCAGCGCTTCATCACCTGGATGACCAGCCACACCTCGGCCGGCATCCTGTTCGACATCGACATCGCGCTGCGCCCCGACGGCGCCAGCGGCTTGCTGGTGTCATCGTTCGGCAAGTTCGAAAAATACCAGCGCGAATCGGCCTGGCTGTGGGAACACCAGGCGCTGACGCGGGCGCGCTTCTGCGCCGGCGACGCCGCCATCGGCGAACGTTTCGAAACCTTGCGCGTGGAGGTCTTGCGCCAGGTGCGCGACGCCGGAAAGCTGCAGGCCGAAGTGCTGGACATGCGCCAGAAGATGCGCGACGCCCACCCTAACCGCAGCGAGCGCTTCGATCTCAAGCATGACGCCGGCGGCATGATCGACATCGAATTCCTGGTGCAATTCCTGATCTTGCGCCATGCCGCCGACTACGCGCAGCTGACGGCAGATATCGGCAATATCGCGCTGCTGAAACTGTGCGGGGAACTGGGCTTGATCGATGCGGTGCTGGCCGGCGCGGTGGCCGACGCCTACCGGACCTTCCGCAAATTGCAGCATCAGGGCCGCTTGCAGGGAGAAGAAAGGGCGCGCGTGGCGGCCAGCCGCATCGCTCTCGAAATCTCAGTGGTGAAGCAATTATGGGAGCAGACGTTCAAGGTCATCTGATCCCGCAGGCAGGAATTCAGACAAACCCAAAAAAACCCATGATCATGAGGACAAGAGCGCGGCCTCTGCGCTTGTCCGGCGCCGCCTGGCGCTCTTCGCCGATCACTTCATCCTCCAGCGTCAGCTGTCCGGACTCGAAGGCTGCCAGGATCTGGCGGGCGGCGGCGACATCTTCGGACGCCACTTGCAGGCGCGCCCCGCCGGTGGCAACCGCCAGCAGCGAATACACCTGGTTGATGCCGCCGTCGAGCACAAACGCCGGTATTCTCTCGGACTCCAGCAAGGCCCGCATGACTTCCAGGTCGGAAGGCGTCATCGAGCGGGCAATCGTTTCGAAATCGCCCTGGCTATCTGCGCTGACTGTCATGCAGGCTCCCGGATCAGGTTAGGTTATTCGCAACACGACCTACTATAGCGCATTGCCCCCCCAAAAAAAAACGCCCCGATCAACGGGGCGTTTCATCATGCAGGCAAAACCAAGGTCTTACTTGGCGTTCACCAGTGCGACCGTGGTGTCCAGCATGCGGTTCGAGAAACCCCATTCATTGTCGTACCAGCTCGAGACCTTCACCAGGCGACCGGAAACCTTGGTCAGCGTGGAGTCGAAGTTCGAGGAGGCCGGATTGTGGTTGAAATCGACCGATACCAGCGGCTCGACGTTGTACGTCAGCAAACCCTTCAGAGCGCCGTTTTCCGATGCATCTTTCATGATCGCGTTGACTTCGTCGACAGTGGTGTCGCGGGCGGCGACGAACGACAGGTCGACCAGCGAAACGTTGATGGTAGGAACGCGGATCGCGAAGCCGTCCAGCTTGCCGTTCAGCTCAGGCAGCACCAGGCCGACTGCTGCTGCGGCGCCGGTCTTGGCCGGGATCATGCTCATGGTGGCGGAACGGGCGCGGCGCAAGTCTTCGTGGTAGACGTCGGTCAGCACCTGGTCGTTGGTGTAGGAGTGAACGGTCGTCATCAGGCCGTTCAGCACGCCGATCTTGTCGTTCAGCGGCTTGACCAGCGGCGCCAGGCAGTTGGTGGTGCAGGAAGCGTTGGAGATCACGGTGTCGCTGGCTTTCAGTACGCCGTGGTTGACGCCGAACACGACAGTCGCGTCGACATCCTTGCCGCCCGGTGCGGAGATGATGACTTTCTTGGCGCCGCCCTTGATATGCGCGCTGGCCTTTTCCTTGGTGGTGAAGAAGCCGGTGCATTCCAGCACGACGTCGACGCCCAGTTCGCCCCATGGCAGTTCTGCCGGGTTACGCTGCGCCAATACCTTGATGCGGTCGCCATTGACCACGATGAAGTCGCCGTCGACCGTCACGGTGCCAGGGAACTTGCCGTGGGCAGTATCGTACTGGGTCAGGTGGGCATTGGTTTTCGAGTCGCCGAGGTCGTTGATGGCGACGATCTCGATGTCATGCTTTTTGCCGCCTTCGTAATGGGCGCGAAGGATGTTGCGGCCGATACGGCCATAGCCATTGATGGCGACGCGGATAGTCATGGTTTTCTCCTAAGGTATTAACAATAACAATAAATTTGCTGCAACTTCATCACACACGTTTCAACTGACCCTGATGGTACGCCAGCCATAGCCGGCTTCCTGCAATTCCAGTCCATCCCAGCTGAACGGCTGCTCGGCCAGCAGTTCGGCGCCCAGCATTTCGTAAAACTGGCGTGCCGGGCGATTGTCCGCCAGCACCCATACCAGCATGTTGTTGGCGCCGGCGCTGGCCAGGGCTGCGGCCACGTGCGCCACCAGCTTGCGGCCGATGCCGGCGCGCTGCACCGACGGCTCCAGGTAGATCGCCGACAGCTCGGAGTCGAAGCCGAGCTTGGATTCGGCCAGCGTCATGCCGGCCGCGAAGCCCAGCACCTCGCCGTCCACCTCGGCCACGAAGACATTGGCGGCGTTCGAAGTCGCCGACAGGATGCGGCTCCAGATGGCCGTGCTGTCTTCAATCTTCATGCCGTCCAGATAGTCGTCCGGAATGATGCCGCGGTAAGTGGTGCGCCAGCTATCGATGCGCACCGCCGCGATCACCGCCGCATCGGCGACGGTGGCGCGGCGGATGACGACGTCGCCGACGATGTTGGCGATGTCCATCTTGCCGATCGCCCGTGCAGCTCTCAGATTCATGCCAGTACCAGCTTGGTCTTGGCCACGACGTTTTCAACAGTGAAGCCGAAATGCTTGAACAGCACAGGGGCCGGAGCTGATTCGCCGAAGGTGTCGATGCCGACCACGGCGCCTTCCAGGCCGACATACTTGTGCCAGAACGCCGTCACGCCGGCTTCGATCGCCACGCGCGGCAAGCCGCGTTGCAGCACGCTGGCCTTGTAAGCGCCTTCCTGGCGGTCGAAGACGTCGGCGCAAGGCATCGACACCACGCGTACCGCGATGCCTTCCTGCGCCAGCGCTGCCGCCGATTGCATCGCCAGCTCGACTTCGGAACCGGTGGCGATCAGGATCGCCTTGGCGTCCGGCGCATCTTTCAGGATATAGGCGCCGCGCTGGATGTTGGCGATCTGCGCCGCGTCGCGTTCCTGGTATTGCAGGTTCTGGCGCGAGAAAATCAGTGTGCTTGGACCATGCTTGCGCTGCACCGCCTGCTGCCATGCCACGGCCGATTCAACCGTGTCGCATGGACGCCAGTTGTCCAGTTGCGGGATCAGGCGCAGGCTGGAAACATGTTCCACCGATTGGTGGGTCGGGCCATCTTCGCCGAGGCCGATGGAGTCGTGGGTGAACACGAAGATCGAACGGATCTTCATCAGCGCAGCCATGCGCAGGGCATTGCGGCTGTAGTCGGAGAAGGTCAGGAAAGTGGCGCCGAACGGAATGTAGCCGCCATGCAATGCCATGCCGTTCATCATCGCGCTCATGCCGAATTCGCGCACGCCGTAGTTGATGTGGTTACCCGGCTGGTCAGCGCGCACTGCCACGCTTTCTTTCCAGTTGGTCAGGTTGGAACCGGTCAGGTCGGCCGAACCGCCGAGGAATTCCGGCAGCACCGGCGCCAGCGCCTGGATCGCGTTCTGGCTGGCCTTGCGGGTGGCGATGGTTTCTTTTTTCTCGACGCAGGTAGCAATGTACGCGCTCACTGTCTGTTCGAAATTGCCCGGCAGTTCGCCCTTCATGCGGCGGGTGAATTCGCTGGCTTGCTGCGGATGCGCGGCGGTATAGGCAGCAAACAGGGCGTTCCAGTCGCCTTCGAACTGCTGGCCTTGCGGCTTGGCGTCCCATGCTGCGTAGACGTCGGCAGGGATTTCAAACGGCGCATAATTCCAGCCCAGCGCTTCGCGCACGGCGGCGATTTCCTTGTCGCCCAATGCCGCGCCGTGCACCTTGTCGGTGCCGGCCAAATTCGGCGAGCCTTTGCCGATGATTGTCTTGCAGCAGATCAGGGTCGGCTTGTCGGACAGCTTGGCTTGATGGATGGCGGCGCTGACGGCTTCCACATTGTGGCCGTCGACGGCGCGGATCACGTTCCAGCCGTAGGCTTCGAAACGCTTCGGGGTGTCGTCCTTGAACCAGCCTTCGACATGGCCGTCGATCGAGATACCGTTATCATCGTACAGCACGATCAGCTTCGACAGGCGCAGCGTACCGGCCAGCGAACAGGCTTCGTGCGAGATGCCTTCCATCAGGCAGCCGTCGCCGACAAAAGTGTAAGTGTGGTGATCGACGATTGCCAGTTCACCGCGGTTGAATTCCGCCGCCAGCAGCTTTTCCGCCAGCGCCATGCCGACCGCATTGGTCAAACCCTGGCCCAGCGGGCCGGTGGTGGTTTCAATCCCCGGCGTGACATCGACTTCAGGGTGGCCAGGCGTCTTTGAATGCATCTGGCGGAAATTGCGCAGCTCGTCCATCGGCAGATCGTAGCCGGTGAGGTGCAGCAAGGCATATTGCAGCATCGAGCCATGACCATTCGACAAGACAAAACGGTCGCGATTGAACCAGTGCGGATTGCTTGGGTTGTGACGGTAGTGCTTAGCCCACAAGGCGACTGCGATTTCCGCCATGCCCATCGGCATGCCGGGATGGCCCGAATTAGCTTTCTGTACAGCGTCCATTGCCAGTGCGCGGATTGCATTGGCCATCTTGGTGGTCGGGAGAGTGGAAGTCATGGTGTGAGCGGTAGGCAATGGTTGAAAATTGGTTAGTGGGCGTGTCGGTCATCCGGGGCAGCGGGCGTCGGCACCGGCTGCCAGAACAGCCACAAAGGCCGATATTTTACCAAAATGCGGTCGATACCGGTTCAAATCCGCGCATTTCTCCCCTTCCGGGGAAGTAAAATGCTGCCGCAACGCCGCAGGCGAGCAAGCGCATCCGATACGGATTGAATGGCTAAATTGCCAATCCGATATCGACTTTATCCCTCCGGGCCTCCTTTTTTACTGAACAGACCATGCAAGGTTTACATCTGACGGCAGATTGCTACGACTGCCGCTGCGCTCCGGGCTTGCTGCTCGATCCGGTACTATTGCGGGAATTTGTGCTGGCGCAGACCCGGCGCTCCGGCCTCACCATCGTCGGTGAAAAATT
Source organism: Collimonas sp. GW821-FHT02H07 (assembly GCF_059421505.1). Taxonomy (NCBI): domain Bacteria; kingdom Pseudomonadati; phylum Pseudomonadota; class Betaproteobacteria; order Burkholderiales; family Oxalobacteraceae; genus Collimonas; species Collimonas sp. GW821-FHT02H07. Next base: position 422,837 of record NZ_JBWKVC010000002.1, read on the forward strand.
TCATCCCTTCCAGGCCGCCGACGGCAGCGCCGCCGGCGTCACCTGCGCCCTGCTGCTGGCCGAGTCGCACCTGGCGGTGCATACCTGGCCGGAACGCCAGGCGGTGACGCTGGATGTATATGTCTGCAATTTCACGGAAGACAACAGCGCCAAGGCCAGCGCCTTGCTGGAAGCGCTGATCGCCGGCTTCGCCGCGACGCAGTGGCAAACCCAGCGCCTGCAGCGCGGCAACGGCGCCAGCGGCCAGACCCTGGCGCTGGAACAGCTGACGCCGCATACCGCCTACGGCACCAGTCTGGCGCCGCCGCTGGCGCAAACCCAATCGCCGTTCCAGCGCATAGAGATTGCCGATTCCGCCGAATACGGCAAGGTGATGCGGCTGGACGGCGCTTTCATGACTTCCGAACGCGACGAATTCTTCTATCATGAATGCCTGGTGCATCCGGCCGCGCTCAGCCATCCGCATCCGCGGCGCGCGCTGATTGTCGGCGGCGGCGACGGCGGCAGCAGCGAGGAGTTGCTCAAGCACCCGTCGATCGAACACATCACGCTTTGCGAAATCGATCCACTAGTGATTCAGCTGGCGCGCGAGCATCTTCAGCAGATCCATCACGGCGCCCTGGACGATCCGCGGGTACAGCATATCGCGCTGGATGGCTTCGCTTTTGTCAAAGAAGCGGCGCAAGCGCATGTTGCAGATCAGCTCTATGACTTGATCCTGCTGGACCTGACCGATCCGCAGGCAGCCGACGGCAGCACGCTGGCGGCAGACTGCTATACCCAGGAATTCCTGCAAGCCTGCCAGACCTTGCTCGCCCCCGGCGGCGCGCTGGTGATGCACCTGGGCAGCCCCTTCCATCATCCGCAACGCTTCGCCCAGTTGCGCCAACGGCTCGGCAATGTCTTCCGGCATGTCAGTCCTTACACCGTCTATGTGCCGCTGTACGGCGCACTGTGGGGCATGGCGGTGGCCAGCGACACGCTCGATCCGCGGCAATTGGCAAGCCAGGAAATCGCCATCCGCCTGCAAGACCGGGCGCTGGCTGAGCTGCAGTATTACAACGAAAATGTCCATCCAGCACTATTCGCCCTGCCCAATTTCGTGCAAAATCTGGGCGCTTAGTTTGTTGCTGCATTTTCATCGTTGCCTGATAGGGAGAGCGTTTTGCCAACCACCGGTCTTTTGAAGCAAACCTTGGAAAACGCCGCCCTGTCTTCCAGAAAGAGCCGCGCCGTGCCGCTGGTGCTGGCGGCGTCAACCTTGCTGGCAGGCTGCGGTCCGCGCCAGGCGCGCGACGAATATGCCAGCCAGGAAGATTGTAAAAAGGACTGGGGACGGCCCGAGCTGTGCCAGCCGGCACCTGGCAGCAGCAGCTCCAGCGGCGGCCACGGCGGCGCTTACTTCGGCCGCTATTACGGTCCCAGCTACGATGAAGGCGAACGCGCCAGCGCGCAACGCAGCGCCCGCAGCGGCGGCAGCAGTTTCGGGCTGGCCGGCGGCAGCGGCGAGAGCAACCACTCGGTCGCCCGCAGCGTGTCGCGCGGCGGCTTTGGCGGCGCCCACATTTCCTCGGCCGGCGGTTAAACATGATTCGCGAAAGCCTGACGCCGCGCGCCAACTGGCAGGAACAATTCGAAGCGCTGGGCTTCACCTACCATTCGATCGACGATCTGTATTGGGATGAGCGCTATGCCTACCGCTTTACGGCGGCGCAGATCGATACCATCGAAGACGCCACCAGCGAATTGCACCAGATGGCGCTGCAGGCAGTGGAGCACGTGATCGCCAAGGAGCGCCTGGAGCAGTTCGCCATTCCGCAACCGTTCTGGGCGCTGGTGGAAGAAAGCTGGCGCGACAAGGAGTTCTCGCTGTACGGCCGCTTCGATCTTTCCTGGAATGGCCAGGGCGCGCCGAAGATGCTGGAATATAACGCCGATACGCCGACCGGCCTGGTGGAATCCAGCGTGGCGCAATGGTACTGGCTGCAGGATGTGCTGCCGCAGGCAGACCAGTTCAACTCGCTGCACGAGAAACTGATCGCCCAGTGGCAGACCCTGGCTAGCCGCCATCAATGCAAAGGCCTGCTGCATTTCGCCTGCATCGGCGGCCACGAAGAAGACGAGGGCAACCTGGCCTATCTGCGCGATACCGCGATCCAGGCCGGCTTCGCCACCAAGCAGCTGGCGATAGAAAACATCGGCTGGGACGAGCGGCACGCGGAATTCGTCGACGACCACGACATCAAGATCGACAACCTGTTCAAGCTGTACCCCTGGGAATGGCTATGCCGCGAAGCGTTTGCCGAGCATCTGCTGGCGCGGCCGCTGCGCCTGGTGGAGCCAGCCTGGAAGATGGTGCTGTCGAACAAGGCCATCCTGCCGGTGCTGTGGGAACTGTTTCCGGGACATCCCAATCTGCTGCCGGCGTTTTTCGATGCCTGGCGCATCAGCGGCGATTTCGTCAAGAAGCCGCTGTACTCGCGCGAAGGCGAAAACATCACGATCTATGCCGGCGGCGAGGTCCACCATCAACCCGGGCAGTACGGCGCCGAAGGCTATGTCTACCAGGCGTTTGCGCCGCAGCCGAAATTCGACGACGGCATCACGCCGGCCTACACCTCAATCGGCTCATGGGTAGTAGGCGATGCGCCGGCCGGCATCGGCATCCGCGAAGACGTTTCGCTGATCACCAAGGACACCAGCCGCTTCGTCCCGCATTATTTTGTTGATTGAGCAGCAAACCAAGCATCAATCTGCCGTTGCATAGCGCAGCCAACCTCGTTACCAGGAGCATCGACCCATGAGCCTTGCCTTTCTTCCCGTCGGCCTGCCGGCCTTCCTGTCCCACTTCGGCCTGGCGCTGCTGCTGGTCGGCATATTTTTCGTGGTGTATATTTTCATCACGCCCTATCATGAACTGGCCCTGATCCGCGCCGGCAACAATGCGGCGGCAGCCAGCCTGGCCGGCGCCCTGCTCGGCTATAGCGTCGCCCTGGCGTCGGCCATTTCGAACAGCATCAACCTGCTCGACATGCTGGTGTGGGGCGTGGTGGCGCTGGTGGTGCAGCTGCTGGCTTTCCTGATTGTCAGGCTGCTGCTGCCGACGCTGGTGGCGGATATTCCTGAAAACAAGATCGCATCCGGCCTCTTTCTTGGTACAGTCAGCCTTGGGCTGGGCATCTTGAATGCCGCCTGCATGACCTATTAACTAAAAACCAAAGAAATTAAAGAAACCTTTCCTACATGCCTCGTTTCTACGTCTCAAGTCCGCTCGAAATCGGCCAGGTGCTGGCCCTGCCTGACGCCGTCGCCCATCACCTGCTGGTGCTGCGCCTCGGGCCGGCTGCGCCTATCACGCTGTTCAACGGCGAAGGCGGCGAGTACACCGCGACCATCAGCAGCATCGAAAAAAAGCGCGTCAACGCTGAAATCAAGACTTTCTCGCCGCGCGAAGTGGAACTGCCTTATGCGATTACGCTGGCGCAGGCTCTGCCGGAATCGTCGAAGCTGGACTGGATCATCGAAAAGGCGGTCGAGCTGGGCGTCGCGGCAATCCAGCCGCTGGCGGCGCAGCGTTGCGTGGTCCGGCTGAACAGCGAGCGCGCCGAGAAAAAGCAAAGCCACTGGCAGGCCGTGATTGTCGCCGCCGCCGAGCAGAGCGGGCGCAACCGCATGCCCAGCCTGGCCACCCTCAGCCCGTTCAACGACTGGGTCCAGCAACAGGATCTGCACAAGCGCATCCTGCTGTCGCCGCGCGGCGAGCAATCGCTGTCGGACTGGGCGCGCCATCAGCCGCCGCAAGCGCTGGCGCTGCTGATCGGTCCGGAAGGCGGCTTTACCGAAGCGGAAGAAAACCTGGCCTGCAGCCAGGGCGCGCTGATGCTGTCGATGGGACCGCGGATCCTGCGCACAGAAACAGCCGGCCTGGCGGCGCTGGCGGCGATCAATGCGATCTGGGGTGAGATGTAGGGTGCGCCATCGCAGCTTTCCTATGGTTGCTACAAATTGATCTAAGCAAAAATGGAAACTCTGGCTAGAATAAGAACGGACGCCAAGACACAATCGTTTTCAGTTGCGCAACTACTCAAACTGCTTGCCTCGTTGTAGTATCGGTCTGCTTATTTGCTTTGTAGCTAGCTTGCATTTTCCGCAAGATAGAAATCAGCCTTCGTGGCTTATCGCATTACTTACTCTGGAGAATATTATGGGACTATTGGATTCGTTAGGCGGCATCCTCGGTGGCGGCCAGCAGCAATCGAATGATCCGAAAGCCATGCTGATCGCGGCTGCAGTGCCGTTGCTGCTGAAGGCGCTGCAAGGCGGCGGTGCGGGCGCAGGCCAGGCTGCGGGCGCCGGCGGCGGCCTCCTCAGCGCATTCGAAGGTGCGGGTCTGGGCTCGGTTGTGCAGTCATGGATAGGCAACGGCCAGAACCAGGCGATTTCGCCTGATCAGGTGCAACAGGCGCTGGGCGGCGGCCACTTGCAGGAACTGGCTGCGGCAGCCGGCATTTCCCCAAGCGAAGCAGCCGGCCACCTGTCGGAAATCCTGCCTGGCCTGGTCGACAAGCTGACGCCGAACGGCCAGGCTCCGGCAGCCGGCGGCGGCCTGGACTTGGGCGGTTTGCTGGGTGGACTGCTGGGCGGCAACAAGCAGGCCTGATCTGGCCGAAAGCTTGGCCGCTTGATAAAAATCGCTCTTCGGGGCGATTTTTTTATGGGCGGCTAGAATGTAAGCCTGCGGGTCGCCTTGATGCATAAATGGCTCTACGCGAAAAAAATAGTCATTTTGCCAATTTTAAATCGTGCAATCGGACGCAGATCTTCTTCCTGGCGGGGGCAAGGCCCCGAAAGCATTTATAATCCAAGGTTTTGCAACAAATATTCCGGTCACTTCAATGAAGGTATTTCGCGGACTTCCCAACGCCGAATCGCGCGCGCCTTGCGCGCTCACTATCGGCAACTTCGATGGCGTTCATCGCGGCCATCAAGTGCTGCTCGCGCACGTCCGCAAGGCGGCCACCGAACTGGGGCTGGATGCGGCGGTCATGACATTCGAGCCGCACCCGCGCGAATTCTTTGCGCAGCGGGCCGGCCAGCCGGGCAATATGCCGACCCGCGTCGCCAACCTGCGCGACAAGCTGCAATCGCTGTCGCAGGCCGGCATCGACCGCGTCATCGTGGAACACTTCAACGCCAGTTTCGCCGCCATGTCGCCGCAGGACTTCATCGAAAAAGTGCTGGTCGAAGGCTTGCACGTGAAATGGCTGATGGTGGGTGAAGATTTCTGCTTTGGATCGCGCCGCGCCGGCAATATCGCTACCTTGGTCGAAGCCGGCAAGAAATACGGCTTCCATGTCGAAACCTTGCCGACCGTGATGAACCAGGGCGCGCGGGTCTCTTCATCTGCGGTGCGCGCCGCGCTGGCAGCTGGCGATTTCAGCCACGCGCGGGCGCTGCTGGGCCATCCGTATGCAATCTCGGGTCACGTGGTGCATGGCAAGAAGCTCGGCCGCAGCATCGGCTTCCCTACCTTGAACCTGCGCGTCAGCCACAAGCTGCCGGCGCTGTCGGGGATTTTCGTGGTGAAAGTGCATGGCCTGGCGGAACAGCCTTTGCCGGCCGTCGCCAGCATCGGCGTACGGCCTACCGTGGACGACAGCGGCCGGGTGCTGCTGGAGAGCTATCTGCTCGACTTTAGCGGCGATTGCTACGGCAAGCTGATCCAGGTCGAATTTTTGCAAAAGCTGCGCGACGAAGAGAAATACGTCGACCTGCCGACCCTGACCGCAGCCATCGAGCGCGACGTCGACAATGCACGGGCGTATTTCCGCCAGCATGAGAGCGCAACCGCCGTCGCCTCGCGCGCGCCGACTGCGGCCACCGATCGAATTTGACGCTGCGTGCCGTTACTTATCGTCGCTTGCGTCATGCCTGCGCTTAGCAGGCTCCACTGAATTCCATTAAAGAAAATTATGTCCGATCAGACCAGCAAACCAGAAACCACCAAGCCGGCCAAGCAAGCTAAGCCGCAGAGTAAATACCCGGTCAACATGACCGAGACGCCATTCCCTATGCGCGGCGATCTCGCCAAACGCGAGCCGCAATGGGTCAAGCAATGGCAGGAAAAGAAAGTCTACGAACGGATCCGCAAGGCGTCCAAGGGCCGCCCGAAATTCATCCTGCATGACGGTCCGCCGTATGCCAACGGCGAGATCCACCTGGGCCACGCCGTCAACAAGATCCTCAAGGACATGATCGTCAAGGCCCGCAACATGGCCGGCTTCGATGCGCCCTACGTGCCGGGCTGGGATTGCCACGGCATGCCGATCGAAATCCAGATCGAAAAGAAATACGGCAAGAACCTGCCGGTGGCGGAAGTACAGTCCAAGGCGCGCGCCTACGCCAACGAACAGATCGACCTGCAGCGCAAAGACTTCATCCGCCTCGGCGTGCTGGGCGAATGGGACAACCCCTATCTGACCATGGCCTTCGGCAATGAAGCCGATGAGCTGCGCGCGCTCGGCGCCATCCTGGAAAAAGGCTATGTGTACCGCGGTCTGAAGCCGGTCAACTGGTGCTTCGACTGCGGCTCTGCCCTGGCCGAAGCGGAAGTGGAATACCAGGACAAGCGCGATCCGTCGATCGATGTCGGTTTCCCGTTCGCCGAGCCGGAAAAACTGGCAGCCGCCTTCGGCCTGCCGGCGCTGCCGACCGACAAAGGCTATGTGGTGATCTGGACCACGACGCCATGGACCATTCCGTCCAACCAGGCGCTCAACGTCCATCCGGAAGTCGACTACGCGCTGGTGCAGACCGCGCGCAACGGCGAGCCGCTGCTGCTGATCCTGGCGCAAGACCTGGTGGCGGATTCGCTGCAGCGTTTCGGCCTCGAAGGCAGCGTGATCGCCAGCTGCAAGGGCGAGGCGCTGTCGCTGATCAATTTCAAGCACCCGCTGGCCGCCGCCGATCCAGGCTATGACCGCCTGTCGCCAGTCTATCTGGGCGACTACGTGACGACCGACAGCGGCACCGGTATCGTGCACTCGGCGCCAGCCTACGGCATCGAAGACTTTATCTCCTGCAAAGCGCATGGTATGAAGGACGACGACATCATCAGCCCGGTCATGGGCGACGGCAAGTTCGCATCCTGGCTGCCGTTCTTTGCCGGCATGACCATCTGGGAAGCCTCGAAGCCGATCTGCAGCAAACTGGACGAAGCCGGCGCGCTGTTCAAGCTGGTGATGTTCGATCACAGCTACATGCATTGCTGGCGTCACAAGTCGCCGATCATCTATCGCGCCACCTCGCAGTGGTTTGCCAGCATGGACAATCTGCCGAAGGATGGCCACGGCAGCCTGCGCGCCACCGCGCTGCAAGCGATCGACGAAACTGCATTCTTCCCGAGCTGGGGCAAGGCGCGCCTGCACGGCATGATCGCCAACCGTCCCGACTGGACCTTGTCGCGCCAGCGCCAGTGGGGCGTGCCAATGGCATTCTTCGTGCACAAGGAAAGCGGCCAGCTGCATCCGCGCACGCCGGAATTGCTGGAACAGATCGCCCAGCGCATCGAACAGCACGGCATCGAAGCATGGCAGGCGCTGGATCCGAAGGAATTGCTGGGCGACGACGCCGACAATTACCTCAAGAACAAGGACACGCTGGACGTCTGGTTCGACTCCGGCTCGACCCACCAGACCGTACTGCGCGGCTCGCACGCCAGCCAGCTGCAATTCCCGGCCGACCTTTACCTGGAAGGCTCGGACCAGCACCGCGGCTGGTTCCATTCCTCCTTGCTGACCTCGGCCATGCTGAACGGCCGCGCGCCCTACAACGCCTTGCTGACGCACGGCTTTGTGGTGGATGGCGAAGGCCGCAAGATGTCGAAATCGCTGAAGAACGGCGTCGAGCCGCAAAAGGTGGCTGACTCGCTGGGTGCGGAAATCCTGCGCCTGTGGGTTGCCTCCAGTGATTATTCCGGCGAAATCACCATCTCGGAAGAGATCTTGAAACGCGTGACGGAGTCATATCGCCGCATCCGCAACACCCTGCGCTTCCTGTTGGCGAACACCTCGGACTTCAATCCGGCGACCGACGCCGTGCCGATCGCCGAGCTGCTGGAAATCGACCGTTATGCGATCGCCAGCATGGCCCAGCTGCAGACCGACATCCTGAATCATTACGAGACTTACGAATTCCATCCGGTGATCTCCAAGCTGCAGATGTACTGCTCGGAAGACCTGGGCGGCTTCTACCTGGATATCCTGAAGGACCGCCTGTACACCAGCGGCGTCAGCTCGACGGCAAGGCGTTCGGCGCAGACCGCGATCTGGCACATCACCCAGGCGCTGCTGCGGGTGATGGCGCCGACGCTGTCGTTCACCGCGGAAGAAGCCTGGTCCTTCTTCGCCAGCCCGGAAGCGTTCGCCGCCAGCGATGAAACCATTTTCACGCAGACCTATTACACGCTGCCGGAAATCGATGGCGCCGCGGCTCTGATCGAAAAATTCAATGCCGTGCGCGCGGTGCGCGCCGACGTCACCAAGCAGCTGGAAGAAGTGCGGGTAGCCGGCGGCATCGGTTCTTCCTTGCAGGCGGAAGTCGAGATCAAGGCTGCGGCAGCCAAGTACGCGCTGCTGACCAGCCTCGGCGACGACCTCAAGTTTGTGCTGATCACTTCCAGCGCCAGCGTTTCCGAAGTCGCCAGCGAAGCGGACGAAGCGATCCTGGTGACGCCGTCGGCCCAGCAGAAATGCGAACGGTGCTGGCACTACCGCGCCGATGTCGGCAGCCACCCGGAGCATCCGGGCCTGTGCGGACGCTGCGTCGCCAATCTGTTTGGCAAGGGCGAACTGCGGCATGTTGCGTAGGGTGGGCACAGCGTGCCCACGCGTGAATTCAGCCCACGTACTGAATTCACGCCACGTTAGATGCCCATTTCGACGCTGCGCAGAATGACATGCCGGTTATCGCAGTCACGCGTGGGCACCAGTGCCCACCCTACGAAAATTTCTGAAAATTGATTATGGCCACCAAAAAGCGCTCTTCCCCTATCTCTACCACGTCCTCGAAATACGGCTTGGCGCCATGGCTGGCGATCGCCGCGCTGGTGCTGGTGCTCGACCAGTTGACCAAGATCACCATCGTGCGCCTGTTCAGCTATGGCGAATCGCTGCCGGTCACGTCCTTCTTCAACCTGGTGCTGGTGTATAACAAGGGCGCCGCCTTCAGTTTCCTGTCGACCGAATCCGGCTGGCAGCGCTATCTGTTTACCGCGCTCGGCATTGCCGCGGCATTGTTCATCACTTTCTTGCTGAAACGGCATGCCGGCCAGCGCATGTTCTGCACCGCGCTTGCGCTGATCCTGGGCGGCGCCATTGGCAATGTGATCGACCGCATCGCCTACGGCCACGTGATCGATTTTCTCGACATCTACGTGCGCAACTGGCACTGGCCGGCTTTCAATATCGCCGATAGCGCGATCTGCGTCGGTGCGGTATTGTTCGTCATTGACGAATTGCGCCGCGTAAACAAATAAGCGAGCAATTGAATAAGCAAGTAGGCAGATAAATTGACGCATTACTCCAGGAGCTGACATGGATCTCGCTGGCAAAAAAATCGTGCTGGGACTCACCGGCGGCATCGCCTGCTACAAGGCGGCGGAATTCACGCGGGCGCTGACCAAGGCTGGCGCCTCGGTGCAAGTAGTGATGACAGCAGCGGCAACGCACTTCATCACCCCCGTCACCATGCAGGGCCTGTCCGGCAAGACGGTGTTTACCGATCAGTGGGATGCCCGCATCGGCAACAACATGCCGCATATCGACCTGACCCGCGACGCCGACGCCATCGTCATCGCGCCCTGCTCCGCCGATTTCATTTTCAAGCTGGCGCACGGCGCCTGCGACGACCTGTTGTCGACTTTGTGCGTCGCCCGTCCCGCTACCGTACCGCTGCTGGCGGCGCCGGCGATGAACGTCGAGATGTGGCAGAACCCGGCCACCCAGCGCAACCTGGCGCAACTGCAGGCGGACGGCATCCAGCTGCTCGGTCCCGACGCCGGCGAACAGGCTTGCGGCGAAGTCGGCATGGGCCGCATGCTGGAAGCCGATCAATTGCTGGAAGAAGTGATCGCCTCATTCCAGCCCAAGCTGCTCAAAGGCAAGCGCGTGCTGGTCACCGCCGGTCCGACTTTCGAGCCGATCGATCCGGTGCGCGGCATCACCAACCTGTCCTCCGGAAAAATGGGTTATGCCGTGGCGCGTGCGGCTTACGAGGCCGGCGCCGAAGTAACCCTGGTGTCTGGTCCGACCGCGCTGACGACGCCGTATGGCGTACGCCGCATCAGCGTCCAGACCGCGCAGCAGATGCACGATATCGTGATGGCGCAAATGGCGGCGCATGGCGGCACTGATATTTTCATCGCCGTGGCGGCGGTGGCGGACTGGCGCGTCGCCAATGCCAGCAGCCAGAAACTGAAGAAGAATGCCGACGGCAGCGCCCCGCAACTGGTGTTCGAGCAAAACCCCGATATTCTGGCAACAGTTGCAGCGCTGCCAAAAGCGCCGTACTGTGTCGGCTTTGCCGCCGAATCGGAGAACCTGCTGCAATATGGCGAAGCCAAGCGCATCCGCAAAAATGTGCCGCTGCTGGTCGGGAATATCGGCCATGACACATTTGGCAAGGACGATAATCAATTGGTATTGTTTGATGCCGGCGGCCACACCGAGTTAGCGCGCGCCGGCAAGCAGGAACTGGCGCGCCAGCTGATCGCCGCCATCGCCGCCCGTCTCGGCAAATAGAATTGCCAGGCAACTTTAGCATCCGTACGGCGCCGCCCGTTTGACCATCGGCGCCGTGCATCGAAAACCAGCATCGGCTTCACATGCAAACACCCGACGGGAATGTTCCTGTCCTGCTTTTTCATTTGCTTAGCTTATCGTTTCATTTTCACCTTACAGATTGTTACCAAATTCAATGAACATCATCGACGTCAAAATTCTCGACCCACGCATGCAAGATCAACTGCCGGCCTACGCCACCGAAGGCAGTGCGGGCCTGGACCTGCGCGCCTGCCTGGACACCCCGCTGACGATCAAGCCCGGCGAGACCCATCTGATTCCGACCGGCCTGGCGATTCACATCGGCGATCCGGCCTATGCCGCCATGATCCTGCCGCGCAGCGGCCTCGGCCACAAACATGGCATCGTGCTGGGGAACCTGGTGGGCTTGATCGACTCTGATTACCAGGGTCAGCTGATGGTATCCACCTGGAACCGCGGACAGACCGAATTTACCCTAAATCCCATGGAACGGCTGGCGCAGCTGGTGATCGTGCCGGTAGCACGTGTCCGTTTTAATGTCGTAGCAGATTTCGAGAGCAGCGAACGCGGCGCGGGCGGCTTCGGCAGCACTGGAAAACATTGATGGAGAAAATAATGAGATTGACGAATGCTCCCGCATGGCATGGCCTCAAACGCTATGCCGCGGTGACCTTGCCGCTGGTATTGCTGGCAGCCTGCACCACTACCGAGACCATCCCTCCGGGGTTAGTAAAACCGGTAACGCCGGTGGCCCCCAAGCCGGTGGCTATCACCGCGCCGCCGCAACAGGCTGAGCTGAAAACCCTGATCGGCCTGCAGGACCGCCTGTATGACGTCGCCGCCCCCCTGCTGGTGAATAACGCCATGCTGTGCCGGAACAACGCGCGCAATCTGCTGGGCTTCACTGCAAAAACCAAGTACTCCTTTACCGCGGAATTCATCGCCGCCGCCTCTTCCCTCGGCTTGACCGATCAATTGCAGATCACCGGCGTGCTGGCCGGCAGCGGCGCCGCCAAGGTCGGCCTGCAGCGCGGCGACCTGCTGGTATCAATCCAGGACAAGCCGGTGCCGGTAGGCGCCGATGCGGAACGCCAGACCGCGCTGATGCTCGGCCCGCTGGTCAACGGCCGCAACACCATCAAGGTGACCGTCGCCCGCAACGGCAGCAACCAGACCATGAACGTGCCGCTGACCCGCGCCTGCGCCTTCGGCATCGAGCTCGGCAACACCGATAATGTGATCAGCTATGCCGACGGCCGCCGCGTGCTGGTCAGCGCCGGCATGATGAAATTCACGCAAAGCGATGATGAACTGGCGCTGGTGATCGCCAAGGAAATGGCGCACAACTCGCTGACCCATCCTTCGCGTCAGCGCAACACGGCGACCATGACCGGGGTCATCGACAACCTGATCCGCCTGCGTCCCGACACTACCTCGCTGAGCGGCGCGGCCGGCGTCAAGCCTTATCCGCAGCAGCTCGATGCGGCCGCCGACAAACTGTCGCTGTACATGGTGGCGCGCGCCGGCTACAAGGTCGACAACGCGGCGTCCTTCTGGCAACGGCTGGCGACGCAGTATCCGGCTACGGTCCTGAACGGCTATACCGCGATCCACCCCGCCACCGACTATCGCATGAGCGCGATCCAGCAAGCCGTTGCCGATATCCAGACAAAACAGGCCAGCGGCGCTGTCATCCAGCCGTAAGCGAAATTTTCGCCCGACGATAAAAAGCCTGGATCACGCAAGTGATCCAGGCTTTTTACTTTACTGGAGCTAACGCCGGCGACAACTCACGAACGGTTTATTCGACTTCCACCGTTTCTTCAGGAGCTGGCGGCGTCGAAGCATCTTTCTCGGCAAAATCGAGGCTGATCTGCTCCTTGTCGTCGAGATCGACCGTGACGCGGCCACCGGTCACCAGCTTGCCGAACAACAGTTCGTCGGCCAGCGCCTTGCGTATCATGTCCTGGATCAGACGCGACATCGGCCGCGCGCCCATCAACGGATCGAAGCCCTTCTTGGCCAGGAATTTCCGCAAGTTCTCGGTGAAGACCGCTTCCACCTTTTTCTCGTGCAACTGCTCTTCCAGCTGCATCAGGAACTTGTCGACCACGCGCAGGATGACTTCTTCATCGAGCGCATGGAAGCTGATGATGGAATCGATGCGGTTGCGGAACTCAGGCGTGAACATGCGCTTGATATCCGCCATCTCGTCGCCGGCTTCCTTCTTGTCGGTAAAGCCGATCGAACGTTTCTGCAGGCTCTCCGCGCCGGCATTGGTGGTCATGATAATGATCACATTGCGGAAGTCCGCCTTGCGCCCATTGTTATCGGTCAAGGCGCCGTGATCCATCACCTGCAGCAGGATATTGAAAATGTCCGGATGGGCTTTTTCGATTTCATCCAGCAGCAGCACCGCATGCGGCTTCTTGGTCACGGCCTCGGTCAGCAGACCGCCCTGGTCGAACCCGACATAGCCCGGAGGCGCGCCAATCAGGCGGCTTACCGCATGGCGCTCCATATATTCGGACATGTCGAAACGGATCAGGTCGATGCCCATGATGAATGCCAATTGCTTGGCCACCTCGGTCTTGCCGACGCCGGTAGGACCGGAGAACAGGAAAGAACCAATCGGACGGTCAGTCTTGCCCAAACCGGCGCGCGCCATCTTGATCGCCGATGCCAGCGCATCGATGGCCGGATCCTGGCCGAACACCACATTGCGCAAATCGCGGTCTATGGTTTGCAGCTTGCTGCGGTCGTCCTGGTTGACGGATTGCGGCGGAATCCGCGCAATCTTGGCGATGATGTCTTCGATCTCGCCTTTGCCAATCGTCTTTTTCTGCTTCGACTTCGGCAGGATGCGTTGCGCCGCGCCCGCTTCGTCGATGACGTCGATGGCCTTGTCCGGCAGATGACGGTCGTTGATGAAACGCGCCGCCAGTTCGGCCGCACTGGTCAGTGCGGAAGCCGAGTACTTGACGCCGTGATGCTCTTCAAAGCGCGACTTCAGGCCGCGCAGGATCTGCACGGTTTGCTCGACGGTCGGTTCATTGACGTCGATCTTCTGGAAGCGCCGCGACAGCGCGTGATCTTTCTCGAACACGCCGCGGAACTCGGTGTAGGTGGTGGCGCCGATGCACTTCAGCTGGCCGCTCGACAAAGCCGGTTTCAGCAGGTTGGATGCATCCAGCGTGCCGCCGGAAGCCGAGCCGGCGCCGATGATGGTGTGGATCTCGTCGATGAACAGGATGCCGTGCGGGCTGTCCTTGAGTTGCTTGAGCACCGCTTTCAGGCGCTGTTCGAAATCGCCGCGGTACTTGGTGCCGGCCAGCAGCGAACCCATGTCGAGCGAGTAGACGATCGCATTCTGCAAGATCTCAGGGACTTCTCCCTGGGTGATGCGCCATGCCAGTCCTTCGGCGATCGCGGTCTTGCCGACGCCGGCTTCGCCGACCAGCAAGGGATTGTTCTTACGGCGGCGGCACAAGGTCTGGATCACGCGCTCGACCTCATACTCGCGGCCGATCAGCGGATCGATCTTGCCTTCGGTCGCCAGCTTGTTCAGGTTTTGCGTGAACTGGTCGAGCGGGCTTTCCTTGGCCTGGCCCTCGGCCTGCACTTCTTCAGCGCCTTCCGAAGACTTCTGCGCGTCGGCTTGCTGGTCCTTGCGCACGCCGTGAGAAATGAAGTTGACGACGTCGAGACGGGTCACGCCTTGCTGGTGCAGGTAATACACCGCGTGCGAATCCTTCTCGCCGAAGATGGCCACCAGCACATTGGCGCCAGTGACTTCCTTCTTGCCGTTGGAAGCCGATTGCACATGCATGATGGCGCGCTGGATGACGCGCTGGAAACCCAGGGTCGGTTGGGTATCCACCTCATTCGAACCCGGCACCGTCGGTGTGTTGTCGCCAATAAAGATGGTCAGCGTCTTGCGCATATCATCGATGTTGACGGCGCACGCGCGCAGCACCTCTGCCGCAGACGGGTTGTCGAGCAAGGCCAGCAGCAGATGTTCCACGGTGATGAACTCGTGCCTTGCTTGTCGTGCCTCGACAAACGCCATGTGCAAACTTACTTCCAGTTCCTGCGCAATCATGCTTCCTCCATCATGCATTGCAGGGGATGCCCCGCTTTGCGTGCGTGCGTTAATACCAGTTCAACTTTTGTGGATGCGATATCTTTAGGATACACGCCACACATGCCTTTGCCATCGCGATGCACTTTCAACATAATCTGGGTCGCGGCTTCACGGTCCTTGTTGAAGTATTCCTGCAAGATGGCGACCACGAACTCCATTGGAGTGTAGTCGTCATTCAGTAAAAATACCTGATACATGGGCGGCGGCTTGAGCTTTTGCTCTTGTCGCGTCGCTACTGTCCCGTCTTCGTGCTTGGTTACCATGCGCCTATTCTAAAACCTTCCTGCAAATGCGCAACGCGCCACACTGAATAAAATAACGTTTATATCGATATTACGCGTTTTCCGATTGCCATGCAGATGACGTTGGAACAGATTAAATCAAGAGTAAAAAACACATCGTTTCCTGAAATTTAATTGCACATAGGAAATTACTTGACTTTTTTATTTTTTGCGCAAAGAATGACATTCATTGGTGAGCATGTTTCCGCTTATTAATAGAAGTGAGCAAGTTCTAGAAGGGGCAGCGTTACGCGAAGCTTCTTGCTTTTACGGCTCGTGTGATTGTTATTATTTGAAAGACGCTATTTTATGGCAACAGGTACAGTCAAGTGGTTCAACGATTCTAAGGGCTTCGGCTTTATCACTCCGGATGACGGCGGTGAAGATTTGTTTGCACACTTTTCCGCAATCCAGATGAACGGCTTCAAGACCCTCAAAGAAGGTCAAAAAGTCCAGTTCGAAGTCACGCAAGGCCCTAAAGGCAAGCAAGCTTCTAACATCCAAGCTCCGTAATATCGTTTTTGCGATATTCAGCAGTTTTTGTGAAAAACCTCACCGCGGTGAGGTTTTTTTATGGCCTTCTGTTAGCGCTAACCGGAAGGCCGGCGTGAAAAAAGCCAGAACAAGTTCTGGCTTTTTTGTTTGACTTGCAGGCTTACATGTTTTCGATCAGGACGTCGCCGAAACCTGAGCAGGAAACCTGGGTCGCACCTTCCATCAGGCGTGCAAAGTCGTAAGTGACCTTTTTCGAGGCGATCGATTTTTGCATCGCGGCTATGATCAGGTCGGCCGCTTCCAGCCATCCCAGGTGACGCAGCATCATTTCCGCCGACAGGATCAGCGAACCCGGGTTCACATAATCCTTGCCAGCGTATTTCGGCGCTGTGCCATGGGTTGCTTCGAACATCGCCACCGAATCCGACAGGTTGGCGCCCGGCGCGATGCCGATGCCGCCGACCTGCGCCGCCAGCGCGTCGGAAATATAGTCGCCGTTCAGATTGAGGGTAGCGATGACGCTGTATTCATTCGGGCGCAACAGGATTTGTTGCAGGAATGCATCAGCGATCGAATCCTTGACGATGATGTCGCGGCCGGTCTTCGGATTCTTGAATTTCGCCCAAGGACCGCCATCGATCAGCTCAGCGCCGAATTCCTTTTGCGCCAGGGCATAAGCCCAGTCGCGGAAGCCGCCTTCGGTGAACTTCATGATGTTGCCCTTGTGGACAATGGTCACGGATGGCTTGTCGTTGTCGATCGCATACTGGATTGCCTTGCGCACCAGGCGCTCGGTGCCTTCGCGCGAGACCGGCTTGATGCCGATGCCGGAAGTATTGGGGAAACGGATCTTCTTGACGCCCATTTCCTTGACCAGGAATTCGATCAGCTTCTTGGCGCCGTCGCTGCCTTCCTGCCATTCGATGCCGGCGTAGATATCTTCCGAGTTTTCACGGAAGATCACCATGTCGGTCTTTTCCGGCTCACGCACCGGCGAAGGCACGCCCTTGAAGTAACGCACCGGACGCAGGCAAACGTACAGGTCCAGCTCCTGGCGCAGCGCCACGTTGAGCGAACGGATGCCGCCGCCGACCGGGGTCGTCAGCGGGCCTTTGATCGACACCACGTAATCCCTGACCGCCGCCAAGGTTTCTTCCGGCAGCCAGACGTCGGGACCGTACACCTTGGTCGATTTTTCGCCGGCAAACACTTCCATCCAGCTGATCTTGCGCTTGCCGCCGTACGCCTTGGCGACAGCAGCATCGACTACCTTGATCATGACCGGGCTGATATCCACGCCGGTGCCGTCGCCTTCAATGAAAGGAATGATCGGATTGTCGGGGACGTTGATCGAATAATCAGCGTTAACAGTGATTTTCTTGCCTTCAGCAGGCACTTTGATATGTTGAGACATCAGTATCTCCGGAATTAGTACGTGAAATGCTACTGGACGATTTCTGTATCGCGATAGGTCTTATATAAGACATAAGACAAGCGTGTTCTATTATGCACTAGTATTTTACTAGTCGCTATGTTTTTGCGACACTAGCGGCATGCCTCTCATCCTATTCAATAAGCCGTTCCAAGTCATGTGCCAGTTCTCGGCGCATCCCAGCCGTCCTACCCTCGCCGACTATATCGATATCCCGGATATTTATCCCGCCGGGCGCCTCGATGCCGACAGCGAGGGCCTGCTTTTGCTGACCGACGACGGTCAGCTGCAACATCATATTAGTCATCCGGCGCTGAAACAGCCAAAGACTTATCTGGCGCAGGTCGAAGGCATCGCCGATGCGGCGCAGCTGGCGCGCTTGCGCAGCGGCGTCGATCTCGGCGATTTTGTCACCCTGCCGTGCCAGGCGCGCCAAGTGGAAGCGCCGGACTGGCTGTGGCCGCGCGATCCACCGATCCGCGAACGCCATGACAAGCCAACCAGCTGGCTGGCGCTGACCCTGACCGAAGGAAAAAACCGCCAGGTGCGGCGCATGACCGCGGCGGTCGGTCTGCCGACCTTGCGGCTGGTGCGGGTCGCGATCGGCCAGGTATCGCTGCAAAGCCATCCGCTGTGGCCGGGCGAGGCCATGGAAATCGATCCGGGCGAATTGAGCAACTTGAAAAAATAAGAGAGGGAGATTGCGGATACGCCGCTGATACAATTTGATACAGATATCTGCGTAATTTAAAAAAGCCTGTCAACCATCCGCTTCCGAGCGTCGTTATTCGCAGTGATTCAAGTGAATCATGATTGATTAACTCGCTAAAGAATGGATACCAAAATGAACAAACTGATCGCTGCTCTGGTTGCTGGCCTGTTCGCTACTTCCGTATTCGCTGCTGACACAGCCCCAGCTGCTCCTGCAGCACCTGCTGCCGCTGCTGCAGAAGCATCGGCTCCAGCTGCCAAGAAGACTACTCACCACGTCAAGAAGGCCAAGAAAGCTGCTAAAGCAAAGGCTGAAAAAGCTGAAGCGCCAGCTGCTGACGCTCCTGCCAAGTAATTCCGGCATCAGCTTTACGAGAAAGGCAGGCCAGTCCTGCCTTTTTTACGTCCTGAAACAATTAAATCCCCGCACCGCCACCCCTCCCCCGATTTAGCTCTCTGTATAATCTCCCTACCCTAAAGGAGCTTTACCGACATGAGAAAAATCCGCGCCGTTTCCCTCGCAGCAATCACCGCAAGTCTTGCCCTTATCGCCGCCCTGCCGGCCACAGCGCAGGAAAGCCAGCAGCAACTCCCCACCACTCCGCTGAATATCGGCATCCACGTCATCAAGGCGGAAGTTGCGCGCAGCGAAGACCAGCGCGAACAAGGTCTGATGTTCCGCAAGCGGATGGGCAGCAACGAAGGCATGGTATTCGTGTTCGACACGCCAGCCGGCATCTGCATGTGGATGAAGAACACGCTGATCCCGCTGTCGGTTGCCTTCATCGATAAGAAAGGCGCGATCCTGAATGTCGAGGAAATGAAAGCGCAGACGCTGGATTCGCATTGCGCCCAGGGGGCGGCATCCTATGCGCTGGAAATGAACAAGGGCTGGTTCAAGGACAAGAACATCAAGCCGGGCACTGTGATCGAAGGCTTGCCACAGTAAGCAAGCGGGCCAGGCGGCGGTCCGGCCGCCTGCCTGAAGCGGCAGAATCGAAAAAATCAAACAGAAAAACCCTGCATAAGATGACTTATGCAGGGTTTTTCTTGATCCAGCAACAAGCTAGTAAAATCCGCCGGCAGGCCGGCGGCTAAATACTAATTAAGCAGCCAGCGCTTTCAGAGCAGCGTTCAGACGGCTCTTATGGCGTGCAGCCTTGTTCTTGTGGATGATCTTTTTGTCCGCGATACGGTCGATGACCGATACGGATTTTTGCAGAACCAGCGCTGCTGCAGCTTTGTCGCCGCCGGCATCGATTGCCTTGCGGGCAGCTTTGATCGCTGTACGCAGGGTCGAACGCTGACTGGAATTGTGCAGGTTTTGCTGAACTGCTTGACGAGCACGCTTACGTGCTTGTGCGGTATTTGCCATTTATATTTCCTAAAACGAGGTCGGGAATGCTTACGCGGCAAACCTGACCGCGGCGCAGAATTCTGTAAAGCCACGGATTATAACCAGTTTTTGCGAAACAGGCAAATACCTCTTGCATCGAAAGCAATTCTGTCGCAAGAAAGCACACATGGCGGAATGACCATCCTGCATCAAGCCAGCAGCGGGAACATTCCGGAGCGCAGCTTATCACAGCCGGCACCCCACCACAGCACACCACCCCACAGAATGATGATCAAAACAACAACGCATCCGATTCCCGAGAAAGCTGCGGCAGTCGATGGGCTCCAGCTATAATGCCGCTCCATGAACTTGCATAAAACGCTTGCCACCGTCTCTGGCATGACCATGGTGTCGCGTGTGACGGGCCTGATTCGCGAAATTCTGTACGCGCGCGCCTTCGGCGCCGACGGCTATACCGACGCCTTCGCCATCGCT
The DNA here is from genome assembly GCF_059421505.1 of Collimonas sp. GW821-FHT02H07. Classification (NCBI taxonomy): domain Bacteria; kingdom Pseudomonadati; phylum Pseudomonadota; class Betaproteobacteria; order Burkholderiales; family Oxalobacteraceae; genus Collimonas; species Collimonas sp. GW821-FHT02H07. The sequence continues at coordinate 442,551 of NZ_JBWKVC010000002.1, forward strand.
TTCCGCATCCCCAACCTGTTGCGCCGGCTGTTTGCCGAAGGGGCTTTTTCGCAAGCCTTCGTGCCTATCCTGGGTGAATACAAGAACCAGAAAGGCGAAGTCGCCACCAAGCAGCTGGTCGACCACGTCGCCACTGTGCTGACCTGGGCCATGCTGGTCACCTGCATCATCGGCATCCTCGCCACGCCGGCGCTGGTGTATTTCATTGCCCCCGGCCTGGGCGACAACAAGGATGTGCTGGGCGCCTCGATCTTCATGACGCGCGTCATGTTTCCCTACATCGGCTTCATGTCCTTCGTGGCGCTGGCCGGCGGCGTCTTGAACACTTGGCATGAATTCAAGATCCCGGCCTTCACCTCGGTCCTGCTGAACCTGGCCTTCATTGTCGCTTCGCTGTTCGTCGCGCCCTATATGCAGCATCCGATTTACGCCATGGCGTTCGCGGTGCTGGTAGGCGGCATATTGCAGGTGGCGATCCAGCTGCCGGCGCTGATCAAGGTCGGCATGCTGCCGCGGCTGGCGATGAATCCCATGACCGGCTTGCGCGACCTTGGCGTGCAACGGGTGCTGAAGAAAATGGGGCCGGCGGTATTTGCCGTCTCGGCGGCGCAGATCAGCCTGCTGATCAACACCAATATCGCCTCGCGCCTGGGCCACGGCAGCGTGTCGCTGCTGACCTATGGCGATCGCCTGATGGAATTTCCGACCGCCCTGCTGGGCGTCGCGCTGGGCACCATCTTGCTGCCCAGCCTGTCGAAAGCGAATGCCGACAAGGACCTCACCGAATATTCGTCGCTGCTGGACTGGGGCCTGCGCCTGACTTTCCTGCTGGCGTTGCCGTCCGCGGTCGGGCTGGCGACCTTGTCGGTGCCGCTCACCTCCACCCTGTTCCAGCACGGTAAATTCGACGCCGCTTCGGTTGCCGTCACCAGTCAGGTGCTGATCGCCTACGGCGTCGGCCTGATCGGCCTGATCGTGGTGAAGATCCTGGCGCCGGGCTTCTACGCCAAGCAGGATATCCGGACCCCGGTCAAGATCGCCGTCGGCGTCCTCATCGCCACCCAGCTGATGAACTACATCTTCGTGCCGATCTTCGCGGTGGCCGGATTGGCGCTGTCGATCAGCATCGGCGCCTGCCTGAACGCAGGCTTCCTGCTGTGGAGCCTGATGCGGCGCGGCATCTACAAGCCGGACGCCGGCTGGATCCGCTACTTCCTGCGCCTGCTGGGCGCCCTGTTCCTGATGGCTGGCGTCGCCCTCTGGAGCTCGCAGCAATTTGACTGGACCGGACCGCACACCAGTTCGCTGATGCGGATCGGCGCCCTGTTTGCCGTGATGGCGGCCTGCGGAGCGACTTACTTCGGGGCACTGCTGGCCATGGGATTCCGTTTCCAGGATTTCAAGCGGATTGCACGCTAGGCCGGCGCTCTTGATTTGGTCGTGACAGTCCACTAGGATAGGGGCTATGACGATCACATCTCTGGAATACTTTACCTCGCTGGTGCAGCACGCCAGCGATGTTCCCTTGTTCGAGGCAGCACTGGCGATTGCCCAGGATGTCTATCCCCAGCTGGATTTCGACGCTCCGCAAAACGAGATGGACCGGCTGGCCAACACCTTGCGCCAGCGCCTGGCGGCAGACACCACCGCTATCCAGAAACTACGTTCGCTGAATCACTTTTTCTATCAGGAATTGGGATTCGCGATCAACGTCAATCATTATTACGATACCGACAACAGCTACCTGCACCGAGTCATCGCCAAGCGGCGCGGCATTCCGATCTCGCTGGCGCTGATCTATATCGAGCTGGCGCAGCAGGTTGGATTGCCGGTGCAAGGGGTTTCGTTCCCCGGCCATTTCCTGATGAAACTGACGGTGCCGTCGGGCGACATCATGATCGACCCCGCCAACGGCGCCAGCCTGTCGCGCGAAGAGCTGGAAGAACGGCTGGAGCCTTATCTGCCGACCAGCAACGATGAAGAAAGAGCGGCCAGCAGGCTGTCGCTGATCAGCTATCTGCAAGTGGCCCATCCGCATGACATCCTGGTGCGCGTGCTGCGCAACCTGAAAGCGATTTATCAACAAGGCAATCACTGGCGACGGCTGCTGGAAGTGCAGCAACGGATCCTGATCCTGCTGCCAGGCGACCCTGTCGAGCGGCGCGACCGCGGGCAGGCCTTTGCGCAACTGGATTGTCCGCAAGCCGCTCTGGAAGATCTGGAATATTATCTGGCGCAGCGGCCGCATGCAGCTGATGCAGCGCTCTTGCGCCAGCAGGTGATCGACTTGCGCGAAGCCAGCCGGCGCCTGAATTAGTTCGACTTGATTTAACTCGGTTTAAATTCTGCCGCGCCCGCCGCCGGCCACTCGCTGCGCAGCAGCGACAAATGCAGCATGTCGTGATACTGGCCGCGCCAGTATCCTGCCTGACGCGCGCATCCTTCATCGACAAAGCCAAGCTGGCGCAACAGTTTGAGCGATGCCAGATTATCGGGATGGACCATGGCCTCAATGCGATTCAGCGCCATGTGCTGAAAGCCCCAGCTCATCACGGCAGACAAGGTTTCCCGCATATAGCCCTGTCCCTGCGCGTACGCCGCCAGCTCATAACCGATCATGCATTTGCGTCATGCCGGGTTCCATTTGAACAAGCCGCAGGTGCCAAGCAAGCCAGGCTGCCGGCGGGACTGGATCGCCCAGCGCGTGCCCGGATTCTCATCCAGGCGCCAGCTGGCGAATTTCCTGATCAAGCCTTGCGCCGCGGCCAGATCCGGCAGTGGATCGGTACCGAACCAACGCATCAGTTCGGGATTGCCATGAATCGCGAAGATAGCTTCGGCGTCTTGCTCGACCGTCTCGCGCAACAACAGGCGCTCGGTGTAAATCACTGGAAATTCATACTCTCCACTCATCGCCGCTCTGCCCCGTCTTGCTGCATCAGCCCTTGCTGCGCGCCTCGATCACTTCCCACTTTTCCAGGCTCTCCAACAGCAAGCCGTCGATTTCCGCGAAACGCTCGTTGAGACGCTTCACTTCTTCCGGCTTCTGCTTGTACAGATCGGGATCTTCCAGCTGGCCGGTAATCGTCTTTTGTTCTGCTTCAAGCTTGGCGATCAGCACAGGCAGCTCTTCCAGTTCGCGCTGCTCCTTGTAGCTCAGCTTTTTCTGCTTGGCTGCCGGCGCGGCCGGCTCAGCTGCCTTCACTTCGGTTTTCGCTTCGCTCTTGGCCTTGGCGATCACCGCCGACTGGCTGGGGCGCACGCGTTCCCAATCCGTATAGCCGCCGACATATTCACGCCACATGCCGTCGCCCTCGGCGGCGATCACCTGCGTCACCACGTTGTCGAGGAAGGTGCGGTCATGGCTGACCAGGAATACGGTGCCGTTATAGTCTTCCAGCAGTTCTTCCAGCAATTCCAGCGTATCGATATCCAGATCGTTGGTCGGTTCGTCCAGCACCAGCACATTGGCCGGCTTGGCGAACAGACGCGCCAGCAGCAGGCGGTTGCGTTCGCCGCCGGAAAGCGACTTGACCGGCGAGCGCGCGCGTTCCGGCGCGAACAGGAAATCGTTCAGGTAAGTCATGACATGCTTGCGCTGGCCGTTGATCTCGACCCAGTCGCTGCCCGGCGCGATGGTGTCGGCCAGGCTGGCGTCTTCGTTCAGCTGCGCGCGCATCTGGTCGAAATACGCGATCTGCAATTTGGTGCCTTGCTTGACCGTGCCGCTGTCCGGCTGGTCTTCGCCCAGGATCAGTTTCAGCAAAGTGGTCTTGCCGGCGCCGTTCTGGCCGATCAGCCCAACCTTGTCGCCGCGCAGGATGGTAGCGGTGAAATTATTCACGATCACCTTGCTGCCGTAAGCCTTGTTGACGTCGGTCAGCTCGGCGACGATCTTGCCGGAGCGCTCGCCGGAAGAGACATCCAGCTTGACCTGGCCTTGCTGGTCGCGCCGTGCGCTGCGCGCCAGGCGCAAAGCTTCCAGGCGGCGTACGCGGCCTTCGTCGCGGGTGCGGCGCGCTTGCACGCCTTTGCGGATCCAGATTTCTTCCTGCGCCAGGAATTTGTCGAACTTGGCATTCTCGACTTCTTCGTTTTCCAGCTGCTCGGCCTTGCGCACCTGGTAGGCAGTGAAATTACCGGGGAAGGACAAGATGCGGCCGCGATCCAGTTCGATGATGCGGGTGGCGACGTTATCCAGGAAACTGCGGTCATGGGTGATGAACAGCACGCTGCCCTTGTAGTCGCGCAGCAAACCTTCCAGCCACATGATCGAGCTGAAATCCAGATGGTTGGTCGGCTCGTCCAGCAGCAGGACGTCAGGCGTGCTGACCAGGGCGCAAGCCAGCGCCACGCGCTTTTGCATACCGCCGGAGAGCTGGCCCATCAGCAGGGTCTTGTCGAGGTTGAGGCGGTCCAGCGTGGTTTCGACCTTGTTGGTCAGACTCCAGGCGTCGGCGGCATCCAGCTTGCTCTGGATCTCATGCATGCGCTCCATGATGGCGTCGTCGTTGTCGCCGCCGAACTGGCCGGTGAGCGCATCGTATTCGTTCAGCAGCGCCTGCATCTCGCCCATGCCGGCAGCGACGGCATCGAATACCGACATGTCCGATTCAAAATGCGGTTCCTGGTCGACGTAGGCAATCTTGATCCCCTGCTGCATCACCATCAGGCCGTCGTCCAGCCTGGAGACGCCGGCAATGGTTTTCAGCAGCGACGATTTGCCGGTGCCGTTACGGCCGATCAGACCGACCCGCTCCCCTGCTTCCAGAGAAAATTCCGCGCGGTCCAGCAACGCGACATGACCAAATGCGAGTTGCGCATTGGAGATAGAAATGACAGCCATAATTTGGATGAGACCAGAAAAAGAAAGACCTGCGGCGCGCGGAAGCGGGCGACACGCAGTCAATTGGATGAATGAGCCGTACATTGTACCTATACTGGCGCGCCTGGTTATACATTTGTCGCTTTCATCCCTTCCTGCCGGCGCTATTTCAACAGAAAAACACAGAGCAAACCCGCGTAGCCGACTTCTGTCCGGCTGCCATTCTTTTCCAACAATACGTTACCAAATTATTTCTCCGCATGTATTGTCACCGAGAAACTTAAGCCCTATATTATTTCTACGTGGAAATATGTATCCGATAGAGATATAGGCCATGGCGCAGCACGCATTACTTAAATTAAAAACAATATAGCTGCAAAAACAATGGCAAGAGACGCAGCCATGCGCCGCTTGCCGCTCATATTCAAACAGGGAGAAAACCATGGATCCATTGCTAGGCCAGTTATTGACGCCCAGGTATGACGCTGCGCTGGTGTTGCTGTCGTACCTGATTTCATTCTGGGGCGCGCTGCTGGCGCTGCAATGCGCCAAATCCATGTTCCGCAAAGACGGCACGCTGGACCTCGGCATGACTGTCTGCGCCGCCGCCTCGCTGGGCGGCATCGGCATCTGGTCCATGCATTTCCTTGCCATGCAGGCTTATCGCCTGTCCGTCCCGATAGCCTACGATGTCTGGCTCACTGCGGCATCGCTGCTGGCCGCCATCCTGATTTCCGGCATTGCGCTGTATCTGGCCGGCAGCCACGGCAAGTTCAAGATCGGCGGCTGGCTGGCAGGCAGCCTGCTGGCAGGCGTGGGCGTATGCGTCATGCACTACATGGGCATGTATGCAATGAACCTGCGCGCCACCATGTCGTTGAATCTCACCACGGTCGCGATCTCGATGGTGATCGCCATCGTCGCCGCCAGCGCCGCGCTGTGGCTGGCCTTTAACCTGCGCCAGCTGTTGCACAGGATAGCGGCGGCGCTGGTGATGGCGCTCGCGGTATGCAGTATGCACTATGTCGGCATGTACGCCGCCAACATGGTCTGCACCACCGACGCCCCGTTGATCCCGCTGAAAATCGGCGGCAACTATCTCGATGTTTCTGTCTATGCCGTCGCCGGCATGCTCTCCCTGTGCATCTTCTGGGTGGTGCTGGGACGCAGCATGGATGACAACAAGCTGGCCGAAACCTTGCACTGAGAATCAGAAAACCAGCCTTAGAGATCAAAGCGTTTCATGACGCCGACCGTCATCAGGTCGGCGTCGTTTTTATTCCTGAAGGTGACCGCGCGCCCGAAACTGGCAAAGCCTTTCAGGTTGCTGCCAAGGTCGCGCCCAACCTGCAAGGTGATCAGGCCGTTGACTCGCCAATCGCCGCCATCCCTTTTATTGGTCGCCAGATAAGGGCCGGCGCCGGCGCTGATATCCCAATGCTCGGTAATCGGCTGCACATACCAGCCTTGCATCGCCACGCCCTTGCGATTCACTCTTACCCCGTCGTCGCCTTCCTCTATGCCGGAAAGCGACGCGGCCCATTGCCCGTAATATTTTTTTGCTTCAAGCGCGTAACTGAAACGTTTCCCCGGTCCCGATTGATTGGTCTGCGCAAAACCTCCCAGCGCAGCAAGCCACAATGAATGGTCGGCTGCTGCATCAGGCGCGCTCACATGCGCGGCGCCGAGTTCCTTGCCGATGCCAAGCAGTAAGGCATCCGAGGAAGGCGCTCCGGGCGTGAGCACGTGGTTATACGCCAGCCGTATGCTCAGCCCGGGCGAATATTGATCCAGCCGGCCGAGCAGCGCCACAGACAGCAAAGCTCCCAGGCGCGCATCATCGTGCTCGGTGCCGTTAACCGTGGTTCTGTTCATGCTGAAATAGGGACCGGCGCCGAGTTCCAGGCCGAAATGCGGCTGCAGGTTTTTCCGGTACACCGCCTGCAGGGCATAACCGTCGCGATGATTATTGTCGGGATGGCCTTCGTTGTAATACACATAATCGAGCCGCATCGTATCGCCTGCCGGCATGCGTCCGAAGAAATCGACATTCTGTCCGAACCTGATTTCCGCCGCGCGCCAGCGCATGGGTTTCTGGCCATCCATGCTGGTGCCGTAGAGGATGCCGTTGCCGAGCGCGACCGAGGCATAGCTGCCGTCGCGGTCCGGCGCCCCATCGGTTGCGGCGGAAGTTTCTGCCGCGCGGATAAAGGGAGGCAAGCAAAGCAGCGTACACGCCAGTGCTAGCTTGTGAAATCTTCTATTTTTATCAGACATGTGGCTTCCTCATATAAAGAACGTCCTTCTGTGACGATCAAATTACGCGACCCGACGATGCAAGTCTATCTATATGAGTCAATCACGCCGAATTTGTTTCATGTCGTTTTTGCATTCCAATTTCAATAATGCATGTCAAAACAACATGGCACAGATGGGAAACAGGGACGCCAAGCATCCCTGTTTTTTATTGCCACAATATCGCCTCAGGGTTGAACTGCGGGCTTGCCCGGCCCGATATAAGTTTCCAGCCAGCGGTTCGATTCGGCCAGCATCTGCATGATCGATTCGCGTGCGCGATAGGCATGCGCTTCGTTCGGCAGCATTACCAAACGCGCTGTCCCGCCCAAACCCTTGATGGCCGCATACATGCGCTCGCTCTGCACCGGGAAGGTGCCGGGATTGTTGTCCTGCTCGCCGTGAATCATCAGCAAGGCATCCTTGATCTGATCGGCATAGTTGAACGGCGACATGGCTTGGTAGACGTCCCTGGCTTGCCAGTAATTGCGTTCCTCGGCCTGAAAGCCGAACGGCGTCAGCGTACGGTTGTAGGCGCCGCTGCGGGCGATGCCAGCCTTGAACAAACGCGTATGCGCCAGCAAATTGGCAGTCATGAAGGCGCCGTAGGAATGGCCGCCGACCGCAATGCGGTCGCGGTCGGCGACGCCCAGTCGCACAACTGCATCCACCGCCGCCTCGGCGCTGGCGACCAGCTGCGCCACGTAAGTGTCGTTCGGCTCCTTGCTGCCTTCGCCGACGATCGGCACCGAAAACTCATCGAACACGGCGTAGCCCATGGCCAGGAAAGCCTGCGGCCGCCAGAAACCGATACGATTGAAACGATACGGTGAATCGGTGGTCTGGCTGGCCGCTTCGGCCGATTTGAATTCGGCCGGATAAGCCCACATCAGCATCGGCAGCGGACCATCGCGCTTGGCATCGTAGTTGGGCGGCAAGAACAAGGTGCCGGTCAGCTCCACGCCATCCTTGCGCTTGTAGCGGATCAGCTGCTTGCTGACGCCTTGCAGCTGCGGCGTCGGATGCGGGAAATGCGTCAACGCGCGCGGCGCCGACTGCACATCCGCGCCGAGCTCGCGCACGAAAAAATTGCCGGGTTCCGTAGGCGACTCGCGCGCTGTCAGCAGCCGCCGGCCGCTATCGTCCAGCAGCACCTGCGGCGCTTCGTAATACGGCGCCTGTGAGTGGAACAGACGCGTGGCCTGCAGCGTTTGCAAGCTGACCTTGTCGAGGAAAGGCCGGTCGCCTTCCGGCGATGCGCCGCTGCCGATGCGGAAAATGCTGTCGCCGTCAGCGCTGACAAGCAGGCGCGTTTCGCCATGCTCATCGCGCACCATGACCGGCCTGCCGGGATCCTTGTAGCGGTCTTCCGAAGAACCTTCGCGTATCAGTTGCGGCGCCCGCTCCAGATGGTCCGGCGCGATGCGCCATTCCTTGACCTGCCGGCTCTTCCACCAGTACTCGCTCAGCAGCGCCAGCTCGCCATTGCCCCAGTAGATGCCGGCATAGCGCGAATTCAGACGCGCCAGCGTCTGCGGCGCCTGCTCGAACGGCGCCGCCTGCATCAGCACCAGATCGCGGACCTCCGCCTGGCGCGCCGGATCGCCGCCATCCTGCGCCTCAGCCCAAACCAGGGTGGCCGGCGCATCGTTGCGCCAGTCGATTCTGCGGATGCCGGTAGGCACGGCGTCGTTGCCGGTCGGCAGGCCTTCCACCAGCGGCAGGCTGGCGATTTGCTTGACCAGCTTGCCGCTGCGGTCCAGCACCTCGATCCGGCGCGGAAAACTGGTTACCGGCACCTGATAGGAAAACGGCCGCTCGATGCGCTGGCGCAGTACATAACGGCTATCCGGCGACGGCTCCAGCGCCAGCGTCAACGCCGGCTCGCCCAGCTTGACGACCTTGCCATCCAGGTCGATCAGCGCTGCCTGCGCGCGCAAATAATGCTCAAGCGTGAGCGCATCGTCCTCGTTCTTCAACAGATCCTGATAAGTAGGATTGCTCTTGACGCCCGCTCCCGCCAGCGTCATCTGCGTATTCGGGCCGCGCGGAATGCCGTCCGACAGCGGCGCAGCACCTTCCACCCGCAGTTGCACCAGCAGCTGCCGGCTGTCCGGCATCCAGCGATAGCCGTTTCCTGCGACCGTATTCAAGGACAGCTTGGTCAAGCGATGCGCGCGGCGCGCGGCGACATCGACCAGCCACAGCTCATTGGCGCCAGCCTTGGCGTCGACCTGATTGAAAGCGATGTAGCGCTGATCCGGCGACCAGCTTGAACTGGCGATAGACAGCGGCTGCGGCAAACCCTGCAGACGGATTTCCTTGCCGCTGGCGATATCCAGCAACTGCAGATCGCTGCCAAAAGAAAAGCGGCTTTGCGCATAGGTGCGCGGGTTGATGCGCAAGCCCGCCAGTTTCAACTCGGGCTGGGCGACGGCGTCGATGCCGGGCAAGGACGGCGTCTGCGTCAATGCCAGCAGGTCGCGCCGCGGACTCACCGACAACTGCGGCGGCAGCGGCGCATCCACCACGGCTTGCAGAGGCAGCGGCGGCAGTTCATAGCCGCCTGCTGTTTTGGCCGGAGTTTGCGCCATGATCGCTGGCGGCTGCGCCACCAGCAGGGAACCGATGAGGGCGAGACCTTTGGAAGACAATTTCATATCGATGGCTATGTGGGTTAATGCGATGAAGGAATGTAATAGGCCGGATCAAATGCGATGTGACGCCAGCGCTGGACTGGCGGCTGGCAAAACGCCGGATCGCCCATTATGACCGAACTTTTCCAAATGACAACAGCGGCACTCCATCTGCCAGAAAGACGTTGGCGTGCCGAACGTCCGTTCCGGTCAAAGGCTTCAATCTGGGTATACTGCCCTGTCCTCTCAAAAATCCCTATCGGAGAAATACCGTGCTCCTCAAGACCTGGCTGCTATTCGTCACTACCGTATTCTTCATTTCGGCCACGCCAGGCCCCAATATGCTGCTGGCCATGACCCATGGCATCCATCATGGCGTGCGGCGGACGGTCGCGACCTGTCTTGGGCTCATGTGCGGGCTGGGATTGATCATGATCTGCTCGGTCGCCGGCCTGGGTGTCCTGCTGGCGACCTCGGAAAAATTATTCTCGATCGTGAAATATGCAGGCGCCGCCTACCTGGTCTACCTGGGCATCAAAACCTGGCGCACCATGCCGCAGCAATTGCAAGAAAGCCCCGAAGGCGGCGGCAAGCACCAGCCCTGGACAATGTTTCGCACCGGCTTCTGGGTGGCCTTGAGCAATCCGAAGGCGTTCATTTTCTTCGCCGCCTTGTTTCCGCAATTCATAGACGCCAAGCTGTCCCAAGGCCCCCAGCTCGCTATCCTGTCGGCGACGTTTTTCGTGATTGAAGCGTGCTGGCAGTTCGCCTATGCCAGCGGCGGCGCCCGGCTGTCAGGCTGGCTCAGCAGCGCGCGGCGCCTGAAGCTGGTCAATCAGGTATCGGGCGGCGCCTTCGTTGGGGCTGGCGTGCTGCTGTCGGCGATTTCGCGCTCTTAAACACTAACTAGTCAGTGTTTTGAAAAACTACCCGCAACATCCGCGCTGCCGCTGAATCGGCGGACACGTCACCGAACCGAACGAACAAAACACGCAGCAGTCTCCTGGATTTGGACGCAGCAACACCCTGCATTGACTGCACTCGTATGCGCCTGAACAAGGTTCCCCTGCTTTGAAAAAAAACAGGCTCCTCCGATGCGACATGCGGCTGATCTCCCCTGTAGAACTTGTCAGTTTCCGGGGCAGAAAAATTTCCCTATATTGCTTCACAGGGATTCTGTTTCAACGATATGCGATGTATTGATTTCAGACATTTATTTATGCATGCAACTCGATGCTCAACGCCCTGTCTGTCTTGAGTCTCATCCGACTCACACTATAATTTTTCAGTGCACTGCGAACTTCGAGCATTCCATCTGAAGGATGCGTGGCCGGGCATGTCAGCTCTCGCCGGAACGATGTTTCACAATATTGGAGCTGTATGTCAATCGCAAGCATATCTCCCAAAATCTCCTGATCGAACAGGAGAGAACACATCATTTTTAGCGGCCGTCGCTCACCGACTATTCGAACTGAATTTGGCGACAAAATAGCGCTGTGACACCAAGGCTTTCGTGCCGGTTATGAGACGTTTTTTTGTGCTGGATATGTCTTGTGTGAATCCATTTTTCAACAAGAAATTTGCATGACCGCAAATGATGTGTTGGCAGCATCATGATTGCACGTCGGCATTTATCAATCGAGGAGAAATCCATGTCCTATTTCCCAGAACAACTTGCTTCCGTGATCAAGAGCAATGCGGAAGCGCAGCATGCGATCACGGTTGAACTCAAAGACAAGCTCATTAAACACTTCGATGAATTTGCGAAACTGAACGTCGATGCCGTCAAAGCAGCCGTGACGGAATCTTCCTCCGATATAAAAGAAATTCTGCAGGCAAACGATGCACAAGAGCTTTTTCTACTGAGCGCAATGCACATGAAGCGCGACATCCAAAATGCCGTCTTTTATGGCGTGCAGACAGCCCGCATTATCGCCGCAGCGCAGATCGAACTTAACCAGGCAGCGATGGCCAAAGCCGCTGAAACCAGCCAGAACGGAACCGCGCTGCTGACAGCATTGACCAAGAATTTCCCAGTCAACGCCGATAAGCTCTTCACCGTCATGACCTCCTCAATGGAGGCGTTCGAAGCAGCAAACGAATTCGTCAAGCAGATGGGCGATGGAGCGGCCGCCGGGGCCTCATCAATACCCGGCACGCGCCACGCCTCCCGGAAGAGGAGCGATCACCAAGCCGCCGACATTCATCACTAAACAACATCGGACAAATTGCAAAAAAATGCCCGCCAACTTTTCAGCGGCGGGCAAAAGGTACATCAGGGATGGGGATACCGTCATGGAGCATGACGGAGCCAGTATAGAGCGGGATCAGTTCAACAACATTAAGATAACGTTAAGATAGGCTAAGGAAAACGACGAGAAACGTTTCCAGATACCAAGGATTACTCCTCCGCCACCTGCAACAGTCAACGTCCGATGCGCCTAAGCGTCTCCTGTCCCTTCTGGTACCGGCCCAGATTCGGATTCTGGTGACCAGGATGAGGATTGTTTTTACCAAAAGCCGACTATCAGGAAAGTTGTATTGCACAAAGCCGCCGCCACTACTTAGGAATCCTTGACAGGATTCGACTTTCAGGGAAAAACACAGAGACTCAGGCTAAGAATGGCCTATCGCCAACTGAAATTTCTGGAACATAGCGGCTATCTGTGTTGAGTCGACAGATTTCATATGTGGAGGAATGCGAGTCATCCGTATCAGCAAAGCTGCATCATGCAACGTTTTCCTGTAAGACGTCATGCTGTCATCCGCGCGGTCGGCCAACGTCGTCAAACCATCTTTGAATGCCAGCAAAAAGGCATCGGGGTCGCGTGGCTTGTCCTTGGACAGGTGATGAAAAACGTTATCGATGACAGCATCAACTGCAAGTTGGACACTGACGCCATACAGCGTCAACGTCGCCAGCCCCAAAATCTTGTTGAGACTGTCCTTCAGAAATGGATCGTTGGCGTAGGTTTTCATGGGTCCGATTGCGGGCAGCGCTGTGGTAGAGGATGAAAACCATCCTAGATATCCGTGTGCAACTTGTCCATGAGCAATTGCCGCATTTAACGATTGTTTTCAAAAACACGGATTCCATCCCCCGACATGTGTCTTTTTCCGGCCACTCCCGACCGGGGATATTGGTTCAGCTATGCTCGCCTTGCTACGCCTGTATCCGGGTGACGCAACGTTGGGTTGTACTGGCGAGGGACAGCTGCCCGTACGGTGGAATGTCAGACTAAGACGTATCGCCCGTCGCCGCGTCTTTTTGCCTTGAATGGCAACAGCAAAAGGCGGGAAATTATGGGTTTCGCGGAATTCACGGGGGACTAGAAATCGACGATGAGCCTTTAATTGCGCGACTCACGACCGACTATGGGGAAATTAAAGAAAAGGGACTTGGTCCCGCCAACAGGAATCGGACCTGTATCTAGCGCTTAGGAGGCACTCGTTCTATCCATTGAACTATGGCGAGACAACGCGCAGCCTGGATCGGCTGCGGCGAAATTGTATCAGAGCCGGGCCTACTTGGTGTTAATCAAGTGATACAAAGCCGGCGTCGGCGGTTTCTCCAGCCTGGGCCGGCATCGCTGCAAGCCAGTTCCGCACCTGTTCAGCGACCCAATCCCCAGCATCCAGCGTCAGGTCGTGGCCGGCAGCGGCCTGCACCGCCAGCGGCGCCTGCCACAGACGCGCAAGGTTCTGCGAGCAGCGCGGATCGATCAGGCGGTCGGCGCCGCCGGCCAGGATCAGCAGCGGCATCGACGGCGCATGTTGCGGCGCGCGGTAGCGCATCGCGGCGTACAGCTGGCGCCAGGCATTGCTGTAGCTGACCGGGTAGTCGCGCTGATAGCCGATCCATGCTGTCAGTACGTCCGCTTGCGTAGCGCAGCGATTGCTGGTCAGCTGCAGCAGCAGGCTTTCCTGTATGGCGAAATTGCGCTGGCGCAGGCCCGGCATGGCAAGGGTCAGCAGTGCCGGATAGTTGCGCGGCCTGAGGCGCTGGTAGAACGGGCTGACCGGCCGCAGGCTGGTATTGAGCAGTACGCAGCCCGCCACTTCCTGAGGATAGCGCACTGCCCAGTCGACGGCGACCATGGCGCCGAGCGACAAGGCAAACAGATGATAAGGCGGAAAAATACCCTGGTTCAGAAGCTGGCGGCGGCAGGCTTCGGTCATGTCTTCCACGCGGGTCGGGCTGCGCTCCTGATGCAGGCGGCCATTGCCGGGCAGATCGAGCAGCGTGATGTCTGCGCTTGGCACTGTTGCCCGAAAAAGCTCCGGAAATTCGCCCCAGTGCCGCGCCTCCCGCATCAGCCCGCGCAGGAACACCCACTTACTCATGGCAGGCAGCGCTTTGCGCAGCACTCGCGGAACCGGCCGGCATCCAGTTCTTGTGGGCGCTGGCGGCATGGGTCAGGAATTCAAACCAGATCAGGTGGCTGCGCAGCACCCGATGCAGCCGGCTCGGCGATCTGGGATTGAACATCCCCTGCAAAGAAAACAGCTGGCGCGGATTTTCCTTTACCCAGAGCCAGGATCCCATCTCCAGCGTGAGCGGGAGAAATACCTGCTCGCCGCCGGGCGGCATCTGCAAGTACAGGTAGTCCCACAGGTCGCCATGGGTCAGGTACTGAGAATTCTGGGCTTCAAACAGATAATTGTGCTCGCGATAGGTCTGGTTGAACAAATCGGCAAGGGCGAGAATTTCGGGCAGATGACGAATCGGCGTGCGGCTGTGCGCGTAAGGAAACCAGATGCGGTCTTTGGCGCCGAAGCCGGAATGGCAGTCCAGGGCGATGCTGAACTCGCGGCTCATCAGCTCTTCCCGCACCACGCTGCAAAGCGCCTGGGCTTCGGCTTCCATCGGCGCATCACTGACGCCGCGATACCATGGCAAGCGTGCGCTGATGCGTTGCCCGCCCAGCAGGAAGTGCACCTTCTCGCTGGCATCGACCGGCGCGTTGCGCATCAGGTCGACGCCGCGCGGATTGCAGCGGGTGCTGTCCCACATGCCGGCAGGATTGACCAGCGGCATGAAAACCAGGCGCACCGAGGCCAGCTGGTGATGCAGCACCGCGTCCCATTTCATCCGCGACAGCAAGCTGCGCAAGAAGGCCAGCAACACCCGGGTGCCGATCTTTTCGAGGCCGTGCACGCCGCCGAAGAAGCCGACCGCGGGCGCAGCCGGATCCTTGCTGCCGATGCCGAGCACGTAGACTGGAAAGCGATGGCCCTTCAGTTCGATGTCGCACACAATCCTGCTGTCCAGGTAAGGCTGGCCTTCTTGGATGATGCGTTCCAGCTCGATCAATTCGGGTAAATTGAAGTCCATTTTTGGAGCCTCCGCTGACCGATGAACGATGGATCGGCACAAGGTAAACTTTTGCGCCATGTTGTGGATATTGTCAAGGAAATACCTGAAAACCACATGCTCGGTGCGGTAGGATAGCGCTTTCGCCCTTGCGCAAGAATCGCGCGCAGATGCAGTGCGTGCGGCTTTTTCAACTCACTTTTCAACTCACTAAAGAACCACAGGACATCCATGAGCACATATGCCTTCCGGCTCCTCAACGTTTTCGCGGAATCCACTTTCGGCGGCAACCAGCTGTGCGTATTTGAAGATGCGCGCGGCATGGACGACGCCACCATGCGGGCGCTGGCGCTGCAGTTCAATCTCTCGGAAACCACCTTCATCCTGCCTTCGGAACGGGCCGATGCCAAGGTGCGCATCTTCACACCCGACTATGAAATGCGTTTTGCCGGCCATCCGACGCTGGGTACGGCCCAGGTGGTGCGGGAGCTGGCCGGCACTGGCGACGCGCTGACGCTGGAATTCAAGGCCGGCGTGGTGCCGGTGCGCGCGGAAGGTAATGTCTGGACCTTGACCGCACCGCAGCCGGACGGCTTGAAGACCGCGCCGGAGAACATGACAAGCGCCGCGATGGCGGCATTGCTGGGCCTGCATCCGGATGATGTGCTGGATGCGCCTTTATGGGTGGATACCGGCAGCGATCAGTTGCTGGTGGTGTTGCGCAGCGTCGATGCGGTACAGCGCGCCTGTCCCGACAGCGGGCGGCTCGACGCCTGGCCGGTCAGCAGCCTCGAACGCAAGACCGTCTATGTGTTTGCCTTCGATCCTGAGCGTCCCGGCCGGGTGGTATCGCGTTACTTCTTCGCCAAGGCAGGCGGCGGCGTGGTCGAAGATCCCGGCACCGGCTCGGCCTGCGCCAATCTCGGCGGCTGGCTGATCGCCAAGGGCCATGCGCTGCCGCTGCAATACCAGATTGAACAGGGCGCGGCAGTCAAGCGCCCTTGCCTGCTGCGCCTGCAAGTAACGGCCGACGCCGCGATCCAGGTGGGCGGCAATGTCATCGAACTGGGTCGCGGCACCATTACCTTATAAGCGCATTCATGCGTCAGGCGCGCGCCTGCGACCAGCGCCGGTAGCGCCGCGTCAACCGCCGCGTACGCAGCTGGTCGACAATCAGGCTCAGCAACGGTGAATGATTGCCGCTCGTGCTGCGGCTGGCGCCCAGCAAGCGCAAGCTGCGCTTGACCAGAGCCATGCGCGCCAATGCCGCCATGACCTGGTCTTTCCAGTCGACTTGCGGACTTTGCGCAGCCTGGTCGCCGCCTGCCCGCCATTGCGCCGGCAGAGCCGGCGCCAGCGCCAGTGCGGTGGCCATGCCGGCCACGGCTACTCCGCCGGCCAGCACCTGCTCGGCAACTGCCTTGCGCCGGATGCCGCCGGTGGTCATCAGCGGCATGCGGGCAACGCCGGCCAGCTCTTTGGCGAATTCAAGAAAATAGGCTTCGCGCGCCAGGCTGCGGCCATCGGCGGCTGTGCCTTGCATGGCCGGGCTTTCATAGCTGCCGCCAGACAGCTCGACCAGGTCCACGGAAAGTTCGTTCAGCCATAGAATCACTTGCCGCGCGTCGTCTTCGGTAAAGCCGCCGCGCTGGAAGTCGGCGGAGTTCAGCTTCACCGCCACGCAAAACCCGGCCGAGACCGTTGCTCTTACCGCGCGCACCACGTCCAGCAACAGACGCGCCCGGTTGGCCAGGCTGCCGCCCCAGTCATCCTGGCGCTGATTGCTGAGCGGCGACAGGAACTGCGATATCAGGTAGCCATGCGCGGCGTGGATCTCGACGCCGTTGAAGCCGGCCCGCTCAGCGGCGGCGGCAGTGGCGGCGAAACGGCCGACGACTTCCTCGATCTGGGCGCCGCTCATGGCTTTCGGCTGCACAAACAGCTTGCTGTGCTTGCCCATGTCGAGCGCCACCGCCGAAGGCGCCCAGGCGCGGCCACCCATGGCCGCCATCACCTGGCGGCCTGGATGATTGATCTGCATCCACACTTGCGCGCCCTTGTGTTTGGCGGCGTCGGCCCATTGCCTGAAAGGCTCCAGCGGGGTATCGGCTTCCAGCACGATGCCGCCGGGACCGGTCAGCGCCGCGCCATCGATCATGACGTTGCCGGTGATGATCAACCCGGCGCCGCCCTCGGCCCAGGCCTGGTACAGACGCCGTATCGCCGGACCGGGAAGCTGTCCCGCGTCAGCCATGTTTTCTTCCATGGCGGCCTTGGCCAGGCGGTTGGGCAGCACGCTGCCATTCGGTAGTTGCAAGCTTGAAAACAGGGCTGATTGCATGGCGGATCCGTCAATGAAAGGTGGAAATACTGTATCCTAAGTTTAAAGTCAACTTGAAGGTCAAGCATGATGAAGATCGGGGAACTGGCGGAAAAAACCGGCGTGGCGCCCTCCGCCATCCGCTACTACGAGCAAAGCGGCCTGCTGCCCAAGGCGGAACGTGGCGCCAACGGCTATCGCGAATATGCCGATGCAGCGGTGGAACGTCTGCGGCGGATCCAGATGGCGCAGGCACTGGGCTTTTCGCTGGAGGCGATACGCAGCGTGTTTGCCAGCCATGGAGACCTGGCCAAAGATGCGTTGCTGAGCAAGCTGGGCGGCCGGCTGCAAGAGATCGAACAGCTCATGGGTACCTTGCGCCAGCAGCAGCAACACTTGCTGGCCTTGCGCGTGACGCTGCGTGAAAGCTGGGCTGAAGGCGAGTGCCTGAATGCAGACGCCTTGGCGCAAGACAAACTGGCCAAGCCGGCCCGCCCGCATCGCCCTAAAGCCAATGCCCACGGCTGACCGGCGGTACAAGGGGCACGGCAGCGCGGCCTGCGGGAGGGTCAGGGATTTTTGTATTCGTAGTATTTGCGCGCATCGCCGCGCACTTGATCGGCCGGATACTTGGCGCGGTTAAGCACCATTTTTTCTGCCACCGCCGCGTTGAGATCGATATCCAGCTTGTCGGCCAGCCGGATCAGATAAACCAGCACATCGGCCATTTCGTGTCCGACCTGTTGCAGCTTGTCAGGGCCGAGCTCCTGGCTGCTGCCAGTCTGCAGCCATTGAAAATGTTCCAGCAGTTCGGCCGCCTCGACGCACAGCGCGGACGACAGGTTTTTCGGCGTATGGAACTGGTCCCAGTCGCGCTCGTCGACGAAAGCGCGAATTTCCTCGCGCAGTTTGGCAAATTCGCCCCCGTGTTCACCCTTGCCTGGCTGATCATTCATGCTGAAACTCCCTGTTGAAATTCCCGACATCATATATGCAGCCGAGACAAAAATGCGTCCCTGCTCCGGCTGTTAAAGACTGTTAAAAATAACAGATTAACAATCGATCCTACATAAAACCCTATCGAAATGGGGAAATGTTTGTTACCTTGCGTATAGGAACATGTTCCTACAGACATTTTGTGAACTGCCGTGCCGCCGTTACCTGACGGAATTATCATCTGGACCAAGGATGCATATGGACATGAGCGCAAAAATCGGCGAACGGCCTGAAACCATCCGCCGGGTTACCAAAATCTATGCTGCTTTCCTGATCGCCGGTTTCGCCCTGTCGCCCGCCTTTCTGATTGCTTACCTGTATTTTTTCCAGGATCCGACGCTCAAATTCGAGAACCACCTGTTCCATGAAATCGCCATTACCGGCGCCACCATCGAAGGCCTGTTCGTTACCTATGTCAGCTGGCGCTGCTATCTGTCGTCGGGAGAACCGCTACTTCGCTGGCTGACACTGGGCTTCCTCGGCTTCACCCTGATCTATGTGCCGCACGGCGCATTCACCGGCATGGCGCACCAAAATATCTGGCTGTTCCTGCTGTATGGCCCGGCCTCGAGGCTGGCGATGGCGATCCTGCTGCTGATCGGCCTGCTGTCTTTCAACCAGGAACCCGACACGCCGGCACAACGGGTCAATCCGCGCACATGGCTGGCCTGGATAGCGGCGTTCCTGGCGATTAACGTGGCGGTGGCGATTGCCGCCAATTCACCGATCGCAGGCAGCCCGCCGTTACGGCTGGCGATGGAGGGAGGCGCGTTGATGTTTGCGGCGATCAACCTCACCGTCATGCTGGTGGGGCGGATCCGCTCGCCGCTGATGACGATTTTCGGGATCGCCATCGCCTTGTTTGGATTGTCCTCGCTGGCCTTCATTCTCGGCAAGCCGTGGAATCATATGTGGTGGCTAGCACACGCAATCTTTGCCGGCGGCTTCTTCATTCTCAGCTACGGCATCGTCAAGGCGTTTCATACCACGCGCTCGTTCGCCAATATCTATAACCAGGAAGAGATGGTGAACCGCCTGGCGATGGCCATGGTGAGGACCGAAAACGCCCTGCAGGAACTGCAGCGCAGCAACCAGATGCTGGAGCACCTGGCATCGACCGATCCGCTCACCGGCGCCGCCAACCGGCGTCACTTCATCGAACGGGTCGATGCCGAGATCGCCCGCGCCAAGCGCGACAATCTGTCATTCGCATTGCTGGCGCTGGACCTGGATAATTTCAAGGCGATCAACGACCGTTACGGTCATCAGGTGGGGGACCAGGTGCTGCAGGGCTTCGTGCAGAAATGCACGGAACAGATCCGTCCCTACGATAGCGTGGCGCGCATGGGCGGCGAGGAATTCATGGTATTGCTGCCGCAGGCTACGCAGGAACTGGCAGTGACGATAGGAGAGCGGATCCGTTCGGCGACCGAAAACGCCGTATTCGAAAGCATCCTGATTCCCAAGCTGACGCTGACGGTGAGTATCGGCGTGTCCCAGTTCGAGCTCGATGGCAGCACGATCGACACCATATTCCGGGCCGCGGATGAACGCCTGTACCGCGCCAAGGATCAGGGCCGGAACTGCGTGATTACGGCATAAACCGGGCGCCCGGCGCTGCTGGCTTAACCGGCGCCGGTATTCCGGTATCTGCCGATGCCGATGCCGAAGATGCTGGTCTGATGGGTCTTGTTTTTCACCACCCGCAGCTTCTTGCTCGGATCGAGCAAGGTGAAGCGCTCCCGGATATCGGCTTCGCTGGGCAAGGAATTGGCGCGCCAGCGGATGATGTCGATGCCGGCCTTTTTCAGCGCCTTGTATTTTCTTTCATCTTCCTTGCTGACGATCTTGGAGCTGTAGTTTTTAGTATCGATCTCGATCACCGCAACCACGTCGCTGGCTTTATCGCACACCACAAAATCGAGATTCTTCGAGGTCATGGAATCCAGGCCGCCGCTATCCTTGGTGCCCAGGCAGCGGCCCAGGCTGACTTGCGCCAGCACCATATGGTCCGGCAAGGCGCCGACCAGCCGCCAGTACAGGACTTGCTCATGGTTCGACAGAGGTTTTTTCTTGATGTACTCGCGGCGCTTCTGCTGTGCCGCCTGCTTCTCTCTGGTGAGCACGGTAATCACCGCCAAGATGATGAGCGTCAGCACCGTCAGTGTGATGATTGCTTTCATTATTCTGTTCCCCTGGTTGAATGCAGCGGCCATTATATTTCCATATAGAAATATAATGAAGACAAAAATGTAAAGCTAGAGGGATAGTACGAGAGGATGCGGGAGGGATGGCAGCGCGAGCAGCGGAAGAAGCGGGCGCCGATGCATGAGTTGCCGTTGTCGCCATGAAGCTGCCGGCGCGCCGCGCTGACAGCTTCGATAAAGCGATAAAACTATGCCGATAACTATGTCGTTATGCGCTTAAACCGAAAATCGCATCGTAGCCGTTCTTGACCCGGTCGATTTCCTTCAGCTCATTGCTCAGCTCCAGGTCTTCCAGCTCTTCCACCGCGTTGTTGAACTGCTTGCGGTCGGCGGCGCCGATAACACGGTAAATCTCTTGCTTCGCATTGAGGACAGCAATCAGCATCTGTTCTTGCCGCACCAGCTTCTCTTCCGCGATGGTGATCAGCAGGTTGGTCATGATGTCTTTGTCGAACTCGGGGATGCTCTTATCTCCGACTAGTGCAGTTTTCAATCTTTTCCTCTTATTTCTATCAATGTGTGTTGCGGTCAAGCGTTTGCTGCCAGTGCGGGATTCTACAACGCCTGGCATTTCACTGCCGCGCAGGCGCCGGGTCTTCTACTCTGACTCGGCCCCGCGCAGAGGGTTCCCTCACTCCTGGTGATAGCGCGTCACCAGTTCCACTTCACTCTTGGAACCGAGGAACACCGGCACGCGCTGGTGCAGTTTCTCCGGCTGGATATCCAGGATGGCTTGCTTGCCGTCGGTAGCGGCGCCGCCGGCCTGTTCGACGATGAAGGCCATCGGATTGGCTTCATACATCAGGCGCAGCTTGCCTGGCTTGTCCGGTTCACGCGCATCGGCCGGATACATGAAGATGCCGCCGCGGTTCAGGATGCGATGGACGTCCGCCACCATCGAAGCGATCCAGCGCATGTTGAAATCCTTCTGGCGCGGACCGGTGCTGCCGGCCAGCATTTCGTTGACGTAGCGCGTCACCGGCGGATGCCAGTGGCGGGCATTGGAAGCGTTGATGGCGAATTCCTTGGTCTCGGCAGGGATCTGCATGTCGCGCTGGGTCAGCACCCAGGAACCCATTTCGCGGTCCAGGGTGAAGCAATGGACGCCATTGCCGGTGGTCAGCACCAGCATGGTTTGCGGACCGTAGACGGCGTAGCCGGCGGCAACCTGCTTGCGGCCGGATTGCATGAAGTCTTGCTCGGTCGGCGTTGTCATGCCGTCCGGCGCCTTCAGCACCGAGAATATGGTGCCGATGGAAACGTTGACATCGATGTTGCTGGAGCCGTCGAGCGGATCGAACAGCAGCATGTATTCGCCTTGCGGATAGCGGTTGGGAATCGGGTGGATGGATTCCATCTCTTCCGACGCCATGGCCGCCAGGTGGCCGCCCCACTCATTGGCTTCCAGCAGGATTTCATTGGAAATGATATCCAGCTTTTTCTGCACTTCGCCCTGCACGTTTTCGCTGTCGGCGCTGCCCAGGACCTCGCCCAGCGCGCCCTTGCCCACCGCGTGGCTGATGGTTTTGCAGGCACGGCCCACGACTTCGATCAGCAGGCGCAATTCGGCCGGGATGCTGTTGTGCAAACGCTGTTGCTCGATCAGGTGCTGCGTAAGACTGACACGTTTCATATTGCTCTTTCTTCGTTGTAGCTGTTCGCCGCCGAGCTGGCATGCCAAGGCGGCGAAGCGGCCAAAATCAATTGGCTAATGCCTTGCCAATCACTTCCAGTACATCTTTAGATAAGTTGGGCGCTGCCGCCACCCGCTGCAGGGCGCTGCGCATTTTTTCCTGCAGCGCTGGCGCATATTTGCGCCAGCGGTCCATGCTGCGCGCCAGCCGCGAAGCCACTTGCGGATTGACGCCGTTGAGCGCGATCACCTGATCTGCCCAGAACTCGTAACCGCTGCCGTCGGCCGCATGGAAATTGGCCGGGTTGCCGCTGCAGAAACTGAAAATCAGGCTGCGTGCGCGGTTCGGGTTTTTCAGCGTGAAAGCCGGATGCTCGGCCAGGGTGCGAATGGTGGCGACGTCGGCGGTATAGGCCATGGCTTGCAGGGCAAACCACTTGTCGATCACCAGCGCTTCCTGTTCGAAGTCCGTGTAGAACTTTTCCAGCGCTGCGGCCTTGCCCGGCGCACTGCTGTTGGTCAGCGCCACCAGCGCGGCCAGGCGGTCGGTCATGTTGTTGGCGTTGTCGTACTGCTGCTGCGCCAGCGCATGGGCGGCGGCATCGTCGGCCTGGATCAGGTACGACAGGGCGACGTTCTTCAAGGCGCGCTTGCCGGCGGCTTGGGCGTCCGGGCTGTAGTCGCCAGGCGTCTGGCTGGCGTGATACGCGGCCAGCAGATCGTCCTTCAGCGCTGCGCCCAGCTTGCCGCGCAAGTATTGGCGCGAGGTGTGGATCGCTTGCGGATCGATGACTTCGGTTTGCTCGGCCAGCAGTGCTTCCGACGGCAAGGTCAGCGCTTGCTCGCGGAATGCCGCATCCAGTGCGCCGTCATTCAGGATCAGGCCAAGCGCCTGGCCCAGCGCCGCGCTGTTGGACGCGGCGTGGTTCATCACTTCTTCCAACGCCACCACGTGGCCCGCCTGCGATGCTTCCTGCACCGCCGCGGTCAGCGCCAGCAGGCTGCGGGTCGCCAGGCGCTGGCCCGCTTCCCAACGATTGAAGGCGTCGCTGTCGTGCGCCAGCAGGAAAGCCAGTTCGGCATCGCTGTATTCGACATCCAGCACTACCGGCGCGGAGAAATTGCGCAGGATGGACGGCACCGGCGCTTCGGCGACATCGACAAAACGGAAAGTCTGCTGCGCCTTGGTCAGCTCCAGCACGCGGGTCGTTTCGTTGCCTGCCTTGCCTTTGTTGTCGGTGCTGAGACGCAGCGCCATGTCCTTGCCGCTGCTGTCGAGCAGGCCGACCGCGACCGGAATGTGGAACGGCAGTTTCTTGTTTTGTCCTGGCGTCGGCGCGCAAGTCTGCGACAGCGTCAGTTCGTAAGTTTTCTTGGCGGCGTCGTACTTGCCCTGCGCCTGCACCCGCGGCGTGCCGGCCTGGCTGTACCAGCGCTCGAACTGGCTCAGGTCGCGGCCGTTGGCGTCGACCATGGCGGCGCGGAAATCGTCGCACTCGACGGCCTGGCCGTCGTGGCGTTCGAAATACAGGTCCATGCCTTTGCGGAAGCCGTCGCGGCCGAACAAGGTCTGGTACATGCGCACGACTTCGGCGCCCTTTTCGTAGATCGTGACAGTGTAGAAATTATTGATTTCGACGTAGGAATCGGGACGCACCGAGTGCGCCATCGGACCTGCATCTTCCGGGAACTGCGCCTGGCGCAAGACGCGCACGTCGTCGATGCGCTTGACGGCGCGGCCGCTGTCGGTGCCGACCATGTCGGCCGAGAATTCCTGGTCGCGGAATACCGTCAGGCCTTCCTTCAGGGACAACTGGAACCAGTCGCGGCAGGTGACGCGGTTGCCGGTCCAGTTGTGGAAGTATTCGTGGCCGACCACCGCCTCGATATTGGCGTAGTCGACATCGGTGGCGATGCGCGAATTGGCCAGCACGAACTTGGTGTTGAAAATGTTCAGGCCCTTGTTTTCCATCGCACCCATGTTGAAGTCGCCAACGGCGACGATCATGAAGCGGTCCAGGTCCAGCTCCAGGCCGAAGCGCTCTTCATCCCAGCGGATGCTGTTGATGAGGGAATCCATGGCGTGCTGGGTCTTGTCCAGGTTGCCGTCTTCCACCCACACCTGCAGCAAGACTTCACGGCCGGATTTCAAGGTGTATTTTTGTTCCTGGCAGACCAGGTCGCCGGCCACCAGTGCGAACAGGTAGGACGGCTTCTTGAACGGGTCTTCCCACTTGGCGTAGTGACGGCCGTCAGGCAGGTCGCCCTCTTCGATCAGGTTGCCGTTCGACAGCAGCACCGGATACTGCTTCTTGTCCGCGCGCAGCATGACGGTGTACTTGGCCATCACATCCGGACGGTCCGGGAAGTAAGTGATCTTGCGGAAGCCTTCGGCCTCGCACTGGGTGAAGAAATTACCGTTGGAGACATACAGTCCCATCAGCGAAGTATTCTTTTCCGGGCTGGTCAGGGTTTCAATTTCCAGCACCACCTTGGCGGGCGCGGACGGAATCCGCAGCTTGCCGCCTTCCAGCTGGTACTGGCTGGCCTTCAGTTGCTTGCCGTTGAGGCGCAACTGCACCAGTTCCAGTTCTTCGCCGAACAGGACGATTTCCTTGCTGGCGCTGGCCGGATTGCGGCGCATCGTGATGCGGGTGGCAATGCGGGTAGCGGCCGGATCGAGATCGAAGCCCATGTCGACGCTGTCGACCAGGAAGGCGGGAACGGTGTAATCCTTACGATGGATGGTTGGAGGCGTGACGGAAGTATCGGTGCGCATAGGAGATGGTCGCTAAGGTAACGTAACGGGTTAATGGTGATAACTTCGGTTGACAACTATGGTTGGTAACGACAGTCGGCAACTAAGCGGTCTGCATGGGCGATAGCCCAGTGACTTGCTTAATGACGTGCTGGTCAGTCTTAATCAGTGTTAATAATTCGGGCAGACAGTGATTCTACCAATCAAAGCGCAATGCATCATCCAATTTGAGGGAGATATGCGCTGTATCGCCAAACAACAAATATCAATCGAACAATATAATAATAGGTAATAGAAATTGCCATTCGGAATAGATCGCTGGCGCAAGTTACAGATCGTGACAATGCGATAGAGCAGCGCTATCAAGACTTGGCTAAAATGCTGTTATCAAGCTGCTCTTTCAGCCTCCAGCCAGAAGACCGCTCGTCCCATGTGCCAGCTGCCGCCCTTGCCTGCCAGGCAAGCTTTGGAATTGCAGCGCATATCCCCCACGAAGAGGAATCGCAATGAAACGCATCATCAGTCTCTGTTTCGCCTCGCTGTTATTGCTGCTAGGCGGCTGCGCCACCGTCGTCAGCAGCAATGTCACCGCATTTAACGAATGGCCGGCGGACTTGCCGAACAAATCCTTCGTATTCGAGCACACCGATGCACAAAACAATGACCTGGAATACCGCAACTACGAAGGCCTGGTGCGGTCCGAACTGCAACGGCTGGGATTTGTGCAGCAGGACAATGCCTCTGCGGCACAATTGAAGGTCGCCCTGAACTACGGCATCAGCGCGCGCGACGTCCATGTGGTCGAACCGGTTGTCGCCGATCCGATGTGGTACGGCGGATATGGCCCCTATGGCTGGGGACGGCCAGGATTCTATGGTCCGCGTTTTTATGATCCCTTCTACGATCCGTTCTGGTATGCGCCCCAAGTGGTCGGCCAGCGCGAATATAACTATCAATTGTTCCTGCGCCGCCTGAATGTCACGATCACGCGCGCCGCCGGCGGGCAAAAGCTGTACGACGTAACAGTGAACAGCGAAGGAAAAATGGGTTCGCTGCCGGCCGTGATGCCGTATCTGGTGCGCAGCGCCTTTACCGATTTCCCGGGCAAGAGCGGCGTGCCGCATGTGGTCAAAATAAAGGTGGGAGACCAGCAGTGACCAGCAGTAAACAGCGGTCAAAAAAAACGGCCTGTGCTCCCGCACCAGCGGGGTCACAGGCCGTTTTCTTATGCAGCGGCGTTAGCTATAAAACCATTCACTGGCAAAGGTGATAAAACCGATCAGTATCACCACCAGCACCAGCACGATCAGCAGGCGGCCGAATTTGGGCGAACCGTCACTGCCGGCCGGTTGTTCTTCCGGATGCTGCATCGGATTTTCCAGCCCAGCCTGCGGCTGGTCTTTCATTGGGTCGTTCATTCATGCCTCAGTGGGTACTCAGGGAATCAGGATGGTGGAACCGGTAGTCTTGCGCCCCTCCAGGTCCGCGTGCGCCTGCGCCACGTCTTTCAGAGCATAGCGCTGGTTGATTTCAATCGTGATTTTTTTGCTCTCCACCATCTGGAACAGATCCGCTGCAGCGGCGTCCAGATCGGCACGGGTCGAGATATAGCTCGGCAGCGACGGCCGTGTAATTGTCAGCGAACCGCGCGACGCCAGTTCGTTCAGGCTGAACGGCGGCACCGCGCCTGAGGCATTGCCGAAGCTGACCATGGTGCCCAGCGGCGCCAGGCAATCCAGCGAGCCGATGAAGGTATCCTTGCCGATCGAGTCGTACACTACCGGCACGCCCTTGCCGCCGGTGATCTCACGCACCCGCTCGACAAAATTCTCGGTCTTGTAGTTGATGACATGGGTACAGCCGGCCGCCGTCGCCAGCGCTGCTTTTTCAGCCGAGCTGACGGTACCGATCATGGTCACCCCGAGCGCCCGCGCCCATTGGCTGGCGATCAGGCCGACGCCGCCGGCGGCTGCGTGGAACAGGATGGTTTCGCCGCCGCGCAAAGGGAAGGTACGGCGAAACAGGTACTGTGCGGTCAAACCTTGCAAGGTCATGGCGGCCGCGGTATCGAAGCTGATGGCATCGGGTAATTTGATCAGGAATGCGGCAGGCATCACGCGCGCCTCGGAATAGGCGCCGTTCGGCCGGGTCGCATAGGACACGCGGTCGCCGACTTTCACGTGCGTCACGCCCGCGCCGACCGCCTCGATCACGCCGGCGGCTTCCTGCCCAAGGCCACCCGGCAAGGGCTGCGGATACAGGCCGGTGCGAAAATAGACGTCGATAAAATTCAAGCCGCAGGCGGCGTGCCGGATCCGGACCTCTCCCGGGCCAGGGTCGCCAACTTCCACGTCGACATACTCCATGACTTCGGGACCGCCGGTTTTCGATATCCTGATTGCTTTTACCATGATTGCTTTCACCTCCTAATGATTCTCTTGTGCTATTGCTTAACATCGCATGAAACTGCAAAAATCATTACCTGACTGGGCTTTTACGCCTTCTTCTTTGAGATCAGATAAATCCCCACCAACACCAGACCGGTGCCTGTCAGCTGGATCACCGTAATCGGCTCTCCCAGGATCAGCGCACCTAAAAACAAGGTTGAAACCGGCCCCACCATGCCCGCCTGCGCCGCCGTCGCCGGGCCGATACGCGCCACCGCGATCATCGTCAGGAACACCGGCAGCACCGTGCAAAACACCGCATTAATCAACGACAAGCCATACACTTGCGGCAGCTGCTGCAACAGCATCGGCCAAGGCCGCAACAGCAGGAACTGCACGATGCAGGCGGCACATGAAACGCACATCGCATACGCCACCAGCCGCATCGCTCCAACCCGGCTCACCAGCTCGCCCGACAGCATCAGGTAGAGCGCATAGCTGACTGCTGCGCCCAGCACCAGCATGCTTCCCAGGCCGATATTGGCGCCGCCCAGGCGCACGTCGTGCAAAAACACCAGCACCGTTCCCAGATAGGAAATCAGCAATGCCGCCCACTCCAGCCAGCTCACCCGGCGCTGATAAAAAAAGAAAGACATCAGCAACACGAAAGACGGCGTCAAAAACAGTATCAAGCGTTCCAGCCCGGCCGAAATATACTGCAAGCCGAGGAAATCAAGAAAACTCGACAGGTAATAGCCGATCAATCCCAGCACCACTATCCGCACCCGGTCCGGATTCGACAGCGGCGTTTCGCTGCGCGCCTTCCACACCGCCACCGCAGCAAACAAGGGCAAGGCGAACAGCATGCGAAAAGTGATCAGCAACACCGCATCGACCGGATAGCGATAAATCAGCTTGGCCACAATCGCCTTGGCCGAAAACAGAATCGCGCCGGCGACGGCAATTGCCAGGCCGCCAAGAAAAAGCTGGCGATCGACCGCCGGTAACTTGCTGCTCATCGAATGCTCATGGGGGAATTGTAATGGGTATGTGAAGATCGCGTTGTTAAGGGATTGGATAGGAAAAAATGGCCATGCCATTTTTTCCCGTTCACGCGATCACGGATTGCCTGCAAAGCGCAGGGGGTTACTTTTTCTTCAGCAAGGAGCCCAGCACGCCGCGTATCAGTTCGCGGCCGACTTGCGAACCGATGGTGCGCGCAGCCGATTTCACCACCGCCTGCACCACGCTATCCTTGCGGCCGGAACCGCCGCCGAGCAGGCCGCCCAGGGCGCTGCCCCAGGAACTGACGGTCGCGCCTATCGATGAATCCGCGCCAGCTTCGGCGCCGCCTTTGGCCGCTGGCGTAGCGGCGCTGCGGCCTTTGAGTTTTTCGTAAGCGGACTCGCGATCGACCGCGTTTTCATAAACGCCGGCGACGATGGATGTCGCCATCAGTTGCTTGCGTTCCTCATCGCTGATCGGCCCGATCTGTGAAGCCGGCGGCAGGATGAACGCGCGTTCGACAATGGTCGGACGGCCCTTCTCGTCGAGGAAAGATACCAGCGCTTCGCCGACCCCAAGTTCGCCGATCACCTCCGCGGTATTCAAGGCCGGATTGGCACGGAAGGTGTCGGCGGCCGCCTGCACCGCCTTTTGATCGCGCGGGGTATAAGCGCGCAGCGCATGCTGCACGCGGTTGCCGAGCTGGCCCAGCACGGTGTCGGGAATGTCGAGCGGATTTTGCGTGACAAAAAAAACGCCCACGCCTTTAGAACGGATCAGGCGCACCACCTGCTCGATTTTTTGCAGCAAGGGCTTGGGCGCTTCGCTGAACAGCAGATGCGCTTCATCGAAGAAGAACACCAGCTTGGGCTGATCGAGATCGCCTACTTCCGGCAAATGTTCAAACAGTTCCGACAGCATCCATAGCAAGAAGGTGGAATACAGGCGCGGCGCGTTCATCAGCTTGTCTGCCGCCAGGATATTCACCACGCCCTTGCCATTGCCGTCGGTCTGGATCAGGTCGTCGATATTCAGCATCGGTTCGCCGAAGAACTGCTCGCCACCCTGCTCGCCGATGCCGATCAGGCCGCGCTGGATGGCGCCGATGCTGGCCGCCGAAATATTGCCGTATTCGGTCTGGAAGCTGGCGGCGTTGTCGCCGACGTGCTGCAGCATCGCCCGCAAGTCCTTCAGGTCCAGCAGCAGCAAGCCGTTGTCGTCAGCGATCTTGAACACCAGCTGCAGCACACCCTGCTGGGTGTCGTTGAGATTGAGCATGCGCGCCAGCAGCAGCGGTCCCATGTCGGAAATGGTGGCGCGCACCGGATGGCCTTGCACGCCGTACACGTCCCAGAAGGTGACCGGCGTCGCCGCCCACTGCGGCTCCTCAATGCCGAGCGTCTCCAGGCGCTGCTTCATCTTGCTGGAAGCGGCGCCGGCCTTGGCCATGCCGGACAGGTCGCCCTTGACGTCCGCCATG
The DNA here is from genome assembly GCF_059421505.1 of Collimonas sp. GW821-FHT02H07. Classification (NCBI taxonomy): domain Bacteria; kingdom Pseudomonadati; phylum Pseudomonadota; class Betaproteobacteria; order Burkholderiales; family Oxalobacteraceae; genus Collimonas; species Collimonas sp. GW821-FHT02H07. Next base: position 472,407 of record NZ_JBWKVC010000002.1, read on the forward strand.
AACACCGGCACACCGCGCTCCGACAAGGCCTGGGCGATCACCTGCAAGGTCACGGTCTTGCCGGTGCCGGTGGCGCCGGTAATGCAGCCGTGACGGTTCACCAATGCCGGCAGGAGCATCAGGTCTTGCTGGGCATTCTTGGCTATCAGGAGAGGGTTTGACATGTTTTCGCGAGCTCAGAAGTGGATTTCAAGAAAGGCCAATATGGTAAAATTGCGCTTTGATTATAGCTAACTAGAGCAAGAAAGAACCATCATGGCTGGACACAGCAAATGGGCCAATATTAAGCACAAGAAGGCCGCCACCGATGCCAAGCGCGGCAAAATCTGGACCCGCTTGATCAAGGAAATTACCGTTGCGGCCCGTATGGGCGGCGGCGACATCGACGCCAACCCGCGTTTGCGGCTGGCGGTCGACAAGGCGTCCGACGCCAATATGCCCAAGGATAACGTCACCCGCGCGATCCAGCGCGGCAGCGGCAGCCTGGACGGCGTCAACTATGAAGAAGTGCGCTACGAAGGCTATGGCATCAGCGGCGCGGCGATCATTGTCGATTGCATGACTGACAACAGAATCCGTACGGTGGCTGAAGTGCGCCACGCTTTTTCCAAGTTCGGCGGCAACATGGGCACCGAAGGTTCGGTGGCGTTCATGTTCAAGCATTGCGGCCAGCTGCTGTTCGCGCCCGGCACCAATGAGGATGCCTTGATGGAAGCAGCGCTGGAAGCCGGCGCCGAAGACGTCATCACCGACGAAGAAGGCGGCATCGAGGTCATTTCCGGCCCGCACGACTTTGCCGCGCTGAAGCAAGCCTTGGAAAAGGCCGGCTTCAAGGCTGAAATGGCGGAAATCATCATGAAACCGGCGACCGAAACCGTGTTTACAGGCGACGACGCGGTCAAGATGCAAAAGCTGCTGGACGCGCTGGAAAACCTGGACGACGTACAAGAGATTTATAGCAACGCAGTCATTGAAGACTGATACTGAAGACAGATACACGGACTCATATGAAAATTCTGGTAGTGGGCTCTGGCGGCCGCGAGCATGCCCTGGCGTGGAAAATCGCCCAATCCCCGCGCATACAAACGGTCTTCGTCGCGCCTGGCAACGGCGGCACGGCGCTTGACCAGCGCCTGGAAAACATCAATATCACCGATCCGGTCGCCCTGGCAGACTTCGTCGAAAGCGAGCACGTGGCGCTGACCGTGGTCGGCCCCGAAACGCCGCTGGCGGCCGGCATCGTGAATATTTTCCGCGCCCGCGGCCTGAAGATCTTCGGCCCGACGCAGGAAGCGGCGCAGCTGGAAAGCTCGAAGGATTTCGCCAAGTCCTTCATGCAGCGGCACCACATCCCTACTGCGGAATACCAGACCTTCTCCGACGTCGCCGCGGCGCACCAGTATATCGACCAAAAAGGCGCACCGATCGTCATCAAGGCCGACGGCCTGGCCGCCGGCAAGGGCGTGGTCGTGGCCATGACCCTGGAAGAGGCGCATGGCGCGGTCGACATGATGCTGTCCGATAATCGCCTGGGCGATGCCGGCGCGCGTGTCGTGATCGAAGAATTCCTGGCCGGCGAAGAAGCCAGCTTCATCGTCATGGTGGACGGCAAGAACATCCTGCCGCTGGCGACCAGCCAGGACCACAAACGTCTCAAGGACGACGACCAGGGACCGAATACCGGCGGCATGGGCGCGTATTCGCCGGCGCCTATCGTCACGCCGGCGCTGCATGCGCGCGTGATGCGTGAAATCATCACGCCGACCGTGCAAGGCATGGCCAAGGACGGCATTCCGTTCAGCGGCTTCCTGTACGCCGGCCTGATGATCGACGACAAAGGCAATCCGAAGACGCTGGAATTCAATTGCCGCATGGGCGATCCGGAAACCCAGCCGATCATGGCGCGCCTCAAGACCGATCTGCTGGTGGTGATGGAGCATGCCGTCAACGGCACGCTGGATACCATCGAGCTGGAATGGGATCGCCGCACCGCGCTGGGCGTGGTGATGGCAGCCGCCGGCTACCCGGACGCACCACGCAAGGATGACCTGATTTCCGGCATCCCGCCCGAGAACGCCGATACCGTGACATTCCATGCCGGCACCACCCTGAACGGCGAACGCCTGACCACTTCCGGCGGCCGCGTGCTGTGCGTGGTGGGTTTGGGCGACAGCGTCAAGATGGCGCAGAAACAAGCTTACGGCGTGGTCGACCTGATTCATTTCAGCGGCTCGCAGTTCCGCCGCGATATCGGCTGGCGCGCACTGAAAAAGCACGGCTGAGCCGCTTGGCGGCTGCGGCAAAACAAGTTGGGGTCAGGAGTTTCGTCATGCACGGCGAAAAATCCTGACCCCAATTTACCTAAACGGTTTATGCTTTTGACGTTGGCAAACCAGCATATTTATAGGCACCACCGATTCGCACGATGACTTCAAACATCTCTCCCGGCAGTCCGGCCAGCGCCGTCAAATCCTATCTGCTCGACCTGCAGGCGCGCATTGTCGCGGCCCTGGAACAGATTGACGGCAAGCCCTTCGGCAGCGATCAATGGCAACGGGCCGAAGGCGGCGGCGGCATTTCCCGCATCATCGAAGAAGGCAATGTGCTGGAACGCGGCGGCGTCGGCTTCTCGCACGTGATGGGCAGCAGCCTGCCGCCCTCCGCTGCCGCCAACCGGCCGGAACTGGCTGGCCGCACCTGGGAAGCCATGGGCGTCTCGCTGGTCATGCATCCGCGCAATCCGTTCGCGCCCACCGTGCACATGAATGTGCGCTTCTTCATCGCCAGTGCTGAAGGCAAGGAACCGGTCTGGTGGTTTGGCGGCGGCATCGACCTGACTCCGTATTACGGTTTCAGCGAAGATGTGGAACACTTTCACCGCACCTGCCGCGACGCGCTGACGCCGTTCGACACCGCTGGCGACCAGGGCCCGGGACTGTATCCGCGCTTCAAGCAATGGTGCGACGACTATTTCTACCTGAAGCACCGCAAGGAGCCGCGCGGCGTCGGCGGCATTTTCTTCGACGATTTCAATGCTCTGGGCTTTGAACAAAGCTTCGCCATGATGCAAAGCGTGGGCAATGCGTTCATCCCGGCGTACACGCCGATCCTGGCGCGCCGCAAGGATATTCCCTACGGCGAAAACGAGCGCGATTTCCAGGCATATCGTCGCGGACGCTATGTTGAATTCAATTTAGTGTATGATCGCGGCACTTTGTTCGGTCTGCAATCCGGGGGACGTACCGAGTCTATCCTGATGTCGATGCCGCCCGTGGTCAAGTGGCGCTACGACTGGCAACCAGCGGCAGGAAGCCCGGAAGCCCGTTTATATTCCGATTTCCTGATCCATCGCGAGTGGGTTTGATGGATTTGATAAGCAAGTCCGCAATGACATCCAATCATTCTCCACGATCCAGGCAGTGCGTAGCAGTTCTCGGCGGTAGTTTCGATCCGGTCCACAATGGTCATGTGGCGCTGGCGAAATATTTTGTCACCTTGCTGGCGCCAGACGAGTTGCGGGTAATTCCTACCGGCAACCCTTGGCAAAAACACGGGCTGGAAGCCAGCCCGGAGCAACGGGTCGAGATGGTGAAGCGCGCCTTCAGCCAGCAAAGCGTGCCGCTGGTCATCGACAGCCAGGAAATCGAGCGCAAGACGGCAACGTATACCATTGATACATTGCAATCATTGCGGGCCGAACTCGGGCCGCAGGCATCTATCGTTTTCCTGATGGGTGCGGACCAGTTGCAGCACTTGAATACCTGGCAAGGCTGGGATCGCCTGTTTGACTATGCCCATCTGGGTGTGGCTTCGCGGCCCGGGTTTGCCATGGATGCATCGCAGGTTCCTGCCGAGGTCACGCGCGAATTCACACGCCGCGCCGCCACCCCGGAACAGATTCGCCAGAGCGCGCACGGCTTGACCTACCTGGCAAGGAACCTGGCTGTAGATATTTCGGCAACAGAAATTCGTGCCGCACTGCACAACGCAAAACGACCCGACACGCTGGTCCCGGCGGCAGTACTGGACTATATTGAACAACATCATCTCTATAAGAATTAAATGGATATCAAAAAACTACAAAGTCTCGTCATCGATGCCCTCGAAGACGTCAAAGCCCAAGACATTCGCGTCTACGACACGGTCCACCTGACCGGCCTGTTCGACCGCATCGCGATTGCCTCCGGTACTTCCAACCGCCAGACCAAGGCGCTGGCCGCTTCGGTGCGCGACAAGGTCAAGGAAAACGGCGGCAACATTCTCAGCGTTGAAGGTGAAGACACCGGCGAATGGGTGCTGGTCGACATGGGCGACATGGTGGTCCACATCATGCAGCCGGCGATCCGCGCCTACTACCGCCTGGAAGAAATCTGGGGCGACAAGGAAGTCAAGTTCGGCGCCGCCAAGCGCGTTTCGACCCGCACGGCCGCTGAAGAAGAAGCGCCGAAGAAGATCTCGCGCCATCTGACCACTTCGCAAGCCTTGAAGCCGGAAGACGACACCCCGAAGAAAGCGCCTGCGCGCAAGAAGCCGGTCAAGACCGACGGCGCCAAGAAGGCGGTCGGCAAGACCATCAAGGTAGCGCCATCGAAGAGCTCGATTCCGCCTAAGAAGACTGCCGCGCCTAAGAAGGCACCGGCCAAGAAGCCAGCCGTCAAGCGCGCTCCGGCAAAAACCAAGGCAGCTGAATAAGCTGCTGCGGGAATAGCTTCAGCCATGCAGCTCATCATCGCTGCGGTCGGCCACAAAATGCCGGCTTGGATAGAAACAGGCTTCGGCGAGTATGCGAAACGCATGCCGCCGGACTGCCGCATCGTCCTCAAGGAAATCAAACCCGTCGAACGCTCCGGCAGCAACACGGCCGCTTCCGCCATGGCGCTGGAGCGCAGCCGGATTGAAGCCGTCTTGCCGAAAGGCGTGCGCATCGTCGCCCTCGACGAGCGCGGCAAAGACCTCACCAGCGTCCAGCTGTCGCAGCAACTGACCCAATGGCAGCGCGATGGCCGCGACGTCGCCTTCATCATCGGCGGCGCCGATGGCCTCGATCCTGAGTTCAAGGCCAAGGCCGACAGCCTGCTGCGCATCTCCAGCCTGACGCTGCCGCACGGCATGGTGCGGGTGCTGCTGGCGGAACAGCTTTACCGCGCCTGGTCGATTACCCAGAACCATCCTTATCATCGCGTGTAAACAGCGCCTGGGGCGCGGTAAAACCCCCCCGTCGGGCGCGTAACTCTGTAATAATCGCTGGAAACATCTGACGCCGCATCCGCCGTAAAGCCAGCAATGAAAAACCCTTACCAGAAAATCTATCTTGCTTCGAAAAGCCCGCGCCGGCGCGAGCTGCTGCGCCAGATCGGCGTGGTCTTCGAATTGCTGCTGCTGCGCGACCAGACGCCGCGCGGCCCCGACGTCAGCGAGGATGTCCTGCCGGACGAATTGCCGCAGCACTATGTCGCCCGGGTCACCATGGAAAAAGCCCGCGCTGCGCATCAGATGATGGTGTGGCGCAGCCTGCCGGCGCGACCGATACTGGCTGCCGACACCACGGTCACGATCGACGGCCTGATTCTCGGCAAACCTGCAAACAAGCGCGAAGCGGTCGAGATGCTGCAAATGCTGTCCGGCCGCACGCACCAGGTGCTGACCAGCGTCGCCGTCATCCATCAGGAACAATCGTGGCAACTCACGCAGGTTTCCGATGTCTTATTCCAAAGCTTGAGCGCCGCCATGATCGACGCCTACTGCGATACCAGCGAGCCTTATGACAAAGCGGGCGGCTATGGCATCCAGGGGCCGGCAGCGATCTTCATCGAAAGCATACGCGGCAGCCATTCCGGCATCATGGGACTGCCGCTTTTCGAAACCGCACAACTACTTCAACAGGCAGGCATCCGCATTTTATGAGCGAAGACATCCTCGTCAACATCACGCCGCAGGAAACCCGCGTCGCCCTGATTTTCCAGGGCGCGGTGCAAGAGCTGCACATCGAGCGCACCTTGTCGCGCGGCCTGGCCGGCAATATCTACCTGGGCAAGGTGGTGCGCGTGCTGCCCGGCATGCAATCGGCATTCATCGATATCGGACTGGAGCGCGCCGCCTTCCTGCACGTCGCCGACATTTGGGAAACCCGCGCCCATGACGGCCAGGCGGCGCAGCAGACGCCGATCGAAAAGCTGTTGTTCGACGGCCAGTCGCTGACCGTGCAAGTGGTCAAGGATCCTATCGGCACCAAGGGCGCCCGCCTGTCGACCCAGATTTCCATCGCCGGCCGCATGCTGGTGTATCTGCCGCAAGACCGCCATATCGGCATTTCGCAGCGCATCGAAAACGAAGCGGAACGCGAGCTGCTGAAAAGCAAGGTACAGAAGCTGCTGCCGCCGGAAGAAAAAGGCGGCTTCATCATCCGCACCATGGCCGAGGATGCGCCGGAAGCGGACCTGCAGATGGACATCGAGTACCTGCGCAAGACCTGGTCCTCGATCACGCTGCTGACCAAGACCAAGCCGGCGCCGACCTTGCTGCATCAGGACCTGAGCCTGGCCCAGCGGGTTCTGCGCGATTTCGTCAACGACGAAACCACCACCATCCAGGTCGATTCGCGCGAAAATTTCCAGAAGCTGCAGGAATTCGCCGCCAGCTACACGCCCTCAGTGACCGAGCGGCTGATGCACTACACCGGCGAGCGTCCCCTGTTCGATCTCTACGGCGTCGAAGAAGAAATCCTGGAAGCCCTGAGCCGCCGCGTGCCGCTCAAGTCCGGCGGCTACCTGATCGTCGACCAGACCGAGGCCATGACCACCATCGACGTCAATACCGGCAGCTTCGTCAACGGCCGCAATTTCGACGACACGATCTTCAAGACCAACCTGGAAGCGGCGCATGCGATCGCACGCCAGCTGCGCTTGCGCAACCTGGGCGGCATCATCATTCTCGATTTCATCGACATGGAAAACGGCGAGCACAAGAGCGCCGTGCTGGCCGAGCTGCACAAGGCCTTGCTGCGCGACCGCACCAAGAAATCGGTATCGGAATTTTCCGCGCTGGGCCTGGTGGAAATGACGCGCAAGCGCACCCGCGAATCGCTGGCGCATATCCTGTGCGAGCCCTGCCCTGCCTGCAACGGCAAGGGCCAGGTCAAGACCGCGCGCACCATCTGCTACGAAATCCTGCGCGAAGTGCTGCGCGAAGCCAAACAGTTCAACCCGCGCGAATTCCGCATCCTGGCGTCGCAAGTGGTGGTCGATATGTTCCTGGAAGAGGAATCCCAGCATCTGGCGATGCTGGGCGACTTCATCCGTAAGCCGATTTCCCTGCAGGTGGAAACGGTTTACCCGCAAGAACAGTACGACATCATTCTTATGTAAGGTTTGCATGAACAACTCTTTACCGATTTCCCCGGCTGACACAGCAGTGGACGATTCCTTCCATATCGCCTTCTGCGTCGACGACCACTATTGCCGCAGCATGGGCGCGACCATCGCCTCCATCATCGCCAACAGCCCGGGCGTGAAATTCACCTTTCATGTGTTCGCCTTCAAGCTTTCCGACGACAATCGGACCCGTTTCAAGCAGCTGGAAGCAATGTATGGGCTGAAGACGCATGTCCACATCATCGATCCGGATGTATTCAAGCCTTTCGCCCACATCTCGCAATTTTCCTACTACTCGCCAACCATCTTCACCCGCCTGCTGATCCCCTCGACCCTGCGTGGACTGTGCGACAAGGTGCTGTACCTGGACGCCGATATCCTGTGCGTCGGCAGCATGGCCGAGTTGCTCGGCATGGAGTTCGGCGACAGCGCGGCGATTGTCGTGCCGGACGCCGACGAAACCACCAGAAGGCGCTGCGCCGCCTTGCAGCTGGCGTCTGGAAAATATTTCAATTCCGGCGTGATGTACATGCATGTCGAAAACTGGATGGCGCAGGAAATCACCGAGAAAACCATCCACGCCATCCTGGAGAATGGCAAGGAGTATCGTTTTCCCGACCAGGATGCGCTGAACGTGGTGCTGGAAGGAAAAATCCAATACATCCCGCGCAAATGGAATTTCCTGTATGACCTGATCCATGACCTGGAAAAAGACAAGCGCCAGATGCGCGATATCGGCGCGGTCGTCTTCATCCACTTCGCCGGCGCCGTCAAGCCATGGAACGACTGGTGCCTGCACGCCTCCCGCGACTTGTTCGTCAAATACCAGGCGCTCTCGCCGTGGGCTGACCTGGCGCTGGATAAAGCACCCCGGAACTACAAAGAGATGAGGATGTATTCACGCTTCCTGATGAAACGCGGGCAGATGCTGGCCAGCTTCAAGTGGTATATGAAATATCTGGCGGCCAGATAAGCGTCGCTTGTCGGATCACCTTACCCAGCTTTTTTGCAAATCGATTTGACCATGGCAATTTCGCATATTTTGATTTGTCGCACCGATAACATCGGCGACGTCGTCCTCACGCTCCCTCTTACCGCGTATATCAAGCAGCACTTCCCTGAAATAAAAATCAGCTTCCTGTGCCGTGCTTACGCAGCGCCGGTGGTGCGTTACTGCACGACGGTGGATGCCGTGATCGAGATGGAAAGCCTGAGCGATCCGGCTGCCTTTTTTGCGCAATCGGATATCGACACCGTCATCTTTGCGCAGCTCGACAAGCGCCTGGCAGCCGCTGCCTACAAGGCCCGCGTGCCTGTGCGCATCGGCAATGCCTACCGCACCTGGTTCAACTGGTGGTATTGCAATCGCCCGGTGCACTTTACGCGCGGCGGTTCCGACAGTCACGAAGCGCAGCTCAACTTCAAGTACCTGCGTCCGCTCGGCATCCGGCATGTGCCGAAACTGGCTGAGATTCCAGCCATGTACCATTTCAAGATCCCGCACGAGGCGGCACTGGATCAGATGCTGCAGCCGTATCGCTTCAACCTGATCTTTCACCCGAAATCGAATGGCCACGGGCGCGAATGGCCGAGCGATTATTTTGTGCAGCTGGCCAGATCGCTGGACCGGCAGCCTGACATCCACGTGTGGGTGACCGGCAGCGCCGCCGAAGGCCAGTGGCTGGCCGAGCATGCGCCGGAACTGCTGCAGTTGCCGAATGTGAGCAATGTCTGCGGTCAGCTCACGCTGGCGCAGCTGGCTTGTTTCATCCAGGCCGCCGATGGGCTGATCGCCAGCGGCACCGGCCCGCTGCACATGTCGGCGGCATTCGGCCAGCGCACCATCGGCCTGTTTCCTACCGCGCGCTCGATGCATCCCGGCCGTTGGGGCGCGCTGGGACGCCGCGCACAGTCCCTGTCGCAAACGGTGAACTGCCCCGGCTGCAAAATCAAGCACGCCATGACTTGCGAATGCATGCGCAGCATCACGCCGCAACGGGTGGAAAAAATAGTACTTGAGTGGCTGGATCAAAAACGCCGTGCGCAGCAGATCTCTGGCAGTGCGTAGGGCGCCTACTTAGCGGAAAATTTATTCAGCACGAATTTAGCGTACCAGAGCCAGCCTTGCAGCTGCCGTCCGGACTTACGCAATCCCTGCGAATACATGCGGATTTCCTTGTAGTTTTTCGGCGGATACAATACAGCGTCCGCCCATGGCGAGATTGCCTTGTACTTGAGAAACAGCTGGTTTTCCGGATTGCAGCACCAGTTGTGCCATGGCTTCAGACGGCCGACAAAATGAACGAACAGCGCCTCTTTCGCAATCTTCTTTCCTGAGGAAGTTTCGCCAAACAGGTCATACATCCAGTTGAACGTCGGCGGCAGGAGCTTGGCGCGGCCATCCAGCACAATGTTCAGGGCATCCTGGTCCGGAAAGGAAAATTTCTTGCTGGTTCCCAGAATCGCCCTCACCGCGCCGTGCCAGACATCGCTGGCCATCCACTTGTCGACGTTGATATACAGGACGCCTGAGTTGAAATACCGCTGGTGCGACAGCTGCAAGGTTGCTATCTGCTTTTCCGCGATACTGCCGACGTCGCCGACCGCAGCTACCACAACGTCATCGATATCAATCGCCATCAGCTCCGCCACGCTGCCCTGGCAGACGATGTCCGCATCCAGATAAAGCACCTTGTCGGCGACGCCCTGCAGCGTGCCGGCGATCAGCAGCCGGCTGAAGATCGCCGCCGAATACTGGCTGAAGCTGGGGAAAACGGCGAACTCGTCGAAGATCGACGGATCGATAATATGCACCTTGATTTCGGTCCCGTAGCGCGCCTCAAGCTGGCGCAGCCTGACGGCATTCTCATCGGAAATCGACGGCGTCAGCACATGAAAAATCAACGGTTGGCTGCGATTGTTTTCCAGCACCGAGACCATGGCGACGCCCATGCCGAGAAAATAATTGGCATCAACGCCAAAAGCAATATGCAAGGGCTTGGAAGCATCTGCGGCGCTATTCATATTCATTGCAGATGTCACCTTCCCAAGACCTCGGTTACCTGGGCAACGGTAATCGCTTTCACCCAGTCACGCCGGCTGGCGGTGGTAATCACCACGCTATGTTCCTGGTCGATTGGCGCCCATTCCGGATTCTTTTGCCGCATCAAGGCCACCACCGGCACGTGCACGGCGTTAGCCAGATGCATCACGGCGGTTTCAACCGATACGATCAGATCGCATTCACTCAGTATCGCCGGCAACTGGAAAAAATTTTCCTGGGCGCTGAACAAGCGCACCTGCTGCCCGGCGTGCTGGGCAAAGAACTGCTGCGCATGCGCCATCTCTTCCGGCACCACGTTGACGATGAAATGCGCGCCGCGCCATGCATCCATCTGATTCAGCGCAGCCACCAGTTCGACCACCCGCTCCAGCGGCCAGCAGCGCTTGTTGTTCTTGGCATAGGGATTGATAAACAGCAGCTTGCCAGTCGCCGGTTGCTCCTGATATTTGAACCCCCATTCCCGCAGCTGGTTTTGCGCATAACTTTGCCATTGCGCCGGAATCTGCACGAAGGGATAACGTTCCGCGCCGGCGGCGGGCATGCCGAACAATTGCTGAAACCAGCCGGCGTAGACCTCGCTGATATGCATGCCGGAGCGCACGCCATGATCCGGATCGAGCGCGGCATCCAGCTTGCGATATGCCAGGCGCTTGTGCACGGCGAGCACTCCAAAGGGCTTTTTCATCCCTGCTACAAAGCCGCGCGGGCTGATCTGGCGCGCCAGCGTGGCGTACATCGGCGGACGCAAGGTCGATAGCGACACCACCAGCGGATAATCTTGCTGCTGCGCTTCGGCGATCGATTGCTCGAACAAGGCGGGGCTGTAGGTTTGCTGATAAATCCGTTCAACGAAGGGGCATTCAGCCAGCCAGTCGTACAAGGCATACTTCTTCAGGAACGGCCACGCCGCGGTTTTATGGGTGCGGCGCACCTCGTCCACCCAGATGTGAATCTTGATATGGGGGAAGGCCTTGGCAAACGCCTGGAAACAGTTTTGCAGGTAAGTGAAATCGCCGAGAGCAAGGTGGGCGATGAACAGAATCTTGTCTGCTTTTTTTAAAATTTCGCCTGGAACGAGTTGTGCTGTCATGAGGTTTCTTTTCTTATTGACGATATTTCCAGATGAAGGCTGGCTGCAGTCTCAAGCATGACGCTCAAGACCGCCGGCATTACATCTCTACATGCATCGCGTCTTTGGAAAACTGGAGGCGATACAGGTTGGCGTATGCCCCCTGCCTGCCCAACAATTCGTCATGCGTGCCGATTTCAGCAATGCTGCCGTTCGCCAGCACGGCGATGCGGCTGGCGCGCTCAATGGTGGATAATCTGTGGGCAATGACGAAAGTGGTGCGGCCCTGCATCAGCTGGTCCAGCGCAGCCTGTACCGCCCGCTCCGACTCGCTGTCCAGCGCCGATGTCGCTTCGTCCAGGATCAGGATCGGTGCATCCTTGTAGATGGCGCGTGCCATTGCCAGCCGTTGCCGCTGGCCGCCCGACAGGCGCGAACCGTTATCGCCGACCTGGGTTTCATATCCCTCGGGCAAAGCGGCAATCATTTCCTCCAGGTGCGCTGCCTTGGCTGCCGCTTCGATTCGCGCGCGGTCAGGCGCACTGTCGCCATAAGCAATATTGGCGGCGATCGTGTCATTGAACAGCACGACGTTCTGGCTCACCATGGCGATCTGGGCCCGCAAGCTGTGCAGCGAAATATCCTCGATCAGCAGATCATCCAGCAGGATGCGCCCTTCGGTGACGGAATAAAATCCGGGAATCAGGTTCACCAGAGTCGACTTCCCGCCTCCCGACATGCCCACAAAAGCGATGGTTTCGCCGGGTTCGACGCTCAGGTTGATGCCTTTCAGCGCAGGCTTGTCCTGCCCTGGATAGGAAAAACCGACATTGGAAAATTCGATTTTTCCCATTGCGCGCCGATCCAGCTCTTTGCCGCCGGTGCGCTCCACCGGGCTGTCGATCAACTTGAAGACCGCTTCCGCTGCAGCCATCCCGCGCTGCAGCGGGCCATTCACTTCAGCCAGCTGCTTCAACGGTACCTGCAGGGCGATCATGGCAGCCAGGAAGGAAACGAAATCGCCGGCGGTAAGCTGGGAATGGCTCGCCTGCACCAGGCCCATCGTGATCATCACCGACATTGCGCAAGCCATCATGATTTGCGTGACTGGCACGGTAGCGGCAAAAGTGCTGGTCATGCGCATGCTGTAGTGGCGGATATGCTCGGCCGACTCCTCGAAGCGCCGCTTTTCATAGGCTTCGCCGCCGAACACTTTGATGACCTGCTGGGCCCGCGTGGTTTCCTCGATGACCTGGGTCAACTGAGCATTGACGTCCAGCGAATCCTTGTTCAGCCTTTTCAAGCGCTTGGCCGTGGTGCGCACCACCAGGATCATCAGCGGCATCAGCACCAAGGCAACAATCGTGAGTTTCCAGCTGATAAACAGCATATAGCCCAGCAAGCCCGCCACCGTCAGGACGCAACGCACGATCGACGTAAACAGCTTGCTGATCATTTCGATGATCTGCTGCACTTCAAACATGATCGAATTGATCACGCGCCCTACCGTATGAGTGGCATGAAAATCAATCGAGACGTTCAGGATGCGGTTGAACATTTGCTGGCGCAGAGTATTCAACACCCGGGTCGAGACCCAGTTGGTCATATAGGTTGTCAGGAAAGTCGAGGCGCCGCGAGCGACGAATGCGCCAATCACCGCCACCGGCACCAGCCACAGCGGAAAGGTAGGCTTTTCCACAAAACCGTGGTCCAGCAGCACCTTGAAAATATACGCTACCAGCGGCTCCGTCGCCGCCGTCACCACCATCCCGAGCAGCCCAAAGACCAGGCGCTTTTTATAAGGCCGGTGCAGAACTGCCAGACGTTTGAAATAGGTCAAATAGGAAGATGAGCTCATCGGTCAGGCTGCTTTCAATTCTTTTTTACGCTTGATGATGCAAGCAAAAAATGCCGCGACGCTCATGCTGTACACACCGCCCAATACGCTCCAGAAAAACATCATGTCGGTCAGGCCGAAGACGAAAAAGCCCATGCAAAGAACCAGGCCCATACCGGCAGCTGTTCTTACTATGCTGTCCGGATTCCGCAGTTCCCTGGCGAAGTAATACCCCGGCACCAGGTAAATCGACAGGATCGCCAGCAAGCCGAACACGCCCAGAATCGCCATATTGAACAGAATTTCATTGTGCGAGTGCGAAAAGGAAGTGGCCAGCGGTGTAATGATGTTGCGCGCTGCCAGAGACTCCAAGCCATCGCTGAAATTCTCTCTGCCGACACCTACGACTGGGTTTTCTTTGAACAGCTCCCAGGATGCCCGCCAAAGTTGCAGGCGAACACCCAATGAAGTGTCGGTGTTCTCCTGGTCCGCATACTGGGTCATATCTGATTTGGCGGCGGCGATTCTGGTTTTAACCACATCGCTGCAGGTAAATACTGTTCCCAGCGCTACGAGCGTAACAACAAGAATCGTCAATCTGTAGCGAATACGTATATTCCTAAGCAACATAAGAGCAGTCACAGCAAAAACTGGAATCGCAAGCCAGCTGCCTCTGGTCTGGGACAAAATCGTGACATATATGCCGGCACCGCAAGCCAGGACTTTCAGCAGTACGGCCAGTTTTTCATCAAAATTGTTCCAGCCTATCGAAACCAAAGCGATTACGCCAAACAACAGCGCCATGTCAGAAAATGGAATGGTCGCCAAAAAACCTATATTCTGAGGACGTATAACCCCCCCTGTTGTCAGCAGATGAATCTTGATCACAGCAAGAACTGCTCCCAGCACAAACGCCCACTGCATCTTTTTCAAATAGTTCAACGGTAGTGCCAGCACGATCCACAATACCGGTGCGAACAAGCCGATTCTGAGTGCCGTATCGTAATACTTTACAGCGAATTTTTCCGTCAAAAGCTGGTTCAGGAATACCGCAATAACCAAGGAAGCCATCGCGAGATGTAGCGGCCAATAGTCTTTCAGCAATTGACTGAATTCCATGTCCATCGGCTTGTAACGGCACACTCCGGCAACAATCGCTAGAAATAACAACGAGAACAAACATGCGTTTCCGACATTGTGTAACGAGATTGACAAGGCTGGAAACAGCACAATGGCTAAGAACACTGGCCATTTGAAATAAGACGACAAATTCTTCTCCAAAATTAGTGCAAAGTACTTTTTGCTCATAAGTTGTTGCCGGCAATACCTGGCAACAGTTGGTTAGTATTCAATCGCTACCGACTCCTTGCCCAATTTTTCCACCAGCGATCCCTGCAACTCATCGTTGGGCGCGACTCGCCAGTCATCGCCCAGCATGATTTCACAGGCGACGCCGTTGCCGGCATAGCGCAAGGTCAGCGGCAGGCCGTTGTCCGCACGATGCGGCGCCAGCACGCTCTTCAGCAGCGCAGCATCCATCGCCCGCTCGCCGGAGACCAGCGACAGCACAAACTGGCGGCCATAATGAATCCGCGCTGTGGCAATATCCATCACCTTTTCAGCAGAAACCCGCAAACCGCCGTTGAAACGGTCTTCCGAGACCTTGCCCTGCACTACCAGGAATTCGTCTTCCTTGAAAAACGCCTTGTTCGGTTCAAACTGCTCGTTGTAAACAGTGACGTCAAGCGTCGCGCTGCCGTCATCCAGGGTGACGATCATCATTTTTCCGCGCTGGGTCATCTGCGTCCGCAAGCTGGAGATGATGCCGGCCAGGGTGCGCGGCTCGCGCGATGGTTCCAGGCTGCCTAGCGGCGTGCGCGCGAAACGGCGCGCTTCGGCGGCGTAAGCATGGAACAGGTGTCCCGACAGATAGAAGCCGAGCGCGCTCTTCTCCTCGGTCAGTTTCTGTTTATCGGTCCATGGCGCGGCCTGCACATATTCGATGGGCGCTTCCAGATCGCTGTCGTCGCCACCGAACAGGCTCACCTGATTGGCCGACGCCAGCTTCTGGTCGGCCGCTTCCATCGCGCGCGGCACTGAAGCCAGCAGGATCCCGCGGTCGACCTTGAAGCAATCGAAAGCGCCGGCGCGTATCAGCGACTCGATGGTGCGGCGATTGATCTGGCGCTTGTCTACTCGCAGGCAGAAATCGAAGAGGTCGACAAACGGCTTTTCCTGGCGGGCGGCGATGATGGCTTCAATCGCATTCTGTCCTGAACCTTTGACGGCGCCGAGGCCGTAACGGATGAAAGTCGCCTTCTTGCCCGGCTCGCCTTCCGGCGTAAAACGGTAGTCCGACAGATTGATGTCGGGCGGCAGCAAGGTCAGCTTGCACACCACCAGCGAATCTTCCACCAGGATCTTGATCTTTTCCGTGTCGTCCATCGCCAGCGACAAGTTGGCAGCCATGAACGCTGCGGGATGATGCGCTTTCAGGTAGGCGGTGTGATACGACAGCAGCGCATAGGCGGCGGCGTGCGATTTATTGAAGCCGTAGCCCGCGAATTTTTCCATCAAGTCGAAAATCTCGTCGGCCTTGGCTTCGCTCAAGCCGTCCTTGGCCGCGCCGTCGCGGAAAATCTGGCGATGCTCGGCCATCTCTTCCGCTTTTTTCTTACCCATCGCCCGCCGCAGCAAATCGGCGCCGCCGAGCGAGTAGCCGCCGACCACCTGCGCCATCTGCATCACCTGCTCCTGATACACCATGATGCCGTAGGTTTCGGACAGGATGCCCTCGGTGCGTGGATCCGGATAGTCGAAGCGTTCACCGTGCTTGCGCTTGCAGAAATCGGGGATCAGGTCCATCGGGCCCGGACGATACAAGGCCACCAGCGCGATAATGTCTTCAAAGCGGTCGGGCCGCGCATCTTTCAGCATGCCTTGCATGCCGCGGCTTTCCAGCTGGAACACGGCGACAGTTTTGGCAGCGGTCAGCAGTTCATAGGAGGCACGGTCGTTGAGCGGCAGTTTTTCCAGGCTGAAATCGGCCATGGCGGGATCGAGCTGCTTGATGTAGCGTACCGCGCGATCGAGGATCGTCAAGGTGGTCAAGCCCAAGAAGTCGAACTTCACCAGGCCGACCGCTTCGACGTCGTCCTTGTCGTATTGCGAGACCACGCCGGCGTCGCCGCCCTGCGTGTAGAGCGGACAGAAATCGGTCAGCTTGCCCGGGGCGATCAGGACCCCGCCGGCGTGCATGCCGATGTTGCGGGCGATGCCTTCGACCTGCTGCGCCAGGTTGAGCAGCTGCTTGACCTCTTCCTCATTTTCGAGGCGCTCGGCCAGCATCGGCTCTTCCTGGATCGCGTCGGCGATCGTCACGTGCTTGCCCGGCTTGAAAGGAATCAGCTTGGAAATGCCGTCGCAGAAATTGTAGCCAAAATCGAGCACGCGGCCGACGTCGCGGATCGCGCCCTTGGCGGCCATGGTGCCGAAGGTGGCGATCTGCGATACCGCATCCTTGCCGTACAAATCCTTGACGTGCTGGATGACGCGGTCGCGCCCCTCCTGGCAAAAGTCGATATCGAAGTCGGGCATCGATACCCGTTCCGGGTTGAGGAAGCGTTCGAACAGCAGATTGTATTTGAGCGGATCCAGGTCGGTAATCTGCAGCGAGTAGGCGACCAGCGAACCGGCGCCGGAACCCCGTCCCGGCCCAACCGGCACGCCATTCTGCTTGGCCCAGCGGATAAACTCGGCAACGATCAGGAAGTAGCCGGGGAAACCCATCTTGATGATAGTGTCGGTTTCAAACTTGAGGCGGTCCTGGTAGCGCTGGCGCTGCTGCTCGCGCTTGGCTTCGTCCGGGAACAGGTGCACCAGGCGCAGCTCCAGGCCTTCCTGCGATTGCTGTATCAGGAATTCGCCAATCGTCATGCCGTCCGGCGTCGGAAAATCCGGTAGTTGCGGCTTGCCCAGCTGCAGGGTCAGGTTGCAGCGTTTGGCGATTTCAATCGAGTTCTGCAAGGCCGCCGGCATGTCGGCGAACAGCTCCGCCATCTCGGCTTGCGACTTGAACGATTGCTGGACATTGAAGCGGCGCACGCGGCGCGCATTCGCCAGCATCTCGCCTTCGGCGATACAGGTGCGCGCTTCGTGCGCGATGAATTCTTCCTTGTCCAGGAACTGGGTGGGATGGGTGGCGACCACCGGCACGCCGAACTTCGCCGCCAGCGCCACCGCCTGGCGCACATGCGCCTCCATGTTCGGCTGTTCGGCGCGCTGCACCTCTACGTAAAAATTGTCCGGAAAAATACTCATCCAGCGCTGGATGCAGCGCTCGGCCGCCTCCATGTTGCCATTATCGATGGCCACGCCGATGTCGCCGAAATGGGCGCCCGACAAGGCGATCAAACCGTTGCCGTTGCCATCGCCATGATCCTTGAGCCCGGCCAGCCATTCAGCGCGGATTTCAGCGCGGCCGCGGTGCAGGTTTTCCAGCCAGGCGCGCGACAACAGCTCGCACAGCTGCAGATAGCCGCTGCGATTCTTGACCAGTAGCAGCAAGCGCGACGGCTTGTCGCGTTCGTCGTCATTGGTGATCCAGACATCGCAGCCGATGATCGGCTTGATGCCCTTGCCGCGCGCAGCTTTGTAGAACTTGACCATGCCGAACAGGTTAGCCAGGTCGGAGATGCCGAGCGCGGCCTGGCCGTCGCTGGCTGCTGCTTTCACTACGTCGTCGATGCGCACCAGGCCATCGACGATGGAATACTCAGAGTGGAGGCGGAGATGAATAAATTGCGGTGTCGTCATGGGCGGTATTTTACCCCGAGGCCTGACAGACTTTGAGCAAAATTGGGCAAACCCATGGCCGCCGTTTATAATACTGATAAATCAACGACTTACCGAGAAATTTCCCATGCAGTCCAGTCACTCTTTTGTCAATATTGCGGCCTACAAATTCGTCACTTTCATAGACACTGAGCAGAAACGCCCTGAATTTCTTGCAATTTGTAAGCAATTGCAACTAAAAGGCACGATCTTGCTCACTCCGGAAGGAATCAACCTGTTCCTGGCCGGCCAGCGTGAGCAAATCGACCAGTTTCTGGCATGGCTGCGCGCCGACGAGCGCTTTGCGGACATCGAAGTCAAGGAAAGCTACTCGGAAAAACAGCCGTTCACGCGCATGCTGGTCAAGCTGAAAGCGGAAATCATCACCATGAAGCATCCGCTGATCAAGCCGGAACTGGGCCGCGCGCCGGCGGTGCAGGCGCAGACGCTGAAACGCTGGCTGGACCAAGGTGTCGACGACAATGGCCGGCCTGTCGTGATGATGGATACCCGCAATGCGTTTGAAGTCGATGTCGGCACGTTTGAAAACACCATTGACTACCGCATCGAAAAATTCAGCGAATTTCCGGCGGTGGTCGCCGAGCACAAGGATGAACTGGCCGGCAAGACCATCGTCACCTTCTGCACCGGCGGCATCCGCTGCGAAAAAGCGGCGATTCATATGCAGGACATCGGCTACGACAGCGTGTATCAGCTGGAAGGTGGCATCCTCAAGTATTTCGAGGAATGCGGCGGCGCCCATTATGACGGCGATTGTTTCGTATTCGACTATCGCACCGCGCTCAATCCGCAACTGCAGGAAACCGCGACAGTGCAATGCTATGCTTGCCGCGCCGTGGTGACGCCGCGCCAGCAATTGTCGCCGCACTATGTTGCCGGCAAATCCTGCCCGCATTGCCTGCCTGAGGCGGCCCCATCTGAAGCCGCTGCAGCCCCGTCGGAAATCAGCGCTGCGCATTAAGCCCGGCAGTCACGCCCCCATGAAAAAGCCCGCTTGCAGACAAGCGGGCTTTTGGTTTTCTGAGTACGAGGGATTGCTTTAGCCCCCCTTTCAGATGAATTACTTCTTGAACTTCTGCGCCGTCTCGGCAACACGCTGGCCGAACTGGCTGGCGGTTTCCAGATCGCCTGCCGCCGGACCTTCCTGTGGCGACGAGTCGGATGGGCTTTGCGCCAGCGCGCCGGAGAAGCCCCCTACGAAATTGACATCATTGCGTTGCGCCGCCTTGCTGTTGGCAGGCATCAGGCCAGTGCCGACCCACACCATGCTGTGCTGCATCGCGAAGGTGATCAGGTAGCTCATGGTGCTGCCCTTGTCGCCATTCATGGTTGCCGAATTGGTGAAGCCGGCAGCAACCTTGTCCTTCCATTTCTGGCCGAACCATTGCTTCGACGAGGCATCGGCAAATTTCTTGAACTGCCAAGACGCCATGCCCATGTAGGTCGGTGTGCCAAAGATGATGGCGTCGGCGGCTTCCAGCGAGGCCCAGGCGGCGTCGCTCAGGTTGCCTTCGGCATCGATGGCGATCAGCTCAGGTGTCGCGCCCTGCGCACGCAATACGCCGGCGTGTACTGCCTCGGCCTGGTTTTTGGTATGGCCGTAGCCTGAGTGGTAAACGATTGCAACTTTGGTCATGACAATACCCTTTTGATGTAAAACGCAGTTAACAAAATAAACCAACGAGAAGTAACAACGAAAATCGATGGCGGCCGCAGTGCCTGAAAAACTCCGGCGCCGGCGAACCAAAAACAGCATCAGCAGTCAGTTAAGCATGGCTTGCCAGAATACAAGCCCGCTCACGATATATGCGGAAAATAATCTCGCTATAGAAATATCGTATAGCTATCCATTGCATTACTAGGCACTATAGACGCAAGAAATAGCCTAGGACAGTGGCAAAATTTCGATATATCATTCAATTTATCTGAATGAAATTTTTACAATAATTGCATGCCATGAGCCCGGCATGCCTGTCATCTGGCTTTTACTCTTCAAGCAATAATGAAACTGACGCTGGAAGCTTTGCAGATTCTTGACACGATAGATCGCAAGGGCAGCTTTGCCGCCGCCGCTGTCGAGCTGGACCGGGTGCCGTCGGCGCTGACCTACAGCGTGCGCAAGCTGGAAGAAGACCTGGACGTGTTGCTGTTCGACCGCCGCGGCCATCGCGCCAAACTGACCGTTGCCGGGCTCGAACTGCTGACCGAAGGCCGCCATCTGCTGCTGGCGGCGCAAGAACTTGAACGGCGCGTCAAGCGTGCCGCCACCGGCTGGGAAGTCGAACTGCGCATCGTCCTCGACAGCATCATCCCCTTCGACAGCTTATTGCCGCTGATCGATGCCTTCGATCGCGAGAATGCCGGCACGCGCCTGCGCATTTCGCACGAGGCCTTGTCCGGCGTGTGGGAAGCTTTGCTGTTCGACCGCGCCGACCTGGTGATAGGAGCTCCTCACAGCGGCCCCGACAGCATCCGCATGAGCGGCGGCTTCCAGACCCGCCAGCTGGGTACGATCGACTGGGCCTTTGCGGTAGCGCCGGGCCACCCCCTGGAAAACGCCCCCGAACCGCTGACCGCCAGCCTGGTGCAGCAATATCGGGCAATTGCCGTCGGCGACACCGGCCGCACCCTGCCCAGCATCAATTCCGGCTTGCTGAATGGCCAGGATATCCTGACCGTGCCATCCATCCCGGCAAAATTGCAGGCCCAGTTGAGCGGCCTCGGCTGCGGCCATCTGCCGCGCTGGATGGCGGCCCCTTATTTCGCCTCCGGCGCGCTGATCGAAAAACAGACCACCGAGGCCAAGCCCAGCGACAAGACGCAGATCGCCTGGCGCACGCCAGTCGTGGGAAAATCGCTCAAATGGTTCATCGCCCAGCTCAGCGAACCGGCAACGCAGCGCGCCTTGCTCGGATCGCCCGCACTGCTGGCACCTCACCATGAATCGACCAACAATGTCTAATCAAGCAAACTATATCGGCCGCTTCGCCCCTTCACCTACAGGTCCCTTGCACGCAGGTTCGCTGGTGGCGGCCATGGCCAGCTACCTGGATGCCAAAGCGCATGACGGCCGCTGGCTGCTGCGCATGGAAGATGTCGACGAAGCCCGGACCGCTGCCGGCGCGGCGGATTCGATCCTGGCTGATATCAGCGCACTGGGCATGCAATGGGATGGCGAGGTCATGTTTCAAAGCCGGCGCGGCGCGGCTTATGAAGCGGCTTTTGACCGGCTCGGGCGGCTGGCCTATCCCTGCGGCTGCACGCGGCGCGAAATCGTCGATTCGCGCATCTGCGTCGCCGCCGACGGCGCGGCCGTCTATCCCGGCACCTGCCGCGGCGGCCTGCCGGTCGGCAAGCCGGCCCGCGCCTATCGCCTGCGGGTGCCGGATCCGGGACATATCGATGAGCTGATCATCTTTGACGACCGCTGGCTGGGCCGCGTACAGCAGCATCTGGCGATCGAGGTGGGGGATTTTGTATTGAAACGCGCCGACGGCTTCTGGGCTTACCAGCTGGCCGTGGTGGTCGATGATGCCGAACAGGGCGTGACCCATGTGGTGCGCGGCGCCGATCTGCTCGATTCGACCGGCCGCCAGATCTACCTGCAACGCCAGCTGCTGCTGGCGACGCCGCAATACCTGCACGTACCGGTGATCACCAATGCCGATGGCGAAAAGCTATCCAAGCAGAATGGCGCGCAGGCGATCGACATGACGCAACCACTGCAAGCGCTCAACAAGGCGGCCTGGTTCCTGGGACTGGATATCGGGCAAGTGGAAAATATTGCCGCGTTCTGGCCCCTGGCCACCGCGGCGTGGGCGAATCTGGAAACGACTCGCCCGGGCTGAAGCAATCAGCGCTTGGGCACGCCGCCCAGCAGCGCCGCCAGCTTGACCTTCGGCGATTTGATGGAGCCGCCGGCAGGCGCCGCAGCGGCCGGTTGCACATCCACCGAAAGCGTCGGCTCGTAAGGCTTGAGGAACCACGGGTCGATCTTTTCCCTGCGTCCGGTCGGCGTCGAGGTATAGGCGCTGCGCGTATGCTGCTGACTGCGGCTGGAGGAAGCGCTGCTGCTGTCGCCACGGCCTTCGCTGCGTTCAGCACGCCCAGCACGATCCCCTCTGCCGTCAGCGCCGTCGCGGCGGCCCGAGCGTTCAGAGCTCGACGGCTTGGCGACAAACCCGGTCAGTTCAGCGCGCACGAACTTATGCTTGATCATCTTTTCGATATCGACCAGCAAGCGCTCGTCCTTATCGACATACAGGGAAATCGCGTCGCCCGAAGCGCCGGCGCGGCCGGTGCGGCCGATCCGGTGCACATAGTCTTCGGCGTTGTACGGCAGGTCAAAATTGATCACGCATGGCAGTTCGGCGATATCCAGGCCGCGCGCCGCGACGTCGGTCGCCACCAGCACTTCGATCTCGCCCCGCTTGAACGCTTCCAGCGCCGCCATGCGCTCGTTCTGCGTCTTGTCGCCGTGGATCGCCGAAGCATTGACGCCTTCGTTTTCCAGATGACGCGCCAGTTTCGAGGCGCCGATCTTGGTATTGGAAAAAACGATCACCTGCTTCAGCTTGCGTTCACGGATGATGAACGAGACCGCCTCGGCCTTGGTCTGATCTTCAACCCGGTACATGGTTTGCGTGACGTTATCGGCGGTGGCATTGCTGCGCGCGACTTCGATGGTGACCGGATTCTTGAGGAAAGTCGCTGCCAGCTTCTTGATTTCACCAGAGAAGGTCGCCGAGAACATCAGGTTCTGCCGCTCTTTCGGCAACAGGTTGATGATGCGCTGCAAATCTGGCAGGAAGCCCATGTCGAGCATGCGGTCGGCTTCATCCATCACCAGGATCTGCGTTTGCGACAGGTTCAGCGTCTTTTGCTGGACGTGATCCAGCAAGCGGCCCGGGGTCGCAATCACGATCTCGATGCCGGAACGCAGGGCTGCAGTTTGCGGCGCGATGTCGACGCCGCCGAACACTACCGTCGAGCGCAAGGGAGTATGGCGGCAATAGGCCTTGACGTTGTCCGCCACCTGATCGGCCAGTTCGCGCGTCGGCGTCAGGATCAGCGCCCGTACCGGATGCCGCGCCGGCGAGGCGCTGGTGTTGGCGTGCGCTAGCAGCAACTGAATGATCGGCAGGGAAAAACCGGCGGTCTTGCCGGTTCCTGTTTGCGCCGCACCCATGACGTCGCGTCCTTGCAGCACGATGGGGATGGCTTCGGCCTGGATCGGCGTCGGATGCACATATCCTTGATCGCTCAGCGCGCGCAGGATATCTGGAGACAGCCCGAAGTCGGCGAAACGGACGGAGGGTGTGGTTGGCACTGCTGTTTCAGCTTGAATCTCGGACTGTGTGTCTGACATGGTAGTTGGCGGCCTCCGGTGCAAGTTGCACTCAAACAACGAATCCAGGGGCCGATTGGGTCCTGTGTTCGTAAAAAGGCACTAATGCTTTCAATTGAATTCGTGAATTTCGTGTCAGCTCATTACGGTGAGCCAAATGATTGTGGAAGCGCCTTCAGCAGCGCCGCAAACCAAGTTGTCATTTAAGCATCTACCCGGCGCGTTTTGTACCACAGTCGCGCATTATACGCCTAGCCGGGATTTTGCTAATACTCAGATGCCAAGTTCGTTCAATGGCCAGCGCGGCCGCACATTGAATGCATAGTTGCGCTGCGCTGCTTCCGGCTTGATTTGCAAACGCATGGCGCCGGCAAACGCGATCATCGCGCCATTGTCGGTGCAAAACTCCAGTTCAGGGTAATACACCCGGAAGCGCCGCTTTTCCGCAGCGGCGTTCAATGCTGTGCGCAGCTGCTGGTTAGCGCCCACACCGCCGGCGATCACCAAGCGCTTGAGGCCGGTCTGCTTCAATGCGGCCAGGCATTTCGCCAGCAACACCTCCACCAGCGCATCGACAAAACCGCGCGCGATGTTGGCCTTGTCTTGCTCGCAAATATTCGTTGGATGTTTCTTGACCAGCGTCAGCACCGCGGTCTTGAGGCCGGAGAAACTAAAATCCAGGTTTTTCGAATGCAGCATCGGCCGCGGCAACTGACAGGCCGACGGATCGCCGAACTCGGCAAGACGTGAAATCGCCGGGCCGCCCGGATAGCCCAGGCCGAGCAACTTGGCCGACTTGTCGAATGCTTCGCCGGCGGCGTCATCCAGCGTTTCGCCCAGCAAGGCATATTGGCCGACGCCGTCGACGCGCATCAGCTGGGTGTGGCCACCCGACACCAGCAAGGCCACGAAGGGAAAGCTCGGAGGGTCGCTGGCCAATAGCGGCGACAGCAGATGACCTTCCAGATGGTGTACGCCCAGCATCGGCTTGTCCAGCGCCAGGCCAAGACCGCAGGCAATCGATGCGCCTACCAGCAGCGCGCCTGCCAGGCCGGGGCCCTGTGTATAGGCAATGGCGTCGATCTCCTGGCGCTCGATGCCGCTTTCGGCAAGCACCTGCTGCAACAGCGGGATAGCGCGCCGGATATGGTCGCGCGACGCCAGTTCCGGCACTACGCCGCCATACTGTTCATGCATCGCGACTTGCGAGTACAGGGCGTGCGCCAGCAAGCCGCGCTTTGTGTCATAAAGCGCAAGACCGGTTTCGTCACAGGAGGATTCAACGCCGAGAACAATCATGGGTGGGACAATTTATATGCAATGCCGCATTGTAAAGGAAAGCGTCGCCGCTACTCTACGCCGGCGCGATTAATCCTTGCCAAGCCGCTGCATCGCCTGCCGCATGAAGGCGAGCTGCTGCGAAAACCGGGTGCATGCGGTGCAGGTCCACAGATGAATGCGCACCCGCGCCCTGGTTAACGGCGGCAGATTGCTGTCCTGCGCCTGCGACAGGAGCTGCTGGGTGTCTCGACAATGAGGAATCAGGCGTTTATAGGGCATAAAAGTAAATGAAAGGCTGGGCAAGCACTGCATCAACATTGATTGGTCGCGCCATGTTGCAAATGCTTACAGTTAATATGGATGCTCCCTTGGATTTTGCAAGAAGCCCGCGCTTCAAGCCTTGGCGCCGAACCACGTCAACTGCAGGCACTCCTTGAGCCGGGTGCGCGCCCGGTGCAGCAGCACCCACGCATTTGCGGCGGTGATGTCGAGCTCCTTGCAGATCGCATCGGTATCCAGTTCCAGCCATTCCCGCATCATGAAAATGCGTCCGGTCTTGGCGGGCAGCTTGTCTATGCATAGCTGCAAGATATCGAAAAACTCCTTGCGCTCCAGAGTCTCGTCCGGATTACCCCAGCTAGGCGCGGCCTCCAGCGCATGCCCGGCGGGCGTGAACAGGGCATCCATCATGTCGGCATCGCTGCGGTCGCCGTCTTCGTCGATGCTCAGCTGCACCTCGCGCTTGCCGCGCCGCAGCTGGTCCAGCAGCTTGTGCTTGAGGATGCCGATGACATAGGTCTTGAACGAAGACTGTTCCTGGAAACGATCGGGATGCTCCAGCACCGCCAGCATCGTTTCCGACACGGCATCTTCGGCCAGGGCGTCGTTGCGCAACTGCAGCGCGGCAAAACGCACTAGCTGTGGCCGCAATATTTCAAGCTGGCGAGGATCGAATGCCATATAAACCCGGATAAGAGATACTGCACAACAGCAGCGCACAGAATGCGCGGCCAGAGACAAAGAACGGTTTTGAGCGACGATTCTAACCGATGGGCCTGTATTTCGGCGGGTAAAGTAAAATCCTTAGCAATATCCCCGCTCTGCTCAAAGACGACAAATCACATTGCCTTCCCATCCATGACAAATATTCCCACAGCCGAACCGTTCGCCGCCGCCCGCTTCATCAAGGAAATCGGACGCGGCAAGGATGGCGCGCGCAGCCTGGCGCGCCACGATGCGCATGATCTGTATGCGGCCATGCTGGACGGCCGGGTCTCCGATCTGGAGCTGGGCGGGATCTTGCTGGCGATGCGCATCAAAGGGGAATCGGTAGAAGAAATCGCCGGCTTCCTGGAGGCGGCCGAATCCTCGTTTGCGCGGATAGCGCTGCCCGAGCTGCCAGGCGCAGCGCGGCATTACGCGCCGGTGGTCATCCCGAGCTATAACGGCGCCCGCCATATGGCCAACCTGACGCCGTTGCTGGCGCTGCTGCTGGCGCGGGAAGGCGTACCGGTGCTGATGCATGGCGTGCCGACCGATCCGGGACGTGTCACCAGCGCGGAAATTTTCCAGGCGCTGGGCCAGCCGCTTTGCAGCAGCATCGGCCAGGCGCAAGCCTGCTTTGCACAACGCTTGCCGGCCTTCATGACTATCGATGCGCTGGCGCCAAAGATGGCACGCCTGCTGGCCATGCGCAGGGTTCTGGGAGTCCGCAACTCGACCCATACCCTGGTCAAGATCATGCAACCGTTTGTGGTTCCCGCTCTGCGCCTCAGTTCGTATACCCATCCGGAATACTTGACCATGCTTACCTCATACTTCATGACTACCGCCGCAGCGGAGCGGGGGGACGTGTTTTTGATGCGCGGCACGGAGGGCGAAACGGTAGCGAACGCCAGGAAGGCGCAGAAAATCGACTGGTTTCACGCGGCGACGCAGACCACGCTGGTGGAAAAGCAGGAAATCGCAAACGAAATCCCGGCTCTCCCCGCACAACGCGACGCGCTCAGCACCGCCAGCTGGATACAGCAGGCATTGCTGCAGCCAGAGCTGATTCCTAAGGCGATTGCAGCACAGGTTGAACAATGCCTGATGGCTTGCCGCAATCTATACATGCGAGGAGACTCGGCAAGTTTCGACGGAAAGGGAAATACACCCGAGGAAACAGGTCAAATTTCCCAAGGGAACTAATTTTTGCACAAAAGAACAAACCACACTGAATCGCGACGCCAAGACGGATGCATGTACTATCTGGCAGTCAACATGATAAAAATTGCCTTTGTGAATTATCACAACAGGGATTTCTTAGGCAAGACCTTAAAAAGGTGGAATAGCGCAATGCCAATATAATGAAGACAAGGAGAGCGCGCGTAATAGGACGCATGAAGACGCACGAAGACGCAAGGCATGCAATTCAGCAAACCCCATTCATCTGCCCATATGGCATCTTGTCCAGCGTAGCATTGACGCTGCAAGACTAACTTTCTGGAGGATCCATGGATTGGACTCTTCCGCCCTTTGCGCTAGCACAGCCCATTCAATGGAATGCGCTGTTATTGTTCGGCAGCTTGCTGCTGTCCGGGCTAGTGGGCGGCTATATCGTCACGAAGAACCCCTGGTTTCCACGTATTACCGGCTACCTGATCGTCGGCTTCCTGCTCGGCGTCGGCGGTTTCAACCTGCTGTCCGGCGACGTGCTGAAGCTGGCCAACATTTTTGCCGACGTGGCGATGGCGCTAGTCGTCTACCAGCTTGGACGCTATGTCGACATCGGCTGGCTGCGCCGCGAAAAATGGCTGCTGGCGACGGTCATGCTGAGCGCCGTGCTGTGCTTCGCTTTCGTCAGCGGCGCCCTGATCTGGTTTGGCACCTCGCGCGTGCTGGCTCTGCTGGGCGGCGTGCTGGCCATCGCCACGGCGCCGGCGGTAGTGATGGTGGTGGTGCGCGATCTCAAGGCTGAGGGCCAAGTGACGCGCCGCCTGACCGCCATGACCGCGCTGAATAATTTTGTGGCCCTGCTGGCCGCCTATGCCTTGCTGCCTGTCGTAGCGCACGAAAGCGCCACCCCCTTCGGCACCTTGCTGGCGCACACCATGTATTCGCTGTTCGGCTCGCTAGTGCTGGCTTACCTGACTTATCGCCTGATGATCCCGCTGGCGCGCTTGCTGGGCCGCCAGCCGAGCCGGCAGTTCGTGCTGGTGATCGCGGTCATCACGCTGACGATAGGCGCCGCCCACGCGCTGCAGCTGCCGATATTGCTGACCATGCTGATCTTCGCCATCATGTCGAAGAACCTGGATCACCAGTACGATTTGATGGAGCTTGAATTCGGGGTCGCCAACGAGTTGTTCATCGTCATGCTGTTTGTCACGATCGGCGCTTCTATCCGCTTGTCGGACCTATCGATGGTGGGCGCCTCGGTGGCCGTGCTGATCGCTGCGCGTTTCATCGCCATGGCTTGCGGCGTATTCACGTTTGCGCATTTCGCCAAGATGAAATGGAAGCAGGCGGCGCTCATCACACTGGGCACGCTACCCATGACCGAAGCCGGCCTCGGGCTGATGCAAACCACCGCTTACCTCTACCCCAACACCACCGCCGACGTCTTGCCTTTGCTGGCCGGCTGCCTGATCGTCCTGGAGCTGCTGGGGCCGATCGCCACCCAGTTTGCCTTGATCAAGTCGGGTGAAAGCGGACGCGAATGAAAGGTGAACCCATGACCGACAATACACAAGGCGGCGCTGCCAACGCGGAACAGACAGCCGCCGAGATTCTGCCCTTCACCAGTTCCACGCCATTTACGATGGGGATCGAGCTGGAACTGCAACTGGTGAACCGCCGCAACTACAATCTCGCCAGCGACGCCGTCGATCTGCTGACCTGGATTGAACCGCGCGATCTGCAAAAGCAGATCAAGCTGGAAATGACGCAGGGCATGATTGAGCTCAATTCCGATGTCCATACGCGGGTAGACCATCTGATCGAGGAACTGAAAGGTTTGCGCGCCGCCTTGAACCGCGGCGCCCAATATCTGAACATCGACGTCTCCGGCGGCGGCGCGCATCCGTTCCAGCACTGGAACGAACAGCGGATTACCCCAAGCGAGCGTTTCCATCACCTGCACGAAAAATACGGCTACCTGGCCAAGACATTCACTGTGTTCGGCCAGCACATCCATGTCGGCGTGCCGAACGGCGACGACGCGTTGTATCTGACCCACGCGTTTTCGCGCTTTGTGCCGCATTTCATCGCGCTCTCGGCCGCCTCGCCGTTTTACCAGGGTGCGGATACCCAGTTCGAATCCTCGCGCAGCAACGTGGTGCGCGCCTTCCCCTTGTCGGGCACGGCGCCGACGCTCACCCGCTGGTCCGATTTCGAGTCTTACTACGATGAATTGCTGCGCGTCGGCATCATCGGCAGCATGAAGGATTTTTACTGGGATATCCGCCCTAAACCGGAATACGGCACGGTTGAAATACGGGTGTGCGACACCCCCTTGACGATTGAACACGCAGCGCACCTGGGCTGTTATGCGCAATTGCTGGCGCGCTGGATCCTGACCGAACGGCCGTTCGTGATCACCAACGACTTCTACCTGTTGTATCAATACAACCGCTTCGAAGCCAGCCGCTACGGCCTTGCCGGCTCTATGGCGATACACAGCAACAACCCGGCCGACTCATCCAAACTGCCGATCTACGAACATCTTCTGGGCCATCTGCAGGACTTACAGCGGTATACTCAGAACGAAGCGGAGCAACTGACCCTGAATCGTCTGCGCCATATGGCCGAGGGGCGCCTGAGCGATGCCGGCTGGCTGCGGCAGACATTTGCCCAGCGCGGTTCGCTGAATGACATGATGCGCTTGTCGTCTGAGCTGTGGATGGGGCAGGAGCCGCCACCGTACTACCAATAACACCAATAAATAATAATAAATACTTAATTAAGATCGATGCAAAAACAATTTGATGTCGCCGTCATCGGCGCCGGCGCCGCGGGCATGATGTGTGCCGCGGTTGCCGGACAGCGTGGAAAAAAGGTTGTTGTGATCGATCACGCCGCCAAGCTGGCGGAAAAAATCCGCATCTCGGGCGGCGGCCGCTGCAATTTCACCAATATCAATGCAGGGCCGCAGAATTTCCTGTCGCAGAATCCGCATTTTTGCAAAAGCGCCCTGTCGCGCTATACCCCGCAAGACTTCATCAGCCTGGTCAAGCGCTATCGGATCGGCTATCACGAAAAGCACAAAGGACAGCTGTTTTGCGATGACTCGTCGGAACAAATCATCGCCATGCTCAAAGCCGAGTGCGACCTGGGCAACGTCAGTTGGCGCATGCCTTGCAGTGTCGCCAATATCGGCAAGAACGGCGAGCTGTTCCGGATCGACAGCAGTGCGGGAGAGATCCTTGCAAGCAATGTCGTCATCGCTACCGGCGGCTTGTCCATCCCCAAGATCGGCGCCACCGATTTTGCCTATCGCATCGCCCGCCAATTCGACCTGCGCGTGGTCGAAACACAGCCGGGACTGGTGCCGCTGACCTTCGATTCCGCTGCATGGCAGCCGTTTTTGCCCTTGGCCGGGATTGCCCTGCCGGCGGAAGTCGCTGCCGGCGAGAAAAAAACCCGCGGCGAATTCAAGGAAGACTTGCTGTTTACTCATCGCGGCCTGTCCGGCCCGGCGATCCTGCAGATCTCCAGCTTCTGGAAGAGCGGGACGCCACTGCTGCTCAATCTTTTACCGGAAATTGACATTGCCAAGACCCTCATCGAGGGAAAATCCTCAATTAAAAAAAATCTGGGGAATGTCTTCGCGCAATGGCTACCAACGCGACTTGCTCAAGGCATCATCGAAGCAAATGGACTTGACCCGGCGGCCCGCCTGGCCGACACTCCCGACCGCTTGTTGCGTGATCTGGGCGAGGCCATCAACCGCTGGGCTATCCGGCCGAGCGGCTCCGAAGGCTACCGCAAGGCGGAAGTCACTCTCGGCGGCATCGACACCAAGGAACTATCGCAGCAGAGCATGATGTCCAAGCAGGTAGCAGGCTTGTATTTTATCGGCGAGGCGGTCGATGTCACAGGCTGGCTCGGCGGCTATAACTTTCAGTGGGCCTGGGCGTCAGCTGCCGCGGCAGGGCTGGCAATTTAAATTTCAAACTACCGCCCATTGAATTTTTGTTACTGTAAGATAATATCTAATAGTTAATAGTTAATAGTTAATACCAATAATAAAATTCATCAAACTGACACAATAATCAACTCCCATGCCAAATAATTTCTCAAACCATAACAATTCCAGCCAAATCGAAGATGCGGAGCTCATTGATCTCGCCGCAATATGGATCAGCATCAAGCGTCGGTGGGTGTTGCTATTGGTATGCGTTGTCGTTGCGACCGCCGCGGCAGGCGGACTCTGGAGCGTCACCCCCGCGCAATGGAAAGCCTCGGCAACCCTGCAAATTGGTCAACTGCCGGTTAACCCAACGACACTGATCGAATCGACGGCACAAGCAGCAGAACGCTTTAATCAGCGCCAATTGCAAGATCAGGCCTTGGTCTCGGCAGGCCTGCCGCTAGATGAATCCACAGATAACCGCACGCGCCTCCTGCGTAAAACACTGAAAGCAACACCCGGGAAAAACACCAATTTCGTGGACGTTACAGTTGCCGCTTTTTCCCAGGAAAACGCGAAAAGCTACTTGAACGCAGCAATACTTGCCTTGATTAAAACCCATGACGAACGCCTGGCGCCGCTCATGAAAAATCTCGATGATAGACTTGCCGTCAATAGCCGCCAGATGACGGAAGCCGCAGCGGAAAAAATACGCCTTGAGGCCACTCTGAAAAGTGCCGCTGCTTCGGCTAATGGCATTAAATTCGAACCAAACGTCCTCGCAAGCAATCTTGCGTCCAAGCAAGAAGAGCTAATTCGCGGCCTGACAGTTGAACGCGCGGCATTGGTAGATCTGCATACAAAAACCAACACTTTCCCGACCATGGTAGTCGATGCTATCTACGCCCCAGCGGCCCCCGCCTCGCCGAAATTATCGATATTTCTCGTCATCGGCTTGATACTCGGAGCACTTGCCGGCGTCGCACTAGCTTTGTTTCTGGATCGCAATCGCCCCAAGACATCACGCTAAACAGAGCTGCTGTTGCAAATAAACGGCAATATGCAGCCAGGCCGGGATAAGACTTCCATTTATTCATTTTCCCGGCTATAATCTCGCTCTTCCCTACACAAACTTGGTTTGAATTTACATGACCACAATTCGTCTTAAAGAAAACGAGCCCTTCGAAGTTGCGATGCGTCGCTTCAAGCGCACTATTGAAAAAACAGGTCTGCTGACTGAGTTGCGTGCACGTGAATTTTACGAAAAGCCAACAGCTGAGCGCAAGCGCAAGCTGGCAGCTGCTGTGAAACGTCATTACAAGCGCATTCGCAGCCAGCAATTGCCGAAGAAACTGTACTAATATTTGCATTAATTCTTCACCGCATTCAGCGCGGTTGATTGAATTGCGTTACAAACCCGCTCCGGTGTTGCTCCGCAGCGGGTTTTGCCGTTTTCCACTTCGTGAATGGCAACGATAACGAAAGCATTGCGCCGCGCAACCGGCATCACAATCCAGCAATTTTGTTTTTCCCGTCTACAATGGAAAACACCACCGAATGGAGAACTGCATGGGCTTGAAAGAACAGATTACCGAAGACATGAAGGCCGCGATGCGCGCCAAGGAAACTGCAAAGCTGGGCGCCATCCGCCTGATCACCGCAGCCATCAAGCAAAAAGAAGTCGATGAGCGTATCGAACTGGGCGATACCCATGTGCTGGCGATCATAGAAAAAATGATCAAGCAGCGCAAGGACTCGATCAGCCAGTTTGAAGCCGGCGGTCGCCAGGATCTGGCCGATATCGAAAAAGCCGAACTGGCGATTCTTTCCACCTATATGCCCGCTGGCCTGTCCGACGCGGAAATCCAGGCTGAAGTTGCCGCCGCCATCAGCGCCAGCGGCGCAGCCGGCCCGCAAGACATGGGCAAGGTCATGGCCATCGTGAAACCGAAACTTGCCGGCCGCGCCGACATGGGAGCGGTTTCGGCACTGATAAAAGCCGCACTCAGCCAAGCCTGATCGCCTGACATTCCTGCCATAGCCCTGCCTGCCGTCGAGTCCAAGTGATCCCGCAATCGTTTATCCAGGATCTGCTCAACCGCGTCGATATTGTCGACGTGGTGGGCAAGTACGTGCAGCTGAAAAAAGGCGGCGCTAACCTGATGGGCCTGTGCCCTTTCCACAACGAAAAATCGCCCAGCTTCACGGTCAGCCCTACCAAGCAGTTCTATCACTGCTTTGGCTGCGGCGCCCACGGTACGGCGATCGGTTTTCTGATCGAATATTCCGGCCTCGGCTTTGTCGAAGCCGTGAAAGACCTGGCGCAAGGCGTAGGCATGGTGGTGCCGGACAACGATGACAAGATTCCGCCTGCGCAACGGGCTGAATACCAGGCAAAAAGCCTGGCCCTGTCGGATGCCATGAGCGCAGCCTGCGATTTTTACCGGCAGCAGCTGCGCAATGCGCCGAATGCTGTCGACTACCTGAAGCGGCGCGGCCTGACCGGTGAAGTGGCGGCCAAATTCGGCCTGGGGTATTCTCCCGACAACTGGGACAGCTTGCGCCAGGTATTTCCCGACTACGAAGTCACCGCACTGGTGGAAGCCGGCCTGGTGATCGACCGCACCGATGAAGAAGGCCATAACCGCAAGCGCTATGACCGTTTCCGCGACCGCATCATGTTCCCTATCCGCAATACCAAGGGACAGGTGATCGGCTTTGGCGGGCGCGTGCTGGACAGCGGCGAACCGAAGTACTTGAATTCGCCGGAAACACCCTTATTTCAAAAGGGTAGCGAGCTGTATGGCTTGTTCGAGGCCCGCCAGGCAATCCGAGACGCCGGCTATGTGCTGGTGACCGAAGGCTATATGGATGTAGTGGCATTGGCGCAACTGGGATTCCCACAGGCGGTAGCCACCCTAGGAACCGCCTGTACGCCGACCCATGTGCACAAGCTCTTGCGCCAGACAGATCATGTCGTGTTCAGTTTCGACGGCGACCGCGCCGGCCGCAAAGCTGCGCGGCGGGCGCTGGATGCGTGTCTGCCACATGCCACCGACAACAAGATCATCAAGTTCCTGTTTCTGCCGCAGGAACACGATCCCGACAGCTTTGTGCGGGAAATGGGGGCCGAAGCGTTCGAGCGCCAGATCCATGACGCCATGCCCTTATCGCAGTTTTTACTGAACGAAGTAAGCGGCGAAACCGATTTGAGCACATCCGAAGGACGGGCACGAACACAGTACGATGCGAAGCCGCTGCTGCAGCTGATGCCGCCCTCCTCGCTGCGATTGCAAATCGTGCGCGGCCTGGCCCAGCTGACGCAATCGACGCCCAGCGAAATAGAATCGCTGTTTGAACTGAGCAAACCGATCGCCGCCGCGCGCCGCGCGCCGCCGCGCAGCAACCGCCAGGCGCCGGTAGGACTGGAACGGCAGATTATCCGCCTGCTGGTGGCGCATCCGGCTTTCGCCTCGGAACTGGACGATGCCGCGCTGGACGCAGTCGCCAACTTTGCCCCGGACCGCGCAGAAATGCTGGCGCGCCTGATCACCGCCAGCCACGAAATGGGCGACCAGGCAAATTTTGCAACATTGGCAGAGCATTTGCGTGAAGGTGGGGAAGATTTTGAATCGCTGATCGCGGAAATCGCGGCGGAATCGGAATCGGAAACAGACGCCGCGCGATTAGAACTGGCGGGCGCGATTCGCCAGACTAAAATGAAGATATTGAAGGACGAGCTTGATCAGCTGGCAGCGACCGGATTGGGCTCGGAAGAAGCCCGCAATCGCTATCGGGAGTTGATGCAAAAACAAGAACAGCTGCGCCGCGAGGCCGAAAGCGAAATGAATTTGCGCTGAAAAATGCTTAAAATACAAGCACATCGGGCCGAAAAACGAAAATCCGGCGGCGCCGCAAGGCCGCTTGCATTGGAGGATGGCACCTCCATATGCTATAATTAAAGGCTTTAGATTCAAAGCCTTAGAGCTTGCCAAGTTGAGCGCGATTTTAGCGTTCGATTGATAGTAGCACCAGATTGATTTAGATGGATAGGAAGGTAGTGAGGAAAGTAGTAAGAACCGGTGCTCAGAGGATTCTGTCAGCGATTTAAGCTTCTCGACAACGGACAGAGTACAGGCAGCGGCACCCATAGCGCAAATCAGTGTAACCAGATTGGTATTTGATTCCATGGCGAATGCAATGAAGAGACCCGCAAAATCCCTGACATCTCCCGTTAAGAATACGAAGCCGGCTACGGCCAGGCCAAGCGCCTCCTCCTCGACACCGAAGTCCCCCGTTAAAAAAACGGCCGCTTCATCCAAAACATCGCCGCCTGTCAGTAAGCCTGTTAGCAAGAAAGTAGTTTCTAAAGCAACTGCAACGACCACGAAAGCGTCAAGAACTGTTGCAAAACCAGTATCTGTGAAATCGAAAGCCCCTGTGACAAACAAGAAACCACAACTCAAAGTCGTCAAATCAGCCAAAAATGTAGCGGCGGCTCCTGTTAAAGCCGACGTCAGCGTGATGATTGGATCAGGCGTAAGTCAAACCACGGATGCCGCAACCCTGGCGGCGATCGATACCTCCGGCTACATCCTGCCGTCGGTTAAGGTACCTGGACGTCGTGGTCGCAAGCCAAAAGAATTCCAGCCTGAGAACGATGAAGTCGCGGCGCTCAACGCGGTCGAACGCGCTGAACTGAAAGCCGTCGACAAGGCCAAGGCCAAGGACCGCAAAGCCAAGGAAAAGGCTTTGCTGAAAGACGCCTTCTCGTCCGACACCGAAGCCAGCGAAGAAGAACTCGAAGCGCGCCGTCAAAAGCTCAAGACCCTGATCAAGATGGGCAAGGAGCGCGGCTTCCTGACGTTCTCCGAAATCAACGATCACCTGCCTGAAAACATTATCGATCCGGAAGCCATCGAAGGCATCATCGGTACTTTCAGCGACATGGGGATCGCCGTCTACGAACAGGCGCCCGATGCCGAAACGCTGCTGCTGTCCGATAACGTGGCGACCGTCGCCAGCGACGACGATGCAGAAGCCGCAGCAGAAGCCGCGCTGTCGACCGTCGATTCCGATTTCGGCCGCACCACCGATCCGGTCCGCATGTACATGCGCGAAATGGGTTCGGTCGAGCTGCTGACGCGCGAAGGCGAAATCGAAATCGCCAAGCGTATCGAAGACGGTCTGAAGGACATGATCCAGGCCATCTCCGCCTGCCCGACCACGATCGCCGAAATTCTTCTGGCCGCTGAAAAAATCAGCAAGGATGAAATCAAGATCGATGAAATCGTCGACGGCCTGGTCGATCCAAACCAGACCGATGAAGCGCTAGCCGCCAGCGCCGCTGCGCCTGCTGCCGACGAAGACAGCGAAGAAGACGAGGAAGAGGAAGAAGAAGACGAAGAAGAAGATGACGCCAGTTCGACATCCGGCGCTGCGGGCTTCTCGGCGGAACAGCTTGAACAGTTGAAGCGCGATGCGCTCGGCAAGTTTGAAACCATCTCGACCCAGTTCGACAAGATGCGCAAAGCGTTTGAAAAGGAAGGCTACAACTCGAAGCCTTACGTCAAGGCGCAGGAAATCATTTCCAACGAATTGCTGGGCATCCGTTTTACCGCCAAGGTCGTCGAAAAACTGTGCGACACCCTGCGCGGCCAGGTCGACGAAGTGCGCCAGATCGAACGCCAGATCCTTGACGTTGCGGTCAACAAGTGCGGCATGCCG
This sequence comes from Collimonas sp. GW821-FHT02H07, assembly GCF_059421505.1. NCBI lineage: Bacteria > Pseudomonadati > Pseudomonadota > Betaproteobacteria > Burkholderiales > Oxalobacteraceae > Collimonas > Collimonas sp. GW821-FHT02H07. The sequence goes on from NZ_JBWKVC010000002.1 coordinate 509,068, forward strand.
CGTCCGCATTTCATCAAGGTTTTCCCGGGCAACGAAACCAATCTCGACTGGGTCGACGGCGAAGTCAACGGCAACCATGCCTACAGCACTGTGCTCGGCCGTAACGTACCTGCAGTGAAAGAGCTGCAGCAACGCCTGATCGATTTGCAAGCACGCGTCGTGTTGCCATTGCCGGATCTGCGCGGCATCAACAAGAAGATGGGCGCCGGCGAGAGAAAAGCCCGGATGGCCAAGCGTGAAATGACCGAAGCCAACTTGCGGCTGGTGATCTCGATCGCGAAAAAATACACCAACCGCGGCCTGCAATTCCTGGACCTGATCCAGGAAGGCAATATCGGTTTGATGAAAGCAGTCGACAAGTTCGAATATCGCCGCGGCTATAAATTCTCGACCTATGCGACATGGTGGATCCGCCAGGCCATCACCCGTTCGATCGCCGATCAGGCGCGCACCATCCGGATTCCGGTGCACATGATCGAAACGATCAACAAGATGAACCGCATCTCGCGTCAGATCCTGCAGGAAACCGGCGCCGAGCCGGATCCGGCAACGCTGGCGATCAAGATGGAAATGCCGGAAGACAAGATCCGCAAGATCATGAAGATCGCCAAGGAACCGATTTCGATGGAAACACCGATCGGCGACGACGACGATTCCCATCTGGGCGATTTCATCGAGGACAACAACACGCTGGCGCCGGCCGATGCGGCATTGCATGCATCGATGCGCGGCGTGGTGAAGGACATCCTGGATTCGTTGACCCCGCGCGAAGCCAAGGTATTGCGCATGCGTTTCGGCATCGAGATGTCGACCGACCATACGCTGGAAGAAGTCGGCAAGCAATTCGACGTGACACGGGAACGGATCCGTCAAATAGAAGCTAAAGCGCTGCGCAAGCTGCGCCACCCTTCCCGTTCCGACAAGCTGAAGAGCTTCCTCGAAGGTAATTGAGATTTGCGGTGAGTCGCCCAGCAATTTTTAGGTGATTCACTGCAATTCGGCTACCCTTAGCCGCGGTATTTTTCTATAATACGAAATTAGTTTTGAGATGCTGTTGTGTTTGGTTAGGCAGTGCCTACACCGTCAGTACACATGGCAGCGCCCTGAGGAATTGGGCCCCTAGCTCATGCTTGGTTAGAGCAGCGGACTCATAATCCGTTGGTGCCCAGTTCGACTCTGGGGGGGCCCACCAGCAATGATGCGGGTTGCGTGACAGTTCACGCAGCCCGCATTTTCTTTTGGTGGGATTTTTTTTGACCAATACGGTCGATTGCCGACCTTAACGAGTCCGTAGCAAGATGCGCGTAACGTTGGGTACTGGCCGAAGATTTGTGTCCCAGAACTGCACCTACGGTATATAGATCGACACCTTCATTAATCATTGAACTTGCGGCACTGTGGCGCAGATCATGAAAATGCAGCCAATCCATGTCAATCTTTCCTCTCGCTGTCCGAAAATGTTTGGATATTCGACTTTGATCGGGTAGCGCTATGTTGGCGCACACACGCAATTTTCGATGCATCGGGACGATCCGAGGTTCACCGTTCTTGGTGTCGGCCAAGACAAATGCTGATTCTGTCCGCTGCGCACGAATGATTTCGCTCATGCTCATGCCGCTATAGAAGGCAACGCCATGGCGCACGTCAGAAAGCAGTCTATGCTGGAAAGCGACGGCTACTGTCATTTTTGTGATGAAGCCATCGCGCACGCGCTGTTGTTTTGCAATGCTGATTGTCGCGATGACTATCAGAAAGAGCAGGCCGCACTACGGCGCGCTGGGCGATAACGTGTGTAATCCGCAACTTGGCCTGGCAGCATACATCAGAACGTCAAGATTGCAATTCGACCTAAACCGGGTTGTCGTATTTATCAAGAGCCGGCGGCCCGTGATGGAAGGCTTAACTGCTACTCCTCGTAGTTCCGCCCAAGTGCTCTAAGTCGCTGCTTGACGAAGGCTGCCTTGGCACCAATCTCATTTGCTGCTTCGTGCGCTTTCGTGAGAGCGGGTGTTGTGTGATCAACTTTTCTTCCTTGCGAAGTTTGATAGAGGACATTATTGAAATTTCCCCAGAACATATTCATTTGGCCGTGTAGTTTCTCAATATCGTCCGCAAGAGAAGGGGCGTATAGACTAGCAAATGCGCGAAGTTCATCCATCTCACAACATGCTGACAGATAACGCAAGTCATACTCGTTATCCGTCATATTTGCCCGCCAGAGAATATCAAGATTGGTGACGGAAAATTCCCGAGCCATGCGGCTAAGAAGCTTGTGAGCCTCGACCTTTCGTTTGAGGACATCTGACTTTTCACGGTCAGCTATCTCCCGCTCGTGTTTGGCTGCGTCGCTCGCCAATTGAAATTGCTGATTGGTTCGTTGGTTGCGCAGTTGCACATACGCGGTAAGCGCTCCTCCAAGTAAAGTCGAAAGTGCCACGACGATAGGAATAACGATTGCAGTATCCATTGGAAAATTCGGCTAAGTTGTAATAGTCACGATCAAATCTGATATTGCATACAAGGTCAAACCTGAGCTAGCAGAGATCTTTGCGCCTCACACATCGTCATTGCATCATCTGTCATCACTGCCAGCGAACCTCCACCGTCGAAATGCAGTGTCCTGGTCGTAATGCGTCCAGCGCGCCGCTCCTCCCGGCCGACAATAACGGCAGTGTCAGCAATAACAAGCTGGCAGCCTGCCGGCAGATTCGTCTCCTGCATGCCGTCTGGACTAGTCTCTAAGCTAAATCCGTCTGCCGCTTCCACCAAAACACCGTCAGGACCGTGGGTCACCAGGTGACCTGTTCTTGATTGATACAAAAAGGTCTCGCCATTCGCTGGCGGCCGGGTTGGATCCAGATCATCCAACCTCACTTCCTTGTTCAATTCAGTCATGCAGTAAAACCTTAAATAGAAGAAATGAGCGTCGCCCCGCAAGCGGTCAGATCGTCGTGATACGCAAGCCATTTACTTGCATGTCGCTTACCACTGCCGGCGGGCAAAATTTCAAAATCGCCTTTGCACTGTGGGCAGTGCGTCATGCAGGTTTCACCTGCCACTGGAATACCCAAGGCTTTGGTGCCGTCTAGCGCGGTGATGACAACGCCGCCGTGGCTGGTTTTATCGCCCAGCCGGATGACGCCATGCTTTTGCGAATTTCTCATAAACACCCCTAACTACGCATAGTTCTGTTTGGGGGCGTTTGCCATTGCATTGAGCCGTGTCTCGCTACCGCGATACACGCCCCGATAACGTAAATAACCTTCACCTTCAACGATGCCACGCATCAGTTCACCGCCCAATTTTTCAATGAATGCGGCATAGGAATCATGCACATAAGTGTCATAGAACCCGCCGACAGCTGGAGGCAAATCTTTTTTGACGATTAATCGATAAATTTCATTGGCATGCCGGTTATAGCCATCACGCGCGCCTTTCTCTTCCGCGCTTGGAAATACACGTGGAATCAATTCGATCTGTCTAGCAAATACTTCTTGCCCTCGCTTGTAGTAGGTCAAACCGTGAGCATCAACGGTACGCGCATATTTCACACTAGTAAGCTGTTCAAAATAATTTGCCTTGTTCACCTGGTAGCGCCAGGTCAAATACAACAAACCATGTTGACGCAATTGCGCATCAACTGTGAGATCGTTTCCGATACCGCAACTGGCGAAATATCTTTCGACAGAAGAACGAACTTGTGGATCCAGAGCAAACTGCGCAATCAAGGGATTCTGGTCGTCTTTACTCTGCGAAGTCACCTCCAGCCACGCTTGACCAAGGGAATGAAATTCACAGGTTTTCCTAGCAGCCAGATACATATCGTTGAGTGGCAGTTGCGCTAGTTTCTTACTATCGTCCGCGGTTGGGGTTACGGCTCCAGAACCACCTGCGGCGTAATTGATTTGCACCGCCTTACCTTGGCATCCCGGCGGATACCCGCCGCCAACATCACTATGCGCGCCGGGGTAATAATGCTCATGGCAATTGGGTGGCAAAATATTGTCACGACAAATGCTATCCGATGGGAACACGGTACGAAATTCATGCAATGCAACGTAATGCACACAATTCTTGACGTCAGGATGGATTCGCAAATTCTCCGGCGTGGCCCAACTCCAATGACCTTCTCCGTTGTTGGCATTCGTTATCCCAACCGATGCGACTGTGTCCATCAGTCCCAGCATACGAACAAATGAAGGAATGCCGAACAACTTGCCGTCGATCAGAAAATACTCATGCAGCCAATTGGTAAAAACCCGCGCTTGTGCGGAACCCCGAGAAAATCCAAATATATCGATATAGACGCCAGCTACACGTGGCAACGTTTCCGGCGTCTTGAGTTGTCGACTGAGTTTGTTAGCGCACTCTTTTAAAAATTTACTTCTGTTTTTTTCGTGGTCCACCAGACCAGATTGCAGGCCAAGCGCTTCAAGTATTTCATCTTCCTTCCGCGTACTCGGACGCGGCCACTCATTAGGGTCTTCTGGAGTCACCCAACGATCGGTACAAAGAACTTTCATTTGCTTATCATCGAACATCGTTCTATTGTGATTCACAAAACGATTAACCGAATTCAATACCTGCAGCAACCCCCAGATGATGCGCGGCTCTCCGCCCTTTCCTGCCGCAGACTCACGAGGATCACCGCCAGATGTGCCGAATTTGCCAGGTGATGGTGTGCCTACACCTTCAATATAATGAGCGAAAAAACCTTCTGCCCATTCATCCTTATAAGCGGCAAACAATCGAGCAACATTACTCTGAGAAAGAGACGGAGCGTCACGCTCCATATTGTTATCGGTGCCGTCAAAAAAAATGCCGATGTTCAAATTAAAATCGCAATGTGATCCACATTCAAGTGGCAACGCCGGCGGACAGGTTACTTGCGCTGGTTCCAGACATGATTTTGCATTGGTCATTTTTATTTTCCCTGCACAGGCGCCGGTGCTTCGTCAGCGAGTGGAACATAGTCGGGAGCTGGTGCCGCCGGATATGTAGGCCCCGGATAATTGGGGCTTCCAGTTCCCTCGCGGGCGTACCACACCTCAACACGATGCCCGGGCATAAAGTGAACTTTCAAGCCATCACCATCCCCTGGCGGAACCGCGAAATGGACAGGTACGGTAGCCTCATGCCAGCGCTCCTCCTTAAATGTGGTGCGATATGTCTTCCATCTCACGGTTACCATCATTGATGGCTTACCCGATGTCCATGGAATGTTCATGCAGCATGATTCACCACTACTTCCCCAGCCTGAATATTGATGTCCGCTCATTCTGCCATTTACGTAAAACTCAGAAATGCCAATTCCTTTTCCGTAGTGCGCCACCGCAGATATCGATACTGGAACTTGGCCTTCAGGCGCCAACCCATCGGACCCTGCACTAGCACTAGCACAAGCACTGACCTGCAAGGCCAGCAATACCGGCAAAAGCCAACGGACTAAAGCGGATCTAAGATTATTTTTCTTCACTATGCATTCCTTGAATTAAGAATTCACAACATCTTGCGGCGTCGCACGTGCCAGAAACGATACCCAGTCTCGCTTCTGTAATGCCTGACCGTTTGACTTAAATACTTTTTTTGCGAATTGCAGCAACACTTCACGATTTCTTGAGCCGCTTTGCTGCCATGCGCTCACACAGTTTTTTGCCAAATTCCAATCATCATATAAATGATTTTTTGTCTCTTGCGGCCCGTGCTTAATCCGATCGAGTAACAGATCCGGCTCGGCCGCATCGATCAGTATCTCTAACTGCTCACTGCTTAACTTAAATTGCTTGTTCTCAGGTATCAGGTTTTCCCTGCCCTCAGGAAGCGCCAGATTAACCTCATCACCGCGTCGATCAAGAAACACCCACCGACCTACCAGGCTGGTCATTTCACCCCACTGCTGCGCTGTTAAAACGCTTGGCAGGTGCGTCAATATTCGCGTGTCGGCAAAACGGAATCCAAGCAACAGAAAATTTTCATCATAGAAACAAGTGAACCGCTGCAAATGATTCGCCAGGGAGATGAGATCGGCGTCGCTTTGGAGCGTGGAACAATGCAACTTTCCGGGAAAGGCTTTCATCACTTCAGCAACAGCGGATTGCGCTGCAGCGCCCGCAGCATCGAGCAAAGCTATATCGATCAGTATGGGACCGGCCAGCCGGCGCTCCTCTCCTGGCAGCAAACACGCGTACCAGCTCGCGGCTGGATCAACAAAGACAGAATGTGCGCATAGCGTCTCGTATACCAGCGCCCCGTCGATCAAAGAATAGTCGCGCATCATGTTTACAGCCTTGTGACAGGGCTAACCTGTTTAGCCGCCTTCAGCATGCATGGAATACATTCGCTGGTGGGGAATGTTGGCATATCGACAGATTTGCTTTGCGGCCCGAATGTGTCATGGTTGGCCGCGTGATGCTCGACAACGCCAGGCGTGAACCAACGGTGGCCGTCCGGTGTGATGGTGTATTCAGAGCCGCCCACATTGAAGCTGACCCCCTTCTTGGCTTTGAATCGCAGCCAATCCTCCGTGCTGATCATCTCGATGACTTTTTGCGCGATGATATCAATGTTGTTGTGCTGGGATTCGATGCGAATTTTCCCGGTAGCCGTCGCCAGCACCAGATCCAATTTATGGACGAAGATATGGCACTTTTCCAGAATGCTGGCGAACAACGATTTGCCGGTCGCAATCGACAGATGTTCACCGGCCGTCAGTGCTATGTGTTCGCCGCTGGCGACGTGCGTGCTGGCTACCGAAGTCGTAGCGATACCTGCAGCGCTGGCAACGACCAGATGCGGCTCGGACAGCTCAGGGAAGCCATCACCCCCAGACGTGCCTTTAATCGCGTCATTTTGCGCCTTTAAGACCTTGCTGACATCGCTTTGATCATGCCCCTTGTCTTGCACGCCTTGCTGCTGTGCGAGGTCTGCCACAGTTTCCTGCGTATCGCGCGCCTTGGTCAGGCGCTGGACCGTTTCAGACATGTCCTTTGCGTGGCCTTTTGCTCCCAGCCTGGCTTCCGTGGTGAGCAACATGCCCATCCCAGATCTCACCACTCCGTGGGCGTCAGTGTGTAAATCGAACCCTTCACCCCGTGCGTCCTTACGCCCTGCGTTATCTTCGATGCGCGTGATGTACCCAAGAGAAAGCATCGAATTTTGGTGATCGCTCCTTACCTGTGTTTGTATCTTGCCGTTGGAGTCGTCAAACACCACATGCCCGCTGCGGCCGCCTGGCGAGTTGCCGCCATTCGGCGCCAGTTCCCGGCTACGCATACCGCTCAGAGCCTGCTGTGTCGGCAAGGCCCAGGCTGGCATGTTGACCTGGTTGACCACCGAGCCGGTAATGATCGGTCGGTCACAATTGCCATCGAGCTTTTGCACAATTACAGACTGACCGATGCGCGGTATTGCGATGAACCCTTGCTGCGCGCCTGACCAGCCGCTTGCAACGCGGATCCAGGCCGAACAATTTTCGTCATTCTTGCCGACGCGGTCCCAGTGGAACATCACCTTCACACGGCCAAATTCATCGACGTGGAGGTTCTCTCCTTTCGGGCCAGTGACGGTGGCGGTCTGGATGCTGAAGTCTTTAGTATCTTGACTGTTGTAGCCGCGGCCCGGGCGCCATGGAATTTTTTTGCGGATGCATACCAGCGTATTGTTATAGTCGGCGATCACATCCGCGTCTTGCAGATAATTATTGGTCGCGTGATGCGTCACGCTGACAATCAGGAATTCGTGATCCTGTTCGTCGCTACTGCCAGATTGACTTTCCGAAAAATGGCCGGTCAGGCGGAACCAGCGACCCGGCATGGCAAAGCGATTATTGCCACTGCCCTCAAAGTATTTACCAGGGACCTCGATTTCCTCCATGCGTATCTTGCTGATACGCTCACCATCCTGCTGATCGACAAAGCCGTAGGCGCCGGCATATTCGTAGGACTCCACCGGCGGCACCGTGCCCTGCTTGTTGACGGTGGGAGTGCTGGCTTCTTTCGTGCGCGGGTCCTTGAAATCATAGCCGGTCAGCGTGGCAGTCGACGCGGTGAATTGCCGAACCGGCGACCAATTGCCGATAGCGTCTTCTTCAATCGCGCCGGCATGGCGTTGAAATGGGATTTCTGGCCGACCGTCAATCGGCGCGGCATCGGTGGATCTGTCTGACAGCACCAGCTGGTGCCCCTTGCTGCTGTGTTCGTACCAATAGTGCCAGCCCAAGTATTCCCAGCGGCGATGCAGATAGTTATGCTGCGATTCGTTGCATAGAAACGCATCGGTCATCACCGGGTCGGTGTCGCGCAACTTGGAATCCCACACAGCGAGGGCTCCGTAGCCTGAAAATATCTGCTCTGTCTGATCGTGAAGCGATTTATTGTGGAAGATGTAGTTGTCTTTACGCGCCGTCAGGAAATGGAGCCACGGCCCCAGCGTCGCTTCATAGAAGGCGATGCTGCCATCGGTACGTTTGAGCCGGACCGCATGGACGTAGCCCGTAAAGCAGCGCATGGATCCGTCACCACGTACTAATTCCACGCACAGCAATTTCCCGTGCAAATCCTTGAGAGGTATCAGCGCGTCGTCCGACAGCAATTCGATTTTATAAGAGAAATCCCGGCTCAAGCCTTCGATTGCTTCGAGCTTATTGATCAGCAACTCGGCCTTGGGACCGTCGTTGTTGACAAACGAAACCCGCAGGATACGTTTATGTTGCCTGCCATCAATCAGGCTCTGCAGTGTTCGAATTGCATTGGCCATGCATGCTTCCTGTAGTTGTGTAGCGTTTCGTCGTGAAGTTGAAGGGTACGGCTCTTCCATGCTCATACCGGGGCGTTGCTTGTCTGTTGCCGGGGGAACAGTTGTTTAGCGTTCAATCCTACATCTATAGCACATGAGCAACTGCAAACGATTGTGTCGACGTTACTCAAACACAACATTGTATCATCGATAATATATTGCCAATGTTCTGAAGCCCGGCGCGCAGTCATCCCCCCGCCACGCCTGCCCGCTAAATTGGGCGGTTTCGACTCAAATTTTTTGAAGTGACGCGCATAGGAGAAACCTACCGTCGAAGGGCGGAAATACGTGGCAAAAAAGTGACGCAAAACGACGCACGCAGAAGGGTAAAAATGGGGTTGTGGTGTCAGCGATGAAAAACTGATTTCAGGTTTGACCTCGGGGAAAGCATAACCTTTATAACCAAGTGATTTTATGCACCGTAAGCCGTTGATTTATATGGTTTTAGGTGGTTATGGTTGAACTATAACTTTTGATAACCTAAAACATAACCAGACTTTAAGTCATTGATTTATATAATTATTTATTTTTATAGAAATTATTTTTAACTTTATAACCTAGTTATGCCAAGGTTATGCCGAGGTTATAGTTTGCTGAATCTTGCAAAGCCTTATGCCGCAAGGGTTTTCAGCCGCTTTCCAAAAAAGGTTATAAAGGTTATGGCTTTCCCGAGGGGTACTTTATATTAGCGACAGGCAACAAAAGCCACGAATTTATTGCCCTATAAGCAAATTTAGGTTGTTCGCTAACGTTGTTGCGGGCGCTGGTTGCAAATTTGCCGCTGCGCTGTGGCGCACTGACCTTACGGTCCGTGCATGAACGACCGATGAGATTTGCGACGGGCAGCAAACGCCCCTCTTCCGACTTTTGCATAGCCTAGTTCAAGGACTGTTTAATTGCCGTAAGCGGACAGCACAAAGCACTCTGGTTTAAGTTTCGATGAGCCAATACACGGCTCCGACGCGTAGAATTCAATACGCAAACGATCTCACGGTTATCCATGAGCAGAGCGGGATGCCAGGGCCGTAGCACTTACTTTGTGAGAAACGTACATACCGGGGGCTGTTCAGTGATAGCAAATCGAGTCGAGAAGTTAAAATTCCTCGTTGATGAGATGCACATTGCATTTCATCTCGCGACGCATGCCAGCGACCCTTTCGTTGCGCGTACCCTTTCTCGTCACATTCTTGTGCGAACAGAGAATTTTATTGAACATGCGCGGGGTCTGCGGAAGCCGCTCAAAAATGCAGGCTACGACATACGCAACTTCCACAAGAAGAAGGAAGATTACGCCAACGTCTTCGTTGAATATTTCAAAGTTTCCAGAAATCGGCTCGGCGCGCATGTACAGGACTTTGACTTTGGTAAGCGGATAGAACTCTGGAACGACATTGAGATTATAAAAATCGGTTTTTTTGTGGAAGGGGCGCGGGAGGTTTACGAAAGTCTAACGGCCCTTAACCTGCCCGGATTCGCTACCTACACGTCCCCGGCAGAACTTGCCGATCCAAGCGTGGTTGAAGCGCTTCGCCAGTACCAACGCATAAACGATCAAAGTAACTGGGTTGAAATGGGAGCGGACTCGTTAGCAATGACCCGAAGCAATACGACTGCCTCGCTAAATACAACGCCAGTGCATGCGCGGGCCGCTCAGCTCGCGCTTATACGTCGTTGGGTCTCCATTCAGAGAAACCTCCTCGCAAAGTTCGTTGCTCATCCGTCGATCGTTCGCATCCTCAGGGCGCGGATCGTCACAGACATTGTCAGCTTCTGCGATTGCCTTGTGACCCGCCCGGTTGCGGCGGGGGCTCCCCAAGAAATGGAAGGATTGAACAAACTCATCAGGGTGAGCGGTCAGTCTTCCGCTTCGATCGATGACTTTGTTGCTGCCTCGAACTTCCAGACCGAACTCCAAACGGCACGCGATGTTCGCGACGTCATTGGAGCCCATCTCGAAATTGACGATACTTATACCGTGCCTTCGCTCGTTGCGATCCTAGACTCCTACGATCTGAGCCAAGGACTTAGCTTCTATGAACGCGTCAGTGCCTCGTTCATGAAGGCATGTCGCAGCATTCTGTTTTTGCGGACGTATGCTGCCGATGGTCAGCGCATATATGGTGTTACTGCTGGTGGCGGAATGTCTGTCCCATTTGCTGGCGACAATGTCATCATCCAACCGCCGCAAGAACTCCCGCCAATTAACGACGAAGAAGCCTATCGCAAGAATCTTGTCCGGTGGCTCGACGGTGATGATGCGCAAAGAGGCGATTCGAGGCAATTTTTTTGGAATGCATTTCAAGGCTCGCAGCCGATGGAGACGATCGACGAAGTCGAGCATTTTGGAACGGGACATCGACTGTCAAAGCACGAGTTTCGAAAGGCGCACCAGTTTCTCGCGGCAACATTGTCCGAGCAGCGTTCAGATTCAGACTTCAGGAGTATCCTTGAACTCATCCTTTCCTGCCGCAGCGGCTGGCCCTACCCGCTCGCAGAGATCCTCGTCCGTTATGGTGAAGGCGCTCCGGCGCCAAGGCGATTGTTGGTCTGTCACGTACTCGGCGAAATCGGCAGTGCTCCGCACGAGTCAGTAGATAATTTCCTCGCAGAATGTGCTGGTTCCAAGAGCTGGCCTATTCGCCTCGATGCGACACTTGCTCGCTACAAGACGTTCGTGAAGACCGAAGGGATCCATAGGATGAATCATCGCGGACACGTGAGGGTGGAGTATGGTCCCTTTGTAGATTCTCTGACTACATCCATGTCGTCGTCGCAGCTACTTATAAGCCTACTCGCTTTTGCTAGCATCCTCAGCGGACCGGGAATTGGATCGCTGTCCTCTCCGTTTAAAGACAACTATGCTGACCTTCAACGTCAGATCCAGTCCCTATGCTTGCCGCATCTCAATGATGATGCCAATAAGTCAAAGACGACCACGTTGAAAAATCTCGTCGATACCCACGACTACGTGGGCGTCTGTGTCCTAGTGGCAATCGATCTAGATGGCGGTGATCAAAATCCGCTGTATAACGCATTGAACGATAGCTGTTGTGGCGGCTCAATCGTCGCTGCTGGTCACGCGCAGGCGACGCGCCACCTTGCGATGTGTTTTCTTCTAAAGAAGGAGCATCGTATTGCGTTTGAGATTGCCGATGGCCTCGCGTCTAGCCATCCAGATTGGGTAGATATACAAGTCCTCGTAGCGGAGATTCTCGGCGAGACTCGTGGAGCAGAAGAAGACGCCGTACAAAGAGTCTCTACAATTCGTAAGGGATACAAGTTGACCGCTGAGTTGGAAGCGCGCCTAAGTGTCGTCGAAACGGAGATCGCACAGCGGAAAACCTAGCGATGCTGATAGCCAAGGGCTGGCTAGTCCACCATCGGATACCCGCGCGGAAGTTCAACTCTACCGGAATGCGCAATTGCGTGGTTAGATCGTTTTTGTCGGCCGCAATGGGAGAAAACTCACCTGCCTTTACAAGCAATAGAAAAGCGTCAAAGTACTTCTCATACTGTTGATTTTGGGCTAATTTGGGGAGTGGCTGATACAGGATTGATACGAGCGGACCGCAAAGTCAGTAATTACTTAAGGAATGTCCCCTTGAACTATGGAATGGATTTTCACTCGTCGTTTAACATGCAGGGACGGACGCCACGATCATGGAACTTAAAGACATCATCGCGATAGGGCTTTCAGGAGCATCGCTCACAATTTCGGCATACACATTCTGGTTGATCCAGTTTAACCGAGGGAAGCTCAAGATGACACGTCCAACCTATGTCTGCCTGAAAAGGGACGTCGGTCCGAATTGGCCAAAGCTATTTATCCGAACATGCTTATATTCGACTGGAGCAAAGGGGATGGTAGTTGAAAACCTGTTCCTGCGTGTCCGTAAGGACGGACAAAGTTATCTATTCGACTTCTGGGGACATACTGAAAGCGGACGCCTAACCATCGGCAGTGGATTATTCGTTGGGCCAACTGGGATTGCCAACGATCATCACTTCAATCTTCGCGGAGCGCCTGACACACTTTTGTACGGACCAGGAACATACAAGGTCGAAATCTTCGCAACCCTGGCTGGTAGGGGAAGTAGCAAGGTTACAGAGATTGAATTCGATATTAGCGGAGAGCAATCCGCAGAATTAATACAGATTCCGAGCCGACAACTTGATCTCTACTGGAACGCGGATCTGGGACAGTACGTCGGTGAAGTCAGGTCGACGAAATCAACATCTCCGTCCGTCTCGATATTCTCCAGTCGAATATCTGATGAAAATCACTCAGACCTCCCGCTGATCGGAATACCGACTTCAGGTCAGCCGAGCAATATTTATTAGGTGGGGAAATTTTTGACCAACTATGCGCATCCAGTGTATTTCGTGCGCTGGATGCGCAAACAGTAGTTGTTGTCTGACGCGGCTTTGCAGCTTACGCGCATTCTGCGTCCTTGACTCATAATCCGTTGGTGCCCAGTTCGACTCTGGGGACCCACCAAATAAATAGAAGGGTTACAGGCAACTACGCTTGTAACCCTTTTTGCTTTCTTGCTCTTGAAATCCGCCAAAGTACCTGTCAAGGTCTTGCAATTTTTTAAATTCCCATCTCTGGTAAACCCTTACCTGTCGCCCCGGTATCGACCCGGTTTGCCACATCCATTTCCTTCCTCCCCAGGCCGGCAAACGGCACGCGCGGCAGCACGGGTCCTGCATCGCCCATAGCGCTATATGGACTTCTCAGCCAAGTCAATCGCGGATAGCCAACACGTCGGAAAACAATACTTTACGGCAAGTATCTTTCGCAACTACAATCTCGCTCGCCATTTCTATAAAGAAATATTTCGCCGCGAAGCCTCCGGCGGCCCCCTTCCTCTTTTAATCAAACCATCAAGCTCTCGATAGCTCAAAGGCAGTGCGTCAAAATGCAAAATCAAAGAATTATTCTCGCTCTAGCGTTGCTCGGCATGACGCTGAGCCAGTCCGGTTGCGGTGGCGGCGGTGGATCAAGCGACAACACGGCATCTACGCCAAACTCGATTGCCTCCCCGACGCCGGCTGCTGCCGTAAGTATTGCAGCAGTGTCGGCTCCTAGCGCGTCCGCCGGCGCAATCATTACTGTCACCGGCAGCGGCTTTCAAAAAGTGACGGCGGTCAGCATCGGCGGCGTTGCAGTCACCTTTTCCATCGTCAGCGACAGCCAGATTGCGATTACTGTCCCGACCGCCTCCGTGAGCGGCGTGATCACCGTATCCGGCCCGGGATTCTCGGTGCAATCGTCGACCACCTTTGTTTCCAGCCTGCCTGCGCCGCTGGTCACCAGCGTATCGTCCAGCAGCGTGGCGGTCGGCGCCAACTTCACGATCCAGGGCAAGAACCTGAACCTGGCCAGCGCTTATCAGATCGCCGGCGCCAATCTGGCGATAGTCAGCAGCTCCAGCAGCGCTGTAACGCTGACCATGCCGGCGCAGCCGATTTCCGGTGTACTGACGCTGATCGTCAACGGCGCTCCGGTCAATACGTCCTATCAGCTCCACAGCTATCGTCCGGCGTCGATTGTTGCCGTGCTGCCGCAGCTCGGCATCGTCGGCAGCAGCGTGACAATCAATGGCAGCGGCCTGGCGGCAGCGACGAATATCCGCTTTGCAAATGGCACGGTAGCCTCGGTAACTGCAGCCTCCAGCAGCGCCGTCACCTTTGTCGTGCCGCCGGGCGCGGCATCGGGTCCGTTGACAGTGATAGATCCCAACCAGGAAGTGGTCAGCGCCAGTGCGTTTACCGTGGTGCCGACAGTCACCGCAACCGCCTTGCAAACCGCCAGCAGCGGCGGCACAGTGGTATTGACCGTAACAGGAACCAATCTGAGCAGCGTCACGGCGGCCACCGTAGGCAATGTCGCCGCCACCATCGTCAGCAGCAGCAGCACGCAACTGATATTGAGCGTTGCCTTGGGTAGCAGCGGCACGCTGACATTGAATGCTCCCGGCCAGGCAGCCATCAATGCCGGCACGATCGACAGCACCGGCAATGTCGGTTTGTGGATCAGCGGCGTCGACTTTGTGCATGTATTCGATAAAAGCGCCAGCGACCTGACGCTGCGCCTCACTCCGGGCCGCCCTACCCTGGTGCGGGCAAGCGTGCTGGCGCCCGCCGCAGGCGCCAAGAGCCCGCTGGTGAACCTGTCAGCCACCAACAAGGCAGGCGTGGCGCTTGGCACGCTGGCGATGAACGGCCCGGCCAACCTGCCTACCGCAAAAGACGACTACAACCTGAACAGCACTTTCAATGTCGTCATGCCCGCAGCCTGGGTGCAGCCTGGCGTCAAAGTGAGCATCAAGGTAGCGGCAGGCGCCAGCAATAACCCAGCCAGCCAGGATGCATCGCCAGTGGTCGGCGCGCCGACCAGCATGCGCGTGGTGCTGGTGCCGCTGACAGTCGGCGGCGCTACCGGCGTCCTGCCGCCAACGCTGTCGGACGTGCAAAAGGCCCTGGCGCGGGTCTATCCGTACGCCAACGGCAATATCGTCGTGCAGAGCCACGCGCCTTTGACCATCAGCGGCGCCAGCAGCACCGCGTCGATGAGCTGGTCGTCCGCACTGAGCCAGCTGGAAAGCACGCGCGAAACCGAAGATCCGAACGCGTTCTACTATGGCTTTGTGCCGATGTACTCGCCGATCCCTGGCTCATTCGTCGCCGGCCTTGGCTATGTGGGCAACCGCGCCAGCGGCGGCAGCTCTTCAGTCGCGGCGATCGGCCTGGACTGGACCAGCAGCGCCGGCCAGGGTGATCCGTTCAACAATAACTGGCCGCAATGGCAGGCCATCATGGTGCACGAGATGGGACACAACCATTCCCTGAGCCACGCCCCCTGCGGCGGCGCTGCGAGTCCGGATCCGGCCTTTCCCAACAACAACGCCGACCTGAGCGCGCTGGCGGTCTACAACAGCCTGTATGACAGCGACACGCAGACAGGCACGCTCAGCGCGCCGCTCACGCCAAGCAACACGCAGATGAAAGATGTCATGGGTTACTGCGGCGGCACCTGGTTCTCCGATTTCAGCTACGTCCGGGCGCAGCAGTTCGCCGAGTCGCGCACCACTGCGATTCCACAGCCGCTGGTGCTCGGCTCCGCCGCCAGCGTAGCCACCGCGCCGGACGGTTACCTGACCATCGCCGGCGAGATCACTGCGCAAGGCGTGCTGCTGCATCCGGCATCGGCCTCGGCGACTAAATTGCGCATCGATACCGCGACCGCCAAATCGGCCTATGCGCTGCGCGTGCTTACCGTGTCGGGCCAGACCTACACCCTGCCGTTTGAACCGGTCAGCGTTGCCGACACCACCGACAAAACCAGCCATTTCTGGGTCAGCTTGCCGAACCCGGGCGACATCGCCACTGTCGACGTGCTGTACAACGGTCAGCCGCAAACGATGCGCCAGCCAGGCCAGGTACAACGCGCGAAAGCGTCTAGCGCCACCGCAGGCAATGCCCAGGCAATGGCGTCTTCAGTTGGCTGGAACGTCCGGAACGGCCAGTTGAGCGTCACCTGGAATGCTGCTTTGGAACCATTCCTGTCGCTGATGTATATCGCGCCGAGCGGCGCCAAAACCGTGCTCGGCAACGGCTTGCAAAACGGCAGCGCGACGTTTGATATCAAGGCCTTGCCAAGCGGCGGCCGCTTTGACCTGAGCTTGTCTTCGGCAATGCAGGCACGCCTGGTCAGCTTCCCGCACTGATCGAACCGCCTGATGGCTGGATCGTGCACGTGATCCAGCCGATCCCCCGGCAGCAGCAAGCCGGTTCAAGGCCGCTGCGAACCGGGCCTGTCGCGGACACAACAAAACAGTAGTCAAAAAAAACGCCAGGGAGAGAAATCTCCCTGGCGCTTTTTATTGTTCCAATCAATTAGCCACTGCGCTTAGAAAGTGTAGCGGGCACCCACTGTGAAGTAACGCCCCACCGCGCCGGACTGATGCAGCGACGGGTTGTAATTGACGCGGCCGTAGGTTTGCACGTCCAGCGGCGCCAGGCGGTCAAACAGGTTGGCGACCGCCGCCGTCACCTGCCATTGCTTGCTCACATCCCAGCGGCCGAACAGATCGACCGTGGTAAACGACGCTACGCGGCAACCCAGCAAGGGCTTTTCCGTGACAGGGTCCACATCCAGGCATTTGCCGCCGGCTTCGTTCTTGTCTTCGATGCCGCTGACATAGTTGACCGAGGTGGTGAGATTGAACGGACCACGGTCCCAGGCCACGGAAGCGGAGGCGCGCGTACGCGGCGTGCCGCCATTGCCGGACAGGCTGGTGTCGCCGTGGGTGCCGACAAAGTTTTTCGTTTCGCCGTTGATGGTGCGTTTGAACTCGAACATTTGCGAGACAGTCAGGCCGGTGGTAAGGCGGCCGTAGCTGCTCAGATCGAAGCGGCTGCGCAGATCGATGTCCAGGCCGCTGGTGCGGGTCTGGCCAGCGTTGATGTACGGCGCCTGGACCAGCAGGACGGGTCCAACCAGGTTAGGAAAATCCGTGGTCGGTTCGCCACGCACGACCGAGCCGTTGGGGAAACTCGACGGATTGTCGATCAGCGAGACGGTGTCGGCGCCGGTGATTTCATTTTTGCGGACAATGCGCCAGTAATCCAGCGAAATACTGGTGTTCTTGACCGGCTCCAGAATGAAGCCCAGGCTGTAGCTCTGGGATTTTTCCGGCTTCAGGCTATTGTTGCTGAGCGTGGCCACATTGATGCTCTTGGTATCGCTGCAATCCGCGGAAAGATGCGTGACAGCACAGCGCACCGGATCACGCGTGTAGGTGCTGAACGCGGAAACAGCACTGTTGCCGCTCTCGGCCGGACCCGGTGCGCGGAAGCCCTCGGCATAGGTGCCACGGAAAGCCAGTTGCTGGATAGGCGTGAACTTGAAGCCGATCTTGGGCGTGGTGGAATTGCCGACATCGGAGTATTGGTCGGTACGCAAGGCGAGCTGGAATTCCAGCTGCTTGATGACCGGCAGCGCCAGCTCGGTGTAGAGCGAACTGATGTTGCGCGAGCCGCGGGCAGAGGCATAACCCAGGCCGACGATGTCGTTATTCCGGGTGAACGGCGTCGCCTCGCTATCCGTCGATTCGTGGCGGAACTCGCCGCCGACCGCTACGCCGATAGGTCCGCCAGGCAAATGACCGAATTCGCGCGTGCCTTTGAAATCCCATAAAGCGAGCTTGGTGGTCGCCGAGTTCTTCAGTTCCGGCGATACTAGACCCAAGGTTTGCGCGCTGTTCAGCACGCCATTCTGACCGATGCGGAAAGAGCCGTCGGCCAGCGCAGTCCTCAATGCGCTGGTGCGATAGTAGCCGTTCAGGGTACGCTCGGTTTTACTTTGCGCATACAGAATGCCGCTGTCATAGTCCCAGCCGAAAGCGCTGCCCTTGATCCCGGTCAGCAAGCGCGTCACCGTGGTGTCGAGGTCGCTCCTGCGCGGCCGGTTTGGATCGACCCAGCGCGGCCGGGCGCGGTTATTGGCAAACGGATTGTCCGGATGGCCAATCGGCAGCAGCAGCTGATCGGGGCCGCTGACGGTGTTGTTGAGGCGATTGCCGGCCAGGTCCAGACCGGTGCCGGTCAGCGCCGATGGCGTGGTCAGCGTCTTGGCGCTCGAATTGAACAAGCCGACTTCTGCGTAGGCCTGCGTATCGCCGTTGAGTTTCAGGGTGCCGCGGCCGTAGATATTGATATTCTGCGTTTCCGGCTGCACGGTCTGATAACCGTCCTGGATCGAATCGAACAGGCAACCGCCGCCGGAATTGATCGACGTGCCGGTGTCGATATTGGCGCAACCCGGCAGGTTTTGCACGCCGCGGCCAGGAATGGTGCCGCCGCTTGCACTGACCGGGCGCACCGTCCCAACCAGGCTGTTGCCGCCGCCGCCGCTGCTGGTGGTGGCGCCGGAGCGCTGGTCGCGTCCGCCCCATGGACGGGCATCCGCCTGCCCCAGGTATTCCGGACGATCTTTCTGCAAGATCTTGTTGCTTTGCTTGGCGTCGATGCTGAAGAAATAGTTGTACTTGTCCTCTTCCAGATTACCGAAACCGAAAGTGCCGGATACGGTGCGCAAGGTGCCGTCGCCATGACCTGAAGTACCCAGCGAACCGGAGATGGTCTTGCCTTCAAAGGTTTCACGCAGAATGATGTTGACCACGCCGGCGATCGCATCCGAACCGTAGATCGCTGACGCGCCGTCTTTCAGCACCTCGATGCGGTCCACGGCGCCGAGCGGGATTGAATTCAGGTCGACGAAACTGCGCTGGCCGTCATCGCCCAGACCGTAGGGCGCAGTGCGGCGGCCGTTGATCAGCACCAGCGTCGAATTGACCGACAAGCCGCGCAAGGAAATGCCGGAAGCGCTGCCCGCAAAACCATTGGTGGATGACGAGCTGATGGAGCCGTTGTTGTCGGCGGAAAGGCTGCGTACGACATCGGCTACCGATGTCTTGCCCGATTGCTGGATATCCTTGCGCGTCAGGATTTGCGTCGACGCCGGCCCTTCCTGTTGCGTCCGTTTGATGTTCGAACCTGTGATTTCAACCCGTCCCATCGGTTTGTCGTCATTTGTCTCTTGCGCATGTGCGGCCGGCGCCATCATGCCGACCCCCATTGCCACGCCGCCGGTAAAAAATGCAAGCCGCAGCGACTGTGACAATTTTCTTTCCTTGATCATAAGCAAAACCCCCTATCGTTTTTAGAGTTAAGAATTTAATTATTTGTGTAATCAAACCAGGCTGATCAGATCGCCTTGTGGACGATGCAATTTGCGTTTTGACATCTCTGCTAAAGCGCCTGCAGAGAGGTAAACCGAACACTTCACCAGAAGGTCTTCCTCATCATCTGGTTTTCCCCGGACTTGCCATACGCTGCATGGTTTGTTTTTTATGCAACCAATGACAATGCGGTGCATTGACGCAACTAATTGCCATGCGCCAAGACACCGCGTGTTTAATCTATACTAAAAATAATACTTTTCGTTACAAATAATTTTGTATTGTTACAAAAAGAAATGTTTAGTTACATATATGCGACAGAGAGCTGTTGAAAACCGTCGTTTCTGTCGTAAAAAGACAAGTTGAAGATTGGATGAATGAGGGTTGCAATCGCTATTAGTCAGACGATGCTGCTGTTTGCAGGCAGCTATTGCGCTTTGCAGCATTTTCAAATTGCAAGCCTTGTAAAAGCACAGAAAATGCGTTGCAACGCTTGCCGGCCTGCGGCAGCAATCCGCATTGATGACGGTGCAATTTTCGTTACATTTTTATTTATGTAAAAACAAGTTATTGGCAAGCAACCCGGAGGGAAACGGCGACTGGTTTTTCGGTTAATATCACCTACTTTGATTTCAGGTCGTCAGACAAACCTCTGTCAGGTCACCCTTGCCAAACGGCAGCGGGCGCGGCCTGCGATATCGCAACATGATTTGCGCAAGCCACACGCTTTCCGGACCTTGATTTTTCGTTGAATTTGAGTATGCATATAGCAGTTTTCAGTTGGTTCGGATGGTCCTTGCTTTGGCTGGCTCCCATGCTGGTTCGTGTACTGAAGGCGCGCCGCTCGGGCGCAAGCGCGCTGCGCGGCCCCGGTTCGATCCGCCTGTGGCTGGGGACCCTGTTGATACTGTGCGGCAGCAGCGCGCTGGAAGCCGTCTTGCGTACCAGCGAATCCGGCCCTCCCGATGGAGACCACGCCGGCTACGCGATTGCCGAAGGCCTGATGAACATGCTTGGCAGCGTCGGCGGTGTGCTGGTGATGCTGGCCGTCAGCATCCTCGCCCTGTCATGGCTGTTTGGCAGCGCATGGCTGACTTCTATCGGCAACATCCATCCTGCGCTGCGGCGTTTTTTCCCGGACAAGACAGAGCAAACCGATACGCCGCGCGAGCCACGGGCTGCCACGGCGACGGCCTCACCTCACTCGCCTCACTCGACCGTGCGGCAAGCACGTACGCGCGAAAGCATTGCAGCGCCGCCGCGCAGCAGAAAATCCTGGCGGCTGCCATCCAGTTCCGATCTGCCGGAAGTCCCGGGCAAACGATCGAGCGTCCCAGCCAAGCGTATCGAGATGTCCGCCTCCGCCAGAAGCATGGCGGAGTGGGCGACGGTTGAACGCATCATTCCGACGCCGGCCATGCTGGCGCGTGAAAAGATGGCGCAGCAGGCAAGAGCCGCCAGCGCCGCGCGGAAGGATGCGATGCATATCCGTCAAACCGAGCGCAGCCTGAATCGCCCGGCGCCGCAAACCAGGATAATCAGCACGCGCCCGCTTTCTCCGGTGGCTGCAGCCAGCGCGATTCCCGCAGCATCGCGGCCGCTGGCAGACGATACCGTGATGACGTCAGCAGTTGCGCCCGCAGCGGCGCCGCTCGCGTCCGTAGCAGAATTTCCAGGCAAGCCGGATGCCGCAACTCTGACTGAGGCTGCAACTGCCTTGGCAGATACATTCGCCGCCGGCAGCTTCGCCAGCCTGCCCCAGAGCCCGATAGAAAAACCGGAAGCGGCATTGCAGATGCGGCCCGCGCCGTTTGAAACTGCGATTGCCCATCCTGCCGCCGCCGTCGCGCAAACCGCCTATGTGGCGCCGCAGCCCGCTCCAGCCCAAACGCCCGTTGCCATCATCGATGATGGCGAAGCCGATTTCTCCTTCCATCCCTTGCATGAACTTCGAATCGATTTGCCCGGTCTCGACTTGCTGGACCCGGCAGTCAACGAATTGATCGACATCCCCGTGGAACGCCTGGCGGAAACCGGCTTGCTGATCGAGCAGCGGCTGAAAGAGTTCAAGGTGCCGGTGACGGTGCTGGGCGCCGATGCAGGCCCTGTGATCACGCGCTTCGAAGTAGAGCCGGCGCTGGGGGTGCGCGGCAGCCAGATCGTCGGCCTGATGAAGGACTTGTCGCGCGCACTGGGGCTGACGTCGATCCGCGTGGTGGAAACCATCCCCGGCAAAACCTGCATGGGACTGGAGCTGCCCAATCCGCAGCGGCAAATGATCCGCTTGTCCGAGATACTGGAGTCGCCCGCTTACCAGGATTCAGCATCGCACCTGACGCTGGCGCTGGGCAAGGACATCACCGGCAAGCCGATTGTCGCCGACCTGGCGCGCGCGCCGCACATGCTGGTGGCCGGCACCACCGGCTCCGGCAAATCGGTAGCAATCAATGCCATGATCCTGTCGCTGCTCTACAAAGCCACGCCGGAAGAAGTGCGGCTGATCATGATCGATCCCAAGATGCTGGAGCTGTCGGTCTACGAAGGCATTCCGCATCTGCTGGCGCCGGTCGTCACCGACATGAAGCTGGCCTCCAACGCGCTCACCTGGTGCGTTGCCGAGATGGACAAGCGCTACCGGCTGATGTCGGCGCTGGGGGTGCGCAACCTGGCGGGCTTCAACCAGAAAATCCGCGATGGCAACCTGCGCGGCAAGAAGGTCAGTAATCCGTTCTCGCTCACTCCCGATGCGCCGGAGCCGCTGTCCACCCTGCCGCTGATCGTGGTGATCATCGACGAGCTGGCGGACCTGATGATGGTGACCGGCAAAAAAATCGAAGAACTGATCGCCCGCCTGGCGCAAAAAGCCCGGGCTGCCGGCATCCACCTGATCCTGGCGACGCAACGGCCTTCGGTCGACGTCATCACCGGGCTGATCAAAGCCAATATCCCGACCCGCGTGGCGTTCCAGGTGTCGTCGAAAATCGACTCCAGGACCATCCTCGACCAGATGGGCGCGGAAGCCTTGCTCGGCCACGGCGACATGCTGTTCCTGCCGCCGGGATCCGGTTATCCGCAACGGGTGCACGGCGCCTTCGTCTCGGATGCGGAAGTGCACCGGGTGGTCGAACATCTGAAACAGTTTGGCGAGCCGGAATACGAAGAGGCCATCCTCGCCGGCGTACCCGCCGAGGGTGCCAGCACCGACCTGCTTGGCGATAGCCAGGACGTGGAAGCGGATCCGCTGTATGACGAAGCGGTTGCCTTCGTCGTCCGCACCCGGCGCGCATCGATTTCTTCGGTGCAGCGCCAATTCCGTGTCGGCTACAACCGCGCGGCGCGGCTGGTGGAGCAGATGGAAGCCGCCGGCATCGTTTCTTCAGTGGCGACCAATGGCAGCCGTGAAGTATTGACGCCGGTGCAAGCAGAATAAGCGGCCGCATCTCCTGCGGCGAAGGCTGTCGCTGATGCTTGCGGCATGCCAGTCCGACTCGCCGCGCAAACCCGGCGCCGGCGCATTGTTGCGCAAGTCTCCGCTCGGGAAAACGCCGCAGCCCCGGCTCAGGCTCTTCATGAAAAATTCATCATGTTGCAGTCGTGTTCGGCTGCCCGATATGTATACTCTGAGCTTCCCGACCTTTGCGCCTGACGAGCAGCCCATGAAATATTCGACCTATGTGTTCTTAGCCATGATGGCGTTTTCGGCGGCGCCGGCAATCGCGTTCGATAGCCAGCAGTATGACGAATGCGTGCTGCAGTATCTGCGAGATGCCAAGTCCGGCCAGGCCTCGGACATGATTGTCAACGCCTGCCGCAAACTGTACAAAGAAGGCGCCTTCCTGCAAAGCGCTGAAAGAACCTATCAAGCTTGCCTGCTGCAAAACCTGCCCGGCGTGGAAAACGACCAGGCCGCCCAATACATCGCAGCAGCCTGCCAAAGACGCAGCCAGCAGTAATGCAAACCCCCGGCGTATAAGCTTTATTTGCCATGCAGGGCGAATGACCTCTGCCATTCGCCCTTTCCAGTTACACCAGGGTCAGGGTAACGTCGATGTTGCCGCGGGTGGCGTTGGAATAAGGGCAAACCTTGTGCGCCTTGTTCACCAGGTCTTCCGCCGCGCCGGCTTCCATGCCTGGCAGGGAAATCCGCAGTTCGACTTCGATGCCGAAGCCGCCTGGAATCTGGCCGATGCCGACCAGGCCGGTGATCGCCACATCGGCTGGCAGATGGATCTTCTCTTGCGCAGCGACGAATTTCATGGCGCCGATGAAGCAGGCCGAATAGCCGGCTGCAAACAGTTGTTCAGGATTGGTGCCCACGCCGCCGGCGCCGCCCAGTTCCTTCGGGGTGGTCAATTTGACGTCCAGCACGTTATCGGATGAAACAGCACGGCCGTCGCGGCCTCCGGTTGCAGTGGCTTGGGCGCGGTACAGAACTTTTTCGACTGACATGATGATTTCCTTTATTGGCCGTTTGAAAAATCCTTTGGACCAGACCAGTCGGCCGTACTGACGATCCGGATAAAAAAGTACAACACTTAGATGACGCAAGAATGAAAAACGTAAAACAATAATATAGATTACACAATTACATTGCCAACAATGTATTTCATAAAATAACATGCTTCGACCATCCGACTTACTCGATATTACCCGCCATTGCCGCGCGCAGGCGTTGCAGTTCCCTGGTCAGCATTTTCACTTCATCCAGCGAGCAACCGACACTACAGCTCACATGCTGCGGTATCGCCTGCGCTTCATTGCGCAAGTCTCTACCGGCCGCGGTCAGGCTCACAATTACCTGGCGCTCATCATGCACCGCCCGCTGACGGCGCAAAAAACCACTGCCTTCCAGGCGCTTGAGCAAGGGCGTCAAGGTGCCGGAATCCAGGAACAGCCGGTCGCCCAGAGCCGACACGGTGACCTCATCGCGCTCCCACAGGGTCAGCAGCACCAGATACTGCGGATAGGTCAAGCCCATCTTTTGCAGCAGCGGCTTGTAAATCTTGGTCATGGTCAGCGATGCCGAATACAGGGCAAAGCACAGCTGGTTGTCCAGCAGCAGACTTTCCGGACCGAGTAGCTCGGACGGGAGGCTTGCAGTCGGCAGAGGATGTTTGCTGGTTTCCATGGCTTGAATAATATAGCGCTCAAAATTAAATTGCAAGCAATCTAAATTACATTTAAAACTATCGATGCGATTGTTATTAGCTATGTGCTGCCAACAAACCGCACATCGACGCAGAATATATTACACGTCGCACCATGCAATCCGCGGTCCAATATTCCTTTAAAAAAATCCGGAAAAACTTCCGCCACCCCTTGCGTGCTACCGCATGTGAAATCTTGGATAATCGGACTTGTATTATTGCAAGACATGATCCCCGCATCGCGCCGATGCCTCAATAAATATAAGCAGTTAAAAAGGTAGCAGCGAAAGGTAGTAGCGTGGCACAACAAGGTTTTCTCTTAACCAGGCACTGGCGCGACACCCCCACTGGCACGGAAGTCGAGTTCTGGCTGGCGACCGACGACGGTCCGCAGCACATCCGCCTGTCCGCGCAGGAGTCGGTGGCATTCATTCCGGCCGAGCAGCGGCAGCTGGCGGATAGCGTGCTGCGCAACGAACGCCGCTGCGAGCTGCGCCCGCTGCAGCTGACTGACTTCCATTGCCGTCCGGTGCTGGGCCTGTATTTGCAGCAGCACCGCCAGTTGATCAAGCTGGAGAAACTGCTGAGGGAAGCTGGCGTAGATGTCTACGAAGCGGATATCCGCCCGCCGGAACGCTATCTGATGGAACGCTTCATCACGGCGCCAGTGTGGTTCGCCGGCGAGGCGAATGCCAACGGTCCCATGCTCAATAGCTATATGAAACCCGCGGCCGACTATCGTCCGCAGCTGAAGCTGCTGTCGCTCGATATCGAAACGACCGCGCACGGCGACCTGTATTCGATCGCCCTGGAAGGTTGCGGTCAGCGCCAGGTGTATATGCTGGGCCCGCCGAATGGCGACGCCAGCGGGATCGACTTCGACCTCGAATACTGCGACAGCCGCCCTCTCCTTCTGGAGAAACTGAATCAATGGCTGGAGCGGCACGACCCCGACGCCATCATCGGCTGGAACCTGGTGCAGTTCGATCTGCGCGTGCTGCAAAAGCATGCAGAGCAATACAAGATACCGTTGCGCATCGGCCGCGGCGGCAGCCAGATGGAGTGGCGCGAACACGGTTTCAAGCCGAACCACCATTTCGCCTCGGCCGCCGGCCGTCTGCTGATTGATGGCATCGAAGCGCTGAAATCGGCGATGTGGAATTTCCCCTCCTTCAGCCTGGAGTATGTCGCCCAGGACTTGCTGGGTGAAGGCAAGTCCATCACCAATCCCTATCAGCGCATGGCGGAAATCGACCGCCGTTTCGCCGAAGACAAGCCGGCGCTGGCGACCTACAACCTGAAAGACTGCGAGCTGGTGACGCGCATCTTCGCCAAGACCGAGCTGCTGCCCTTCCTGCTGGAGCGCGCCGCCGTCACCGGCTTGCCGGCCGACCGCAGCGGCGGTTCGGTGGCCGCCTTCGGCCATCTGTATCTGCCGCATATGCACCGCCAGGGCTATGTCGCGCCCAACCTCGGTGAGATCGCGGACGCATCCAGTCCCGGCGGCTTTGTGATGGATTCGCAATCGGGCCTGTACGATTCAGTGCTGGTGCTGGATTACAAAAGTCTTTACCCCTCGATCATCCGTACCTTCCTGATCGATCCGGTCGGACTGATCGAAGGCATGCGCCATCCCGCCGGCCAGGATTCCGTGCCGGGCTTCCGCGGCGCCCGCTTCTCGCGCAGCAAACACAGCCTGCCGGCCATCGTCAGCCAGATCTGGCAAGGCCGTGAAAGCGCCAAGCGCCAGCGCAACCAGCCGCTGTCGCAAGCCCTGAAGATCATCATGAACGCCTTCTGCGGCGTGCTGGGATCGACCGGCTGCCGCTTCTTCGATCCGCGCCTGGCGTCGTCGATCACCATGCGCGGCCATGAAATCATGCACAAGACGCGCGAGCTGATCGAAGCCAAGGGCTACCAGGTGATCTACGGCGACACCGATTCCACTTTCGTCTGGCTGAAACAGCCGCATACGGAGCAGCAAGCGACGCAGATCGGCAATGCGCTGGCGCAAGACGTCAACGACTGGTGGCGCCAGCATCTGCAGCAAACCCTGGGGCTCGAATCCGCGCTGGAACTGGAGTTCGACACCCACTACCACCGTTTCCTGATGCCGACCATCCGCGGCACCGAGCTGGGCAGCAAGAAGCGCTACGCCGGCCTGATCGTCAATGCCGACGGCGCGGAAGAGATGGTGTACAAGGGATTGGAGACGGTCCGCTCAGACTGGACGCCGCTGGCCAAGCAATTCCAGCAGCAGCTGTACCAGCACATCTTCAAGCGTGAACCCTACCAGGCTTATGTGCGCGACTACGTCAGCCGCACGCTGGCCGGAGAATTCGACGACTTGCTGGTCTACCGCAAACGGTTGCGGCGGCCGCTGGAAGCCTACCAGCGCAACGTGCCGCCGCACGTACGCGCCGCCCGCATGGCTGACGAATTCAACCGTGCGCAAGGCCGGCCGCTGCAATATCAGAACGGCGGCTGGATCAGCTACGTGATGACGACAGCCGGCCCGGAGCCGCTGGAAACGCAGCGCTCGGCGATTGATTACGACCATTACCTGAGCCGGCAGCTGCAGCCGCTGGCGGATGCGATATTACCGTTTCTGGATGATAATTTTGCCGCGCTGGTAGGTGGGCAGAAGGAATTGTTTTAAAGTCGCAAATTGTCAGCGACGGTCCGCTGTCGGAAACCGGACGGTCAATTTCCTCCTAAGCGGCCATCTAACGCGCAAAATCAGCCGCGGCCCTGCCGGAGCTAAGCTGAGGAAGGGACGGCGGCTGAAGCACCTTGCTAGGGCCTGTTACTCCGCCGTAGTCGGGTCAATTACCGAGGTGACTTCGGAGACACGGTTTGCCGGGAAGCCCCCTTGCTGGGCATGTTCCCGAACCAGCTCTTCATTCGCCGCGATGTAAACGCAGTAGATCTTGTCGCCAGTAACATAACTTTGCAGCCATTGAATTTGCGGTCCCATCTCGCTTAGCACGCCGCACGACTTCTGCGAAATGGCTCGGAGTTCTTGCTCTGATAACTTCCCGGCCCCGGGAATATCACGCTCAATAACGTACTTTGGCATAGCACTCTCCTCAGAATAATTTCCCGGCGAGCACCACACTCGCCGGCCCTACTCGTCACACGCGTCGTGACACCTAATAGAATAGTTATACACCACGCTGCCAGTCGGGATTATTGAAATTATCAGAACATGCCGATGCGCAATAACTGCAAGGCTTCTGGCCGACCAGCGCATCCAGCCACGACTCGCTTCCCTAACCGGCTGTAGCTGCCGCATTGGCCCGCGCCTTATGCAATTTCTTGTAGCTGTCGATCAGGCGCTGGTGCCTATCGAGACCCTCCAGCTTCATGCTCGCTGGCGTTAACCCGAAGAAGCGCACGCTGCCGTCCACCGACCCCATGACCGCGTCCATCCGAGCGTCGCCAAACATCCGGCGGAAATTGACCACGTAGTCGTCCAGTTCCAGGTCGTCATCCAGCAGCACCTCCAGCACCACATTCAAGGCCTGATAAAACAAGCCGCGCTCGACCGTGTTGTCGTTGTACTGCAGGAAGGCTCCCACCATCTCATGCGCCTCCTCAAATTGCTGCAAGGCGAGATGAATCAGCAGCTTCAACTCGAGAACTGTCAGTTGCCCCCAGTCCGTATTCTCGTCAAATTCGATACCGATCAATGTGGCGATGTCGGAATAGTCATCGAGCTCATTGTTATCCAGACGCTCAAGCAGCGCTTCCAGGCTGGCATCGTCCAGGCGATGCAGATTCAAGATATCGGCGCGGAACAACAACGCCTTGTTGGTGTTATCCCAGATCAAATCCTCTATCGGGTAAATTTCCGAATAGCCGGGCACCAGAATGCGGCAGGCGATGGCGCCTAGATTGTCATACGTCGCCATGTACGCCTCTTTGCCCATGTCTTCGAGAATGCCGAACAAGGTCGCGGCTTCGTCGGCATTGGAGTTCTCGCCCTGGCCGGAAAAATCCCATTCGACAAAATCGAAATCCGCTTTGGCGCTGAAAAAGCGCCATGACACAATACCGCTGGAATCGATGAAGTGTTCGACAAAGTTATTCGGTTCAGTCACAGCCTCGGTGGCAAAGGTGGGCCGGGGCAATTCGTTGAGGCCTTCAAAACTGCGCCCTTGCAGCAATTCCGTCAGGCTACGCTCCAGCGCCACCTCCAGGCTTGGGTGCGCGCCGAACGAGGCAAACACGCCGCCGGTGCGCGGATTCATCAAGGTGACGCACATCACTGGGTACACCCCTCCCAGCGATGCATCCTTCACCAGCACCGGAAAGCCTTGCTCTTCCAAGCCCTGAATGCCGGCCAGAATGCCAGGGAATTTCGCCAGCACTTCCTGCGGTACATCAGGCAATGCGATTTCACCTTCCAGTATTTCGCGTTTTACCGCCCGCTCGAAAATTTCCGACAGGCATTGCACCTGCGCTTCGGCCAGCGTGTTGCCGGCACTCATGCCATTGCTGACGTAGAGGTTTTCGACCAGGTTGGATGGAAAGTACACCACCTCGCCGTCCGACTGCCGCACATACGGCAGCGAACAGATGCCGCGCTGCACATTGCCGGAGTTGGTGTCGACCAGATGCGAGCCAAATAAATCGCCGTCGGGATTGTAAATTGGCAGGCAGTACGCATCCAGGATTTCAGCCGGCAGCGCATCTTTAGGGCCAGGCTTGAACCAGCGCTCGTTCGGGTAATGGACAAACGCCGCATTGGCGATGTCTTCGCCCCAAAACGTGCCGGCGTAGAAATGGTTGTTATTGAGCCGCTCGATATACTCTCCCAGCGCCGACGCCAACGCGCTTTCCTTGGTCGCTCCCTTGCCATTGGTGAAACACATCGGCGAGTGCGCATCGCGGATATGCAGCGACCACACATTGGGAACAAGATTGCGCCACGAAGCGATTTCAATCTTGATGCCCAGGTTCGCCAACACGCCCGACATGTTGGCGATGGTTTGCTCCAGCGGCAGATCCTTGCCCGCAATATAGGTGCTGACGTCAGTAGCCGGCTTCAACGTCAGCAGCGACTGCGCATCGGCATCCAGGTTCTCTACCTCTTCAATGACAAACTCGGGTCCGGCTTGCACCACTTTTTTCACCGTACAACGCTCGATAGAGCGCAAAATACCCTGGCGGTCTTTGGCAGAGATATCCGCCGGCAACTCGACCTGAATCTTGAAAATCTGCTGGTAACGGTTTTCCGGATCAACAATATTATTCTGCGACAGGCGGATATTTTCAGTAGGAATATTGCGCGTTACACAATACAACTTCACAAAGTAAGCCGCGCACAAGGCCGATGAGGCCAGAAAATAGTCGAAGGGACCAGGCGCCGAACCATCGCCCTTATAACGGATAGGCTGGTCAGCCACAACCGTGAAGTCATCGAACTTGGCCTCAAGACGTAGCTTATCGAGAAAGTTGACTTTAATTTCCATGGGGCAATTCTAAAAATGAGGTAGGCGCTATTATCCGCCGCCGCGCCGGTGCCGTGCAATTTATCGATGGTTTCTTCAAACGCTGCGCCCACCGGTTGAATCCACAGCCGGATGCTGCCAATCACCGGTAAATGCTATCGGCCACCAAGGTCCCCGAGCTAAGCTCTGTATCGGCAAGCATCTCGTTACAGGCCATGGCCCCAGCGCGGCGCTATGCCAATGCTTGTTTGAGTTTCAGCGCCAGGCGTATCGCATCCTTCTCATCGATGACATTGGCAAAGCCCAGCAACAATCCCTGCCGCGGCTTTGCATCAATGTACCAGCGCGACAAAGGATGCGGGGCCAGGCCGGCAGTTCGTGCGCGACCCGCCAGCATGACATCGTCTTCGTGCTCAGCCAGTTTCGCCAGTATGTGCAAGCCGCCCGGCTGCAAATCGATCCGTATGCGATCGCCCAATATTTCCTGGAAAACGCGTGACGTCACCGTACGACGTTCTGCGTACAATTGGCGCATCTTTTTCAGATGCCTTGAGAAATGACCTTCGGCGATAAAATCGGCAACGCCTGCCTGAAACAGGTATGGGCAGCCTGCGTTCAGGTTATAGGAAGCTGCCTGAAAGCGTGCAACCGCACTGACCGGTGCGACGGCATAAGCCAGCCTTAGCCCCGGAAACATCGCCTTGCTGAAAGTGCCGCTGTAAATGACGCGATCATTGCGATCCAGGCTTTTCAGCGCCGGCAGCGGCCGTCCCTGATAGCGAAACTCGCTGTCGTAGTCGTCTTCGATAATCCAGCTGCCGGCTTTGCTGGCCCATTCCAGAAGCGCCAGCCGGCGTTCCAGCGATAACGTCGCCCCAAGCGGACTCTGGTGCGACGGCGTGACCATCGCGAATTTTGCATGCGGACTGCGCCGCTTGCCTTCTTCCACCATCAATCCATTTTCGTCTACCGGCACCGGCACGATCTTGACCGCGGCATTTTGCAGAAACAGGCGTGCAAAAATATAGCCGGGATCTTCGAACCAGAACGCATCGCCGACAGCCGCAAGGCTGCTTAACGTCAGTTCAAGCGTGTTGCGCAAGCCGGTCGTGATGAACACCTGTTCCGGCAGGCAGGTCACACCGCGCGAGACGCCCAGATAAGTGGCAATTTTTTCACGCAAACGGTCATAACCGGCGGGGTCGGGATAGGCCAGTCTTGCCGGTTCGCTGCTGCGCAGGCGATGGCCGACCAGCCGGTTCCACACCTTGCGCGGAAATGCATCGAGTGCAGGCAAGCCCATCTGCAGCGGCTTCGGCGCCTTGCCGTCGTGATCGACGATGATTGCCTGCGCTTGTCCGGCCATGACTACCTGCGGTTTGAGGACGGCTGGCGGCGGCAAAGACGGCGAAACCACTGTGCCGGCCGCGCCCCTGATCTGCAGATATCCCTCGTCCGCCAGGATGCGATAAGCCATTTCCACCGTACCGCGCGCCAAGTTCAGTTCGGCCGCCAGCGCCCGTACCGCCGGCACGCGATCCCCCGCATGCAGGTTTCCTTGCTCGATAGCCGTCTTGAAACGCTGGCATATCTGCAGGTACATGGGTAATTCCAGCGCGCGATCGATGTGCAGATCCAGGTCAGGGGTTTTCATGGACTAGTCCTTTTGTTATTTCTTGGCCCTTCTAATGCGGCCATGATTTTCGCATACTACGCCTCAAGCAATGCCCGCTCGTTCACTTCGATTTACCTAGCCAAGGAGTTTCAAATGCAAACCCGCCTCGATTTCTTCAACGCCGACAAAGACGCCGTCAAGGCACTGATGGGTGTTGAAAATCACATCAGCAAAGGCACGCTGGACATCCTGCTGAAGGAACTTGTCCGCCTGCGCGCATCGCAAATCAACGGCTGCGCATTCTGCCTCGACATGCATGTGACCGACGCCCGCAAAGCCGGCGAATCCGAACGCCGCATGGCTACCGTCGCTGCATGGCGCGAAACCCCGTTCTTCAGCGAACGCGAGCGCGCCGCACTGGAATGGACCGAATCGCTGACGCTGGTCTCGCAAAACCACGTGCCGGATGCCGTGTGGGAGACAGTCCGCCCACATTTCACCGATGCCGAACTGGTTGAACTGACATTGCTCGTCACGTCGATCAACAGCTGGAATCGCTTTGCCATCGCGTTCCGCAAGATGCCGTCGTAGTTGCCGGCGGTTTCGGCAATGCAGCCCGCAAGTCCTCCGCCCATAGTTTTTGGAGAAATGCATGCAGTCCCAGATAGAGATAAAACACATAGAAAGCGACGCCGATCTGGCAGCGTCGTTCCCGGTGATGAAGCAATTGCGGCCGCATCTGAGCGATTGCGCAGCATACAAGGAGCGGGTAGCGCGGCAACGCACGCAGGGATACCGCTTGCTTGGGGCCTGGCGCGATGGCGTAATCGTCGGGCTTGCCGGCTATCGGTTGCAAGACAATTTGCTATACGGCCGTTTCGTGTACGTCGATGACCTGGTGGTAAGCGCTACGCTGCATCGCTCGGGCTTCGGCGAACGTCTGTTGCAAGCCGCGCGGCAACAGGCCGCTGCCTTGAACTGCAGGCATTTTGTGCTGGATACAGGCTTGCACATGGCGTTGGCGCAACGCTTTTACTTCCGCCAGGGCCTGCTTGCAAAAGGCATGCATTTCGTCGAATCACTGGAACAGGAATCAAGCACATGACACGCATTTTGCTATTGAACAGCGGCCCGCACAGCGATGCGAGCCATGGTTATCGCCTTGCAGTGGAAGCGATTGCCGCATCGGGCATCGACAACGTACAGATCACCGAACGCGACCTGGTGAAGTCGCCCATCCCGCCAATCGGGCGCGACTACGCAATTGCCCTCACTTCGCAAACGGCTCCTGAAGTAAAAGAATTCGAATGGTCGGAACGCCTGATCGTCGAGCTGGAACAACACGATATGCTGTTCATCGTCACACCGATGCACAACTTCACCGTACCCGCCGCGCTCAAATTGTGGATCGATCATGTGATCCGCATCCATCGCAGTTTCCAGGCGACGCCGCACGGCAAGGTCGGACTGATGAAGGACCGTCCGACCTTTGTACTGGTCAGCTCCGGCGGATTTTTTGCAGGTGGGCGAGCGAAGCAGACTGATTTCCTGACACCCTACTTGCGCTATGCGCTGGCATCGATCGGCATCAGCGATGTGCATTTTTTCCCGCTGCAAGGACTGGTCTTCGGCTCGGAAGCAGTGTCGCAGGCATTGCATGAAGCACGCCGGCAATTGTCTGAGAAATCGTCCTTGGCCAGAGCGGGCAAGAGCGTCATGCGGCAAGGTTCGACGCCTGCAATCCGTTCGTCAACCGGCGAAACTCAGCCGACGGTTTAAGCCGCCGGCGCCAGGAAGACGAGCTGATTGTTTCCTAAACACTCATATTGCCCAGCGTGCTGGCCCGGTAAGCCGCGACAAAGGTATCGAAATCCCCGGTCTGGCTGCGCTCCAGGCTTTCCTGCTCGGCCAAGGACGTCGCCGCCATCGTTTCATAATAACTACGCTCTTCCGGGCTGGGCGGATTTGCCAGGAAATGCGCCGCATGCTCTTTGCTCAGGCGCAGGGCGAAGCTGCCGAACGATTCTTTGTTATCGCGCAGGATCGCCAAAACCTTCGCCGACGGCGTCAGTTCCACCTGGTCCAGCTTGAGGCTTTGCTTTGCCAGCGATGCCGCATGGGCGCCGTCGCTGCGCTGGGCATCGAGTAAATCCGCCGCTGCGCTAATCCGCTCCAGCAGTTCCTTGCCCCAGCTCTGCAGGCCGACCGGATTGCCGTCGCGCCGCAGTTGCAGACCGGGACGGCGTCCTTCTTTCACCGCGCGCGCGAAGTTCTCGGTGTTTTCCAGGCTTTCCTCGTCGCTGGTCAGCGGACTGTCGTCGAGCGCGCAGAACAGCAGGAAGGCATCGAGGAAACGCGAGGTTTCCAGGTTGATGCCCATCGGCTCGAAAGGGTCGATGTCCATGCAGCGCACTTCTATATATTGCACGCCGCGCGCCGACAGCGCCTGGATCGGCCGTTCGCCGGAATTGATCACGCGTTTCGGCCGGATGGTCGAGTAGTACTCGTTTTCGATTTGCAGGATGTTGGTGTTGATCTGCACCCATTCGCCGTTGCGGTGGGTGCCGATCTCGGCATACGGCGGATAAGGCTGGCTGACCGCGCGCGCCAGGCTCTTGATATAGCTGTCGAGGCTGTTGAACTGTGGCGTCAGGCGGGCCTGGGCTTCGCTGGTGTAGCCAAGATCGCTCATGCGCAGGCTGGTGGCGTACGGCAGGTAGAGGGTGTCCTTGTCCAGCTCTTCGAGGCGATGGTCGCGGCCGTCCAGGAAACACTTGGACAGGGCCGGCGAGGCGCCGAACAGGTACATCAGCAGCCAGCTGTAGCGGCGGAAGTTGCGCACCAGCGCGATATAGCTTTCCGACTGGAAGTGCATGGCCGTGCCGCCGGCGCCTTCGGCCTGTTGCAAGGTTTGCCACACGCCTTCGGCCAGCGAGTAGTTGTAATGGATGCCGGCGATGCACTGCATGCGCTTGCCGTAGCGCAGCGCCAGGCCGCGCCGGTAGACGTGCTTCAAGGTCCCCATGTGCGAGGTTCCGTACCAGGCAATCGGGATCAGTTCTTCGGCCGGCAGGTGGGCCGGCATCGACTGGCTCCACAGCAGTTCGTCGCCCAGCTTGCTGTAGACGAAGCGATGGATGGTGTCGAGCTCGCTCAGGGCCGTCGCAATATCATGCTCGGCCGGGGTGATGAACTCCAGCAGCGACTCCGAATAGTCGGTGGTGATCTGCGGCTGGGTCAGCGCCGAACCGAGCGCGCGCGGGTGCGGCGTCAGGGCCAGGCGGCCATCGACGTTGACGCGCAAGGTTTCTCTTTCGATGCCGCGCAGGCCCTGGCCTAGCAAGCCGCGGTGCTGCTCTTGCCCTAGCAGCGCCAGCCGGCGAGTGTAATGATCGGTCAATTCAGCATCCCTCTTTTTAAATTTATCAGCTCCGGCCATGGATTTGCTGGTTGCATGGTGACAGCCGCAGTCGGTGGCATACAGATATCGTAGAAGGCGAGAATAGCCGAAAATGAAAGAACGCGTTGGATGCCGGCCAGACCGCAATTTACGATCGGCCAGCTGCTCGAAAAACACATTTGGCCACGCCTTATTTTATCAAAGGCACAATTTCCGATGGATTTACAGGAATCGGCGAGAACTAATTCGCCATAATCGATAAGTTTCCGCAAAGTAACACGCTGCAGACGCAGTCTTCAGCGCGCACACCCCTTATAATCCTGCTTTGCTTTCAATTTTCAATAGCCCTCACTATGCCAGCCCAACTGATCGACGGAAACCTCCTCTCCCAACAACTCCGCGCCGATGTCGCCAGGCGCGCCGCCGCGCTGACGGCCCAGGGCAAGCAGCCCGGGCTGGCCGTGATCCTGGTCGGCGACAGCCCGGCCTCGCAGGTGTATGTGCGCAACAAGGTCAAGGCGTGCGAAGACAATGGCTTGCACTCGGTGCTGGAAAAATACGACGCCGACCTCACTGAAGCGGCCTTGCTGGCGCGCATCGACGCCTTGAACGCCGATCCGAAGATCAACGGCATCCTGGTGCAGCTGCCGCTGCCGGCGCATATCGACGCCCACAAGGTGATCGAAGCCATCGCTCCGGAAAAGGATGTCGACGGCTTCCATATCAGTAATGCCGGCCTGCTGATGACCGGCCAGCCGCTGTTCCGTCCTTGCACACCTTACGGCGTGATGAAGATGCTGGAATCGGTGAATTTCCCGGTGCGCGGCGCACATGCAGTCATCGTCGGCGCCTCCAACATCGTCGGCAAGCCGCAAGCCATGCTGCTGTTGCAAGCCGGCGCCACGGTCACTATCTGTAATTCCAAGACCCGCGACCTCGGCCTGCATACCCGCATGGCCGACATCCTGGTGGTCGCCACCGGCAAGCGCAATATCGTCACCGCCGACATGGTCAAGCCGGGAGCCGCCGTGATCGACGTCGGCATGAACCGCGACGACAACGGCAAGCTGTGCGGCGATGTCGACTTTGCCAACGCCAAGGAAGTCGCGGGCTACATCACCCCGGTGCCGGGCGGCGTCGGGCCGATGACCATCACCATGTTGCTGGTCAATACCATTGAAGCCGCAGAAAGAATGTAACTGCAATGACCTCTACCGCCATCAACGCCAGCAATCCCCTGCTCGACTTTAGCGGCCTGGCCAAGTTCGACCAGATCACGCCGGCCCACATCACGCCGGCGATCGCCGCGCTGCTGCAGCAAGCGCAGACCGTGGTCAGCCTGCTGGAAGCAGCCACCGATGCCGCCACCTGGGACAATTTCGTCCTGCCGCTGGAGCACGTGACGGAAAAGCTCGGCCGCGCCTGGGGCATCGTCAGCCATTTGAATGCGGTAGCGGACACGCCGGAACTGCGCGCCGCCTATAACGAAAACCAGCCCAAGCTGATCGAATTCTGGACCGCGCTGGCGCAGAACCTGGCGCTGTTCAGCAAATACAAGGCGATCAAGAACAATCTCGATTTCGCCGAGCTGTCGGCGGCGCGCCGCAAGATCGTCAACAACGCCCTGCGCGATTTCCGCCTGGGCGGCGCCGAACTGACGGCCGCCAAGAAAAGCCGTTTTGCCGAAATCCAGGAAAAGCACGCGGCGCTGACCACCCGCTTCTCGGAAAACATCCTGGACGCCACCAACGCCTACGGCTTGTTCATCACCGACGAAGCCGAGCTGGCCGGCTTGCCGGAGGACGTGCGCCAGGCCGCGCGCGCCGCCGCCGAACAGGATGGCAAGCCGGGCTATAAATTCACGCTGCACTTCCCTTCCTATTTTCCGATCCTGCAATACGCCGACAACCGCGCCCTGCGCGAAAAAATGTATCGCGCCAACGCCACCAAGGCTTCCGAGCTGGGCGAAAAGCCGGAATGGGACAACAGCGCCAACATCGTCGACATCCTGCGCCTGCGCAATGAAGAAGCCAAGCTGCTGGATTTCAAGAACTACGCCGAACTGTCGCTGGTGCCGAAGATGGCCGACACGCCACAAGAGGTGATCAAGTTCCTGGAAGACCTGGGCCGGCGCGCCCGGCCGTTTGCCGAGCAGGATCTGCTGGAACTGCGCGCCTTCGCCGCCGAGCAGCTCGGCCTGGCCACGCTGGAAGCCTGGGACCTGGCGTATGCCGCGGAAAAACTGCGCGAGCAGCGCTATGCGTTTTCCGAGCAGGAAGTGAAACAGTATTTTCCTGAGCCGACCGTGGTCGAGGGTTTGTTCCAGCTGGTGCAGAAGCTGTTCTCGGTCGACATCAGCGCCGACCAGGCCGCAGTCTGGCATCCGGACGTCAAATTTTTCCGGATCGAAAAAGACGGCAAGCTGATCGGCCAGTTCTATCTCGATTTGTACGCGCGCAACGGCAAGCGCGGCGGCGCCTGGATGGACGACGCGCGGGCGCGGCGCCGTCTCGGCAATGAAGTGCAAACCCCGATCGCTTACCTGACCTGCAATTTCACCGCGCCGGCCGTGGTCGATGGCGTCAGCAAGCCGGCCCTGTTCACGCATGACGAAGTGATCACCCTGTTCCACGAGTTCGGCCACGGCTTGCATCACATGCTGACCCAGGTCGACGAGATCGGCGTCTCCGGCATTTCCGGGGTGGAATGGGATGCGGTCGAACTGCCTTCGCAGTTCATGGAGAATTTCTGCTGGGAGTGGGATGTCCTGCAGCACATGACCGCCGAGGCAATATCCGGCGAGCCGCTGCCGCGCGATCTGTTCGACAAGATGATCGCCGCCAAGAATTTCCAGTCCGGCCTGCAAGCCTTGCGCCAGGTCGAGTTCTCGCTGTTCGACATGCGCCTGCACGACGATTACGATCCCTACGGCAGCCAGAGCGTGCAGGACGTGATCGACCAGGTGCGCGGCCAGATCGCGGTCATCACACCGCCGTCTTTCAACCGTTTCCAGCACTCCTTCGGCCATATCTTCGCCGGCGGCTATGCGGCCGGCTACTACAGCTACAAATGGGCCGAGGTGCTGTCTGCCGATGCGTACAGCGCCTTTGAAGAAGCAGCGGTGGGCGGCAATGTAGTGTCGGCGGAAACCGGCCGCAAATTCCGCGACGAAATCCTGGCGGTCGGCGGTTCGCGTCCGGCGCTGGAATCGTTCAAGGCTTTCCGCGGCCGCGAACCGAGTATCGACGCCTTGCTGCGGCACAGCGGCATGGCCGCCTGAACCGAAGAACGCAGTACAAGTTAATGGCAACTATACAAACCAGGCTCTTAAATCAAACAAGGGGAAAAGGTATGACGATAGGTATCACGATAGGGATCAGAAGCGCTGCAACGTTTTTTCTGCTGATGCTGGCGGCCAGTGCGCAGGCCCAGCTGTACAAGTCGACCGGTCCGGACGGCAAGGTCACTTATAGCGATACGCCGCCTGCCAGCGGCAATGTGGTGCAGAAAAAAGTCACCGGCGGCACGGTGGACGACAGCGACGGCCTGCCGTATGAACTGGCGCAGGCGGTCAAGAACAATCCTGTCACTTTATATAGCTCGGACAAATGCATCCCTTGCGACGACGGCCGCAAGATGTTGAAGGAACGTGGCATCCCTTTCAGCGAGAAAACCGTCAAGAGCAACGAAGATATTGCCGCGCTACGCAAAATCGTCAGCGATAACCAGCTGCCGGTATTGACAATCGGCCGGGACAAGCAAAGTGGATTTGCCGCCAGCAACTGGGGCAGCGCGCTGACAGCAGCCGGCTATCCGGAAACCAACCGCTTGCCGAAAACCTACCGCAATACGGCGCCGGTTGCAGCCGCGCCTAGCGCCGGTCCAGCCGTCAAAACCACTGCTCCCGCCGCCGGCGCCAACAACGGCGACGTAGCGCCGGCAGCCGGCAATGCGCCGCCCGGGTTCCGCTTTTAAGCGCGGCCTGACCAACCTGCCTATATCAATGACGCAAATCGACTTTCACACCAATATTTCGGACAAATTTCTGTACACCTGCCGACTGGTGCGCAAAGCCCGAACAGCACAACGCCAGATCGTCATCCTGACCGCCAACGGTGACGAACTGGCGACGCTGGACCGCACTCTGTGGACGTTTTCGGAACATGACTTCCTGCCGCACGTGCGCGCCGGCGACCCGCTCGCCGCGCAAACCCCCGTGATCCTGGCCGCCGACGAGGAGACTGAGTGGCCGCATCACCAGATGCTGATCAACCTGTCCGGCAAGACGCCGCAGCATTTCGCCCGCTTTGAAAGAATGTTTGAAATCGTCTCCCTGGCCGAGGATGACAAGGCCGCCGGCCGCGAGCGCTATCGCTTTTACCAGCAACGCGGTTATCCGCTGACGCACTTTGTCGCTGAAAATGTATAAACCTGAATCCAGGTTAAGGAACTTGCAATGAACACCGGAAAACTTGACGCGAATATCCCTTTGTTGACCGAGGTCATTGTTCCGTTGCCGACCTTGACCGATATTATCGACATGCCGAAAGCGGCCGCAGCGCCCGCAGCCGTCGCCGTGACGGACGATCCGGAGAATTTTGAACTGCCTGTGCCGCAGCGCGAAGCCATCCTCAGCCAGCACGATTGGGAGCGGCTGGAGGCGGAGGTCCGGGAAAAAGTGCTGCAGCAGCTGCAAGACCGCATCGACTTCGTCATCGAGCAGCGTGTCCGCGACGGCCTGGCCGATGTCTTGCAGACCGCGGTGGAAGGCATGGCGGCGCAAATCCGCGAGGGCTTGCACCAAACCCTGGATGAAGTCATTTCCCGGGCGGTGACGCTGGAATTAGTCAAATTGAAAAAAACAAACATTTAGCGTCAATTTTTTGTTTTTCAGTCATAAATACTTAAGACGTAGTCAAAAGTAAAAATTTTCAGCCTCATTTTGATCGCCTAAAAAATCCCGATTTTCTTACAATAGCGCTATTGAAAAGGCTGTTCTTGCAATGCGCAGCTGGTTAAAAAACGGTGGTTTTTGGAGATGAGATGAAAGTAATTGTATTGGGCGCTGGCGTAATCGGAACCTCTTCGGCTTGGTTCCTGAACAAGGAAGGTCACGATGTCACCGTGATCGAACGCCAGCCTGGCGCCGCCCAGGAAACCAGTTTTGCCAACGGCTGCCAGATTTCGGTGTCGCATGCCGAGCCTTGGGCCAATCCGCAAGCGCCGTTGAAGGTCTTGAAATGGCTGGGACAGGAAGACGCGCCCCTGCTGTACCGCTTCCGTCCGGAATGGCTGCAATGGAAATGGGCGCTCAACTTCCTGCGCGAATGCACGCCGGCGCGCACCAATGACAATATCCGCCAGATCGTTGCCATCTGCGAATACAGCCGCCAGACCTTGCAGGCAGTGCGCGCCGACACCGGCGTCGACTACGATTGCCTGACGCGCGGCATCCTGCACTTCTATACCGATCAAAAGGAATTCGACATCTCGCTGCCAGCCGCCCAGCTGATGCGCGACCTCGGCTGCCCGCGCGATTCGATCAGCGCCGATGAAGTGGTCAGGATCGAACCGGCGCTGGCGCGCATCCGCGACAAGATCGTCGGCGGCGACTTTACCGCGACCGACGAATCCGGCGACGTCTATAAATTCACTTCGGGCCTGGCCGCCAAGGCTGCCGAAGCCGGCGTCAATTTCCAGTACAACACCAGCGTCACCCGCCTGATCACCGAAGGCAGCGGCGCCGGCGCCAAGATCACCGGCGTCGAAATCATCAATGCCGACGGCCGTCACGAAGTGCTGCATGCCGACGCTTTCGTGGTCGCCATGGGCAGCTTCTCGACGCCGCTGCTGAAGCCGCTCGGCATCGACCTGATGATCTATCCGGGCAAGGGCTATTCGGCCACTTACCAGATCACCAATCCGGACGCGGCGCCCAGCGTCTCGCTGACCGACGACGGCTACAAGCTGGTGGTGTCACGCCTGGGCGACCGCCTGCGCGTGGCCGGCACCTGCGAGCTGAACGGCTACAC
The DNA here is from genome assembly GCF_059421505.1 of Collimonas sp. GW821-FHT02H07. Classification (NCBI taxonomy): domain Bacteria; kingdom Pseudomonadati; phylum Pseudomonadota; class Betaproteobacteria; order Burkholderiales; family Oxalobacteraceae; genus Collimonas; species Collimonas sp. GW821-FHT02H07. The sequence continues at coordinate 550,259 of NZ_JBWKVC010000002.1, forward strand.
GCGCGAGCTCAACACTACCCGCTGCGAAGCAATCACGCGCCGCACGCGCGAGCTGTTCCCGGACGGCTGCGACTACGACAATCCGGTCTACTGGACCGGCCTGCGGCCGATGACGCCATCCAACGTGCCCTACATCGGCAAGAGCAAGATCAGCAACCTGTTCCTCAATACCGGCCATGGCACGCTCGGCTGGACCATGGGTTGCGGCTCCGGCCGCGCCATCGCCGAGATCGTCTCGGGGCGCCGGCCGGAAGTCGATTTCGCGTTTACCGGCATGCCGCGGCAAGCGCCGCAACCATTGATTTTGCCACGCCCCGTGCAAGCGTGATTGCTGTCACGCTGGCTGTATCAAGACAATGAAAAAGACCGATGCTGTCGCCAGCATCGGTCTTTTTTTTCGCCGCTCGCAGGCTGCAGCCACCCGCCAGAGACTTGGCGCGGTTTTTGCTCAACTGTATTCAGGAAGCAGCCGGCGCACTGTTGCAGTGCGTCACCTGGCGGCGCGCACTTCCACCGTCGCCGGTTTTTCGTCGAAGGCAACCCGGGTCACGAACTTGGCGCGCTTCATCGGAAAACGCGACTGGAAATGGCGAACATTGCCGGAGCCTGAAATGACCCGGCGCACAAACTGGTAATAGGCATCCATGTCGATCACGTGCACCACCAGGAAGTAATCGTAGTCGCCGGAAACGAAATAGCATTGCATGACTTCGGCTTCCTTGTTCATGCGCAGTTCGAATTCCTGCATGTGCTCGTCGGACTGGTGGTTGAGCGAGATTTCGAGGAAGGCCAGCATGCCGTAGCCGAGTGCGAAGGGATCGACCAGCGAGACGTCGGCGCTGATGATGCCGGCCTCGCGCAGGTCGCGCAGGCGGCGCAGGCAGGTGGGTTGGGAAATGTGCGCTTTGTCGGCCAGGGTACGGGTCGGCATTTGATTGTCGCGTTGCAACAAATTGAGCAGCTTGCGGTCGACTTTGTCTAGGGTGTGATGTTTGCTCATGCCGGGGGATCAAGGGCTGTAGCTGCCGTTTTAAGAATTCGCAAAAACCGCTATGCGAAGCGTTTTTTATGTTGTAACGTTGCTCTATTCGGACAAGTCTGGGTAAATTTTCAGACTAATTCGAGTAGATAATAAATAAGCAGCGGACGGTGAAACTGTAACTAGATTGTTTTATTTTAAATCCTCAGGAGGATATTCATGCAGAACAAGATCAAAATGATTCCGTTGGCTGGCGCAATTGCAATGGCTTTCGCTTTTGCAGGCCCGGTTTCGGCACAAGAAGTCGTCACCATCGGCCAGGTCAGCCCGCTCACGGGTCCCAACGCCCACATCGGCAAGGACAATGAAAACGGCGCTACCATGGCGATCGAGGAACTGAACGCCAAGGGAGTCAAGATCGGCGGCAAGGCAGTGAAATTCGTGTTGGCTTCCGAGGATGACGCTTCCGATCCGAAGCAAGGCACTGCCGTTGCCCAAAAACTGGTGGACGCCAAGGTCAAAGGCATTATCGGCCATATGAATTCCGGCACCACCATCCCGGCCTCCAAGATTTATTACGATGCAGGCATTCCGCAAATCTCGCCGTCCGCAACCAATCCTAAGTACACCCAGCAAGGCTTCAACACCGCGTTCCGCGTGGTGGCCAACGACGGCCAACTGGGCGGCACCCTGGGTCGCTATGCCATCAATACGCTGAAGGCAAAGAACATCGCCGTCATCGATGACCGTACCGCCTACGGCCAAGGGGTAGCAGAAGAGTTCGCCAAGAGCGTCACGAAAGCCGGCGGCACTATCGTTGCAAAGCAATACACCAACGATAAGGCTACCGATTTCAACGCGATTCTGACCTCGATCAAATCCAAGAACCCCGACCTGATTTTCTTCGGCGGCATGGATGCAGTCGGCGGCCCGATGCTGCGTCAGATGGACCAGCTGGGCATCAAGGCCAAGTTCATGGGCGGCGACGGCCTGTGCACCACTGAGCTGGCCAAGCTGGCTGGCGCCGGCTTGAAAGACGACCAGGTAGTTTGCGCTGAAGCCGGCGGTGTGCCGGATGCAGGCAAGGCCGCGCTGGAAGCCTTCAAGGCTGCTTACCAGAAACGTTTCAACCAGGAAGTCGTGATCTACGCACCGTACGAGTACGATGCGCTGATGGCGATGGTGGCGGCAATGGAAAAAGCCGGTTCCTCGGATCCAAAGAAATACCTGCCTGAACTGGCCAAGATCCACTACAAGGGCGTGACCGGCGAAATCTCCTTCGATCCTAAGGGCGACATCAAGGACGGTTCGCTGACTTTGTACACATACAAAGACGGCAAACGCACTCTGCTGACCGTGACAAAATAATCGTCGCACACAGCTCATAGAAAGCGCTCCGGTTTCCGGGGCGCTTTTTTTTTTGCCTGCCCGGATGCTTCCGGCGCGGCTCTCTCCCTCTCCGCCAGCGGTTGCCGCCGCATGCAATCCGGCGGTGCGCGGCACGCTGCAATCTCCTCATCGGGTGCAAGGATATTGTCTAAAAGTCTTTGAGAAGATTTTTTTCTGTTGTAACGTTTACATGCTCCGCGCTATCGGGCCGGAAAGCTTTCATTGACCTTATCAAATCCTTAGGAGGAAACACGTGCAGATGAAGAACAAGATGTTGCCGTTGGTTGCAGCAATCGCATTGGCCATGAGCGCTGCCGGCGCAGCCCATGCAGAAGAGCAAGTCGTCAAGATCGGCCATGTCGGCCCGGTGACAGGCCCATCGGCCCATCTCGGCAAGGATATGGAAAACGGCGCCAAGATGGCGGTCGAAGAACTGAACGCCAAGGGCGTCACCCTGGGCGGCAAGAAAATCAAATTCGTGCTGCTGGCGGAAGACGATGCTTCCGATCCCAAGCAAGGCACGGCAGCGGCACAGAAACTGGTCGACGCCAAGATCGACGGCGTCATCGGCCACCTGAATTCCGGCACCACCATCCCGGCATCGAAGATTTACTACGATGCCGGCATCCCGCAGATTTCACCGGCGGCCACCAGCCCGAAATACACGCAGCAAGGCTTCAACAGCGTGTTCCGGGTAGTCGCCAACGACGGCCAGCTGGGCGGCACCCTGGGCCGCTATGCCGCGACTGCGCTGCATGCCAAGAATATCGCCGTCATCGATGACCGCACCGCCTACGGCCAAGGCGTGGCGCAGGAATTCGCCAAGGGCGCCAAGGCTGCCGGCGTCAACATCGTGGCAACCCAGTTCACCAACGACAAGGCGACCGATTTCAACGCCATCCTGACCTCGATCAAGGCCAAGAATCCGGACGTGATCTTCTTCGGCGGCATGGATGCGGTAGCCGGCCCGATGCTGCGCCAGATGAAGGCGCTCGGCATCAAGGCCAAGTTCATGGGCGGCGACGGCATGTGCACGGCAGAGCTGGGCAAGCTGGCCGGCGACGGCCTGACCAATGACCAGGTGGTGTGCGCGGAAGCGGGCGGCGTCGAAGAGTCGGGCAAGAAGGGCCTGGACGATTTCAAGGCGGCCTTCCTGAAGAAGTACGGCACCGAAGTGAAACTGTACGCGCCCTACTCCTACGATTCGGTGATGGCTATGGCGGAAGCGATGCAGAAAGCCAACTCCGCCGATCCGAAAAAATATCTGCCGGAACTGGCGAAGATCCATCACAAGGGCGTGACCGGCATGATCGCTTTCGACGCCAAGGGGGACATCAAGGACGGCACGCTGACCCTGTACACCTACAAGGATGGCAAGCGGACCTTGCTGACCGTGACCAAATAAACCATCGCGGCATCTTTGCAGAAGCGCCCCGCCCGCAAGGCCGGGGCGCTTTTTTCATGCTTTTTGTTTCCGCCGAACCAGCACCTTACGCATATCATTCTGCCGAATTGATAAAAAAGCATAGAAATGCCCTTTGCGCTGCCCCTGGTTTGTTGTAACGTTTAACTCCCTCAAGACAGTCCGAACTACTTGCAAAAGCCGGCTGTCTAAAAACTGCATTTTTAATAATACCGTCGCAAATCCTTAGGAGGAAATCTGGTGCACACTACTAAAATGATGCCATTGGCTGCCGCCATCGCCTTGTCCCTGGCCGCTTCCGCACATGCGCAAGAACAAGTGGTCAAGATCGCCCACGTCGGTCCGATCACCGGCCCTATCGCCCATATCGGCAAGGACAATGAAAACGGCGCCCGCATGGCGATCGAAGTGCTGAACGCCCAGGGCATCACGCTGGACGGCAAGAAGACCCGCTTCGTGCTGATGGCGGAAGACGACGCATCCGATCCGAAACAGGCCACCGCCGTGGCGCAGAAGCTGGTCGACGCCAAGGTCGCCGGCGTCATCGGCCACGTCAATTCCGGCACTTCGATTCCTGCCTCGAAGATTTATTTCGATGCTGGCATTCCGCAGATTTCGCCTTCGACCACCAGCGCGAAATATACCCAGCAAGGCTTCAACACCACTTTCCGCGTAGTCGCCAACGACAGCCAGCTGGGCGGCGCCCTGGGCCGTTATGCGGCCAGCACACTGCATGCCAAGACCGCAGCGGTGATCGACGACCGCACCGCCTACGGCCAGGGCCTGGCGGAAGAGTTCAGCAAGGCGGCAAAAGCGGCCGGCATGACCATCGTCGCCACCCAGTTCACCAACGACAAGGCGACCGACTTCAACGCCATCCTGACTTCGTTCAAGGCAAAGAAGCCTGACGTCATATTCTTCGGCGGCCTGGACGCCGGCGCCGGCCCGATGCTGCGCCAGATGAAACAGCTCGGCATCAAGGCCAAATTCATGGGCGGCGACGCCATCTGCACCTCCGACCTGCCGAAACTGGCCGGAGACGGCATCAGCAACGACCAGGTGATCTGCGCGGAAGCGGGCGGGGTGGAAGAGTCGGCCAAAAAAGCCTTGGACGCCTACAAGACCGCATACAAGATCAAGTATGGCAAGGATGTCGTGATCTATGCGCCGTATACCTACGATGCCCTGATGACCATGGCGGATGCGATGCAAAAAGCCAAATCGGCCGATCCGAAGAAATACCTGCCCGAACTGGCGAAGATCCAGCACCAGGGCGTGACCGGCATGATCGCGTTTGACGCCAAGGGCGACATCAAGGACGGCACCATCACCTTGTACACTTACCGCGGCGCCATGCGCAGCCAGCTGGCTGTGACCAAATAAGGCTTTCCCGGCCATCCTGAAAAGCGTCCTGCGGGACGCTTTTTTATTGCAGCCGAATTGGCGGGCGTAAAAAAGCGCCCACATGTGAGCGCTTTTCTTGTCGGCATTGCCTGCCGCAATGCCGGACCGTGCTGCTGCCGCCTCCTTACTTCTGCGACAGAATCCATTTCACCAGCGTATGCGCTTCGGCTTCGCTGACTTGCGGATTGGCTGGCATCGGGATGGCGCCCCAGGTGCCGGTGCTGCCCTTCAAGACTTTTTGCACCAGCATGTCTTCGGCGCCTTTCTGGGCGGCGAATTTCGCCGCAACGTCTTTGTATGCCGGTCCGACGACCTTGTTTTGCACCGCATGGCACGCCAGGCAGTTCTTCGACTTCGCCAGATCCAGACCGGCGTCAGCCAGTGCAGAACCCGATGCCATTGCACCCAGCAACGCACAGATCAACAAACGTTTCATTCTTATCTCCGTCAAAAAAATGTGACACCATTTTACCTGCCCCTGCGCATTGTCTCATATCCCGCAAACACCTACCTACATCAGGGATTCAACATATCAGAGCGACATCCGTTGACCACAAGCATCTTTCGCCCTATCCTTTCCGCAAAGAAAAGGGAATGCCATGCCACTGATTATCATTATCGTTTCATTAATAGCGTTAAAATACTTCGAAATCGGTTCGTTTTTCACCAATATGTCCTGGTGGTGGATCGCAGGCCTGATGGCGGTGGCTTTCATCTGGTTCGAATTTCTCGAGCGCATGTTCGGCCTTGACAAGCGCAAGGCCCATGAAGAAATCGAAAAAATCAAGAAAGAACGCGTCAAGAAAACCTTCGACAAGCATAAACGTCCCGGCCGCTGAGACTGCGCGGCAGTCGCGTAATGGAAAACAAAAAGCCGGCTTCTCTCCGGCTTTTTTATTGGATGGCGATAAATGAACATAGAGCTGCGGCAACTGCGCTATTTCGTGGCGGTGGCGGAAGAAAGGCATTTCGGCCGCGCCGCGCTGCGGCTGCATATGACGCAGCCGCCTTTGTCCCAGACCATACAGGCGCTCGAAGCCAGTCTCGGCGCCGCCCTGTTCGCGCGCACCAAGCGCAGCGTCGCGCTGACTCCGGCCGGTCAGGCGCTGCTGCCGGAAGCGCAGCGCCTGCTGCAGCAGGCCGCTGCCCTGCCCGACCTGGTCAGGCGCGCCGCTTCCGGTGAATCCGGACTGCTTGCGCTATCCTTCGTATCCACTGCCGACTACAGCATCCTGCCGCCTTTGCTGCGAGCTTTCCGCGAAGCCTATCCGCAAGTGCAGATCGACCTGCAGGAAGCCACCAGCGACCTGCAGCTGGCGCAGCTGATGGAAGGCCGCATCGACGCCGGCCTGCTGATTCCGCCCTTGCCGGACAAGGCCAGGCTGGTGCTGGACTATCAGCCGGTGCTGTCCGAACCGCTGATGCTGGCGGCGCCCAGCGGCCTCAAGGCGCTGCGCGGCAAAGGCAGGATTGCGCTGAGCAGCCTGGCGGACATGCCCCTGATTATTTTCCCGCGCCGCATCTCGCCCGGCTTGCATGACACCATCCTGGGCTGTTTCCGCGCTGCCGGCGTCGCCCCGCACATCGGCCAGGAAGCGATCCAGATGCAAACCATCGTTGGCCTGGTGTCGGCTGGCATGGGGATCGCGCTTGTGCCACAATCGGTGTCGAACCTGCAACGCCCGGGGGTCGACTATCACGAATTGCAAGACCAGACGCCGCTGGTAGAGACCGGGCTGGCCTGGCGCCGCGATAATGCTTCGCCTGTATTGCAAGCCTTTTTGGAATTATTAAGAAAGAAATAGAACATGCTGATTCATCCCTTGCCTGATCCGATAGCCTTCTCTCTGGGCCCGCTGCACGTGCGCTGGTACGGACTGATGTATCTGCTGGCCTTCATCCAGTTCATCTGGGTCGGCCGCATCCGCATCAGGCAGCCGCATATCGCCGCGGTCGGCTGGAAAAAGGAAGATATCGACGACATGCTGTTCTACGGCGTGCTGGGGGTGGTGATCGGCGGCCGCCTGGGCCAGGTGTTCTTTTACGATCCGTCCTACTATTTTTCGCACCCGGCGGAAATCATTGCAGTATGGAAGGGCGGCATGTCCTTCCACGGCGGCTTTATCGGCGTCCTGATCGCCATGGCATTGTGGGGCCGCAAGGCTGGCCGCAACCTGATGGACATCATGGACTTCATCGCGCCCATGGTGCCGCTGGGCTACGCTGCCGGCCGTCTCGGCAATTTCATCAACGGCGAACTGCCGGGCCGCGTGGTGTCCGACCCGTCGCTGCCGTGGGCCATGATCTGGCCCAACGTGGATAACCTGCCGCGCCATCCGTCGCCGATCTACCAGATGCTGGTTGATGGCATCCTGCTGTTCGTCATTCTCTGGCTGTTCTCGCGCAAGCCGCGGCCGCGCATGGCGGTGGCCGGCATGTTCTCGCTGCTGTACGGCTGCGCCCGCTTCTTCACCGAATACTTCCGCGTGCCGGACTACAACGTCAGCTTCGGCGGCATCACGATTTCCGCCGGGCAGATGCTGTCGGTGCCGATGATCGTGCTCGGGATCGTCTTGCTGTTCATCGCTTACCGCCATCCGCGCAAGTATGCCGGCGCGGCCGATGCACCGCCGGTCAAGACCGCCAGCCCTGCCTCGACCTGACACACGAAGCCGCCGGCTGTTCCCGCTTGCCGGGACAGCGCCGGCGGCGTTTGCCGAACGTCTTTTTCCTGCACCGCCATGACTGCCAATCTCTACGCTCTTTTCGCGTCGCACTTCCCTGCCGACAAAACCGCCTGCTGCATTGAAACCCATGATGGCCAGTACTACACCTGGGGCGATGTCGAGCGCGCGTCCGCCCGCATCGCCAACCTGTTCAGCAGCCTGGGCCTGCCGAGCGGCGCGCGGATTGCAGTGCAGGTCGAGAAGTCGCCGGAAGCCCTGATACTGTACCTGGCGACGCTGCGCGCCGGTTTTGTCTACCTGCCGCTGAATACTGCCTATCGCAGTGCGGAGATCGAATACTTCATCGGCGATGCCGAACCGGCCGTGTTCGTCTGCTCGCCGAAGAATTTCGGCTGGGTGGCGCAGATCGCCTTCAAGGCCGGCACCCGGCACTTGTTCACGCTGGATGAAATCAGCAGCGGCAGCCAAGGCCGAAATTCCGGCTCGCTGCTGGCGCGCGCCATGCATTTCCCGGACCATTTCGAGACCGTGGAAAAGCAGGCCGACGACCTCGCCGTCATTTTGTATACCTCCGGGACCACTGGACGCAGCAAGGGCGCCATGCTTTCGCACGGCAATATCGCGTCGAACGCCAAGGTGCTGCAGCAGTACTGGCACTGGCAAGCCGGCGACGTCCTGCTGCATGCCCTGCCGCTGTTCCATATCCACGGCTTGCTGGTCGCGGCCAACGGCGCCTTGCTGAATGGCAGCAAGATGATCTTCCTGCCGAAATTCGACGCCGCCGAAGTCTGCCGCCAGCTGCCGCGCAGCACCATCTTCATGGGCGTACCGACCTACTATGTGCGTCTGCTGGCCGACAAGGGATTCGAGCGCCACGCCTGCCGCAATATCCGCCTGTTCATTTCCGGTTCGGCGCCTTTGCTGGCAGACACCTTTGCCGAATTCGCCGCGCGCACCGGCCACACCATACTGGAACGCTACGGCATGAGCGAGACCGCCATGCTGACGTCCAACCCCTACGACCGGGAGCGGCGCGGCGGCACTGTCGGCCTGCCCTTGCCGGGCGTCTCGCTGCGCCTGGCCGTCACCGGCAGCGACGGCGGCAGCAAGCTGTGCGGCGCCGGCGAAATCGGCGATATCCAGGTGAAAGGCCCGAATGTGTTCCAGGGATACTGGCGCATGCCGGAAAAGACCGCGGAGGAGTTCACCGACGACGGCTATTTCAAGACCGGCGATGTCGGCAAGTTCGATAGCGAAGGCTATCTGGCGATCGTTGGCCGCAGCAAGGATTTGATCATTTCCGGCGGCTACAACGTCTATCCGAAGGAGATCGAAAGCGTGCTCGATGAAATCGACGGTGTGCTGGAATCAGCGGTCATCGGCATCCCGCACGCCGATTTCGGCGAAGCCGTGACAGCCGTCATCGTCAAGCGGCCGGACGCCACACTGACCACCGCCGGCGTCATCGAACTGATGAAAACCAGCATCGCCAACTTCAAGGTGCCCAAGCAAGTGTTCTTCGCCGATGAACTGCCGCGCAACACCATGGGCAAGGTGCAAAAAAACCTGCTGCGCGAACACTACACTAAACAGGGCGCCGCTACGCCTTGAGCAGCTTGCCGATGTAACGCCATTCGGCGGCGCTGACCGGCGTGATGGAGAGCCGGTTGCCGCGCCGCAGGATCTGCATCTCGGCCAGGGCTTCCTGCTCGCGCAGTTCGGCCAGCGGAATAAGCCGGGTTTTCTTGAGCGCCTTGACGTCGACCAGCATCCAGCGCGGGTTTTCGCGCCCGGCCTTGGGATCGAAGTATTTACTCTTGGGATCGAATTGCGTGTCGTCCGGATAAGGCGTGCTCGCCACTTCGGCCAGGCCGGCGATGCCAGGCACCGCGCAGCCGGAGTGGTAGAACAGCACGCCGTCGCCTACCTTCATCAGGTCGCGCATGAAATTGCGCGCTTGATAATTGCGCACGCCATACCAGGCGATCTTCTGTCCGTCCATGCCCAGCACATCGTCGATGCTGGCGTCGTCCGGCTCGGATTTCATTAGCCAATAATTCATTTGATCTCTTTCCACTCCTGGAAAAATGCAAAAAGAAGGCCGCGAAAGAAGTCCACAAACGAAAAAAGCGGCTGCATGGTTATGCAACCGCTTCAGAATTCAGTCCCGCCTGTGCCGCTTTGTCGGCATCCTGAACCAAAGCGATTCAAGTTGGCCGCAGTTAGTTCAACTTCGGGCTCATCGGACTAGCGACGCTCACACCTGTCGAACAATATTCCGCAGCCGGTGCGTATAAATGGTTCAAGGATTTTATGACAATCGCGAACACGGCAGGAGTGAGTAGTCTACTCCAAACAACTTCCAAGTCAAACCCTTAACCGCAAGTTTTTTTCTTGGATCAAGTCGTCTCAGAACAGGTCTTCCTGTGCCGCCAGGGCGTCATCCAGCACCGTGTGCATCGCCGCAATATTCTGCTTCACTTCCGACACGGTCAGTTCCGACAAAGGTCCCGAAGGCGCTTTGCTGCTCAACAATTCAGCAGCAATGCCGAGCGCCGCGATCACTGCGATGCGGTCATTGCCGCGAATCTTGCCGGCGTCGCGAATCGCCGTCATTTTTCCGTCGAGGTAAGTCACTGCTTCCTGCAGCGCGTTTTCTTCGCCTTCCTTGCAGGACAGGGTATAGGGCTGGCCCATGATGTTGACGCTTAACTGGCTCATGCAAGCTCCTTGTCCTGCGGCGATGGGGGCAATGCAGGAAATTTCTCGAGTAAGGCGGCGACCCGCCGGTGTGCTTCGTCTATCCGCTGTTGCAATTCTGCGTTCTGGCGCTTCAAGTCCTCGCTCTCGCTCTGCAAATCCTTGGCGCGCAGGCGCAGTTCGACGTTTTCGCGGCGCAAAGCGTGCGTCAGCTCGGCCAGCTGGCCTATTTTTTCTGATAATTGGTGGAATTCTGAAATCATTTTGTCACTATAGTGGGGCTTGGGAAATTACGTCAATAGATTCGGCCAATCAATCTCGCGCTTGGTGATCAGGTCTTCACCGGCGCCAGTCGTTTCAGCAGAAAGCCATACGCCAATGATTGCAATAATGCCACGGTGCTGCCGGCGATCACCTCGCCGACGCGCAATAGCGCATATTCAAGTTCCTGGTGCAGCCCCTTGCCGCCGATCGCCGCCGACATCAGGATCACCACCGTCGCCGGCCCCAGGCGCCAGTTGGCAGGATAGTTTTGCAACAGCATGGCGACCAGCACCGATACCGCCAGCGCGATCAGCAAGGACAGGAAGCCCGGGCCGAACAGCACCAGCGCCAGGCAGGCCACCACGCAGCCGTTCAGGGTATTGATCAGGCGCGCCTTGAAGCTGGCCTTGGCCAGGTTGATGTCCGGCTCGGTCACGATGATCAACGATATCATGGCCCAGTATGGCTCTTGCAAGCCCAGGGCGCGCAAGCCATACCAGGTAATCAGGGCGCCGGTCAGGATCTTGACCAGATAAACCAGCGCGTTCTTTTTGGGACTGATGAACTGAAATTCCATTGATCCTTGCCTGTCGGTTTACATGCAGCGCGAGCGCCATTCTAGCCGAGAACCGGGATCGTCCGAAATTTTACGTTACATGACAAGCAGCGACAGACCGTTCCTGGCGCCGTGGCTGCCGGATTTACGGATTGCCATTCTGGCTAGAAAACCCTATATTCATTCATCGAAATAATCCGCCGAAGCGTCCGTCCGCGATGCCCGCTTATCAAGGAAAATATGCCCACTCCAGTATCAGTTTCCCGTCCGTCCCGCCGGCTGACGCTTTCCATCGCCCTCACTGCCCTATTCACCATGACCAGTCTGCCGCTCCAAGCCGAAACGCCCGCGACTCCCAGCCAAACCGCCAGCCAGTTCGCCTACGTCGGGACATATAACCCTAATGGCGAAGGGGTGTATCTGTTCAAGGTCGATAGCCAGTCCGGCGCGCTCAGCCGGGTCGGGGTCGCCAGCAGCCAGCCCAATCCGGCGCAGCTAACCGCGGGCGCGGACGGCAAGACCTTGTACGTGGCGAGCGAGATTGCCAACTACAAGGATGGCAAGCACGGCAGCGTGGCGGCCTATGCCGTCAACCGCGCCGACGGCGCGCTCAGCAAGCTGAATGAACAGGATTCGCAGGGCGCGACACCCGCCTTCGTGACGCTCTCAGCACAGGGGAAACATCTGTTCGCCGCCAACTACGGCGGCGGCTCCGTGGCGGTGTTCCCGATAGACGGCGACGGCAGCCTGCAGCCGGCCTCCTCGGTGCAGCAAAGCAGCGGCGCCGCGGGCGCGCCCAAACCGGAAGCGGCAGTCATCGGCAGCTTTGCCGCCAGCGACCATAACGGCCCGCATGCGCACATGATCGCCAGCGACCCCAGCGGCCGGTTCGCGTTTTCTACCGACCTGGGGCTGGACCGCATCTACCAATGGCGCTTCGACCAAGCCAGCGGCCGCCTGAGCCCGAATACGCCGGCCTTCATCAAGGCATCCTCGGCCGGCGCCGGACCGCGCCACTTCGTCTTCCATCCCAACGGCAAGTATGTGTATGTGATCAATGAAGAATCGTCGACGCTCACGCTGTACCGCTTCGACCAGGCCAAGGGCACCCTGCAGGAGCAGGATACGGTCTCGACCTTGCCGGAAAACTACCACGGCACCAGTTTCGCCTCGGGCCTGATCGTGAGCCCTGACGGCCGCTTCGTGTATGCCGCCAACCGCTTGCGCAACAGCATTGCGCAGTTTGCAGTCGGCGCCGAAGGCAAGCTGACATGGGTGGAAGATACCTGGACCCGCGGCGACTATCCGCGCAGCATCGTGATCGGACCGCAAGGGCGCTTCATGTATGCACTGAACCAGCGCAGCGACAACATCACCCAGTTCGCCATCGACAAGGACAGCGGCAAGCTGGAATTCATCGACCGCTATATCGGACTGGGCAGCCCGTCGCAGATGGTGTTCCTGCCGTAATTATTTGAGGGCGGCGGCGTGCAGGCGGATGGCTTCCTGCACGATCGGCAGCAGCTCGGCGCCGCCCTGCTGGTCGACATAGGCCAACAGTTCACGCCGCATGCGCGGCTCCCAGCTGCGCTTCAGATGCGCGATCAGGTCCGTCATGGCTTGCGGACGGTCCGGCATGGTGTCAAAAAATGCGCCGATCTGATTCGCCATTTTCACCAGGTGTTCCAGGTTCATTGCGTCTACCTTTTCTGCTGCAAGACTGCGTTTAAAAACTAAGCTGGCGCCAGACGCTGCGGATGCGCATACACCACGTGGCCCGGCTGCCGCACGAAACCCAGCAAGGTGACGCCGGCCTGCTCGGCCAGCCGGATCGCCAGCGCGGTCGGCGCCGAGACCGCGACGATAAAGCCGCATCCCATGCTGGCCGCCTTCTGCACCATTTCGTAACTGGCGCGGCTGGTGATCAGCACTGCGCCGCTGGCGAAGTCCTGCTTCGCTTCCAATTGCATCAAGCCGCCGATCAATTTATCGAGCGCGTTGTGGCGGCCGACGTCTTCGCGCACCAGCGCAATTTTTCCATCCGCTTGCAACCAGGCCGCAGCGTGGGTCGCTCCCGTGACCTGCTGCAAATGCTGCCGTTTCTGCATCTCCGCCATCGCTGCGTAAATCGCCGCCGCGGAAAAGCGCGCATGCGACACCACCGGCGCCGGCTTGCGCACCGCCTGCTGCAAGGTTTCAGCGCCGCACAGACCGCAGCCGGTGCGGCCGGTCAGGTTGCGCCGCTTTTCCTTGAGCATCACAAACCGCTCCGTGGCGATCTGCATCTGCACCTGGATCCCATCCGCGGCGCTGACTATCTCACAGTCGAACAGCTCGCTGCGGTCCTGCAAGATTCCTTCAGTCAGGGAAAAGCCCAGGGCAAAATCTTCCAGGTCGGCCGGCGAGGCCATCATCACCGCGTGCGAGATGCCGTTGTACTCCAGCGCCACCGGCACTTCTTCTGCCACCATATCGTGGCTGCTGCTGACAGCGCCGTTACGCCAGCGCTCCACGGCTACCTCAGTGCTGCTGGCGTATTCTGGTAAGACCATGTGCTTTCCTCTGTACTGTTATTTGCTGACGACCGCCTCCGTCCCGAGTTCCGGCTGCCCTTGCAGCAGTTTCAGCTGCTGCTCGGTAAAGCGGCTGAACTGCTTCTGCCATGCGGACGGCTGGCTGACCGGCAGCACCTGTACCGCGGTCACTTTGTATTCCGGGCAATTGGTGGCCCAGTCCGAATTGTCGGTGGTGATTACGTTGGCGCCCGATTCCGGGAAGTGGAAGGTAGTGTAAACCACACCCGGCTGCACCCGCTCGGTCACCGTCGCCCGCAGCACGGTCTGGCCGGCGCGCGATTCGATCCCGACCCAGTCGTCGTCCTTGATGCCGCGGTCCTCGGCGTCATGCGGATGGATTTCCAGCCGGTCTTCGCTGTGCCACTCGACGTTCTCGGTGCGGCGCGTCTGGGCGCCGACATTATATTGCGACAGGATGCGGCCGGTGGTCAGGATCAGCGGGAATTTCAGCGTCACCTTTTCATCGGTGGCGAAGTACTGGGTATTGATGAACTTACCCTTGCCGCGCACGAACTGGCCGATATGCATGATAGGCGTGCCTTGCGGCGCCTTGTCGTTGCACGGCCATTGCAGGCTGCCGGCCTGCTCCAGCTTGGCGTAGCTGACGCCGTGGAAGGTCGGCGTCAGGGCCGCGATCTCGTCCATGATCTGCGATGGATGGCTGTAGTTCATCGGATAGCCCAGCGCGTTGGACAACGCCACGGTCACTTCCCAGTCCGATTTCCCGGCCTTGGCCGGCATCACCTTGCGCACCCGCGAGATGCGCCGTTCGGCGTTGGTGAAAGTACCGTCCTTTTCCAGGAACGAGGAACCGGGCAGGAACACATGCGCGTATTTGGCGGTCTCGTTGAGAAATAAATCTTGCACGACGATGCATTCCATCGCCGCCATGGCGGCGGTAACGTGCTGCGTATTCGGGTCCGACTGGACGATGTCTTCGCCTTCGCAGTAGAGCCCCATGAAACTGCCATCCAGCGCGGCATCGAACATGTTCGGAATGCGCAGGCCCGGTTCCGGACTGAGCGTGACGCCCCAGACCTGTTCAAACTCGCCGCGCACAGTGCTGTCGGAGACGTGGCGATAACCTGGCAGTTCGTGCGGGAAGGAACCCATGTCGCAGGAGCCCTGCACATTGTTCTGGCCGCGCAGCGGATTGACGCCGACGCCTTCGCGGCCGACATTGCCGGTCGCCATCGCCAGGTTGGCGATGCCGATCACCATGGTCGAACCTTGCGCATGTTCGGTGACGCCGAGGCCGTAGTAGATGGCGCCGTTGGCGGCGCTGGCGTACAAGCGCGCGGCGCCGCGCAGCTGCTCCGCCGGCACGCCGGTGACTTCCGCCATGGCTTCCGGCGAATTCTCCGGCCGCAGCACGAATTCCTTCCAGTCGGCATACGATTTCTGGTCGCAGCGCTCGGCGACGAAATCCGGCTTTTCCAAGCCTTCCGACAGGATCACATGCGCCAGCGCGGTGATCAGGGCGACATTGGTGCCTGGACGCAGCTTGAGGTGATAAGCCGCCTGCACATGCGGCGACCTGACCATCTCGGTAGTGCGCGGATCGACCACGATCAGCTGCGCGCCCTGACGCAGGCGGCGCTTCATTTGCGAGGCGAACACCGGATGCGCGGCGACCGGATTGGCGCCGATGACCATGATCACATCGGCCTGCATGACCGAATCGAAGGTCTGGGTGCCGGCCGACTCGCCCAGCGTCTGCTTGAGGCCGTAGCCGGTAGGCGAATGGCAAACCCGGGCGCAGGTATCGACGTTATTGTTGCCGAACGCGGCCCGCACCAGCTTTTGCACCAGATAGGTTTCTTCATTGGTGCAACGGGACGAGGTAATGCCGCCTATCGAATCCTTGCCGTATTTGGCCTGGATGCGGCGGAATTCGCCCGCTGCATATGTGAGCGCTTCATCCCACGACACTTCGCGCCACGGATCGGTGATCTTGCTGCGTATCATAGGCTTGGTGATGCGGTCCTTGTGAGTCGCATAGCCCCAGGCGAAACGGCCCTTGACGCAGGAGTGGCCATGGTTCGCCTGGCCATCCTTGTGCGGCACCATGCGCACCACCTGGTTGCCCTTCATCTCGGCCTTGAACGAACAGCCGACGCCGCAATAGGCGCAGGTAGTGATCGCGCTATGTTCGGCCTGGCCCAGCATGATCACGGTCTTCTCGGTCAGGGTGGCGGTCGGGCAAGCCTGCACGCAGGCGCCGCAGGAGACGCATTCGGAATCCATGAAATCCTGCATCTGCCCTGCCGAGACGCGCGATTCGAAGCCGCGGCCGTCTATGGTCAGCGCGAAGGTGCCCTGGGTTTCCTCGCAGGCGCGCACGCAGCGGTTGCAGACGATGCATTTGGAGGGATCGTAAGTGAAGTAAGGATTCGATTCATCCTTCTTCATCTTCAGGTGGTTCTCGCCTTCATAACCATAGCGCACTTCGCGCAGGCCAGTGACGCCGGCCATGTCCTGCAATTCGCAATTGCCGTTGGTGGGACAGGTCAGGCAGTCGAGCGGATGGTCGGAGATGTAGAGTTCCATGACGCCGCGCCGGATATCGGCCAGCTTCGGCGTCTGCGTGCGCACCTTCATGCCGGGCTCGCACGGCGTGGTGCAGGAAGCCGGGTAGCCTTTCCGGCCGTCGATTTCCACCAGGCACAGGCGGCAGGAACCGAACGGTTCCAGGCTGTCGGTGGCGCACAGCTTGGGGACATTGATGCCGGCTTCGACCGCGGCCCGCATGACCGAAGTGCCGGCGGCGACTTCGACATTGACGCCGTCGATTTCGAGGATCACCAGCTGGGCAGCTGTTTTGGCGGGAGTGCCGTAGTCGAGTTCGTTAAGCTGATTCATCACATACTCCTGGTTCCGACAAATTTGTTTATCTATCGCTGCGTAGGGTGGGCACCTGTGCCCACGCGTGATCTGTGCCCACGCACGACCTGTGCATACCGACGGTCATATGCGCACCAAGCGTCACGCGTGGGCAAAAAATTTGCCCACCCTACGAATCTCTCAAGCGGCCTGGTCTAGTTCGCCCTTGCCGAAATCCTCAGGGAAGTGGTCGAGCGCCGACAGCACCGGCAGCGGCGTCATGCTGCCCATGGCGCACAGGGAACCGTTGACCATGGTGTCGCACAGGTCGCGCAGCAGCTTGATCTGCTGCACGGCGACATGAGATTCGCCGGCGACGATCTTGTCGATCACCTCTACCCCGCGGGTGGAGCCGATGCGGCAAGGTGTGCATTTTCCGCAGGACTCGACCGCGCAGAATTCCATCGCATATCTGGCTTGCTTCGCCATATCGACGCTGTCGTCAAACACCACGATGCCGCCATGCCCCAGCATGCCGCCGACCGCAGCCATGGCTTCGTAGTCAAGTTTGGTATCAAATAACGATGGCGGCAGGTAGGGGCCCAGCGGGCCGCCGACCTGCACCGCGCGGATCGGCCTGCCGCTGGCGGTGCCGCCGCCAAAGTCCTGCAGCAATTCGCGCAAGGTCACGCCGAAAGCCTTTTCCACCAGGCCGCCACGGCGGATGTTGCCGGCCAGCTGCATCGGCAGCGTGCCCAGCGAACGGCCCATGCCGTAGTTCTTGTAGAAGGCGGCGCCACGCGCCAGTATGATGGGCACCGACGCTAGTGAGATCACATTGTTGATGACGGTCGGCTTGCCGAACAAGCCCTCGATGGCGGGCAGCGGCGGCTTGGCGCGCACCACGCCGCGCTTGCCTTCCAGGCTTTCCAGCAAGGCGGTTTCTTCGCCGCAGATGTAGGCGCCGGCGCCCTTGCGCACTTCCAGATGGAAGCTGCTGGCCGAGCCGAGGATGTTTTCACCGAGGTAGTTGGCACTGTTTGCCGTGGCGATGGCCTGGTTCAGCACGGCGATGGCATGCGGATATTCCGAGCGTACATAAATGTAGCCGCGCGTGGCGCCCACCGCCAGCGCGGCAATCGTCATGCCCTCGATCAGCATGAAAGGATCATCTTCCATCACCATGCGATCCGAGAATGTACCGGAATCGCCTTCGTCGGCATTGCAGACGACGTATTTTTGCGTAGCGGCGGTTGCAGCTACCGTCTTCCACTTGATCCCGGTGGGAAAAGCGGCGCCGCCGCGGCCGCGCAAGCCGGAATCCAGCACTTCCTGCACCAGCGCCGCACCCGGCATGGTGAGGGCGCGCTGCAGCCCGGCATAGCCTTCATGCGCCAGGTAGTCCGGCAGCGAGAGCGGATCGGTAATGCCGACCCGGGCAAAGGTCAGGCGCTCCTGCTTTTTCAGATACGGTATTTCTTCCACCAGTCCCAGGGCTGCGCTGTGCTGGGCGCCGCTGATGAAACCGGCGTCGAACAGCCCGGCGACATCGTCGCTTTCAACCGGACCGTAACCGATGCGCCCTGCCGCGGTCGCCACTTCGACCAGCGGCTCCAGCCAGAACATGCCGCGCGAGCCGTTGCGCACCAGATTGATGCTGATGCCGCGCTGCGCCGCCTGCTGCGCAATTGCCGCGGCGACCTGGTCGGCGCCGAGCGCGAGCGCGGTCGAATCGCGCGGGACATAGATGGTGACCGGGGTGTTGAGGGCGCTCATTGCACACCTCGCTTGGCGCGCAACACGCGATTGAATTTGTCGTTGCTGACGCGGGCATGCAGATCGTCATCGATCTGCATGTTCGGGCCGCAGGCGCACTGCCCCAGGCAATACACCGGCTCCAGCGTGAACTGGCCATCGCTGCTGGTGCCGTGGAAGTCGCAGCCCAGGGCCGCCTTGGCGTGCGCCGCCAGCGCATCGGCGCCGACTGCCTGGCAGGCTTCGGCACGGCAGATCTGGACGATGTGACGGCCGGCCGGCTGCTGGCGGAAATGGTGATAGAAGCTGATCACGCCGTGCACTTCAGCACGCGAGAGATTCAGCTCGTCGGCGATCAGCGGCACCGCCGATGGCGGCACATGGCCGAGCGCGTCCTGGATCGCATGCAGCACGGGCAGCATGGCGCCAGGCAGCGTCTTGAATTCTTGAATGATGGATCTGACCTGGTTCAGGTCGACCGACGGGTCCGACGGCACAGCTTGCGGAACGCTAGCTTCGATTTGCATCTTCACAACAGTCTCCTACCGGGATTCAGCACTACAAATGGCGCCCGCACCGGATGCTGTCTTTGTGAACAGCCATGCATCCTGGTTCAGCCTGCCGCGGTGTGTCTTGAAATCAGTACTGCCATCACTGTTTTTTATATTTTTATATTTTTATATTTTTATTTTTTTATGCGAACTGTCTTGTTACGGGGGCAGAACCGAATGCCACGCTACGCTGGCTTGCCAGCCCTGCCCCGTTACTACCTTTGCCTATTTAGTTGCCTATCCACTTGCCCTAAATATTTACTTGAACAGCACCGCCGATTTTTGCAGGGTGATCGAAATTCCCCAGACCAGCGGAATGATGACTGCCGCCCACGACAGCCACAACAGCGCAGGACTGCCGCCGCTGCCGATGCGCGCCATCACTTCCGGCGGCAGCACTGCCTCGCCCTTGGCCGAAGCCTGCTCGTGCGCAAGCTGCTTTTCGCGCGCCAGTTCTTCCTGCGTCATGAAATGCTTGGCTGCGATCGGACGGATCATCAGGTTGCACAGCAAGCCCAGCACCAGCATCCCGGCCAGGATGTACATGGTGGTGTTGTAAACCGATTCGCGCGGCATGCCCAAACCGAGCTGGTACTCGCGCATGTAGTTCACCACTACCGGTCCGAGAATCCCGGCGGTCGCCCAGGCAGTCAGCAGACGGCCGTGGATCGCGCCCACCATCTGGGTGCCGAACAAGTCCGCCAGATAAGCCGGCACGGTAGCAAAGCCGCCGCCGTACATCGACAAAATCAGGCACACCGCCGCCACGAACAAGGCCACGCTGCCGGTCGTGCCGGACCAAGGCAAGCTTACATACAGCACAAAACCAAGTACAAAGAACACCACATACGTCATCTTGCGCCCGATGTAATCCGAGCAGCTAGCCCAGACGAAGCGGCCGCCGATATTGAACAGGCTGATCAGGCCGGTAAAGCCCGCAGCAATCGCCGCAATCGCCTTCACCTGGTCGCCCGACAACTCGGAAAACTTCGTGGCGACGCCGAGCAGATGGCCGCCGAACATCTCCTGCAGCATCGGCGACGCCATGCCGATCACGCCGATACCTGCCGATACGTTCAGGCACAGCACCAGCCATACCAGCCAGAACTGCGGAATGCCCCAGACTTTGCTGGCATGTACGTGATTCTGCGTGATCATGGCGTTGCTGCTGGCCGCCGGCGGGGTCCAGCCGGCCGGTTTCCAGCCGCTGGGCGGGATCCGGTAGCCGAAAGCGCCAGCCATCATGAATACCAGGTAAATCAGTGCCATCACGACAAATGTCTGCCACACGCCGACCGAGGCATCGGTCGCGAAATGCTTCATCAGCTTGTCCGCCAGCGGGCTGCCGATCAGCGCACCGCCGCCGAAACCCATGATTGCCATGCCGGTCGCCATGCCGCGGCGGTCCGGAAACCATTTGATCAGGGTCGACACCGGCGAGATATATCCCAAGCCAAGGCCGACGCCGCCGATCAGGCCAGAACCCAGCCAGATCAGCCAGATCTGATGCTCATAAACGCCCAGCGCCGAAATCAGCAGGCCGCCGCACCAGCACAGGGCGGCCACGAAACCAGCCTTGCGCGGGCCTACGTGCTCCAGCCAGCCGCCCCAGATTGCCGCCGAGGTCCCCAGCAAGACGAAGAACATGGTGAAAATCCAGCCCAGCATCGAAATCTTCCAGTCGCAATTGCTGGCGAATATTTCAGCAAAGAAACTCATATCCTTGGCGCAGACTACCGATTCCTTGATGCCGATCGCTTTCGACAGCGGCAGCCAGAACACCGAAAAACCATAAGCCATGCCAATGCACAGGTGTATCGCCAATGCCGCCGGCGGCACCAGCCAGCGGTTGAAGCCAGGACCTGCAATGGTCCGTTGTTTATCTAAAAACCCCATCTAATTCCCCCCGGAAATGAAAAAGTATTATATGTACCATAGGTAATTACCTACATATAGTTTTATGTGCGAAATATTTTCATTTCCCCTAGACGATTGAAAAATATCACTAGCAGCACGCATACTCAATAGGCTATATTTTGCATAATGTTTAAAGTCAAAATCAAACCGCACTGGGAAATCTCGCGCGACGCCGAGCAGCCGCTGGATACCGCCGTGCTGCTGGCATTGCTGACGGCGATTCAGGAAACCGGCTCGATCGCCAATGCCGCCAAGCAGATCGGCAGTTCCTACCGGCACGTCTGGGGCTTGCTGCGGGAAGCGGAAAAAATGTTCGGCCACCCCTTGATACAAACCGGACGCGGGCGCGGCAGCGAATTGCTGCCGCTGGCGGAAAAATTGATCTGGGCCGATCGCCGCATCGCTGCGCGGCTGTCGCCGACCCTGGAAAGCCTGGCGTCGGAACTGGAGGGAGAACTGAGCAAGGCCGTCAGCGTCCAGCCGCAAGTGATACGGCTCAACGCCAGCCACGGCTTTGCGGTGGCGGCGCTGCTCAACCAGCTGAACGAGCAACAGGTGCCGGTGGAACTGCGCTATCGCAACAGCGCAGACGCCGTGGCAGCGCTGGCGCGCGAGGAATGCGACCTGGCAGGCTTTCATGTACCGCTGGGAGAATTTGAAGAAGCTGCCGTGGCCGGCTACAGCCATTGGCTGGACAAGAACAAGCATTGCCTGATCCACCTGGCGGTGCGCAACCAGGGCTTGATGGTCGCCCCTGGCAATCCGAAGCATATAGTCAGCCTGGCCGACCTCAGCCGCGACGGCGTGCTGTTCGTCAATCGCCAGCCGGGTTCGGGCACCCGCATGCTGCTGGAGCTGATGCTGGCGCGGCAAGGCTTGTCGCCGACCGCCATCGACGGTTTCGAGACCGCAGAATTCACGCACTCGGCGATTGCCGCCTTCATTGCCAGCGGCATGGCCGATGTCGGCTTCGGGGTCCAGACCGCCGCCGAACGCTTCGGCCTGGACTTCATCCCCCTGATCCGCGAACGCTACTTCTTTGCGGTGCCGGTCAGCGCCATGAAAGATCCCTTGATGCAGCAGGTCATCGACATCCTGCAGTCAGCCTCGTTCCGCGCCATCGTCAACCAGTTGCACGGCTATGACGGCAACGCCACCGGCGAAATCCTGTCGCTTGCCAAGGCCTTCAAGAGCCTGCACTAAGGCCTGCAACCACCCCAGGCCCATGGCAATTTATTTCCGTGCAACATGAACCGCCGAGGCCTTTATGCGCAATGATCTATATAAATCATCGTGAAATACAAAGATGAATCTAAAATAGCGGATTATTTCCGACAATATTGTCAAAACAATAATTTCATCCTGCGACAGCATGCCGGAGTCGGCAACTGCCACAAGGAAACTATTTCGTTGTTGATATAAATCGAACGAATTAAACGAATCGAACACTTTACCGATATTTACAGGAGATATTCAATGAAACGAATTTTCAATCTGAGTCTGTGCGTACTGTCCGCCGCGCTGTTGCTGGCTGCCTGCGGCAAGCAAGAGCCGAAAACCACGGCCGCAGCCGAGCCCAAGGAATACCTGGTCGGCGCCGAAGCGACTTTTGCGCCGTTTGAATACCAGAATGAACAAAAGGAAATCGTCGGCTTCGATGTCGACGTCATGAACGCCATCGCCGACAAGGGCGGTTTCAAGATCAAGTTCGTCAACACGCCGTTTGAAGGCATCTTCAACTTCCTGGCGCAGGGCGACCGCGATCTGCTGGCCTCGGCCATCACCATCACCGACGAACGCAAGCAGACGGTCGACTTTTCCGAGCCCTACTTCGAAGCGAATCAGCTGATCGTGGTGCCGAAGGATTCCAAGGTCACCAAATTCACCGACCTCAAGAGCATGAAGGTCGGCGTGCAAAGCGCCACCACAGGCGATGAAATCGTGCAAAAGGAACTGGGCAAGAGCAACCCGAACATCAAGCGCCTGGAATCGGCGACGCTGGTGATGAAGGAACTGGAAGGCGGCGGCGTCGAGGCTGTGGTTTCCGACAATGGCGTGATCAAGAACTACATCAAGAACAACCCGTCCGAAGGTTTCCGCTTTATCGCGGACCCGGCGTTTCCTAAAGAGTACTACGGCATCGCCGTCAAGAAAGGCAATGCCGAGCTGCTGGCCAAGGTCAACAAGGGACTGACGGCGATCAAGGCCGACGGCACCTACGACAAGATCTACGCCAAGTATTTTGCCGACACAGCCAAATAAGCCGGGAGCTAAAATGAAACAACGATACCTTCCCGCGCTGGCGCTGCTGTGTTCGCTGGCTGTGCTGACTGCCTGCGGCAAAAAAGAAGCCTCCTCGGCAACGGCTGCGGCCGCCACTGAATACGTGGTCGGCGCAGACGGTGCTTACGCCCCCTTCGCATCCGAGAATGAACAGAAGGAACTGGTCGGCTTCGACGTCGAGATCATGAAAGCCGTGGCCGACAAGGCCGGCATCAAGGTCAAGATCGTCAATACGCCGTTCGACGGCCTGTTCAACGCGTTGGCCCAGGGCGACCGCGACATCCTGATTTCCACCATCACGATCAACGACCAGCGCAAGCAAAGCATGGATTTCTCCGAGCCCTACTTCGTGGCCAAGCAGCTGATCGTGCTGCCGGCCAGTTCCAAGGTCGCCAAGTTCGAAGACCTGAAAGCCCAGAAAATCGGCGTCCAGAGCGGCACTACCGCGGATGAAGCGGCGCAGAACCTGGTCGGCAAGAACAGCCCTAGCGTCAAGCGCTTCGAATCGATGCCGCTGGCGTTCCAGGAACTGGAAGGCGGCGGCGTCGATGCCGTGGTCGGCGACAACGGCGTGGTCACCAATTTCGTCAAGAACAATCCGGGCAAGAACTTCCGCATCGTCAACGATCCGGCCTTCCCCAAGGAGTACTACGGCATCGCGGTCAAGAAGGGCAACAGCGAACTGCTGGCCAAGCTCAACCACGGCCTGGAACTGATCAAGGCGGACGGCACGCAGGACCGGATATACAAGAAATATTTTGCGGACGAGAAGCTGTAAAGCCTGCTTCATTGCCGATATTAAATCCAAGCACTAGCCGATTAATTTTTGCGAGTACACCATGAAAAAATTGTTTAGCCGCTACCTGCCGCTGTGCGCCCTGAGCCTGAGCCTGCTGGCCGTCGGCGCCTGCAGCAAAAAAGAAGAAGCGCCGGCCGCGGCAGCCAAGCAGACCCTGTTTGTCGTCGGGGTGGAATCGGCGTACGCGCCGTTTTCCGCGGAAAACGAAAAGAAGGAAGTGGTCGGTTTCGACATCGACCTGATGAAAGCGATCGCGGCCAAAATCGGCATCGAGGTGAAATTCATCCCGACGCCGTTTGAAGGGATCTTTAATTTCCTGGCGCAGGGCGACCGCGATCTGCTGATTTCCGCCATCACGATCACCGATGAACGCAAGCAGACGGTGGACTTTTCGACGCCTTATTTTGAAGCCAGCCAGCTGATCGCCGTCCCCCAAGGCAATACCTCGGTCAAGCAGTTCAGCGACCTGAAGAGCCTGAAGATCGGCGTGCAAAGCGCCACCACCGGCGACGAAGTGGTGCAGAACCTGGTCGGCAAGAATAACCCCAGCATCAAGCGTTTCGATTCCACCACGCTGGCTTTGAAGGAACTCGAAAGCGGCGGCGTCGACGCCGTGGTGGCCGACGATCCGGTGGTGCGCAATTACATTACCAACAACCCCTCCGCCAGCTTCCGCGTAGTGAGCGACGCCAGCTTCCCGAAAGAGTACTACGGCATTGCGGTACGCAAAGGCAATACCGAACTGCTGGAGAAAATCAACAAAGGGCTAGCCGACGTCAAGGCCGATGGCAGTTTCGACAAGATCAACCAGAAATATTTTGGCAACGCCAAGTAATTGTGCTGCCAGCCCGCAGACTGCCGTTTTTTGGCGCTCTGCGGCAACTACGGTATAATTTTCCGCTAATTTTTTAATATCCTTATGCGCAGCATGGTGAATCCCTCATGCCGGCTTGCGTGTCCGTCTTCATCCTCGCATCATTTCTTCTCAATAATTTATGGATTTCCGCTGGAGCATCATACAAGGCTACGCGCCGCTATTCGTCAAAGGCTTCTTCATGACGCTGCAGGTCGCCGTGATCAGTATCATCATCGGCACCATCCTCGGATTATTTCTAGGCATGCTGCGCCTGGCTGAAGTCAAGCAAGGCCCCTGGAAATGGCCCTTTCGCGTAGTCAAGGGACTGGCCAGCTTCTATGTGGCCTTCTTCCGCGGCACGCCGCTGTTCGTGCAGATCCTGCTGATCCACTTCGCCGTCATGCCGGTGCTGATCCACCAGGACAACGGCTTGCTGATTTCCGGCGAACTGGCGCGCACCATCAAGCAAGACTACGGCGCCTTCATCTCCGGCGTGGTGGCCCTGTCGCTGAACGCCGGCGCCTATATTTCCGAGATTTTCCGTGCCGGCATCCAGTCCATCGACCGCGGCCAAAGCTATGCCGCATCCAGCCTCGGCATGGGCTACAAGCTGACCATGCGCTACGTGGTGCTGCCGCAAGCCTTCCGCCGCATGCTGCCGCCGCTCGGCAATGAAGCCATCACCTTGCTCAAGGATTCCTCGCTGGTGTCCGCCATCGGCCTGGCCGAACTGGCTTACGCGGCCAGGACCGTGGCCGGCGCGTATTCGCGTTACTGGGAACCGTACATCACCATCTCCGTGGTGTATTTCGCCATGACGATGATACTGGCGACGCTGGTGGGCCGGCTGGAAAAGAAATACGCAGCGCCGCATCATCGCTGATCGCCGCCTGTCCTGAATTGAAAGAGCCCTTATTTTCTGTCATGAAATAAGGGCTTTTTTGTCGCTAGTCGATTTCCGACAAGCGCCCATCCACCGTCAGCAGCGCTGTGCGCAGGCGCTTATCGGCAAACACGGACTGGGCCGCCTGCCGGTAGCTGCGCAGCTGGGCGGTATAGGCCGCCCGTTCATTGTCGAGCAGATTACGCTTGTAATCCAGGATCCATACCTCGTTCTCGAACACCACCACGCGGTCGAAACGCAGCACGGCGTCATCGGCGATGATTTCCATTTCATTGCGCGCATGCAGATGCAGGGCTGGATTGAAAAAATGCTCCAGCTCGCTTTGCCCCAGGATGGTCTGCGCCTGCAGCCGGACCTGCTTTGCCATCGCCAGCGGACATGGCAGCCAGCGTGCGATCGTCTCGGCGGACGGCAGCACGACCGGCCATTGCCCGTGCTGGGTCACGCGTTCCAGCAAGCCGTGCAAGGCGATGCCTTCGGCGATTGCCTGGCTGTCGAAAGCGGCCGCGACAACAGCCGGCGGCGGCGGCAGCTGAGGCGGGTCGAAGATCTCCTGCTGGAAGTGCTGGACGTCGCTGGCTGCCTCGGCATGTTCCGCAATTGCATCGATGGCCGTCTCCGGCACCTGCTCCAGCCGCGCATACCAACTGTCTTCGGTGACGCCGCCGCTCCTGCCGGCAACGCCGCTGATGATCAGCAGCTGCTTGGCGCGGGTAGTGGCGACGTACAGCAAGTTCCAGTCTTCCTGCGTCTTGAAACCCTCTTCCGCCGCGAACAGGGGATCGCGCGCGGCGCCGCGTTCGGCACTGCTGCCGAAGGCTGAAAAATGCTGGGGCGCTTCCGCATCCTGCGGCCAGTCGCACAGGATGCCGTAGTCGTCGCGCGCGGGCTTGCTGTGATTGGCGTCAAGCAGCGCCACCACCGGCGCTTCCAGGCCTTTGGCGCTGTGCACGGTGAGGATGCGCACGGCGTCGGCAGCGGCGGCTATGCTGGCTTCATCGGGCATATCGCCGGCATGTTGCAGGCCGCGCAAGGCGTCGATGAATTTCGGCAGGCTGGGATAGCGGCCGGCATCCATGTTCAGAGCCAGCTCGACAAAGGTTTCGATATTGCCGATGGCCTGGCTGCGCGACAGCGGCGCCGCCGCCTGGGCGTAACGCGCCAGCAGCTGGCCCTGGTGCAGTATCTGGTCGAGCAGGTCATGCACCGGCAAACGCGGCGCCGCCAGCAGCCATTGCTCCAGCAAGGCGGCAGCGCGTTGCAGCGCCGGCGGCGCCGCGTCAGCCGCCACCGCGGCGCGCAGGCGCGTCCACCAGCCGCGCTCGCCGCGTTGCGCCAGGGCGATCAGGTCGTCGTCGCTAGCGCCGAAGATCGGCGATTTCAGCACATGGCCAAGCGCGCGTGCATCGTCTGGCGTGATCAGGAAAGTCAGCAGAGCGATGAGGTCGGAAATTTCCAGCGACTCCAGCAAGCCGCCGCGCTTGTCGGACATGAACGGGATGCCGGCTGCGCGCAAGGCGCTTTCATAAGCGCCCAGATGGCTGCGCTTCTTCACCAGCAGCATGACATCCGACCAGCGCAAGCCGCGGCTGCCGTTTTCCTGGCGCACGCTCAGTGCTTGCCGGGCATGCCACAAGGCTTGCGCCAGCTGCGCGCCTTCGTCGCGGCGGCGCGCATCTTCCGACTCTTCGCGCGCTGTGGTCAAGGGATTGCGCAAACCCGGCGCGGCTGCATCATCTGCCGCATCGTCCGAGGCTTGCCGGATCAACGGCAAACGCCACACCGCGCCACCGACTTCGCCCAGCGTGGTTTGCGCTGAAAACAAGGGATTGGCGCGGAAACTGGCGTTCAGCACTTCGACGATGGCGCTGGCATTGCGGCGGGTCTGGTTGGCTTGCAATACCGTGGCGCCCTGCTCCTGCAACAGGGCGCGGGCAGCTTCAAACACGCGCGGCTCGGCGCGGCGGAAGCGATAGATCGATTGCTTGGGGTCGCCCACCACAAACACGCTGGGCTGGCCGGCGTCTTCGCCATAGGCGCTGAGCCAGGCGCGCACGATGCTCCATTGCAGCGGGTTGGTGTCCTGGAATTCATCCAGCAGGATATGCTTGTAGCGCGTGTCGAGCCGGCTCTGCAGATAGGCGGCGCTTTCCGGATTGGTCAGCAGGCGGTAGGCCTGCCATTCCAGGTCGGCGAAATCGAAAACGCGCTGCTCGGCCTTGAGCGCCTGATAGCATTCCAGGTAGGCATTGCCGACGTTGAACAGATGCTGGTTCATGCTCAGCACAGTGCGCTCGTGGCTGCGCTTGCGCAATAATTGGAGTGCCGCGCCGGTGGCGCCGAACTGCTCGTCGAAAGCATCGAGGGCGTCGCCGCCCAGGCTGCTTTCCAGCGCCTTGAGGAAATCCTTGGCCTTGCCGTTGCTGCGCGGCTTGCCATTATCGTCGAAAAACTGATGGCACAGGGCGTCGAAGTTTTCCACCGAGGCGCCGGCCGTCAGCGCCATCTCGATCGCCGTCGCGCGTTTCTGGTTGGTGGCCGAGCCCTGGCCCAGCAGCCACGCGATCTGCTTCACCTGCGCCGACAGCTTATCGTCATCCCACAGCGACAGGCGAGCGTCGATCTCGGCATCCTCGCCGCACAGTTCGCGCAGCCATTCCAGCGGCACATCGGCGCCCTGGCGAATCACCGCCCACCACTCTGCCCGCTTGTCGACGAAGGCGTTGAGCAGCTTCCTGGTGCTGAAATCGCCGGTCAGCTGATACATCGCCAGCAAATCGTCCTTGATTGCGCTGTTCTCTGCGTCGTTCAGCGATTGCATGAAACGCAGATAGGCATCCGCCAGCAGTTCACCTGTTTTTTCGGTCAGGGAATAACCGTGCGGCACGCCGGAGGCCAGCGGCGCGATCTGCAGCAGCCGCGCAAACCAGCTGTGGAAGGTATCGATCGACAGGCTTTGCGGGCTGGCCAGCACGCGTTCATACAGACTGCGCGCAGCTGGCAGCACCTGCGTCAGCTCTTGCGGCGCAACGCCGCGTTCCAGCAGCAGGCTGCGCACTTTGGCTTCCGGCTGCAGCGCCAGGTCATGCAGCAATTCCAGCAGGCGCTCGCGCATTTCCTGCGCCGCCTTGCGGGTAAAGGTGATCGCCAGCAATTCAGACGGCGCGGCGCCGGCCAGCAGCAGGCGCAACATGCGCGCCACCAGCAGCCAGGTCTTGCCGCTGCCGGCGCAGGCTTCCACTACCACTGAATGCTGGGGATCGCAGGCGGCATTGGTGAAGTCCTGGGCTTCGACCACATTGCCGTTCAGGCGATAGGCGCTCGGCAGAGCAATCGATTCGCTCATCACCACGCTCCCTTGCGGCACAGGCCGCGCACATCGCAATACTGGCAGACCGAAGCGACGCCGTTGGCAGGCAAGCCGACGCCGCCGGCAATCGCCTCGACGTTGATTTTTATCTGCGCCGCCAGCGCGCCTTGCGCCTGGTCATAGTCGGGCGCGCTGACGTCGCCGACCTTGTCCTTGGTGGTCTCCAGCGCGACGTAATGCGCCGAGGACACCGGCTGGTCGGACAGCAAGCCGTAGAACGCCAGCTGGTGGTCTTCGTGGTCTTTCAGTTTTTTGTTCAACACCAGCAGGTTATTGGTCTTGTAGTCGAGCACGGCGCGCTCGCCGGCGTCGTTCTCGTCGATGCGGTCAATCCGCCCATGCAGCGTCAGGTCGCGGTCCGCCAGCGGCAACAGCTTTTCATACGCCTGCTCGCCAAAGACAAAGCGCCATCCTTCGGCTTCATGCTGGTTGGCCCATGCCACATACGGCGCGATCACTTTTTGCCAGCGCGCGTAATAACCCAGCGCGGCTGCATTCTTGCTGATGACGGCGTCGAACAGTTTTTTTGATATCGCAATCAGCAAGGCCTCGCGCTGCGGAGGCGGCAAGGGCTGATCGCGCAGGGACTCGTGATAGGTCTCCAGGATTTCATGCAGCCAGCCGCCGTAGTCGCGCTTTTCCGGCAGGTCGGACAATTCATCGAGCGAGGCCAGGCCCAGCATGCGGCGGGCAAAGAATTGATATGGACAGGCGATGAAACTGTTGTAGGCGCTGGCAGTCAGCCGGCTTGGCGTCAGTTGCGCGGCGGCCGGCGCCGGCATGCGCGACGGCGCCGGCTGCAGGCTCTGCGCGGCAATCCTCGCCCGCAGTTGCGGCAAGGCCGGCGCGCCGGTACGCGCCAAAGTCAGCTGCAGGCGCTGGATCCAGGGGCTGACCGGGTTCGGCTCGCCGTCCTTGTGCGCCTGCCAGGACAGCACCACTTGCGGATTCATGGCCAGCAGTTCGACCACGTCGCGCAATTGCTGGCGCTGGCGGCTCTCGCGCGTCGCCAGGCCCAGTTCGCGGCGTACGGTGTTGGCGAAGAACAGCGTTTCCTGCGGCTGCGACGGCAGGTGGTCGGCATCCGCGCCGACCATCAGCACCGCATCGAAACTGCGCAGGCGCGCGCCGTTCAGCGGCAGCATCACCACCCGGCGGTCGTTGATGGCGCTGATGAAGCTGGTGTCGTCGAGTTGCAGGTTGACCAGCGCGCGCCATTCGGGAAAGGAAAACAGCGCCGCATGATCTTGACCCGAATCATTGCCCGGCGGCGCGATGTTCTGCAGCAGCTGCAAGATCTGCTGGCCGGCCGAATCAGCGTTCAAAGCGGCGCTGATGCCCAGCGTATCCAGCGCTGCAGTCGTCGTGGCGATCCAGTCGCGCAGATTCTTGCGGCCGCTGAACAAGCCTGCCTGCTGCGCCAGCAAGGCCACCGCCTTCTGCTCGGCCGGCGCCGCGCTGAGCGCGCTGGTCACCGCGCGCCATTCGCCGAGCACGTTGGCGCGCCGCAGCAGCAATTCGATCTTCATCACCAGCGCCGATTTATTGGCGATGCTGTCCTGCTCGTCCTGTCCATCCTGACCACTATGCAGCAGATCGCTGGGCGCTGCCTTCAGGACGAACGGCGACTTCAGCAAGTCGAGCAAGGCCGTGGTTTCTCCGCGCGCGGTGATGACATCGAACCATGCCGAAATGGCGGAGGCGGCACGGGTGGTCGAGAGTTTCCAGCCGGTTTCATCCGCCACATGGATCTGTGCCCGCTCCAGCAAGGCGCGGATGCGGCGCGCCACGACCCGGTCCTGCGCCACGATCGCCAGATTGCTCTTGCCGGCCTGCAGCCAGTCGATCACCATTTGCGCGCCCTGCACCGCTTCATCTTCGACGCTCTGCGCTGCGCACAATGCGAGTTCAGTGGAGAGCGCATCATCATGCGTCGCATGTTCCGCCGGTCCGGCGGCGGCGGCTTCCACCATCTCCGGCCAAGCCAGTGCATACACCGGCGATAAGGCCGGGGCGCGCCAGTCGAGCGTGATCGTCAATACTGGCTGTTGCCGCGCATAGGCATCGAGGAAGGCTTGTTCCAATGGCTCCGGCGCCACCGAACTGATCCACACCATGGGCTGGCTGGCGCTCTCGGCCAGCTGCAGCATTTGGCTGAAGCGGGCGGCGATTGCATCGTCGGCATCCAGCTGGCTTTTCCAGATCGACCACACCAGCTGGGTTTCATCCGACAGCAGTTTGCGCGCGTCTGGCGACAATTGTTCCAGTGCGTGCTGCCAGCGTTGCGCGATCTCGTCGCCATCGCTGCCATCAATTCCGTCGGCTCCATCGTCGCCCGTGTGCAGCGACGGCAGCATAGCCTGCGTCAATTCATCTGATAGCGCTAACAAGGTTTGGGCCAAGGGCAGCAGATCGGTATTGCGGCGCGCGGTAAATAATTTTTTCAGCCAGCCGTGCTGGCGCAATTCTGCGTACAGCCGCATCAGGCGCTCGCTGGCCGGCAATACATTCGGCAACGGCGGCATGGTCATCAGCAAACCGGACAGCGTAAAGAATTGCGGCGGCAGGAAAGTCCCGCCCAGCTGCGCGCTTAGTGCGGCTTTCAGCTGCTGTGCATGAGCAAAGGTCGGCAGGATGACGCGCCAGTGCGAAAAATCGCGCATGCCATCGTCGCCCGCGCGGCAGCTCGCCAGCAAGGCGCTCGCTGCAGCAGGCCAGAAGTTGGCGGAAGGCGCGACGAATATGGACTTTAAGGACATGAGGCTCACTGAAGTGTTGCGGGGATGCAGGCAGCCCCGGAAACTGGCGCACTGGCGCGGGGCCCTTTTTTGCAACAATTACCTGTCATTTTATGCGAGCCCCTCAAAAAAACGCTGCTAAATAAGATCATGCACCACACTTTTTATCAAAATCGGTTATTATTTAGCGAATATCCCGCCGCAACACCTCTTACCACACCCACAGAAACTTGAATTCGCGCACGGCATCCCCACTTATTCACTAGAATAGGGAACGCCGCAGGCAGCCACCAAGCAGGAATGGTAAGTCGTCTTGGCACACATTGATTATTTTTCCCTCACACTGAGGAAACCATGAGCGAACATATTAAACACACATCCGACGCAGCTTTTGAAGCAGACGTACTCAAATCCGACAAACCGGTCCTGGTCGATTTCTGGGCTGAGTGGTGCGGTCCATGCAAGATGATTGCTCCTATCCTGGAAGAAGTGGCCAAGGAATACGGCGATAAACTGCAGATCGTCAAACTGGATGTGGATGCCAACCAGGCAGTACCGGCCAAGCACGGCATCCGCGGCATCCCGACACTGATCCTGTTCAAGAACGGCGTTCCTGCCGCTCAAAAAGTCGGCGCGTTGGCCAAGGGCCAGCTGACTGCATTCATTGATTCGAATATATAACAAGAACCGCGGCGATGCGCCCGCATCGCCGCTTGTGTTTTACTGACTACACCACGCAGTTCCCTCCCCCACCCAATATTTCCCATCCCGGGACACTCATACCTATGCATTTATCTGAATTGAAGGCGTTACACGTCTCCGCCCTGCTAGAAATGGCAATCGGCCTAGACATCGATAACGCAGCGCGTTTGCGCAAACAAGAACTGATGTTCGCGATCCTGAAAAAGCGCGCGAAATCAGGAGAACAGATTTTCGGCGATGGCGCCCTCGAAGTCCTGCCTGACGGCTTTGGCTTCCTGCGCTCGCCCGACGCCAGCTACATGGCGTCCACCGACGACATTTATATTTCGCCTTCGCAGATCCGCCGCTTCAACCTGCACACCGGCGATTCGATCGAAGGTGAAGTGCGCACGCCGAAAGACGGCGAGCGCTATTTCGCGCTGGTCAAGGTCGACAAGGTCAACGGCGAATCGCCGGAAGCGTCGAAGCACCGCATCCTGTTTGAAAACCTGACGCCGCTGCACCCGAACAAGCCGCTGCCGCTGGAACGCGACATGCGCGGCGAAGAAAACATCACCGGCCGCATCATCGACATGATCGCGCCTATCGGCAAGGGCCAGCGCGGCCTGCTGGTGGCGTCGCCGAAGTCCGGTAAATCGGTCATGCTGCAACACATTGCGCATGCGATTACCACCAACCATCCCGACACTGTGATGATCGTCCTGCTGATCGACGAACGTCCGGAAGAAGTGACCGAAATGCAGCGCTCGGTGCGCGGCGAAGTGGTGGCATCGACTTTCGATGAACCGGCCACACGCCACGTGCAGGTTGCAGAAATGGTGCTGGAAAAAGCCAAGCGCCTGGTCGAAATGAAAAAAGACGTGGTGATCCTGCTGGACTCGATCACCCGCCTGGCGCGCGCCTACAACACCGTGATCCCTGCTTCCGGCAAGGTGCTGACCGGTGGTGTCGACGCCAACGCGCTGCAGCGTCCTAAGCGTTTCTTCGGCGCTGCCCGCAACATCGAAGAAGGCGGTTCGCTGACCATCATCGCGACTGCCCTGATCGAAACCGGCAGCCGCATGGATGACGTGATCTACGAAGAATTCAAGGGTACCGGCAACATGGAAGTCCACCTCGAACGCCGCCTCGCCGAGAAGCGCGTGTACCCGTCCATCAACCTGAACAAGTCCGGCACCCGCCGCGAAGAATTGCTGATCAAGCCTGACCAGCTGCAAAAAATCTGGGTGCTGCGCAAGCTGCTGTACAGCATGGATGAAATCGAAGCGATGGAGTTCATCCTCGACAAGATGAAGTCAACCAAGAACAACGCCGAATTCTTCGACATGATGCGACGCGGCGGTTAACCGAAGTTGACCATTCCGCCTGCTGCTGACGGCAAGCGGAAGACAAAAAAATCTGACCTGCGCAAGCACGTCAGATTTTTTTTGTGCTCGGAGAAATTGGTGCAGTGCACTTTCCGCATGGCTGCAGCCAAACGATGTGAATGGTGATTTTAAGCAACAGATACGGACAATATCGTCACACATAGTCAGAACAAGTCCAGCGGTTAAATGCTATCCTTGCGAACCTCCCTTTCCCCAACGACACATCATGGCGACTACTCAACCCAGCCAATCGAAATTCGGCACAGTCCTGCGGGTTACCAGCGGTAACTTCATGGAGATGTTCGATTTCTTCCTGTTCGGTTTTTACGCGACCTACATCTCCAAGACATTTTTCCCGGTCGGCGACGAATTTGCCTCGCTGATGCTGACCTTCATGACCTTCGGCGCCGGCTTCCTGATGCGGCCGCTGGGCGCCATCATCCTCGGCGCCTATATCGACCGGGTGGGCCGCCGCAAAGGCTTGATCACGACGCTGGCGCTGATGGCGCTCGGCACCATGCTGATTGCTTTCGTGCCGGGCTACGCCACCATCGGCTATGCGGCGCCGTTCCTGGTCTTGATCGGGCGCCTGCTGCAAGGCTTTTCGGCCGGTGTGGAACTGGGCGGCGTCTCGGTCTATCTGTCGGAAATGGCGACGCCGGGCAACAAGGGTTTCTATGTCAGCTGGCAGTCCGCCAGCCAGCAGGTGGCGATCATCGTCGCCGCGGCGCTCGGCTTCGGCCTGCAAGTATGGCTGCAGCCGGCGCAGATCGCCGACTGGGGCTGGCGCGTGCCGTTCTTCATCGGCTGCATGATCGTGCCGGTGCTGTTCGTGATTCGCCGCTCGCTGCAGGAGACCGAGGAATTCATGGCGCGCAAGCACAAACCGCCGGTACGCGAAATCCTGCGCTCGATGGTGGATAACTGGGGCCTGGTGATTGCCGGCATGATGCTGGTCTCGATGACCACCGTGTCTTTCTACCTGATTACCGTCTACACGCCGACCTTCGGCAAGAGCGTGCTGCACCTGAGCACCACCGATGCCCTGCTGGTGACTTTTTGCATCGGCATTTCAAACTTCATCTGGCTGCCGGTGATGGGCGCGCTGTCCGATCGCATCGGCCGCAAGCCGCTGCTGATCCTGTTTACCGTCCTCACCATCCTGACTGCCTATCCGGCCATGTCGTGGCTGGTGGCCGATCCGACTTTCCAGAAGATGCTGATGGTCGAGCTGTGGCTGTCCTTCCTGTACGCCAGCTATAACGGCGCGATGGTGGTGGCCCTGACTGAAATCATGCCGGTCGAAGTGCGCACCGTCGGCTTTTCGCTGGCGTATAGCCTGGCGACGGCGATTTTCGGCGGCTTCACCCCGGCCATCGCCACTGGCCTGATCGAATACACCGGCGACAAGGGCGCGCCGGGCATGTGGATGACTGCCGCGGCAATATGTGGCTTGATTGCAACATTGTATTTGTATCGTAAAAGCGGCAATCAAACGCCTGTCGCGGTCAAAGCCTAGGAATGACGAGGGTGGGCGCTTTGCCCACCCGGGGTTCCCGCAGCACGGAAAACGAAGGAAGCAGGACTGTTTTACATGCCCAAGGCACTGATTTCATTCATTTTTTCCAATTCCCGGCGGGATTTATTGTATAATTTACGGTTTTCCACCCCCGGCAAGTGATCGACAATCGGGTCAAGAAGCAAGACGACCGACGAAGTGATTGATTGGCTACCACTCAATTGAGGCAATTATGAAAGACGGCATTCACCCAAATTACCGCGAAGTTCTGTTCCACGACGTGTCGAACGATTTCAAGTTCATCACACGTTCGACCATCCAGACTCGCGAAAACATCACCCACGAAGGTAAAGAATACCCTCTGGTGAAGATTGAAGTTTCATCGGAATCGCATCCGTTCTACACCGGTCAGCACAAGATCGTCGACACCGCCGGCCGCGTTGACAAGTTCCGCAAGAAATTCGGTACTGTCGGTTCCAAAACAGCGATCGCGAATCAATAATTCGACCGTTTGTTCAAAAAGGCAGCTGCGGCTGCCTTTTTTTATTTATCAGGAATCAGGATTTGCGGCGACTGTCCTTTGCAACAGCTAACGAGCTAACGCTTTGATAAATAGTAAATAATTGTATGTACGCTTGAGAACATCAAGAACAAAAATTACTCTCAGCAATAGCGAAGTACCCTGCTATCCGGCACAATACCCAGCAATTCAACATTGATCAAACACCATTGTGATGAAGCCCGTCCGCCTCCCTGCTTCCGCCACCAGCGCACTGCCACGCTGGGGGCTGTGGGCACTGGGATTGTTGTATATCCTGCCGGGCCTGATCGGGCGCGATCCCTGGAAAAATGAAGATGCTTCCAGTTTCGGCATCGCCTGGACCATGGCCCACGGCGGCTGGGCCGACTGGCTGGCGCCGAACATCGTCGGCTTGCCGATGCCGGCCGAAAGCCCGCTGACCTACTGGATAGGCGCGCTGTTCATCAAATTGTTCGGCTGGCTGCTCAGCGATCCGCTGGCAGCCCGCCTCTCCACCGTGACGTTTTTCCTGGTCGGCTCGCTCTCGGTCTGGTACGCCACCTACCTGCTGGGCCGGCGCGCCGAAGCGCAGCCGCTGCGGCTGGCCTTTGGCGGCCAGCCTGAACCGCTCGACTTCGGCCGTACCTTGGCCGACGGCGCTTTCCTGATCTACCTAGGCTGCCTGGGCCTGCTGTCGCATAGCCACGAAGCCACTGCCAAAAGCCTGCAGATTTCGCTGGTAGCGTTTTCCATCTATGTCGCAGTACGCCTGTTTGAAGCGCGCAATATCCGCAGCGCCGCCCTGCTCGGCATGACCTTCGGCTTGCTGATCCTGACCCGCGGCTGGGTGCTGCCGCTTGCCCTGCTGTGCGGGCTGCTGACGCTGGCCCTGATGCGGGAAAAGGCGATCGTCAGAGACTTGCTGCTGGTGACCTTGCCGGTGACGCTGCTCGTCGGCGGCATCTGGCTGGCGGCAAGCTGCGCCCTGCTGCCGCACGGCGTCGACCGCAGCGTCGCCTGGGAAACATTCAATCTTCAGCAACTGAGCTGGCCGACCTGGACCGCCCTGTCGTATTACTTTAAATACGGCATCTGGTTTGCTTGGCCGGCCTGGCCGTTCGCCGGCTGGGCCGTATACGCCTGGCGCGAACAGCGCTCGACGCTGCATATCGCCTTGCCGCTGGCATTTTTCATCAGCCTGACGATCGTGCTGCTGCTGAATCCGCATCCGGAAGAAGGCATCTTGCTGCCCTTGCTGCCGGCACTGGTGATCCTGGCCGCATTCGGCCTGCCGACCATGAAGCGCGGCGCCATCAATGCCGTCGACTGGTTCTCGGTGATGACCCTGACCGCCTGCGCCGCCTTCATCTGGCTGGCCTGGATCGCCAAGGAAAGCGGCTGGCCGGCGCAGCTCGCCAAGAACGTCTACAAGCTGGCGCCCGGCTTCAAGCCTGAGTTCAACCTGATGGCGCTGGCGATCGCCATCCTCGGTTCGGTATTCTGGATTTTGCTGGTGAACTGGCGCCTGTCGCGCCGGCCCTCGGTACTGTGGCGCGCCGTGGTGCTGTCGTCCGGCGGCGTGATCCTGTGCTGGCTGCTGCTTACGACATTGTGGCTGCCGTGGATCAATTACAGCAAGAGCTATGCCGGCGTCGCCGCGCAGATCGACCAGCATCTGCCGACCGTCAAGCAATGCGTGGATACCAACGTCGGCCCGGCGCAGCGCGCATCGTTCGCCTATTTCGGCGACATCCCATTCGGCGAATACGGTCAGCCGCATTGCGATTTCCTGCTCTACCAGGACAATATCTCGGTCAAGTCCGACGATGCAATCTGGCGCGAATTCAAAGGCAACTGGAAGCTGCTGTGGACCGGCCGCCGGCCCTCCGACAGGGATGAACGTTTCCGCCTGTACCAGCGCACGGCAAATTGAGGCCTGTTGCCAAGGGAATATCGGCGGTAGGCGGGATATTCCGGGGACAACAGCTTCATATGCAAAGGCTATTGATCGCACCGCGGAATTAAGTCATAATAGCGGACGCGTTGCCGAGATGGCGGAATAGGTAGACGCACGGGACTCAAAATCCCGCGCTGGAGACAGCGTGCCGGTTCGATTCCGGCTCTCGGCACCAATGAATATAAGGCTCTCAGACTTGAGGGCCTTTTTTCATTGCTTCGGCAATCTGGTATTTTTCCCGCAAAAAATTAATTTCCCAATTCCCTGATAGCTCAGTTGGTAGAGCGACGGACTGTTAATCCGCAGGTCCCTGGTTCGAGTCCAGGTCGGGGAGCCAGAATACATAAGGGTCAGCCACATGCCGGCCCTTTTCTATTTACGCCCTTGTCCCGCTTTCGTCCCATTGGATCTGCTCAAAATCAGGCTCGACGGCCATACTTGCATCGTCATGATTTTGTCATGTGCTTAGGCTACTATCGGTTGCTAGCCGCTCCCTACCATCTTGAAGAGACGACACATGTACACTCGCCCAGCTCCGCCCCTTGTCACAAAATTCCTTGCCCGCTTTATCATTCTCGGAGGCGGCCTGCTAGTGAGCGCTTGCAACAGTATGAACGGGAGTTTGCCTGGCGCCGGGTCGACCGCATCTGCTTCGTTCAAAACCCTTGACGGTACGCGCCCCTTGGTTATCGGGCATCGTGGCCTGCCGGGACTGTATCCGGAAGAAACCCGGGCTTCTTACGAGAATGCAGCCGATGCCGGCGCAGATTCGCTCGAACTGGATCTGCACATGACCAAAGACTGCGTATTGGTGGCGCGCCACAATCCCTGGCTGAGCGACAACACCAACATCAGCGAAGTCGCAAAGACGAATGCCAGCGTTGCAAGCCGTAAGCGCACTGTTCCGGGCGTATTGATCAATGTCGGATATCCCGCCGCAACAGAAAATGGTCCGGCACAGTACCTGAGTGACTTGACCGACCCCAACGATCCGAAATCGGTATTGAAATCATTAATCGTTGATGGCGAAGACCATACCAACGACTGGTCAATCAGCGATTTCACGATGGCCGAACTGAGGCAATGGATAGGCGGCACCACTTACGATGCCCGCGACCAGCGCCCGACGGAGCTTAACGGCAAGTTGCCGATTTTGAGTTTTCAGGAAGTGATCGACATCGCAAAAGCGAAAAGCGCTGCTACAGGCCGCGTCATTACGACCTATCCGGAAAGCAAAAATCCGATCTGGAACAATGCCCAGGCCATTGCCAACGGTTGCGGCGCACCGGGCGGCCATCCGTTTGAGGAGGCTTTCCTCAAAGCCCTCAAAGACAACGATCTCAATCGCAAAGACGCCCCGGTCTTTGTGCAAAGCTTTGACCCGGCCAGCTTGAAATACCTGCGCTCTATCGGCCTGAAATCCAAAGCGGTTCAGCTAGTCGATGGAAACGGCATGAACTTCAAGACCGGCGAAACCATTTTCATCACGGACAAACCCAACACTTTCGTCAGCGGCCGCCCATATAGCTGGACCGTCGCGGGCGACCCGCGCTCCTTCGGTGCGATGCTGACGCCGGCAGGATTGGCGGAGGTCAAAACCTACGCCGACGGCATCGGTCCGTGGAAGCCGCAGGCAATGTCGCTCACCGCCGCTCCAGCCCAAGATTCACCATCCAAAGCCAGCTTGGCCGAGGTCGACATCGTCAAGCCAACCAGCCTGATCAGCGACGCGCATAAGGCCGGCTTGTTCGTTCATATATTCACCTTCCGCAACGAAGCGAAATACCTGGCAGGTGCTTATAAGGGGGATCCAACGGCAGAATACCTGGCATTTTACCGAGCCGGCGTTGACGGTGTATTTACAGATTTCACGCCTACCGCATTTGCTGCCCGCACTACCTATCTTAAGGAAATAGCGCGCTAAATAACTGAATCCATACGCATTTACTTCGTTGCTTCGCGAAAGGGTTTCCGTTGCTGGGTAGAGACGGTGACGGATACTGTATCCGTCGCGGGATTTCATATGCCAGCGCCAAAGGTGCTGAAGTACCAGTATGCAGATGTCAGCCACAACCCCAGGAGAATGGCGAACAGCACACTTCCCGCGAGCGGCAGCGCCCAGCCTCGAAAGCCGCTTGAGCGGACAATGAGAACCTTGGCGAGAACGGTCCCGTAGAGAAGTGACCCTAGCAATGAGTGAATGTAGGCGCGGGCATCGTATGTCCCGAAGCCGAGCAGGAAGATGCAGTGATAGGCCACTGGCAGCGTCAGCAGGATGGCTGCACGCCCAGACCAGCGATGCACCACATGGTAGAAGCGCCCCTTCGGCGGGAAGCGCAGCACTTCATAGATGCGCGACGCCGTCAGCAACTGGCCCAATGCCAGCAGCAGCGACGCCGTTATCAGCCATGCCTTCATATGCAGGGTGTCGCTGAAGAAGAGGTGAAAAAAAGGAGTTTCGTAGGGTTGCCTGACGGTCTTGCTTGCCACAACACCGACGGTGATTGCGACGAACGCGACGAGCGCCAGTGGCAGCACAATGAGCACTCGGCTGAGAACGGTCTGCCTGGCGGGAGAGGTATTGTCGCCCAGCGATCTATGAATCATGATGTCGACTCAGTTCTT
The DNA here is from genome assembly GCF_059421505.1 of Collimonas sp. GW821-FHT02H07. Lineage (NCBI taxonomy): Bacteria > Pseudomonadati > Pseudomonadota > Betaproteobacteria > Burkholderiales > Oxalobacteraceae > Collimonas > Collimonas sp. GW821-FHT02H07. Next base: position 590,923 of record NZ_JBWKVC010000002.1, read on the forward strand.
GTCGCTGAACCCGATCGACGCATGCGAGCCGTCGCAGAAAGGCTTGTTTTGCGACGCGCCGCAGCGGCACAAGGTCACGCGATTGCGTACTTCGTATTCGAAACCATCGCCTCCGATCAGCTGCACTCCGCCGCGCAGCCAAAGCGGCCCGGAGCACCCCTTGGCGGGGTCTTCGATCAGGCATATGGATGGCTCATACATCGGCTCGATCGGTTTGCCGGTCTGGCTGTCCCAAGCCACCAGCCGCCCCGAAGGGCAATCGCAAGCCTGGCTTACGAACTGCTTGCTCGCTGCAGGGTCGTCCGTTGCGCTGACGAGATTCCACACCCCGCCATGCGGATCGCAAAAGCGCGCGAACGCGCACAAGCTCTCGACGTCTGTCAATGACATCGTCGGGCCTTGCATTATCTTGGCCTGCTTGAGATACGGCTGGCGGCTCGCGGTTTCGGTGCCGTCAAATCCAGCTTTCGCATGCGAGCCGTCGCAAAATGGCTTGTTGGCGCTGTGGCCGCAGCGGCACAACGCGTACTGCTCCTGAGATGGATATTTCTGTTCCTGCTCCCACTTTACCGACTCGCCATCTTCGTTTGCGCCGATGATCTCCTTACTGAGAGGCACATCGCCCGAGACGATATACGGGCCGTTCGTCGAAATTTTGACTTTCGCGCCTGCGCGTTTCTGCTGGTTCATCTGAAGCCTCCGATCAAGACAGAAAATGCATCAATCTATTACGGTTATTTTTCCACTCATTTCCTCATGGCCGCTGCCACAGAAATTGTCACATAAAAAATCGTATTCACCGGCCTTGTCAGGTGTCAGCCTGACTTGAGTGACCTTGCCCGGCGGCAGGTCGGCGCGGATATTCATATCCGGTATCTTAAACCCATGCACGAAATCCACCGAGGTGAACTCCAGCACGACTGGCTCGCCCTTTTTCAGGACGATTTGATTCGGTGTATAGACGAATTTTTTGGCCTGGATTTTTATTACCCTTTCTTGTGCAACAGTCTTTGCCTGCCCCTGGGCATTGATGACCGCCCCCGATAGAAGCGCCCCGATGCCGTAGACGGCACTTAAACATATCCGCCTTCTTGAGTGATCCATGGCTTATGTCCTCGTCACAGGAAATTCAGCGATCTTGTATTCGCTCTCCTTGCGTTCAGCTTCCACTTCGCGAAAACCGAGTCCCTTATTCGGCGCAGCGGCATCCCACGGCAAGGGGGTGCGCTTATCTTGCGAGCCTGGCACCGGCAGCGGGAAAATCAGCGATTTGGCTGCGTGGTGCGCGATCTGCCCCGTCATGTGGTGATGTTCCTGGTGAATGTGGCCATAGAACACCGTTACATTGCTGTATGGCGTCAATAACGCAATTACTTTGTCGCCATCGCGGGTGGACCAATCCCATTTGGGTACCAGATCGAACAGGGGCCGATGTGTGAAGACAACAATCCGTGCATCTTTCGCTTGTTTGGCAAGATCGTTTTTAAGCCAATCCAGTTGGGCATCGCCAATACTTGCGCCGGGATCGGACACATTATCCAAAGCGATGAAATGCACGCCCTTATGATCAAACACGTAATTCGCCGGACCAAAGTTTTCCTTGAATGCCGCGCCGTTATCGAGCGAAGCGTCATGCTCTCCCGGGATAAAACGCAGCGTTTTCACTTTTAATCCGGCAGCAATCTCTTTGAACTCGGCCATGCGTTGCCGGCGTTCCTTCGGATCATCCGTCGTCTGGGTCAGATCCCCGGTAAAGATAATAAAATCCGGTTGCACTTCAAGCGCATTGACAGTGGCAACCGTCTTCTTGAATGTGTTGAGCGCATCCGGATTGGCCGCACCGCTATACCCCCAATGAACGTCGGACAGCTGAACGAAATAGAAATCTTCGTAAACGGATGCCGCCGCCGTCTTGTCGGTCGTTGCTGCTTGCGTCTGGCCGTAAAGCCCGGAAATGAATACCGCGCCGCCACCGACAACGGTCAGTTTCAAAAAACTTCTGCGATCAATCATGATGTTCTCCTTCAAATGGTTGGAATAGCTGTAGCGCAGACTGTTATAGAACACATGTTTAACAGGCCGGTCGAGTGCTCATGGCTTCTCTTCTCGTCCCGCTTCCTTCTTCAAATAGGCAATCAGGTCGGCGCGATCTTTTGCGTCAGGCACCATGAAACCCATTTTTTGTCCAGGAATCAGCTGCTCGGGATTGGTCAGCCATTTATCCAGCGTTTTGTCGGCCCAGACAATGCTGGATGACTTCACCGCCGGTGAATATTGGTAATCAGCACGACCGCCGGCCTTCCTGCCAAACAGCCCCTTGTGGGCAGGCCCAACGCCGTTGTAGTCAATCGAGTGACAGGACATGCACATGGTGTGGTAGAGCTCCTGGCCGCGTATCGTATCGCCGGCAGCGGGTGCGGCGCCGCTGAAGCCCGTCAGCATGGCCAAGCCCAGGCCAAGGAATAAGCGATTTTGTTTCACGTTGAAGTCCTTTCGATTTGCAAGTTTGCTGGCATCCGATCGATGCAATCCATTCCTGTAAACGGTATAACTAGGAACGAGAGGGAAATATTCCCGTCAATCCCGATTTATTTTTTTGGGTGGCGATACTCCAGTTTTTCGCTACCGTTTAAAACCAGAATCCCAGCCGCCTTATTCCCGCAACGCGTTTTCTTCATGATCTTCCTCTGCCTGCACCGCTTGCTCGAACGCGCGCAGGTGGGTAGATTGGGCATCGGTGATGGCCCAGTAAGTCATGCCGTTGCGCTGCCAGTGAGCCATCGCATAGCCGTCCGAGGCCCGTGCGGTGGCAGCCGGCGCACCGCCGGCATCGGGAAATACATACAGGTCGATGGGGTGCTTCTGGTAGCGATAGATCAGTACCGCGACGGTGCGGTGACCCACGTAGTCGATTCGTCCGCCGACCAGCGGAAAACCTTGCGCGGCGAGATCGACGACCGGCGGCGTATAGTCGAGCCTGCCGTTGAACCACGGCTTGACGGTGTGCTGATCGGTCGACACGACGTCGATCGAGTGCTGCGACAACAACGCGCGCACGTGGCTCGACACAATCTCCTGATCGATCGAGCCGGTTGGCGTCGGCCGCAGGATCAAGGTGGCCGCGCTCAATGCCAGCGCACAGACAGCGATCCCCGTAAGACCTCCGTTAAGCCATGCCCGCACGCCATCCGTGGTGAAGCCGCCCCACGCGAAGACGGTGGTCCGGCGAGGAGACTCGCGCGGCAACTCGGCGAGCACGCGCGCACGCAGATAGGGAGGTGCGCGATGATAGAGCGACCCGTCGCGCAGCACACTGCCCAGCGAGCTTAAGGTTTCTTTCTTGTCCATTACTTAACTCCTTTTTGTGAACCCGGCGCAGGCATCCTGACCAGGTTGCCTTCTGCCTTGCCGTGCACGGGCGCAAGCTCTGAAGGCATCCCTCCCTGCGCCTTGCGCACTGCCGCGCAAAGCAGGCGGCGGCCACGCGCCAGCCGCGACATCACAGTGCCGATCGGGACGCCCGCGACGGTCGCAATATCACGGTAGCTCATGTCCTCCAACTCGCGCAGGACCAGCACCTCGCGATATTCGACCGGCAATACGCCGAGTGCGCGATGAATCAAGTCCACATCGTCGCGCCGCACAGCGAGCGCTTCGGGATCGCTGCCGATCTCGTCTAGCCATCCTGGAAGCCGCTCGTCGTCGTGCAGTGCGTCGTCATAGGGTGCGTCGTCAGCTGCGTCGTTGCGCCTGCGCCATTCGGTAAACCAGGTGTTCCGAACGATCGCAAGCAGCCATGCGCGTGCGTTGTCGCCATGGAAGCCGTCGAAGAACCGGAAGGCGCGCAGGTACGCATCCTGCACGACGTCGTCGGCATCGCTCGCGCTGCCGGTCAGCCAGCGTGCCAGGTTGTAGGCGGCGTCCAGATGCGGCAACGCCAGCTCTTCGAATCGGCGCGACTTGTCGGCCGCGATCACGATGATCTCCTGCTTTCCCAGATTTGCGCCTTGTCTGCATGGCGACGACTACGCCAGCCATATGGGGGTGTCTTGCGATCGTTTCTCATGAGTTCCTCCATTGCCTGTTCGGTCGGGAGATGCCCGCGGCATCCGAGCGCCGCAAATGCCGACGCTCATATCCCCATAACCGTCAGCGGCCGGAATTTATTCCTGCGATATTTTTTGATTGCCGCGACAAATCCGGGAATAAAACGAAGAGCGCGGCGGTATACGCGAGAATCCTCACGCCGCTTGGTTTGCGGCAACGCATCACGGCTGCCAGGGCAAATAACCGGGCAGCCGTCGTCAGACCGTGCAGGCGGACTGTTGCGGCCCGCGTCACTGCCCGGAGTAAATATTGCCCTGATCTGCCGCCATGCCCGAGGCCGTATTCATGGGATCCATCTGTGCGCATCCGGCAGCGGCAAGAGTGAGGAGCGTGACGCCAATGGCGAGAATGGTTTTTGCGAATTTCATGATGATCTCCTGTAAGGTCGCAATACATGACAAACCGGGGAAATCCTTGGTTTGCCAATCAAATGAACACCAGGGTTTTGTCTGGCGCCAACTGGGGGCGGCACTGCACCGTTGCGCCTCTTTTGCGCTGTGGGAGCTATCCAGGTTTCCTGTTCTGGAAACACTGCTGCGTGTCGTCACTTGTATAACTGCTTGCGGCCGGAAGTTATTCTCACTATATTTTTCTGTCCGCTCCCCATGGCCGGGAATAAAATGAAGCGCGCGCACGTATACTGGCGAAACAAGGAAACAGGCCGAGAAGCCTATATTGATGACGCTGTTTGTCGTGTTGTCTGGGCGATCGCCGAGGAGCCGTTACGCGATGCACTGGGAGACAGAACAAAATGGATATATTGCCGCTGGCGACAGAACGGCTTCTGCTAAGAAGCTTCACCCGGGACGATCTGCCGGCGTTTTCATGTTGATCAACAGGTTTGCTGCATCGCTTCCTCAGCACTCCACATCTGCGCGCAGATACCAGTCGGCGCGCGGCTCGCCTTCCTGAGAGATCCCCTTCATTCCTTGCGGCTGGCGCACGGCAAGCAGACTGAACTGCCAGCAATGCATGGCCGCATCCCGGAACTTGACGGCCTTGCCTTCCGTCACGGAGATATCGTTTTTCAAGCCCGTGATCCTGACGCCGCCACCGGCAGTTCCACGCAGACGAATGCCAGGCAGCAGTCCCCAGTTCAATCCACCGTTGGCCACCAGCGTCAGCCATGGCTCCTTGCTTTCCGCTGTACGCAACAGCATCGACTGAACCGGACCGGCCGGATGCGCGGTTCGCCTGAGCGTGACGTACTGCGCCTGCAGCTGCCCAGGCAAGGCGCTTGGCCAGGGCGAGATGGTCACCTGCCCTTGCGGGCCAAGGTCGAGCTTCAGCTGGCCGGCCGGATTCACCGCGGCATGTTCCAGCAGTGTTTCCGTACTCTCCGGCGGCATGCCGTCGAACCGCAGGCGATCGCTGGCCACGCTCTGGCAGGCGCAAGCCGCCAGAGCCGCAGCCGATAGCAGCAAGCCGAAGTGATGCATGGCGATCGTTATTTTCATGCTGCTTATTTCAGGCTGGTGAGTTCTTTCAGCAAATGCACGGATGGCGGCTGCTCCAGGGCGATCATGCCACGTTTCCTGAGTTCGCCCAGGCGCGCGCCCGCCTTGGCTTCCAAGCCTGCCGTGGCGACTTGATGAGGATTGGCCGCCAGGATCAGCTTGCTCCAGTCGTCATTGTCCCGCATCACAGTCCGGCCATTGATGTAGTCATAGGCATAGCTCGCCGGATCCTGCACGCCGTTCAGGTTCCAGTCCAGATAGGCGCCATTCACGCTGCCGCGGCCGATGTTATCGGCTTCCAGCAAGTTGGCTTCATCCAGGCTCTTGCCCGAGCCGTTGGAATAATCGATCTTGAACACCGCATTGCAAGGCCCTTCAGGAAGATCGCAGAGCCTGTAGGAGCCCGCCGTGGCATAGCCCGGGACCGGCGAATTGAAATCGTTGTTGACGGTGTAGTAGTAGCGTTGCAGCGGGTTGCCGCCGCTCGCATTGGCCGGCAGGCCATTGAGCTGGTACATATAATTCATGATGCTGAAATAGTTCGGCTTGTAGTTCTGGTCCTCGAAGCCGCCGTGATGCAATCCCAGGGTATGGCCGAATTCATGCATGATGGTGCCGCCCTGGAAATTGACCAGGATGGTTTGCAGCCTGGCGTTATTCGGCGTAAAGCCGGAGCCGCCCAGCGTCACCAGGAATTTATTTCCCGGCAGCTCGGCGATGCCGGACGAGCCGCCGGCGCCGCTGGCGAGTTGCGAACTGGCCATCTGCATGAAGCGGTACACCGGCTTGCGGCGGACATCGAACGATCCGCTCGAATATTTGTAGATGCTGGAACAGCCTGCATCGGGCGTGAAGTCGGAATTGGAAGTGGCGGTCGAAGAAAGGATCTGCGTGCACTTCTCAAAGGCGACTTGATGGCTGACGTCGCCCGACAGATTAAAGCTGGCCGGGGAAACCGAGCTGCTGAACAGATTGCCGGCATCGAAGTGAATCTTGATGTTATGCGTACTGAACGCATCGACCACCATCTGCAAGGCATTCTTCTGCGGCGTCACCGCGGTGTCGGTGGCGCTGCTCATGTAGTTGACGTGAATGAAAATATCGCGCTGGCCCTTGCGCGCGCCGAGGCTGTACAAATCCATGCCGCCGAATGTCCCGCCCTGGACTTTGGCGGAATCCGGGATGCCGTCCTTGTCGCTGTCGATCGCATTGGCCGGCACGTCATTCGGTCCGCCCGGCGTCGAAAACGCCACCCTGCTCCAGTCGCCCTTGCTGCCGCTGGCCGTGAAACTGCTGCTCAGCCGCACGATCGAACCGTCGTAGCTGTCCAGCGGATCGGGCGTGGCTACCGTCACGTAATTGGGCTTGGCGGGAAACGCCGCCACATTGGCGCCGCTCCATGCCGATGAGGTCTGCGGCGTGACCGCCGAAGTGCCGAAGCGGACGAAATCCGCCGTCTTGTTGTCGCTGGCCGTCAGCAGTTCGACAAAGCCTTCCGTGTCGCTCCAGTAAGGCAGATAGGTCTTGCTGCTGCCGTTGGCGACGGCAGTCTTGGAGACATAGGCCGACTTGTCCGTATCCGTCAGGAACGGCATGAATTTCCCGGCGATGACGAAATAGCCACCGGCGGGAATATCCACTTTCGGCAGATCGAAATTCATCGGCGCCGTACTGATATCTTGCGTGGCAATATTCCAGCCGGTGGCGCGCAGGCGATAGTCGCTCAGATGGATCGCTTGCGGCGAATTATTGAAAACCTCCACCCAGCTGACGCCATCCGTACGGCGGTAGTTGGCCGCTACTTCGCTGATATACAGACCGGGTTTCGCGACGGCGGGAGCCGCGGTAACTGCGGGTGTTGTCGGCGTTGGCGGGGTTGGCGTTGCAGCGATAGGCGTTGTAACTGCCGGGATCGTCGCTATCGGCGTTGCAGCCGTGGGGGTTGTGGTTACCGGCGTCGTGGCCGGCTGTGCAGCGACCGTGGTTGAAGGCGTAATGGTTGCCGGCCTGGCTTGCGGCTGCTGTGCCGCAGCCGAAGAAACCGCGCCCTGCAGGCCCGAACCGCCGTCGCTGCAAGCAAGCAGCAGCGTGCCGGAAATGACGATCGCCAAATTCGATGCGGCTTTCTTTAGCCGAAGTGTTCGTAACGCATTCTTATCAAGCACAGGCGCCTCCAGGTAAAAGTGTAAAACGCGTCGAACAACGCATTGCCTGATGCGTTGTTTTCAACACGGTCTTACCTAGATGCCCGTCCAAACGGAAAAAGGGGCCATTTTTAATTAACTCCGGGGCGCGCGGCCACCTCTGCGTCATGCGCAACGCCGTGCCTGCAACCGGCTGAGGTATAAGCGAGAGCGAAGGCGTGCCAGCTTTGTCCGCGCCATCAGGCTGTGAATTTCTACAGTTGACGCGAACGGCACGATGAATGTAAAGTAAACCTACCTCTTGAAAGGTAACAGTCGGAATGGGTTATGTCCAAAACAGGACATAGCCCATTTCTTTTTTTGGGGTCTTGCATATAAAACATCCCAGGCTTGCCGCGCGCATGCTGTCGAATGGCTGCCAAGCGCCACCGCGCGCCATGCGCACCTTGTTTCCGCCTGCTCGCACCAGGGCGGCTGGCGAGATTTCATTTCACAATTCGGCAGGAAATTGGGCAATCGAACGCTGCTCGATCGGCGTCGACATGACAATCGAAGTCCGCGTTTCACCGTAGTGGTTGATGCTGCCGACGAAACGCTCAAGATGACGGATATCCTTGGCGGCCACGCGCAGCAGAAACGAATCCTGCCCCGTCACATGCAGGCATTCGAGCACTTCCGGCATGGCCTGCAGCTGGGCGATCAGGCGTGCCTTGTCCGGCTGCGCGGTGGTGATGCCGATCACCGCCATGACACCGTAGCCGACTGCTTCCGCATTGACCACGGCGCGATAGCCGCTGACGATCCCTGCCTCCTCTAGCCGTTTGAGCCGCTCCGATGTGGCCGGCAGCGACAGGCCGCAATGGTCGGCGAGCGCTTTCAGCGAAATGCGGCCGTCGCGCTGGATCGCGGCCAGGATTTTCCAGCCTTTGGCATCAATTTCCATAATGAAGGAGAGAGGTAGATTTGACGAGAATAATAAAGGCAATATAGCAGCTCTGCCTGATTTTGCTTATTCAGTGGCCATGAGGATCTTGAGATAATTTGCCTTCCGGAGTACCTCCAGTAAAGGATCAAAAGTGGATGTTGGCTTATTTTTGAAGGCGGCCCTGATCGGCCTGTCGATTGCCGCCCCGGTGGGACCGGTCGGCCTGCTCTGCATCCAGCGCACCATCGCGCACGGACCGCGCATCGGTTTCGCCAGCGGGCTGGGCGCGGCCACTGCGGATGCCACCTATGGCGCTATCGGCGCCTTCGGACTGGCCACAGTGACCAATTATTTCGTCACGCTGACGACGCCGCTGGCGCTTTTCGGCGCCTTGTTTCTCGGCTGGATGGGCATCAAGCTTCTGCGTGCCGCGCCGCCTGCCGGCGCCGCCAGCGCAAGCAACGGCATCTTCGCCGGCAAAGCATTCGTTTCAGTGTTCATACTGACCTTGGCCAACCCCATGACCATCCTCTCCTTCATCGCGGTATTCGCCGCCATTGCGGGCCCTGCGGCAAACGCTCCGAGCGCGGCCGGGATCATGGTGTTCGGGGTATTTTGCGGATCGGCGTTCTGGTGGATGCTGCTGGCCTGCGGCGTGGCCACGGTGCGTCACAAGATAGGACCGGGCGCCATGACCCTGGTCAACCGGATTGGCGGCTGCATCCTGCTCGGCTTTGCCGGATGGCAGCTGGTGCGCATCGCCGGCTGAGCCGCGGCGGAACGCTTAGGATACGCAATCGCCACATTCAAGACCTGCGGCAGGCAAAAAAAATCGGAACACGTCAATTTACGCATCCCGATTCGTTTGCAAGCCGGCGCCAGGAACAATCGCCTGGCGCGAAATTCAAGCCGTCACGTTCTACTTGCTAATAGCCTTATCGCCGCTGAAGCCGCTGTTATCCATGATGGTCTGCTGCGATTCCAGCATACGGATACGGTTTTGCAAGGCGCGCAATTCGGTGCGCGCGGCCTGCTGCTTGCTGCTCAGGACTTGCGTTTGCTGGCGCGCCTGTTCCTGTTGCGCACTCACATTCTGTTCCTGCTGCTGCTGCACGACCAGATCGTTCTGCAGCGCGCTGAGGCGCGTTTCCTGGCTGGCGATCTGTTGTTCGGTATATTGTTTTTCGGCTTCCAGCTGGATCCGGCGGATGTCTATCGCCGCCAGCTTTTCGGTCTGGCCGACGAAGCTCTTGTAGATCTGCTCGGCCTGGGTATCGGAGGTGGTCTTGACCACGCGCCAGAAATTTTTCTGCTGGAACAAGGCGATGTAATAAGTACGGTTGTCAGGCTTGAACAGCAGGCTGGAACCGTAATTGCCGTTGTAGGTGGTACGCAATTCGCTCACGCCCTGGCTTTGCATCAGCTGCTGCAGTTCGGTGATGGTGCTGTTGCCGCCTGGCGCCGCTTTCACGCTGGCGGCCGGAGTAGGAGCAACAGTTGCCGGCGCCGGGCTGACGGTAGCGGAGGGTTGCGCCAGTGCGTTAAGCGACAAGCCGGCAAAGAACAATCCCAGTCCTAAACCGCGAACCGCATTGCGTACAGTTACTTTCATCCCCTGATTCCTTCGCTAACATTAAGTTTTATTATCGACATGAGCATGCACCATGCAGTCAATTTTATCTGCAATTTTATTGTTGCTGGGCATTGTTTTTACGTAAAACGCTATTGTTGCCTATTTTACCATCGGCATCGGGCGGATTGCCCTGTGGACAAAGTTTAAAATAGCGTCCAAACGAAGAAAAACCGGCGCTCGACTCGCCGTCGCGGCTGGTCTGCCGCCCGCTCCCCTATTCAGCCTCGCCAATCGCCTCGGTATCGGCGATCTGAAACTTGCGCATTTTTTCCCACAGCACCTTGCGGCTGATGCCGAGCGCGTGCGCGGTGTCCTGGCGGCGCCAGCCGTTGGCGTCCAGCACCGACAGGATACGGCTGCGTTCCGCCATATCCCATTTCTTGCGGACCGCGGTCAGGTCATTGCCCTCCACCAGCCGCTCCATCGTGCCCAGCGTATCGAACACGCGGTCGATGCGGGCGCGGTCCCAGACGCCCAGCTGGCGATAGATGATGCCGACCCGCTCGGCGACATTGCGCAGCTCGCGCACATTGCCGGCGAATTTTGCCGCGGCGACCAGTTCCAGCAGCCATTCAGGCGGCGGCGGAATGTCTTCATAGGTCTGCGCCAGCAAGGTGTTGAAAATGGCGATCTTGTCGGCGCTGCCGCGCTCTTCCAGATTCGGCACCCGCAGCTCGATCACCGCCAGCCGGTAATACAGGTCGGCGCGGAACATGTCCTGCTGCACCTGCTCGCGTAGGTTGCGGTTGGTCGCCGCCACCAGCCGGAAATCCAGCTTGACCTCGGTTTGCGAACCCAGCCGGGTCACGGTGCTCTGCTCCAGCACGCGCAGCAGCTTGACCTGCTGATACAGGGGCAGGTCGCCGATTTCATCGAGGAACAGGGTGCCGCCGTCGGCCTGTTCAAAGTAACCTTTGTGGGCCAGCAAGGCGCCGGTAAACGCGCCTTTGGCATGGCCGAAAAACAGCGACTCGAACAAGCCGTCCGGAATGGCGCCGCAGTTGACCGCGACGAACGGCCCGTGCCGGTAGCGGCCATGGCGCTGGTGCAGCAGCTGCGCGATGCGCTCCTTGCCGACGCCAGTCTCGCCCATGATCAGCACGCTCGATTCGCAATCGGCAAACGCTTCGGCTTCCGCCACCAGCGTCTTCATCGATTCCGATTGCGCGATCAGCGGCTGCGGCATGCGATCCGCATCGGCGTTGGCATGCAGTTCGGAGGCCAGGCGGAACACCAGCTTGCGCAATTCGGCGCAAGTAAAATCCAGCATCAGGATGTGCGAATACTCGACAGGATAGACGCGCGGATTGGCCGCCCGCCCCACCTCCGCCACCCAGATCACCGGCATGCCATGCGATTTCTGCCAGGCGTCGGCGGAAAACTCGGAGTGCTCGATCACGGTCACCGAAATCACGGCGATCGAAGGCCGCGACGACACCTGGTCGCGCGTCACCGGCATGCCGTCGGCACGGATCACCTCGATATCGAAACTCGCCAGGCACAGCGAGATGCGATCGGCAATATCCGAATTGCCTTCCCATATGTAGATATCGAGACTTTCTTGCAAAGGCTTGTTTTGCATGGTCATATCTTTCAGTCACCGTCGCGCAGTGCCGGCTGGATCCCCGCCGGCGTTTGTGTCTGGCGCGCCATCAGGTCGCGGATTTCAACCAGTCGTTCGTAAATATTGAATGCCAGGATCCAGAGTTCGCTGACCAGGCGCCAGATCAGCAGGGACAGCAGCAGCGCAACCAGAGTCAGCAGCATGCGGCCGATGCCGTCGCCGCTGGCGTTGACGAAACCCGTGGCGCCGGCGATCAGGATCACCACGATGCCTGCCCAGTAAATCAGTTTGATCAACACGGGCGCGATCAGGCGCTCGAATCCCAATAAATGAACCAGTTTGGCCAGTCCCTGATGCTTGTTCGTCATGGTGAAATTATTATCCATATCCATTTGATTAATAAACCAGTTTGACGCTGGTGCCGCCGCAATTCAGGTCGAGCAAGCTGACGTCGACCGTGCCTAGTTGGACGCCGAGTACGTTGTTCAGCAGTGTCGACAGAGCGCTTCCCAAGGCATTCAAAATTGGCTGCAGCAGATTTACCACTAGGCCCAAGAGCGTGACAACAGCATTTGAGACACTGGTTCCACCACTGTTTTGGCTTCCCGCCAGTTGAGTCGATAATATGCATTGGCTATTTCCGAGGCAGAGAAGGCCACTGACGAGTTGTCCAACGCTAGAGAGCACATTGCCTACCAATCCTCCTAAGCTGTTAAGAAGGCCGGAAACAGGATTGGCGACGAGTGTGCTCAGGGAATTCAGACCGCTAGTCACTGTGTTCTGTGCAGCGGTCAAATTTTGGTTAGTACTCGACAACAGATTGCTCGCCAAATTATTATTATTGACACCGCTGTTCGTGCTCTGGTTTCCCAGCAGCCCGCTGGTCAAGGCGCCAATCAGAGCATTAAACACATTGCTCAAGGTGGTGCCAACCTGCAAATTGTTGCTGCCGGTAGTGGCCGTCTGCCCTTTGCTCAGAAGCGCGTTGCCGTTATTCGGCAATCCATCGATGGCAATTGGACTATTGATCAAATGCATGCCAAGAACCGTGACCATATTGGGATAGCCGGTTAAATTCTTGCTACAGGCCCCGCTCGTTGAAAAAGCGGTGCTTCCATCAACAGCGCCATTAAATTGGCCCGCACACACACTTAATATCGGAGCATTCACCTCAATATAAGCCCTGTCATTACCGTTGCTATCCCTATCAGCTATGTTGCACATTCTCTTGAGCGTCCCCAAGCCATTGACAACGTCAACGATGAGAGGCAAATCGACACTGAGCAGAGGCGATAAATTGGCCTGAATACGGGTATATAGCCGAACCTGTGCAGTAAAAGCAGTGGTGCCAGGGCCACCAATGCCAATCGACGGTGGCTCCACGATGCCAATCTGGGTGTTTAACACACCGGGCACAGAGACGGTCCCGGATAAGGCGTGGTGGCTGTTAGCGACGGCAATAGCTGTGCTAACAACGTCCAGAGCGCTCACATTCAGATTCAGCGCCGATTGCCCATCTGCGGCATTCATTAAGGTAAACAGTCCAGCGCTGCCGCCTGTACCATCCGCATTGGGGGGAATCGACAGGAGGCGCACTGGCAAACTGAGTTGCCCTGCGGTCAGGCCAAGCGCACTGATCAAATTCTGCTGACTCCCAACAACGGATACCGCGCCAAGCAGCGCCTGTAGCGTGCATATGCCGTTGCTACATCCGGCTGTATTCACATTCAGTAACTGCGTGATGGTCCCTACGCTTGCATGTAATGGGATTTGAAAGCCCAGTGCCTGTAATAAGCCATTTGGCGTCATCGACACGTTAGCCAAACCATTGTAGGTAACCAGAGAAGTGCCGTTAAGATTGAGCCCCAGAGCCGACAGAAAATTTGGAACGACTCCACCATTGACTTTTAATAAATTCGATCCAACCGAGAATGCCGCATAGGGATCGCTAGCCGATGCAACTGCCTGCGTACTCAGGGTACGCGTTCCCAATCCAAAAAAAGCCGGGACTGTCTGAGTCAGTACTACCTGAACGGCATTCAGGATTGCTCCCGACGTCGGCGGGGCAAAGTAGCTTGGGGCCGAGGAAGCATTTGCCACGGGATCCCACCGGCCGCAAGTAACGGTAATTGCATTCGCCATCGAATTCGGCGCTATCGTCGAAAAGCCGTTGGCCTGAGCATTGCCGATCGCAGCCAGCACAGGCGCATCGGTCGCACTGCAAGTCGTCGGATTGCCGGCCAGCGGCGTACTGACCAATTGCTGGGTACCTGCCAACGCAGCCAGGTCAGCTGCCTTTTGCAAATCCCGCTTCATGTAAAACATGTAGCCGATGTCAATCGAAGACAGCAATATCACCACGAGCGACAGGAAAATTGCTGCCATCACCGCGACTGATCCACGAGCGCGGCGCCTGTCGTCCCGCCGCCAGGATGGAGCAGGAATCAGCGCTGCAGCGTCGCTCAAGAATGAGGGCATGATAGGTTGGCGCCAGTTTAGTGTCGCTTGTCGCAGTCCGTATTGATCAATTTGATGTGCTCTTCGATACCGTATTTTCAAAGCGCTCTGGCAACGGGTGCTTGAAACTATCCAGATAGCGCTGCCAGCTGGCGTCGGCGGTTGCACCCAGTATGGGCAAACGGGGACCGGCGACACGGCCGTCGGCTTGCGCCTGCAATAAAGTGCGCGTGACATCGCCGACGCGTATCCTTGACTCGCGCTCCGGGGGCGCTTGACGGGCTGGCGGCTGCGCTGCAGCCTGGGTATTCGCTGCCGCCACTTGAACGGCTGCCGATGTAGCGGCCCCAGCGGGCGTCGCCGACGGCACGGACGGATTCGGCGCCGCGGCCACGGGCTCTTGCAGCAGCTTGCCGGTAAGCGGTGTCATGCTCTGCGCAGACGCCTCGGAAATACTGCCTGCCATCAGCAGCAATGCGCCAATGAGCAAGATATGCTGCCGGAGAATTGCTCGCACTTCCATGATCTGCCTCGTCAACGATAATTAAACTGCATGGAAAAACTGTCTTGCGCCTAGCCGCCGTTGCCGAACCGGTCCAGCATCGACTGGAATGGCGTCGCGGGCAGCGATACCTGGCTTTTGCTTTTGCCGGCGGGGACGACGGCGCCATTCATTCCCGGCTTGGCCGCCTCGCCGGCTTGCAGCGCAACTACCGCTGGCTGCCGCTGGCCGATTTCCGCCGCCAGGCTATACACCTTGGCTCGAATGTCTGCAGACAAGGCACCCTTGTCCATGACGGCACGCGCTTTTTCCGGATCTCCCGAGACCAGCAGGAACAGCGCCAGGTTGCCTATCATCTTGCGATCGTCCGGCGCCAGTTCCGCCGCCTGCGCCAAGGGCACCCGAGCGCCGGCGATATCGCCGCTGCGCAGCAAGGCATAGCCAAGATCGCCGAGCATCACAGGGTTGGTCGGCTCGCGCTTCGCTGCTTCCCGCATTGCGGTGACGGCAGCCGGATAATCCCCGCTTTGAGCCGCCAGCAAACCCAGGCCGTGCCAGGCCGCAGCCGCTTCCGCGGATCCCAGCAGCTTGCGGTAGCTTGCATCCGCGGCTGCAGTCTGCCGGGTTTCACGCAATGCATCGGCGCGCAGGCGCTGCACCTCGGGGCTGCTGCCATTTTGCTGTTCATAGGCATCGATATGGGCCAGCGATGCAAAGTACATGCCCTGCTCCTGCATTTGCCGGATCAAACCCAGGTACATGCCTTTGTTGTCAGGCGTCGGCGCTTTTTCCTCGGCTTGCTGGCGCAGCTGCGCCGCTTCGTTTTGCTGCGCATAGACCTTTGCCGAATTGCTGGCGCAACCGGCCAGAACTGTCGCAGCAAGCAGCAAAGCCAACGGCAAAAGCCATGCCGTCCTGGCGCATTGCCACTGTCCGCGTCTTCCCGCATCCGGCCGCATCTCAAAACTCATCATGTCCCCGCTCCCATTCTCGACAAGGCGCGGATCACTGCCAGGAAACCCACGCCGCCAGTAATCACCAACAGGCCCGGTAACAAAGTCAGCACCATGACCCCTGTCATCTTGACCGTCAATTTCCCTACTTTTTCCCGCATGTCCAATTTTCGCTGCTCGCGAATCCGTTCGCTGAATTGCTTGAGCGGTTCCTGCACCGCGCCACCGTGATGCTCGACCTGCACCAGCAGGCGTGAAACGGCATGCAAATCCTCGTTATCGAACACCGTGGAAAAGCGCCGCATCGATTGCTCCCGGCTGCGCCCGGTGCTGTATTGGCGGCCAGCTATGGCCAGCTCTTCCCCCAGCACCTGCAAGACGCTTCTGAATTCGTTTTCAATGACGTGCAGGCTCTGATCGACCGACAATCCAACGCCCTGCAGCAGGCGCAGCAAATCAATCAGCAAAGGCAGTTCCTCCGCCGCCTGGCGCTGGCGCTTGCGGGCCGCCCTCAGCATTATCCATTTAGGCAGCATGTAGCCGAGGGCGATGCCGAAAAAAAGCGTCACCACCAGCCACACCAGCCCTCTCCGATCTATCAATATGACGCCGAGCAGCGGCAAGCTGATCGCCAGCACCACCCGCGCAGCAAAAAACAGGGATTTTCCGCGCACATCATTGACGTTGCACTGGTCCAGCAAATGCCGGTCTTCCTCCGCCACCAATTGCCGCCCTATTGGCGTGTCCAGCCAACTGGCGCTGATTGCGACCAGACGGTCGCGCCAGCCAGACGGCGCACCGCGGACATCCACCGCCGCGGCAGACCGCTCGCGAGAGGAGATTTTCTCGTCGATCGTGTCCTGATTGCGCTGCAGCCGCCAGGCTCTTGCCAGCAGCGCCACACCAACCAGCAGCAAGGCAGCTGCCAGCAATATGACTGCCAGGATAATCAGGGTATGTTGAGTGGTATTCACTTTATTCCAATCTGCGCCACATCACCGTCAATTGCTCCACTACACCGTCTTTGCCAACCGATACAAGCCATAGCCACCAATTACTTCAAGCACGACCGCAACGATCAGCATTTTTTTCCCCACCGGATCGTGCCACATGCCGGCGAACATATTATTGTTGAAAATGATCAGGAAAATGCCAATCGCTATCGGCAGGATCCCCATGATCCATGCCGACAGGCGAATTTCGGCAGACAACGAAACCAACTCGTTCTGTGCATGCTCCAGGTCGCGCATGAAAGCGGCCATGCGCTCCAGAACCTGATCGGAGCGGCCGCCAAAGCGCGCAGAAACACCGATAACCGCTCCCACCAGGTCCAGCTCCTTGAAGCGATAAATCGCCGCCTGCTGACGTAATGCGTGCTCCAGGTCGACGCCTGCTTGCACCTGCCGGTTGGCCCGGTCCAGGACCACTCGCAACGGGCCTTCCGTGCTGAGTATGCCGGTTTGAAAAGCGGCGCCAATACTGTTGCCTATCGTGACCAAGCGCACCAGGGTGTCCAGAAATCCAGGCAGCTGGCGCAACATGGTGCTCTGCCGTTTCGAAGTCCTCAGCCAAAAATAAAAAGCCACCAGCATGCAGTACAACAGCAGCGTGCCCAGCGCCGACAACCAGCCTCCCAATATCAATGCCAGTAATGTCAGAGCTATTCCCGGCCCAATCAGTTGGGCATACAGCTTGCCGCTGGGATGCTGGATTCCCGCGCGCAGGAAGAAATTGCGCATGGCTTCTATCGGCAGCTGCAGCTGCGGCGCGGCTTCGTCTTGCTTTTGCTCCGGCTGCTGCTGGACCTGCTGCATGCCCAGAATCTGCCGATTCACGAACGCGGCGCTGACATCCTGCTGGCTGCGCTGATGCGCACGCTGCCACAGCCATAGCCCGCTGCCAGTCAGCAGCAGGGCGGCAGCAAGCAGCCAGAGCACGATATGCATGGCTAGCGCCTCCCTGCAAGGCCGCCGCTGCTATTGCCGGGGCCGCCGGTATTCGGGCTACCGCTGCTTTGCTGCCCGAGCTGGCGTTGCCGCTGCAGCTTGGGCGCGTGCGGGAAGATTCCCAAAGACACCCAGCGATCGGCTTCTTCGCCATCCGGACCGATAAAGCTCTCATGCCGATACAGTTCTTGCAGGGTGATGATGTTGTCGCCCATGCCGGTCACTTCGGTAATCGAGACGATGCGGCGGCGGCCGTTGGAGAGCCGGCCGATTTGCACGATGAAATCAAGCGCGCCGGCGATCTGCCGCCTGAGGCTGCTTTCGCTGCCTTGAAAGCCGGCAAAGCCGGCCAGCATCTCAATCCGGTACAGGCACTCGCGCGGCGTGTTGGCGTGAATCGTGCCCATGGAACCGTCGTGGCCTGTATTCATTGCCTGCAGCATTTCCAGCACTTCGGCGCCGCGTACTTCACCGACGATGATGCGGTCGGGACGCATGCGCAGGCTGTTGCGGATCAGGTCGCGGATACTGACCGCGCCGGCGCCTTCAAAACCGCCAAGACGCGACTCCAGTCGCACCACGTGCGGATGGTTGAGCGACAGTTCGGCGGTGTCTTCGACCGTCACGACACGTTCTTTTTCCGGAATAAAAAAAGCCAGTGCGTTAAGCAGAGAGGTTTTTCCCGAGCTGGTGCCGCCCGACACCAGGATATTGCAGCGCGCCTTGACCGCGTTATCCAGCAAAGAATAAATCTCGTCATTCATGGTGCCGAGATTGAGCAGATCGGTAGGCTTGAGCGGCTCCTTGCGGAATTTCCGGATCGACACCATCGGACCATCCACCGACAGCGGCTCGATCACCACGTTCAGGCGGCCGCCGTCCGGCAGGCGCGCATCGACCATCGGATTCGATTCGTCCAGGCGGCGACCCAGCGGCGCCAGGATCCGCCTGACGATGCGCAGCAGGTGCGCATTGTCGGTGAAGCGCAAGGTCTCGCGCTGCAAGATGCCGTGGCGCGATACAAACACGTCGTTGTAGCCGTTGATCAGGATATCTTCGACCGTCATATCCGCCAGCAAGTCTTCCAGCGGCCCCAGTCCCGCCAATTCCTTGGTCAAGGCATCGGCGATCTGCCGCACTTCCGATTCATTCAAAGGGATGCGTTGCAGGCGCACGAAACCGTCGACGTCCAGATTGACGAATTGCTGGATCGCGCTGCGCGACCAGCGGCCGAATTCCGCCCCGAGTTCCTCGATCCGCGTCAGCAGATGATCGTAAGCCGCCGTCTTGATATCCTGGAATTCCTGGGTATTCGAGAAGGTCTGGTCGTCGTCCGCAAATTCAATCTGGTTGCTCACGTTTATATCTCCCGTCTTTCATCAGGGGCCGCTGTTTCCCTATCCTGTTGCCTTAACAGGTTTTCAAACACCGGCGCAGATCGGTCTAAATCACGCTTGAATCAATGCAAATTACCTGTCTATTTCCGCAAAAGGATTTTCGGCAGCCAGCGCCCGACTCCCAGCTTGTGCGGCACGGTCTCGGCATGGTTAAGCAGGCCGTCTATCAAGCCGTCAACCGCACGCACATAAGAATCGTGAGGCGCGACTTCATGCAACAGCTTGCCGCGATTGGCGCTGGCGGTCAGCTTCAGCGTGCGCTCCGGCAAAGTGGCGAGCAAGGGCAGCTTGAAGCGTTCTGCAATCTGACTGGCGCCCATGCCGAAGCGGTCGTCGTAGCGGTTCACCACCAGATGCCGCTTGCCGTCATCGGGATGGCGGCCATTCAACTCTTGCAAGGTACCCGCCAACGACACCAGCGCGCCGACGCTCTGATCGGTCACCAGCCAGACCTGATCGGCGGCGCCGGTCAGGTTGGCGATGAATTCGTAGTTGGTGAAGCCGCCCAGGTCGGCGATCAGTACATCGAAATACAGGCGCAGGCGATCCAGCAACGCCAGTGCATCGTGATGCGATACGGTGCGCATCTCGCTCAGGCTATGCGGCAGTGAAATCACGGTAACGCCGCCGGGACTGCGCGGCAACGCGGTATGCACCAGCGTCTCGTCGAAACGGCGCAGATTGCGTACCGCCTCGGCGAAGTCGAAATTGCCGTTGGCGCTCAGGTACAGCTTGCCGTCGCCGGCAGGCAGGCCGAGATCGAGCAGCGCCACCCGGCTGTCGGCGGCGACCCGCTTGCCGCCATGCATGCCATTGCGTTGCTGGATCATGTCCGCCAGGTGCGCCGCCAGGGTGCTGGTGCCTATGCCGGATCGAACGCCGAGCAAAGTCACCAGCTGGCCGCGCTTGACCGGCGGCGGGTTGCGAGCTGCCGCCTTTGCCAGCACGCGCTGCACCACTTCCCGGGCTTCATCCTCGGAAGCGGTGACATCGATAAAATCACTGACGCCGGCGCGCAATGCCGCCACCGTACCTTCAGGAAAAGCCAAGGAACCGACAGCCACCAGCGGCAACGCCGGAAGGGTCTTGCTCAACACCCGCGCCAGTTCAATCGCATGCGCAATGCCGCCCAGCGAATCGAGCGATAGTACTCCCGCATGTTCGTGCACATGTTCAACGCCGGAAAAATCCAGTAGGACCAGCAAAGGATTGAGCTCGGCTATGCGCGACAACAACTCGGCCACATCGGCCTTTTCCTGCAGCAAGGTGCCCCATTTCCCAAGGGCTCCGCTTAACCATTCCGCCTGCGCGCTGTTGCGCGAGCAAAAGACAAAGCGGCTCAGCGACGTCAGTTCATTCAATGCTTTGTTACGAGCGTTCATCATGTAATCCAAAAATGGCTGTCGTCTATTTCGAAAACCCCGGCAACTCGTCTCGGCTCGCTCCCCCTAGCAAGTAGCTTCCCCACGCGGTCCCAGCCGTGTTGCGGCGTTCGTTATCGCCCGGCAATGGCAACGGCACACCTTTCGCGATCGGCCGCACCACGTGAGGGGTGACGATGATCACCAGTTCCTTGTCGGCCTGGGAGTAGCTCATGTTGCGGAAGAAACTGCCGATAATCGGCAAGTCTCCCAGCAGCGGTATTTTGTTGACGTTGGACTGCGTGGTGCGCGACACCAGGCCGCCGATGATGAAACTTTCGCCGTCGCCCAGTTCGACAGTGGTATCCGCGCGCCGCGTGGTAATAGCAGGCACCGATACGCCGTCGGCCGTGACAGTTTTACTGTAATCGACGTCGCTGGCTTCTGGCGCTACTTTCAAGGCGATCCTGCCCTTTTCCAGTATGGTCGGAGACACGGTCAGGCCAATGCCGAAAGGCTTGTAGACTATGGTGGTGGTGCCGAGCCCGCCGGACTGCGGAATCGGCAACTCACCTCCCGCCAGGAAACTCGCGCTCTGGCCGGATAGAGCGGTCAACGACGGCTCGGCCAGCACGCGCGCCAAACCGTTGCCTTCAATCAGGCGTAGATTGTTGGTCAGGCTATAGCTGCCGCGGCTAAACCTGGTGAGCAGGTTAAATGCCGACGAGGTCGTCGATAGCCCGTTGGAAGCCAGATTGCTGCTTAGGTTAAAGCTGAAATTGCCGCGGTTGACGAGAAGTCCGAAGTCAAAACCGATTTCCTTCAATACCGATTTACTGAATTCAACAATCTTGACATCTATCTGCACCACGTTGCCACTGTCAATAGTAGAAATATCCAGCACCTTGCCCTTGCCCGCAGCGTCTGCCGCGACCGCACTACTGCTGACATGCGCCAGCAACGACGGCGCCTGGCCGCTGATCACGGCGGTGGCGCCGCGTACCTGGACATCGGCGCCGGGCTGGCCCGCCAGCGTCGCCTGCAGATCGCCCTGCACCTGTACCTTCCATGTCTTGGCAGGCAACCCTTTGGCCCATGCGGTCACGGTGGTGCTACCCGCCTTTTTCCCCACTAGAATCACGCTGCCGTTCCTACCGCCGGAACCACGCACCATCATCACATCGGCCACTTCCGGATCGGCAATGGCGATGCGTTCCAGCATACCGGCAACCGGCAGGTTTTGCTGTTCATGCATACCCAGCGAGATATCGGTAGCAGTGGTAATTGCCATGACTGGCATGGCAGTCGTACTCAAGAACAAGGGTAGAAGTAAGTCTTGAATTTTCATGAGTTGCAGGTTATCCAGTTATTGATATTGGCCAGTCATTGAAAACCGTCGCGATATCAGAAAGCCACCGACTCTCGCTGCGTACCGCGAATCACCTCGACCGTGCCGGCGCCACGCGCCGGCTCTCCGCCTGGCGGCCTGGCTGCCATGACATTATTTGCCGGCGGCTTGCGACTTGGAGATTTAGCATCGCTGGCCAGTCCATTCATTTCCATGCCGGCGAAAGCCAGATTGTCAGGCTGCTTCAGCGCTTCCTGTTGATCGCGCGTCAGCTCCCTTTTCCCCGTCAGTACAGCTGGAGGTTGCGGGAATAGGGCCACATCGGAAATTGTTTCATCGCTGGGATTGCGCAAGGCCAGCGTCAGCTTGCCATTTTGGGTTGCAAGCAGCAGCCGGTTTACATCGGCTACCGGAGTCGCCAATACGGCAGTACGGGGAGCTTGCTGCGCTTGCGGCTGCACGGGCGCAACTTGCCCGGCCTGCTGCGCCTGCTGACTTGGCGCCGCTCCCGCGCTGCCGCCACCGGTAGCAGTGCCAATCACGGCGGCGCCGTAAGACAGTACATGCACACGCGACAGCAACAGGCGCGACTGTGTCGTGGATATGTCTTGCGCCTGCTTGAGGCTAAAGAAGACATCCACGTAGTCGCCTGCCTGAACCCGGTTTCCAGCCCCGACAATTTCATCGACGGGAATCGCCACTGCCCGCTCGCCATCCGCCAGTTTTATAGATAGGCCGCTAGCCAGGCCGCTCTCCGTGATGGGTGTGCCGATCCCGATATCGATCAGCGGCACCTTGCCGACGACTGAACTGGCCTGGTCGTATGCGCCGGCCGGATTGATCGGCAAGGTCACCAGGCTGATATCGCTGGTGGTGATTGCCTTGCCGGCTTCCAGTGCGCGCGCGGCGACTATCACCTCGTACTGTTTCGATGACTTGGCCACTACCGCCGGCGCAGCGGCAATAGTAGGCGGCGGCCGGCTGCCCAGCCACCATGCCACAAACGCCAGCCCGAGCGCCGCCACAACCAATATCGCTGCAACAATTTTTGTCAGGTTATTCATAGCGCGTACCCGATGCCTATCCGAACGAAGATATTGTTCAAGTGGTTTCCAAGTCAAATGCCAAACAACTAGGGTTAAGCCATTGGCTCAATGATTCGCGGTCGATAAATATGCAGATGCTCTCGAAAAATCCAGGCGTATGGAGCCCCTACTCAATTTATTTGAACCGTGGCTGAACTCGCTAATGTGGTGGGCACCGCAACACTCATTAACGATCCCAGCAATAACGGCACTAACGGCTGCGTACCATATGGATAAGAGACTTTGACAGTGATGCACTGTGCTGTGGTGCCAGCTGGAAGAGCGCAGGTAACCGGTCCGGTCGGCGTGCAAGTTGCAAGCGGGGCACCGCCGGCGCCGCTGCCCAGCCAGCTAACCAGTTGGGTCGCGGTAGAGCATGCGATTGTGCCGCGATCCGCTGTTGTATAACGCAACGCAGCCCGCGCACCTTCTTCTGCCGCCAGCGCCAGAGATTGTTGGGCAAGGAAGATCAAGACATACGTAATGATCCCGTACATCAGCATGAAAAATACCGGGAACACCAGTGCAAATTCTATGGCTGCCACACCCTGCTGCGCGTGGGTCCAGGCTCCTTTTCCCATGTCCGGACGGGCCTTGTATTTATATTTCTTATACATCCCTGCTCCCGATCTTTACAGCCGAGCAAAACCGATCAGCACATCACCGCCACTTGTCACGCCGGCATGCGTGAAGAATTCAGGTAAAACCCGGCACCGCTCCAAAGCTGCGAATACCGATCAGTGCCGCCGCCAAAGCCAGATACGCCGCATAAGGAATGCCGGCACGATTGCCGCGCTTTCCCAGTATCCGTTGATACCACGCCCGGCGCGCCACGCGCATTGCAACCAGCTGTAAGCCAGGCGCTAGTCCCATACGCGAGGCATACAATAACAACGCGTGCAGAAATGCCATCCCTGAAGCAATCAAGAAGACTGGCAGCAGTGCCTGAGGTCCGCTCAACAAGCCGAGTACTGCAAAAAACTTAACGTCTCCGGCTGCCATAGCGCGCAGTACATACAAGGGCAGAAAAAAAACCAAGCCAACTGCAAAACCCGATAGAGCAGATAACCATCCCGTCCCGTTTAGCCCACTACCCAGCACCAGCAGGCAGCACAACTGCAAAGCGGTAGCAATGAATAAAAATATGTTTGGAACTCGACGGAATAAATAGTCATACAAAAATATCGCGCTGCAAAACAGCAGGAACAGGATCAATAGGAAAAAATTCGTGCTCAGCATTTTCCGTT
Organism: Collimonas sp. GW821-FHT02H07; assembly: GCF_059421505.1. Classification (NCBI taxonomy): domain Bacteria; kingdom Pseudomonadati; phylum Pseudomonadota; class Betaproteobacteria; order Burkholderiales; family Oxalobacteraceae; genus Collimonas; species Collimonas sp. GW821-FHT02H07. The sequence continues at coordinate 615,049 of NZ_JBWKVC010000002.1, forward strand.
CCGTTCAACTATCCTTTGGGAACAACTGAACGGTCCACCGCACTGAATCTGCATGCAGTCGTCTTAAGTGCCAATCTTGGTGCCGAGGTTTGTTAGTTTGGTGCCGAGGTCGGTGAATATGCCGCCCAACCCGTTAGTCATTGCGCCGACTGCAACAACGAGTGCTACAGCCACCAGCCCGGCAATCAGGCCATATTCAATAGCAGTAACGCCATCTTCATCGCGAAGAAATTTCATTAATTTGACGTTCATTGTGATCTCCCAAAGAAACACCCATCGCATTAAAGAAGTAGCCTGCCGTATCGCAATCGGCGGGAAATAGACTCACGTTCTACCCCCAAATCGCGAGACCTGATTTCGGACTACGCGGTATCAGCATAGCCCCGATTAAAAATTACCTCAAGATAAATTTTTCCATTAAGAAATATATTAATAGAACTATTCCTCTAGTAGGATTTTCATAGGTAAACCGTGATTTTGTTTTGAAATATTATTTTACATTATGAAAAAATGCTTGCATCTGAGCAAGTGAAAATTTCCGATAAGAAACTCGAAAACGCCTAGCGGCGCGTACTTTTCCTAGTTTTAGTTGGGATAAAAATGCAACCCGATTTCCGTTCCTTCAATCAATTGAAAGGGATGCAACAAACGTTCCGAAGCCGCAGATTTGCTAGTGTTTGCGTAACAGTCACTGGACATTCATACGCACGGAAAGGAAGCCATTCAATGACTCATGGCAACTAAAAATCCCTTTAGTGGGTGCTCATTAAGAAGCGCTCATGCCCTCATGTATCGGCATTCAATCCATCTGATACGAATAAGCCGCATTTAAACGCGGCGACCGTGAACTGGCGTTGACAGGAATATCGGCCACCGGCTTGGCTATCGACAGGTCCAGAGTGTAGTAATGGCCATCTGAAAAGCGTACCCCCAGCGCAACAGAGCCCAAAGTGTCATGACTCAAAGGACCCGCATTGGAATACACTCGAGAATGGTCCACCAGGAAATACGGTTGCAGCGTTTTCAGATAGGTGTAACCCATGGGAAACAGGCGATTGATTTCCGCCGACACCCCCCAGCCTTTATCGCCGGCCAGCTCACCCGCCGGATAAGCCAGGCCGAATAATTTCCCGCCAAACCCAATCTGCTCCGATGTCGGCAGGATGTTGCTGCTGTACTGGGTGCCGGCGGCTACCGCGACGCCGAAGCCGCCGGGCAGCTGGTTTGACTGTGCCGCTTGCAGGGTGACCTTGGTAAAGCCCAGATCGACATTGCTCTTCTCGCTTCTGGTGCCGAGCGAGCTTAAGGCCTTATAGACGCCGACATTCAGCTGACGCGTCTGCTGCAGCTTGTCCGGCCCTGTCTTGACATCGGTCCACGCCGCTTCCGCGCTCAATACCCGCACCTGCGAACTCAGCTCCAAGGTCATCGGCGTCGCCGGCACCGAACGGGTAAACACCTGGCTGTTTTCGGCAGAGTAAGCGCCGCCGGTAACGGTCAAGCTATGCGTGTTGTCCAGGATCACCGGATAGCTCAGAGACGCGCCAACGCGCGTGGTCTTGGTTTGATATTGATTCAGGTAATCGACCGATGACAAGGCGGCATTTTGTGGCTGCGCACGATAGTCAGACCAGTTCACTTTGGCCAGCAAGCCGTCAGTGCCGATCGGCTGGACATAATTCAAGGCATAGTATTTCTCATGCTGTTCGCCGCTCGGCTGCAGCGTGCTCACCGTCACCTGTTCGCCCAGCGGCGTCAGGCCGTTGCTGCTGGCGGTCAGCAGGCCGCGTATCCCGGGCTGCCGGTAGTCGGCGCCGACGCCCACGGTTACCGGATTCCGCTTCACGGTCAGCACCATGTCGGCGGCGCCGTCGGTGGTGGTCGGCGGCGCCACATTGGCGACAATCTTGACCCCTGGCTGCAAACTGAGAATGCCGGCAACGCGTTCGAAAGTGGCGCGCCGCAAAGGCCGGTCCTGCTGCAGCTGTTCGGCGATCAGTTTCAGGCGCTCTTCGCTGCCGCCCGGATTGCCTTCGACCTTGACATTGCTGACATAGCCTTCCACCACCGTGACCACGACCACATTATTTTCGAAAGTCTGGGCCGGGATGAAGGCAAAGGAAAGCGGATAGCCGCGATCCTGATACATCTGCGTGACCTTGTTGGCAGCCGCCAGCAATTCCGCCACGGTGGTGTCGCGATTGGCCATGGGCGCGAACAGCGCGGCGATTTCTTCGAAGGGCAAGGTCTTGATCCCGGCGATCTGGAAACGCGATGGCGTCAGATGACTCGCCAGCAGTTTCTGCATGGCCGGATCAACCGGCTGGGTCTGCACATTGATGGTCACTGTCGGACTGGATGGCGCTTCGGCCTTGGGCAAGGTGTCGGTCGGATTGCCTTGCAGCGGACTGCGCGAGTCGGCATGCACAGGCAGAGCAGTTATCGTCATCAGCCAATAGGCGCTGCCGGTCAGGATCAGTCCGGCGCGGCGGGAGCACTTCGATTTAAATAGTTGCATGCGGCTACGGCTCTCGTTCGTTATCGAAGGCAAAACCTGTCTATTCATCGCGGTCGGTAAGGCAAGACCTGAAGTCACTGTTAAAGTACGGCAATAATTCACTGGGTGCAACTATTTTATTCGGCCAGGCATTGCTGCGCGATTTAACGGATTAGTCCCCCCATCAAACAAAAAGCCTTGGCAAAAACCAAGGCTTTTTGCATACCGCTAGCTGCATTTATTTTTTGCCTGTGGCGCCCAGCAAACCACCCAGTACGCCGCCGGCCTGGGTGCCGCTGCCAGTGCCGCCAGCGCCTGCCGCCACCCCACCGGTCAAGCCGGCAACCAGATTAAGCACCGGAGCCAACGGGCTCGCTGCGCTGCCGCTCGCACCGCCACCGGCGCCCACGGCAACCGTACCGCCCAGACCACTCAACAAACCGGTCACAGGAGCCAGAGGACCACTGCCCCCACCACTACCGGCTGCACCGCTCACGCCGCTCAACAAACTTGTCACCGGAGCCAGCGGACCACTACCGCCGGAGCTGCCGACTGCACCGGTCAAACCACCCAGCAAGCCGGTGACCGGCGCCAGCGGACCGCTGCCGCCGGAGCTGCCGACTGCGCCAGTCAAGCCACCCAGCAAACCAGTGACCGGAGCCAGCGGACCGCTGCCGCCAGAGCTGCCGACTGCGCCCGTCAAGCCACCCAGCAAGCCGGTGACCGGAGCCAACGGCCCGCCAGCGCCGGCCGCGCCGCTAAGACTGCCGGTCAAGCTGTTCACAGTGCCGACAACAGGCGCCAGCGGGCCGGCGAGCGCGCCCAGCAATGCGTTGTCAGCCGGTTGCAGGATGCCGCCGGCTTGGTTCCCCAGCAGCGGCTGGCCGGTGCCGGTAATGCCGTTGGTCGACAGGCCGCCCACCAGATTGCCGGTATTGGTCACCACCGGGCCGAGGTTGCTGACGACCGGGACGCCGGAACCGGTCAGGCCGCCGCCGACGCCGGCGACGGTATTGCCGACCACGCCCAGCAGCAAATTAGCCGGCTGGTTGAGCGCCGTCGCGTTGCCGGCTGTCTGCAGCAAGGTGGCGGCAGTGCTGGTCAGCGGCACAATCGCTGTGCTGGCGGTCTGCGTCAATTGCTGCACCGGGCCGGTAGTCAATGCAGTGGTGACGATAGGCGCCACGATGCCGGAAACGGTCTTGCCGACGGTGCTGACCAGCCCTCCCACCGGCGTAGTGACCGGCGCCAGGGCGCTAAGCGGTCCGCTGCTGCCGAGACTGGAGACGGCCTGGCCGGCACTGTTCACGGTAGCGCCGACCTGGGCAACGACGCCGCCGGTGCTGCCGACAGTGATGCCGACCGGATCTTGTGCCGTGCCGATCTGGCCCAGGCCGTTGGCCAAGCCACCGCCGAGTACGGTAACGATGCCGCTGGCGTTATCGACCACGCCATTCAATGCCGCCTTGGTGGAGGGGCTTACCAGCGGCAGCTGGCTGATTACGGTATTGCCCGCGCCATCAACCGCTGTGCCTACGGATGATACGGTGGTGCCGAGATTCGAAACCAGGTTGGCGGCGCTGGCAGTCGGTGTGACTGGCGTGACCGGCGTCACTGGCGTGGTCGGCGTGGTTGGTGCCGTCGGCGTCGTCGGCGTGGTGCCGCCGATGCCGCCGGTGCTTGCGGTAGTCCCTTTACCGCCGCCCACCTGCAGACCACCGCTGCCGCCGCATCCCGTGAGCAGTACCGTCAGTAACAAGGATGCCGTGAGCAATCCGGTTTTTTTCGATGCTTTCATGATCTATCTCCCTTTTTTGATGACTCAGATAACAGCTATGCCTACCGTCTTTCCGCAAAGAACGTGCCAGCCGGAAAGTCTCTCAATCAGGCTCATGCCGCAGATCATCAAAAATCGTTGAAAAATAGAAAAAATCCTTAAAAATCAATGACTCACATAACCACCAAAACTTTCAAAAATATTAACCAAGGGAAATTTTTCCCCTCCCGCGATACGTAACATGTAACGTAACGCCCAGGAACATCGATCCCGCCGCCAACGGGAAAAATGACAAAACGCTACTTGCCCGATGCCTGCGGGAACGCAGCCGCGTCAGCCTATAATGAGCGCTGTCGATATTCACCTGAAGACTGCCATCCATGCCGCAATCCCTGGAAAATTTACTGGTCGTGGGAATTTCATCCCGCGCACTGTTCGACCTGGAAATCGAAGAAGCCATCTTCCGCCAGGAAGGACTGGCGGCCTATCGCCGCCATCAACTGCTCAATGAAAACCAGGTTCTCAAGCCGGGAGCCGGTTTTGCCCTGGTAAAAGCCTTGCTGAAACTGAACCAGCTGACCGGCCAGCGTTTCGTCGAAGTGGTCGTGATGTCGCGCAATTCCAGCGAAACCTCGATGCGCATCTTCAATTCGATCAAGCATTACCAGCTCGACATCACGCGCGCGGTGCTGTCCGGCGGCGCTTCGCTGGCGCCCTATCTGCAGGCCTTCAATGTCAGCCTGTTCCTGTCGCTGCATGAAGACGATGTGCAAGCCGCAGTCAACTCAGGCACGGCAGCGGCGCTGCTGTACCAGATGCCCGACAATGCCATGGAGGAGCTGGACCAGATCCGGATCGCCTTCGATGGCGACGCCGTGATTTTTTCAGATGAATCGGAGAGAATTTACCAGAGCGAAGGAATCGAGGCATTTGAAAGGCATGAGCGGGAAAACGCCCTGCTGCCCCTGCCGCAAGGACCGTTTGCGCGGCTGCTGCTGGCGCTGTCCTATATCCAGAACAACTTCAAGAATCCGGATGGCCACGCGGCGCCGATCCGCACCGCGCTGGTCACGGCGCGGTCCTCGCCGGCCCACGAACGGGTGATCCGCACCCTGCGCGCCTGGGACGTGGCGATCGATGAAACCTTCTTCATGGGCGGCATCGTCAAATCGGATGTGCTGGCGGCCTTCAGGCCGCACATGTTTTTCGACGACCATCCGGACCATTGCGGCCGCGCCGCCATCAAGGTACAGACCGCACGCGTGCCATGGAAGCAGCCAAACGAATTTGAATAAGCGCGCCTGAACGACAGCCCCCCGCAGTTCAGGCGGTCGGCAAGGTATACGCCGCGAACTGTTCGCGCAGCTTGTTTTTCAACAGCTTGCCGGTGGCGCCGATCGGCAAGGCGTCGACAAAGGCAACGTCATCCGGGGTCCACCATTTAGCGATCTTGCCGTCGAAAAATGCCAGCAGCTCGGCGCCGCTGACTTCCATGCCGGGCTTGCGCACCACTACCAGCAAGGGCCGCTCATCCCATTTCGGATGAAAGATCCCGATGCAGGCCGCCATCTGCACCGCCGGATGCGCCATCACGATGTTTTCCAGGGCTATGCTGCTGATCCATTCGCCGCCGGACTTGATCACGTCCTTGCTGCGGTCGGTGATCTGCATGTAGCCGTCGCCGTCGATGGTGGCGACGTCGCCGGTGGGAAACCAGCCGTCCTGCAGCACCTCGCCGCCCTCGTTCTTGAAATAGCCGGCGACGATCCACGGGCCTTTGACCAGCAGATTGCCGTAAGTGACGCCATCCCAGGGCAGTTCCTCGCCCAGGTCGTCGACAATCTTCATGTCGACGCCGTAGATGGCATGGCCCTGCTTTTGCAGCAGCAGTTCCTGCTGCTCCAGAGGCAAGGAAAGATGTTTTGTCTGCAGGCTGCCGGTGGTGCCCAGCGGCGACATCTCGGTCATGCCCCAGGCGTGCACCACCTCCACGCCGTAGCGATGGCGCAAGCTTTTCATCATCGCCGGCGGACAGGCCGAGCCGCCGATGATGGTGCGCCTGAAGCTGGAGAAGCGCAGCTGGTTCTGCTCCATATGATTAAGCAGGCCGAGCCAGACCGTCGGCACGCCGGCGGAAATGGTGACCTGTTCCTGCTCGAACAGGTCGTACAGGGATTTGCCGTCCAGCCCCGGTCCCGGAAACACCATCTTGGCGCCGGTCAGCGGCACCGCGTACGGCAAGCCCCAGGCGTTGACATGAAACATCGGCACGATCGGCAGCACGGCGTCGCGCCCGGAAATGTTCATGGTGTCCGGCATGACCGACGCCAGGGAATGCAGCACCGTAGAGCGATGCGAATACAAGGCGCCTTTGGGATTGCCGGTGGTGCCCGAGGTGTAGCACAGGCTGGACGCGGAATTTTCATCGAACTGCGGCCACTGATAATCTTCCGGGCTGGCAGCCAGCAGCTCTTCGTAGCACAGAAGATTCGGCAGCTTGCTGTCCTGCGGCATGTGCTCGCGGGCGCACAGCGCGACATAGCCCTTGATGGTCTTGCTGAGCGGCGCCACCGCTTCCACCAGCGGCAGGAAGCAGGTATCGAAGAACAGGTACTGGTCTTCCGCATGGTTGGCGATATAACCGATCAGGTCCGGATGCAGGCGCGGATTGATCGTATGCAGCACCGCGCCGGCGCCGGAGACGGCGTAATAGGTTTCCATATGGCGGTAGCCGTTCCAGGCCAGCGTGGCAACCCGCTCGCCCATCCTGACGCCGAGGCTGGCGAGAGCATTGGCGAGCCGGCGCGCGCGGCCGTGGCATGCGCTGTAGGTATAGCGATGCAGATCGCCTTCCACCCGCCGCGAGACGATTTCGTTGGCGCCGAAATGGCGGTCGGCGTGCTGGATAATGCTGGAGATGAGCAAGGGCTGGCTCATCATCTGTCCCATCAGCGGGCTTTGCGGAAAGTCGGTCATCGCGTCTCCTGATAATTATCGTGCAGCCGTTTTCGCTACGTTACACGTTTTTATCAGCGCTGTGACCAACTAAAAAAAGCACGCCATGGCAGCCGCAATAAAAAAGGCCCGGCTTTGCCGCCGGTGATCTGGCGGTAAAGTCGGGCCCTTCCAATCTTGCTTGCTGCTTACCTCAGATCTTAGCGCGCCGAGATCGCATCCACCACGCACAAGGCGGTCATGTTGACGATGCGGCGTACGGTCGCCGACGGCGTCAGGATGTGCACCGGCTTGGCGCAGCCCAGCAGAATCGGGCCAACCGCCACGCCGTTGCCGCAGGTGTTCTTGAGCAGGTTGTAAGCGATATTGGCGGCGTCGATATTCGGCATCACCAGCAGGTTGGCATCGCCTTTCAAGGACGAATCCGGCATCAATTGACGACGCAGCTCAATGTTGAGGGCCGTATCGCCATGCATTTCACCATCGACTTCCAGCTCTGGCGAGAGCTCCTTGATGATCGCCAGCGCATTGCGCATCTTCTGCGCCGATGCACTGTTGCTGGAACCGTAGTTGGAATGGGACAGCAGGGCTACGCGCGGCTTGATGCCGAAGCGCAGCATCTCTTCCGCCGCCAGGATCGTGATCTCCGCCAGCTGCTCGGCAGTCGGCTCTTCATTGACGTGCGTGTCGACCAGCACCAGCTGGCGGTCGGCCAGGATCAAGGCATTCATCGCGGCGTAAACATTGACGCCTTCGCGCCGGCCCAGGACCTTGTCGATGTAGTTCAGATGCAGGTTGGTGGTGCCATAGGTGCCGCAGATCATGCCGTCGGCATGGCCCTTGTGGATCGCCATCGAACCGATCAGCGTATGGCGGCGGCGCATTTCCAGCTTGGCGTATTGCTCGGTCACGCCCTGGCGCTTGGTCATGGCCAGGAAGGTCTGCCAGTAATCGCGGTAGCGTTCGTCGAAATCCGGATTGATGACTTCAAAATCGACATCCGCTTTCAGGCGCAGGCCGAAACGTTCGATGCGCTGCTGCAGCACGGCCGGGCGGCCGACCAGGATCGGACGCGCCAGGTTTTCGTCGACCACCACCTGCACCGCGCGCAGGACGCGCTCTTCTTCGCCTTCAGCGTAGACGATGCGCTTCTTCTCGGCCGGGGTCTTCTTGGCGATCTGGAACAATGGCCGCATGAAGGTGCCGCTGCGATAGACGAATTGCTGCAGCTTGTCGATGTAGGCTTCCATGTCCTGGATCGGGCGGCTGGCGACGCCGGAGGCCACCGCAGCCTTGGCCACTGCCGGCGCGATCTTGATCATCAGGCGCGGATCGAACGGCTTCGGAATGATGTATTCAGGGCCGAACGACAGGTTGGTGATGCCGTAAGTGGTGGCGACGATGTCCGACTGCTCGGCTTGCGCCAGTTCGGCGATCGCATGCACCACGGCGATTTCCATCTCGCGCGTGATGGTGGTGGCGCCGCAATCGAGGGCGCCGCGGAAAATGTAAGGGAAGCACAGCACGTTGTTGACCTGGTTCGGATAATCCGAACGGCCGGTCGCCATGACCGCGTCGTCGCGCACTGCCTTGACTTCTTCCGGCAGGATTTCCGGGGTCGGATTGGCCAGCGCCAGCACCAGCGGCCGCGGGCCCATCGCCTTCACCATGTCTTGCTTGAGCACGCCGCCGGCCGACAGGCCGAGGAAAATGTCGGCGCCTGGAATCAGCTCGGCCAGGGTGCGGGCATCGGTCTCGCGCGCAAAGCGTTGCTTGTCCGGATCCATCAGCTCGACGCGGCCCTTGTAGACCACGCCGGCCAGGTCGGTGACGAAAATGTTTTCAATCGGGAAGCCGAGATCGACGATCAGGTCCAGGCAGGCCAGCGCGGCAGCACCGGCGCCGGAGACCACCAGCTTGCAGTTTTTGATATCCTTGCCGACCACTTTCAGGCCATTGAGGATCGCCGCGCCGACGATGATAGCGGTACCGTGCTGGTCGTCATGGAAGACCGGGATCTTCATGCGGTCGCGCAGCTTGCGCTCGATCTCGAAGCACTCAGGGGCCTTGATGTCTTCCAGGTTGATGCCGCCAAAAGTCGGTTCCAGCGAGGCGATGATGTCGCACAGCTTTTCCGGATCGTGTTCGTTGATCTCGATATCGAAGACGTCGATGCCGGCGAATTTCTTGAACAGCACGCCCTTGCCTTCCATCACCGGCTTGGATGCCAGCGGCCCGATATTGCCCAGGCCCAGCACGGCAGTGCCGTTGGTGATGACCGCCACCAGGTTGCCGCGCGCAGTGTAGCGGAAGGCATTGGCGGGATCGGCGACGATTTCTTCACAGGCCGCGGCCACGCCCGGCGAGTAGGCCAGCGCCAGGTCGCGCTGGTTGGTAAGCAGTTTGGTAGGAGTTACGCTAATTTTCCCGGGGGTCGGAAACTCGTGATATTCAAGCGCCGCTTGGCGTAATTGTTGGCGGAGCTCTTCTTTTTTATCGATCATCGAATCCATATGCCTCTGTCCCCAAGTGTAACAAGTGAAAGTCCTTGATTTTATCAGACTGCCCGCAACCGGCTATGCGAATTTCGCATCGTGAATAGCAATTTCACATAGATGCATGCCCATAAAAATCACCCGATGTCAAAACGACACAATCTATCATAGCTATTAAGATATTCAATTTCCAATTTCAATAAATAAAATCTATCATCCGTCTCACGGTAATCAACAAAACACCTTCCCGGAACAACTGAGAGAGAGCACACCATGGCAAACCAAGACAGCAACAAATCAGTCACTATCGAAAATCTGGAAGCCGCCTTTGCCGGTGAATCCATGGCCCATATAAAATACCGCTATTTCGCCAAGCTGGCGCGCGAAGCCGGCGCCGATGATGTCGCCAAGATTTTTGAAGATACAGCGGACCAGGAAGTCATGCACGCCTTCGGCCATCTCGACCTGCTGTATCCGAAAGCGCAGCTGACGCCGGCCAAATCGCTGGAAATCGCGATTGAAGGCGAGACTTACGAATACACGGAGATGTATCCGAAATTCCGCCATCTGGCGGTTGAAGAAGGCAACCAGGCCGCGGTCGCCGAATACGATGAGCAGATCGCCGAATCGAAAGAACATGCAGAGAATTTCAAGCGCACCCTGGAAAAAGCAGCCAAGCGTTTCGCCGCGCTGGCCAAGGTGGAAGAGCGCCACGCCAATCATTACCAGCAGGCGCTGGATGCATTGAACGCTGCGTAATTGAAGAAATCCTAAAGAAATCCGTCCGGCGGCGGGGCAAAGCGCCGCCAGGCCGGAAAACCGACACAACACACACAAATAGGAAACAACATGAAAACTTACCAATGCATCGTTTGCGGCCTGATCTATGACGAAGCGGCCGGCTGGCCGGAAGACGGCATCGCTGCCGGCACCAAGTGGGAAGACGTGCCCGCGACCTGGGAATGCCCGGATTGCGGCGTCGCCAAGGCAGACTTTGAAATGGTCGAAATCTAAGCAACTGTTGTAGAATCAGCGGCCGCAGCGCCAGGCGCTGCGGCCGGCAAGACATCCATCAACCACATTAAGTCGCTTCATCCTCACCGCCATCATTCCCAGGACATCCATGAAACCCATTATCATCATCGGCGCCGGCATGGCTGCTTATACGCTGGCACGTGAAGTGCGCAAGCTGAACAAGACTGCCGCCCTGCTCATCATCACTGCCGACGATGGCGGTTTCTATTCCAAGCCGATGCTGTCGAATGCGTTCGCGCAAAAGAAACTGGCGGCCCAGCTGATCTCGCAAAGTGCAGTACAGATGGCGGAGCAGGTCGGCGCGAATATCATGACCAAGACCCGGGTCAACCATATCGATACGATGGCCAAGGTAGTGGACACCAGCAGCGGCGCTTTCGAATACGAACAGCTGGTGATTGCGGTCGGCGCGCAAGCGATCCGGCTGGGCATCGCCGGCGACGCCGCCGAGCGCGTGCTGTCGGTCAACCATATCGACGATTACGCCACCTTCCGCGAGAAGCTGCTGCCGGACGTGCAGGCATCGGCGCGCGTGATCATCCTCGGCGCCGGCCTGATCGGCTGCGAATTCGCCGACGACCTCGCCGCCCACGGCCACCAGGTCATGCTGGTCGATCCCAACAGCCTGCCTTTGGCAGCCTTGGCTGCGCCGCCGCTGTCGCAAGGCTTGCACGCCGCCCTCAGCGCGCGCGGCATCGACCTGCGCCTGGGCACCACGGCCAGCAGCATCGACCACGCCGACGGCGCGCTCAAAGTCACGCTGGCCAATGGCGACAGCGTGGTGGCCGATGTGGTCCTGTCGGCCGTCGGCCTGCGCCCCGACCTGACGCTGGCGCAAGCCGCAAACCTGGCCAGCGGCCGCGGCATCCTGGTCGATTCCCATGGCCGCACCAGCGCGCCGGATGTCTATGCGCTCGGCGACTGCGCCGAATACCGCATCGACGGCGAAGGCCGCACCAGCCCGCTGCCGTATATCGCTCCGATCCTGACCGCGGCGCGGGCGATCGCCAAGACCTTGAATGGCGAAGACACCGAAATCGATCTCAAGCATTCGCCGGTGATCGTCAAGACCCCAAGCTATCCGCTGGCGCTGGTGCCGCCGCCTGCGCATGCGGTGGCGACCGGCCGCTGGGAAACCGAAGTGGATGGCGGCACCACCATTTGCCGCTTCTTCGATGCGCAAGGCGTGATGCTTGGTTTCGGCGTGGCGCCGCAGGAAGCGAAAATCAGGCAAGCCTTGATGGCGGCGCTGGGGACCAAGCCTTAAGCAACTCACTTGCTTTCGGGCAGATGAAAAAAATCCACGAATACTGTCGTGGATTTTTTTTGCGCCGTGCCGGCAATGACCGCTCGTCGTGCTACGCGAATTCCGCAATCAGCTCGACTATCTCTGCGCCATAGGTTTCCAGTTTCTTCTCGCCGACGCCGCTGACGCCGCGCAAATCGTCCAGGGACGCAGGCTGCGCCTTGGCGATTTCGCGCATGGTGGCGTCGTGGAAAATCACATAGGCCGGCACATTGTGCTTGCGCGCGGTTTCCACCCGCCACCAGCGCAGCTTCTCGAAGATGGCCTGCTCCTGCGTCGACAGATCGGTTTCGACATAGCCCTTGGATTTGCCGCTGCTGCGCTTCTGTTTGACCGGTTTCTGGTATTGCCGCAGCTGCACCGGGTGCTCGCCCTTCAGCACCGGCCGCGCGGCGTCGGTCAGCTTGAGCGCGCTGTAGGCTTCATGGTCGACCGTGATCAGGCCGAGCGCAATCGACTGCCGCAGGATGGCGCGCCATTCCGCTTCGCTGCGGTCGCTGCCGATGCCGAAGGTGGAGAGCTGATCGTGGCGCCACTGCTTGATCTTGTCGGAGTCGATGCCGCGCAAGACATCCATCACGTGCATGGCGCCGAAGCGCTGGTCGACCCGGTAGATGGTCGACAGCAGCTTTTGCACTACCACGGTGGCATCGAAGGAGACCGGCGGATTCATGCAGGTATCGCAGTTGCCGCAACGCTCGGAACTCTGGCCGAAATAGTCCAGCAGGCGCACGCGCCGGCAATGCAGGGTTTCACACAGGCCGAGCATAGCGTCCAGCTTGACGCCGAGCACACGCTTGAAAGTCTCGCCGGCTTCCGATTCATCGATCATGCGGCGCTGCTGCACCACGTCCTGCAAACCATACGCCATCCAGGCATTGGCCGGGCCGCCGTCACGGCCGGCGCGGCCGGTTTCCTGGTAATAGCCCTCGATGCTTTTCGGCAGGTCCAGGTGGGCGACGAAGCGCACATCCGGCTTGTCGATGCCCATGCCGAAAGCGATGGTGGCGCACATCACGATGCCGTCTTCGCGCAGGAAGCGTCCCTGATTCTTGGTGCGCTGCGCGTAATCCATGCCGGCGTGATACGGCAGGGCGGTGATCCCTTGCTGCACCAGGAATTCTGCGGTTTCTTCCACCTTCTTGCGCGACAGGCAGTACACGATGCCGGCGTCGCCGACATGCTCGCTTTCGATGAAATCGAGCAGCTGCTTGCGGCCGTTGCCTTTTTCTACTATCTGGTAGCGGATGTTGGGGCGGTCGAAGGAAGAAACAAAACGCGCCCCGTCTTCCAGCTGCAGACGCAGCGCGATTTCTTCGCGGGTCTGCTGGTCGGCGGTGGCCGTCAGCGCAATCCGCGGCACTTGCGGAAAGCGCTCGTGCAGGATCGACAGCTTGATGTATTCCGGCCGGAAATCATGCCCCCATTGCGATACGCAATGCGCTTCGTCGATGGCGAACAGGGCGATCTTCGACGACTCCAGCAGCTCCAGACAGCGCGGCGTCAGCAGGCGTTCCGGCGCGACGTAGACGAGGTCGAGGTCGCCATTGCGCACGCGGCGCTCGATCTGCGCGGCTTCTTCGTAGGTCTGGGTTGAATTGAGGAAGGCCGCGCGCACGCCGACTTCCGCCAGCGCGTCGACCTGGTCCTGCATCAGCGCGATCAGCGGCGACACCACCACGCCGACGCCGTCGCGCAACAGGGCCGGGATCTGGTAGCACAGCGACTTGCCGCCGCCGGTCGGCATCAGCACCAGCGCATCCCCGCCGTTGGCGACATGGCTGACGATCTCAGCCTGCTGGCCACGAAACGAGGGATAGCCGAATACCGTTTGCAGTATATGCAATGCTTGCGGATCGGCCGCTGCGGCTTGTGCTGAATTTGACATTAAATGCGTTGACTTTGCTTTACTTGATTTAACTTAGGAAACCGTTGTTGACCGCCACCAGCAGGAAAATGCCGAGGGCGATACGGTAGACGATGAACGGCCAGGTGGAGAATTTTTCCAGGAATTTCATCAAACCCCAGATTGCGCCAAACGCCGAAATACTGGCGACCACCAGACCGAAAATCAGCAACATCCAGGTTTCCAGCGGCATGTGCAGATGAAACAGCACCAGCAGCTCTTTCAAGCCGGCCAGGGCAATCGCCGGCAAGCCGAGCAGGAAGGAGAAGCGCGCGGCTTCCTCGCGCTTGAAATTCAGGAACAGGGCGGCTGTCAGGGTCGAACCGGAGCGCGACACGCCCGGAATCAGGGCGCCGACTTGCGCCAGGCCGACGATAATCGCATCGCGCAAGCGCATTTCGCCGACGGTGCGGCGATGCTTGCAGCTGACCTCCGCCAGCGCCAGCAGCAGGCCCATGGCGATACAGGCATAGCCGATCACGCTCAGGCTGCGCAGCGGCGAACCGCAGGCGTTCAGCACATGCGACAGCGCCAGGCCGGCAATCCCGATCGGGATGGTGGCCAGGATGATCGCCACGCCGAGGCGGAACGACGGGCTGCTGAAATCGCGCTGGCGCATCGCATCGATGCTGCCCATTGTGACTTCGCGCACATCGCGCCAGAAATAGCTCACCACCGCCGCCAGCGCCGCCAGCTGCATCGCCGCCGAGAACGCCGAGCCCGGATCATGCCAGCCCAGCACTGCCGGCACGATGCGCATATGCGCGGTGGAAGAAATCGGCAATAACTCAGAGATGCCCTGAATCACGCCCAGAATCGCGACCTGCAAATAGTCTAGCGATGCAAACCCGATATCGGTACCAGCGGAACATACACTTGCCACAACATTCTCCTGTTCAGGATTGGATGATTACAATTTTTTACTGTACTTACTGTACTAAAAGCCGGTTCAGCCCTGCCTTTCCGGGCAGCTTCAATGCACCCAGCTGACCCAGCCGGCATAACCCGTCACGATCACCACCAGGCCGAAGACGATGCGATACCACGCAAACGCGGTGAAATCATGGCTGCTGATATAACGCAGCAACCAGCGCACGCACAGGAAAGCGGAAACGAAGGCCGCCACGGTGCCGATCGAAAACAGCGGAATATCGGTCGCCGACAGCAGTGCGCGGTCTTTATACAGGGAATAGATGGTGGCGGCAAACAGGGTCGGGATCGCCAGGAAGAAGGAAAATTCGGTGGCGGCCTTGCGCGACAGGCCAAACATCATGCCGCCGATGATCGTGGCGCCGGAGCGGCTGGTGCCGGGGATCAGCGCGAAAGCCTGGGCGAAGCCGATCTTCAAGGCATCCAGCGCCGTCATGTCGTCGACCGAGTCAACCCGCACGACGCTGCCACGCGTCCTGTTGCGGCGCTCGACCCAGAGAATCACGAAACCGCCGACGATCAGCGCAATCGCCACCGGCAGCGGCGCAAACAGCTTTTCCTTGATCATCTTGCTGAACAGCAGGCCCAGGATCGCAGCAGGCATGAAGGCAATGACCAGGTTGAACACCAGCTTGCGCGCCTTGGAATCGCTGGGCAAGCCGCGCAGCACGGCGGCGATGCGGGCGCGGTATTCCCAGCAGACGGCGAAAATGGCGCCGGCCTGGATCGCGATTTCGAACACTTCAGCCTTTTCGCGGCCGATATCGGCGGTAAAGTCCAGCAGGCTGCCGGCCAGGATCAGGTGACCGGTGGACGAAATCGGCAGAAACTCGGTAAAGCCCTCGACCAGGCCCATGATCAGGACTTTTAACGCGAGAAATATATCCATGTAGTGTGGGAATGATGAATGATGAATGATAAAAGAGTAAGGAAATAGCGCGGCAGGACGAATGATACCGTCGCGGCCGTAAGCCTGTAACGATAGTTTTCTTAAAGAAAGCGCACTATTTTACCGGTTCGAAGGTGACCACCAGGTTTTCCGGCCTGGTGGCGATGCGGGTCGGCATGAACGCCACGCCGGCATAGCGCAGGTCTTCCGGCTTGAAAGCATACAGCGGCAGGCTGGCCAGCAGCTGGCGCGCCAGCAGATTGCCGATCTGCGTGACCTGTGCGGCATAGCTGTCGTCCAGGCCGTTCAATACCAGGCTGTCCAGTTTCGGTTCGGCCAGGGTTACCGCATTGTGCGGGTTGTCCAGGGTCAGGATGCCGGAGATGGCCATTGTGCCGCTCCACGACTTGCCCAGCAGCGGCAGCGCCACCGTGACGTCGGTATTCATGGCCAGGCGGTTCTGCTCAGGCGGCAGGGCGAGCACGGCCCTGCTGGCGGTAATCTGGAAAATGCCCAGGTAGCGCTGCGAAAACGGCAGGCGCTTGTCCACCGATTGCTGCAGCTTGGCCAGCGGGAAAGCGACATCGCGCGGTCCGATCAGGGCGGCGCAGGACGCCAGCAGCAGCGCGGCAGACAAGGCCAGCAGCAGGGAAACAGCCCTGCCAGACATAGACCGGTTTGATTTCATTCAGATTTCCTTGTATTCGGGCAATAGGCAAATGCGGCAGCGAGATGCAACCGCGTCGATTCTACCCTGCGGTCAATTGCTCCAGCGTTGCCAGGTAATGCATCGCATGCGCCCGCGAGCTGCCGCACATGTCTGGGGCAGGCTGCAAACTGGCGCAAACCGCGGGCCGTTCCGGACTGCCGAAAATCCGGCACAGATTGGCCGGATCCAGTTGAATGCAGCGTACGCCCGCTGGCTTTCCATTCGGCATGCCGGGGATGGCCGAGGAGATCGACGGCGCCGTGCAACAGGCGCCGCAATCGGGACGGCAGCTCAAGCCCGGCGCACTCATGCGGCGGCCTCGGCGGTCAGTGTGAATTTAACAAGCATGGGGAGGTGTGCAGCCGGCAGCAACGCAGATTGAAGCAAAGGCTGGATTCTACTTGCATTCGCGTTTTGCATCACCCTTTGCACAACAGCGGAATGCTGCTGCGCGAATGCCGACCTGCCAACTGTGACAGTGACGTCGAAATGAAAGAAGCAGTGTAATGACCACTCTCAATTCAAAAAGGAGTCGGTATGAAAATTCGTCACATCGCTTGCGGATTGGCTTTTCAGGCGCTATGCCTGGGTGCGCACGCCGAAGCCAGGCATGGCGCGGTGGAATTTCCCGTTGCACGGCAACTGAACTGCTATAAGGCCCAGGATTTCAGCTGGCCGGCAGATGGCTCGGGCATCAAGAATCCTGCCTGCAGGGCTGCCTATCAGGAAGTATACAAAAAGCACGACAACAATCAGAGTCAGGCCACAATCCAGTTCAATCAATGGAACGAATACGCCAAGAACATTCCGAATTACAATGATTTCGAGGAAGTCAAAAAAGCCATCCCTGATCATCAGTTGTGCTCCGCCGGCAACAGCGTTCCCGGCAACGACAAATCCGGGATGGACCTGCCCTCGCCCGACTGGCATACCAGCACCGTCGCCAAGGACCAGAACCAGGCGATGCGCCTGAAATTCAAGGCCACCATGGCGCATGACCCCAGTTTCTGGGTGATTTATCTTTCCAAGCCGGGCTACGACCCGGCCAAGGCCAGCCTGACCTGGAACGACCTGGAAGAAGTCGGCCGCTTCGACAATGTCAAGCCGGTGGGCGGTTACTACGAGATGAATGTTGATCTCAAGGACACGTTGGGCCAACGCGTTCTGTATACCCGTTGGCAGCGCGTTGACTCGGCCGGAGAGGGGTTCTACAACTGTAGCGACGTCAATATCGTTGCCAGCGCCGCGAAAAAGTAAGGCGGCAAATCCGCACAGGCGGCTGGCCGGAATCCACAGCCTCAGGCATTCCCGCCGGCCGCCATGAAAATCCTTCTCAGCACAATCCAACCTGACGGAGAACAAGCATGTCTGATTTTGTACAGGTAACCAATGAAGATCGCCGCCATGAGGCCTTGCAGAAGGGCTTCAATCTGCGCTTCCCTGCCGCTCCCGATGCCGGCGCCGGCAGCATTTACGTGTGCAAGACCTGGCAGGAAACCCTGCTGGCTGCCAATGCCGCACTCAAAAACGGCAATCGCATCACGGTGCGCAGCGGCGGCCATTGCTACGAGGGTTTCGTCTCCAACAAATTATCCGCAGGCGAAAAACTGGCCATCATCGACGTCGGCCTGATGACCGGCATGGATTACTCCCGCAATGGAGACCTGGGGTCCCAGGTCCTGCCGGCCAATCCGGCCCGCTACAAATTCCGGGTGTCCGCCGGCAATCAAAACTGGGATGCTTATGTCGACCTGTACAAGCGCACCGGCAAGACGCTGCCGGGCGGCACCTGCTATTCGGTCGGTTCAGGCGGCCACATCGTCGGCGGCGGCTACGGCTTGCTGTCGCGCCTGCATGGCTTGAGCGTCGACTGGCTCGCGGGCGTGGATATCCTGGTGCCCGACAGCACAGGCACAGGGCTGACAGCCAGGCACGTGAACCTGGCCTCAGACGGCGTCGAGCGCGACCTGTTCATCGCCTGCCGCGGCGCCGGCGGCGGCAACTTCGGCATCATCCTGAACTATTACTTCAAGGATTTGCCGGAAGCGCCGAAAGAAGCTTACTTCCTCGCCTTGAGCTATGCCTGGGACGACCTCCAGCAGGCCGGCGGCGCCAGCGCGCTGAAACGCTTGCTCGATACTTATGGCGAATGGTTCGCGCGGCACGACAACGAGTGGAATGCGCCGCACAACGGCAATGGCGGCCTGTTCACCCTGTTCAAGCTGAATGCGCGGGCAGCCGGCAATATCGGCCTGGTGATCCAGTACACCGACGTCGACGGCAATGTCGGCAACGGCAAGGACGGTCCGTTCATCGATTTTGTCAACGCCATGACCCATATTCCCGGGTTGCCCGCGCGCCTCAACGATGCCTTCATGGAACCGAATATTGCGCCGAAACGCCACAAGAATGCAGGCATGGATATGCGCGTCCAGGATGCCATCAGCAATGCCCGCCGCATGGACTGGATTGCGCTGACGCAGATGTTCAACGGCTCGGGCGACAACCGCCGCGGCAAGTACAAATCGAGCTATCAGATCAAGCCGACGCTGGCGGCGCCGGTTGCCGGCAGCGACCAGTTGTGGGAAGTGCTGTACGTCTACGGCAACGATCCCCGGCTCAACGCCTCGCTGGTGCAGATCGATTCGTATGGCGGCGCCGTCAATGCATTCATGGGCAGCCATGAAACCTGCGTACCGCAACGGGAGTCGATTTTGAAAAGCCAGTTCCAGACCTACTGGACCGATGCCGCCGACGACGAATTCCACATGGCCTGGCTAAGCCGCCTGTTCCATGCCTACATCCTGGCTTATACGCCCGAAGCCAGCTCCGGCAAGCCCCACCCTTCGAGCGACTGGCAAGGCTGCTACATCAATTATCCCGATATCGACATGAAATACAGCGACCCGGCGCACACTAGGGTCGATCCGCAATGGCCTGCCCTGTACTACATGGACAAGGCGCAGTTCCTGGTTGCGCTGAAACAGAAAATCGATCCGGGCAATCTGTTCCGGCATGAAATGTCGATTCCCCTGCAAATGCCTTGACGGCCGGCGCGTTCAAGCTGCGGCAGGCGAAGGCCGATTCTCCACACTCGGTCAGCCGGTCTTCGCTACCAGCCCCAGCGGCAGCGCCGTGGTGGATTTGATCTGTTCCATCGAGAATGCCGATGACACGCTATACAGCTGCGTGATCTTGATCAGCTTCTTGTAAAAGGCGTCATAGCCCTGGATGTCCGTGGTGACGACTTTCAATAAATAGTCGACGTCGCCGCTCATGCGATGGAATTCCTGGACTTCCGGCAAAGCCATCACCGCCGTCGCGAACTTCGACAGCCATTTCTCGTCATGCTGGCCGGTGCGCACGCTGACGAACACCGTCACCGGCAAACCGATCTTCTCGCGGTTGACGATGGCGACGCGGCGCTCGATATAACCCTCTTCTTCCAGCCGCTTCAGGCGTTTCCAGCATGGCGTGCTGGACAGATCGATCTTTTCGCTGAGCGCGGCGACGGACAGGCTGCCGTCGATCTGCAGCGCCGCCAGAATGGCGTGATCAAACTTATCAAGTGCGTTCATGCTATTTTGTAATATATATAGGTATAAATATTCTCCATTTTAGCAAAATTCCGGTATTTTTAGAATGTCTTCATCCATCGGAAACAGTAGACTATTGTCAAGCTTACTGTCCGATGAAAAACCATGACTGAAATTTATCTCGACGCCAACGCCACCACCGCCGTCCTGCCAGCCGCGATTGAAGCGGCCGCCCGGACCATGAAAGAGTGCTTTGGCAATCCCAGCAGCAGCCATGCCACCGGCATCCAGGCCAAGACCCTGATGAGCCAGGTGCGTCAGCGCGCCGCGCGCCTGCTTGGCGCCGGCGACGGCCGCTTGATGTTCAACAGCGGCGCCACCGAAGGCATCCAGACCGCGGTGCTGTCCGCGCTGTGCGCCTTGCGCGAACGGCAGTCGGCCGGCCAGCGCATCGGCAAATTTTTACTTTACGGCGCCACGGAGCACAAGGCCGTGCCGGAAAGCCTGATGCACTGGAATCGCTTGCTGGGATTGAACCTGGAAATGATGAAACTGCCGGTCGACCGCAATGGCCAGCATGACCTCGAAGCCCTGCGCCTGCTGGCCGGCGATGCCGCGCTGGTATGCACCATGGCGGCCAACAATGAAACCGGCGTCATCTCCGAGCTGGCGCAGATCGAGGCTGTATTGCGGCAAAGCGGCAGCGACGCTTACTGGCTGGTCGACTGCGTCCAGGCGCTGGGCAAGATGCAGCTGAACCTGGCGGCGACGCGCATCGACTATGCGGCGTTTTCCGGACACAAGCTGTATGCGCCAAAAGGCGTAGGCATGCTGTACGTCCGGCCGGGAGCGCCTTTCACGCCATTGATCATGGGCGGCGGCCAGGAATCCGGGCTGCGCTCCGGCACCGAAAACATGGCTGGCATCGCCGCCCTCGGTGCGGTCCTGGGCGCCCTGGAAGACGGCGTCAGCTTCCGCAGCCACCAGCAGCTGCATGGCTTCCGTGCACGCCTGGTCGCCAGCCTGCGGATTGCCTTTCCCGACATCGTGTTTAATCAGCCGCTGGAAAAGACCCTGCCGACCACGCTCAATTTCTCCGTGCCGGGGCTGGCCAGCAAGGAATTGCTGGACCTGTTCGACGCCGCCCAGCTGCGGGTCAGTTCGGGCAGCGCCTGCTCCGCCGCCAAGAGCGCCCCCAGCTATGTGCTGGAAGCGATGCAGCTGCCGCACTGGCGCAGCAGTTCCGCGATCCGCATGTCGTTCGGGCCGCTGGCCGACGATGCCTTCATCAGCGCTGCCTGCGCGCGCATCGAACATTGCGGCCTCGCCTGGCGCCAGGGCGCTGCCGCCGCCGCGCCATCGGCTGCCGCCGACCCAGTGGTCCGCTTCAACCTGGACGGCGCCAATGCCTGGCTGGTAGCGGATGACGCTAGCCGCAGCTGCGTCATCATTGACCCGTCGCCATTGCTGGCGCCGCGCCTGGCCGCTTATGTGCGCAACCACGATTACCAGCTGCGCGCCATTCTCAGCACCAAGGCGCTGCCAGCGCAGGACAGCGCCCGCTTCGAACTGGCCCGAGCCCTGGGCAGCGATGCTGGGCCTGACGCCGGCAACGATGCCTTTGGCTGGCCGGCGCCGGGCAGTTCCGAACTGATGCTGGGCGCACGGAAATTCCTGTGCAAGAGGCAGGATGAGCACCAGGTCTATTTGCTGGGAAGCGTCGGAGAAGAGCAGTTTGCGGCGCATGTTGCCTTCATCGGCGAATTGCCTGCGGCGGCGATCGAGTCCACGCTCATCGAGCCGGACACGCTGCTATGTCCGGCGCGCGATGAAACCGGCCAGCTGTGCACCAGCCTGCGCGCGGAGCAAAACCCCGCGCATGGAGAAAGCGCCAGCGGCATGCACCTGGAAGCTGCCGCACTTGTGCAATTCCTTGCCGCTCATCCGGGCGCACTGCTGGTTGACGTGCGCGAAGCCTATGAACATGCGGCCGGGATGACTTCGGCGCCCGGCCAAACGGTCCTGCATGTGCCGCTCAGCCGCCTCACCTCCCATCTGAGACTATGGTTGCGCGGCGCTCCTGTGCCGTTGGTGTTTTTCTGCCGCAGCGGCAACCGCAGCGACAAAGCCGTCGCGTGCCTGCGCCGGCTCGGCTACCGGAACGCCTGGAACGTCAGCGGCGGCCTTGCCCTGGGCAATCCGGTGCTGAGGCTGGACTACCCCAAGGCAGCCTGAAAATAGTAAGTTTCATACCCCGCCGGCCTTTGCTCCAAAGCCACCGGCGGCGGCCTCGCCCTGCCCCTCCCATCACACAAGTTGACACTCCAGGCATTGCCGCTTACATTACTGACTCTTAAGTCAGTTATTTGCAAACCCAAGGATTCATGAACTGCCCTTTCAGCTCCAAACCCCGTTGGGCGCGCCGCAAAGAGGCGCGGCCGCAGGAATTGCTGGCGGCCGCGCTGGATATATTCGTCGAGCGCGGCTTTGCCGCCACCCGGCTGGGCGACGTCGCGGCCAGGGCCGGCGTCTCGAAAGGGACGCTGTACCTGTATTTCGAGAACAAGGAAGAGCTGTTCAAGGCGGTGGTGCGCGAAAACATGCTGCCGATCCTGGATGAAGCCGAAGACATCATCGACGGCTACGGCGGCAGCAGCGCCGATCTGTTCCGCGAGCTGATCCTGGGCTGGTGGGAGCGTATCGGCGCCACCAAGGTAGCCGGGATCACCAAGCTGATGATGGCGGAATCGGCCAATTTCCCGGAACTGGCGACCTTTTACCGCGAGGAAGTCAGCGTGCGCGGCGACGCCATGATCGTGCGCATGCTGGAGCGCGGCGTCGAGCGCGGCGAATTCCGCACGATCGACGTGCGCCAGACCGCCAACGTGGTGATCGCGCCGGTGATCATGCTGATGATGTGGCAACAAGCTTTCAACCCCTGTCATGCGGAACCGCTGAATTCGGCACGCTATCTGGAAAGTTTCATCGATTTGTGCCTGAACGGCTTGCAGAAGCCGCCGGATCCCGCTTCCACCTGAGCATGGACCATGCCGGGGCGCCGTAAACCGTGGATTACCGTTGCACATCGGTGTTTTGCCAGGTTTGCCGCAGCCTGCGATAGGTTTTTGAGGGTGGCCTTTGATAGAATGAGCCCTTTATTTTTCATTACCGAGCCTTAACCATGAATATCGAACAAGCCCGCTTCAATATGATCGAACAGCAAATTCGCCCGTGGAACGTGCTGGATCTGGACGTTCTGGAATTGCTGACGGTAGTCCGCCGTGAGGATTTCGTGCCGGCCGCCTACAAAAGCCTGGCATTTTCCGATACCGAGATTCCACTGCCTGGCGCCAACGGCGAAAGCATGCTGGCGCCGAAGATCGAAGCGCGCTTGCTGCAGGAAGCTGCCGTCAAGAAGCATGAACAAGTGCTGGAAATCGGCTCAGGCTCGGGCTACATGGCAGCGTTGCTGTGTTACAAGGCAAGGCATGTCACCACGGTTGAAATCGATCCGGAACTGAAGGCGCTGGCCGCCGGCAACCTGGCTGCCTATGGCATCACCAACGTCGACGTCGTGCAAGGCAACGGCGCCCAGGGCTGGGAGCAGAGCGACACCAAGCGCTTCGACGTGATCGTCATCTCCGGCTCGCTGGCGGTGCTGCCGGATGCCTTCCTCAAGCAACTCAATGTCGGCGGCCGCATCATCGCCATCGTCGGCGACGCGCCTGTGATGTTTGCGCAGGTGATCACCCTCACTTCGGACACCAATTACAGCACGGTCAACCTGTTTGAAACCGACGTCAAGCCGCTGCGCGAAGCCGCCGTACATTCCCAGTTCAAGTTCTAAGCCAGCCTATGCAACATCTAACCGCCTCAGAACTGGCCGCCTGGATTGCCGATCCGCAGCGGCCGACGCCGCTGTTGCTGGATGTGCGCGAACCCTGGGAATACGAAACCTGCCACATCGCGGCAGCGCAGCTGATGCCGATGCAGACGGTGCCGGCGCACCTGAACGACCTGGAGGAAGAGCAGGCCATCGTCTGCATCTGCCACCACGGCGCGCGCAGCATGCAGGTCGCCGCCTTCCTTGAGCGCCACGGCTTTTCCGCGGTAAGCAACCTGACCGGCGGCGTCCATGCCTGGGCGCAGCAGGTTGATCCGGCCATGCCGACCTACTAAACCTGCCGACATCGCTGCGGAGAGTGTAATGCGCAATACCCTGATTGCCTCCTTGATCGCGAGCGCGTTGCTGAGCATGAACGCGCAAGCCGTCGACCTGGTGCAAACCTACCAGCAGGCGCTGGCCAACGACCCGGTCTACACCAGCGCGCGCTATGCACTCAGCGCCGGCAACGAAGCCAGCGTGCAGGGCCGCGCGGCGCTGCTGCCGGTGGTCGGCTTCGGCGGCAATTACAGCCGCTCCGGGCAATCCTGGAACACCATTACCAACAATTACAGCTTGCAGCTGACCCAGCCGCTGTTCCGGCCCGCTTACTGGCAGCAGTATCAGGAAAGCAAGCTGTCGGTGGCCGCCAGCGAGGTCCGGTTCGCCCAGGCGCAGCAGGACCTGATCCTGCGCGTCAGCCAGGCTTACTTCGATACGCTGACGGCGCAAGACGTGCTGGCTTTCCTGCAGGCGCAGAAAAGCGCGATTGCCGAGCAGCTGGCTTCCGCCAAGCGCAATTTCGAAGTCGGCACGGCGACCATTACCGATACCAACGAAGCGCAAGCCAGCTACGATCTGGTGATCGCGCAGGAAATCGCGGCGACCAACAACCTGGAAGTCGCGCGCAACGTGCTGCAGCAAATCATCGGCAAACCGCCGGCGCCATTGGCGACCTTGCGCCCCGGAGTGCAGCTGAGCGCGCCGCAGCCGGCCGCGATAGAGACCTGGGTCAGCAGCGCCGAGGATCAGAATTTCGGCGTGATCGGCCAGCAGATCGCGCTGGATACGGCCAAGTACGACATCAAGAAGGCCCGCGCCGGCCATCTGCCCACAGTCGACCTGATCGCCAGCCGCGCGCACGCCGATGTCAGCGGCAGCGACATCCCTTTCAACAATATCTCGCAGACGGCCAACTCGATCGGCGTGCAATGGACCATTCCGCTGTATGCCGGCGGCGCGGTCAACAGCAGCGTGCGCCAGGCGGTAGCGTTGGAAGACAAGGCCCGCTCCGATCTGGAAAATGCGCGCAGGACCGCGGCATTGAATGCGCGCCAGGCCTATCTCGGCGTCAGCAGCGGCCTGGCCCAGGTGAAGGCCTATGAGGCGGCGGAAATTTCGAGCCAGTCGTCGCTGGATTCCAACCGTTTGGGCTACCAGGTCGGGGTACGCATCAATATCGATGTGTTGAATGCGCAACAGCAGTTGTTTTCCACGCGCAGGGATCTGGCCAAGGCGCGCTATGACACGCTGATGAACAGCCTCAAGCTGAAATCGGCGGTGGGCACCTTGAAAGAAGACGATCTGCAACAGATCAATGTTTTGCTGGCGCCGGCTGTTTATTGAGACAGCGGCACATGCATCCGGCCGAAAGCCGCAGCCGGCGGGGCTGCGCGGCCATCGCCACTATCTGACCCCGCACCCGTCCGGCAACTTGCAAGACCAGCCTGTAACACTCAGGCAGGCGGCGTTTTGAGCATGAACGGCGAGGTCTTGAACATGTGGATGCAGTTGTCGACCACCTTCGATACGTTCTCGGTGAGATCGAAGCTGTGCGGACTAAAGGTCCAGTTGTTCAAAATACCGAACAACAGGCCTTGCACCATGACCGCGGCCAAGATAGGATCTAGATCGCGCGGCAGCTGCCCTTTTGCAACCGCAAATCGCAGCAAGCGTTCTATATCGGTACGGCCTTGCAAAAAGCACTCATGCTGGCGGATATAAATCGGATCCTGCGGATCCACCAGTTCGCACTTGTGCAGAACGATTTCAAAGATTTTGCGCGACTGCGGATTGAGCGTCGCTTCTTGCAAGGTAAACAAACATCGGTTGCGAAATTGATTCAACGGATCGTGCGCATTTTCGTCGGCGGTTTTTTCGATCATCGCTTCCATCGGCAAGCGCACGCGCTCGCACATGGCATCGAATAAATCGCTCTTGTTCTTGAAGTGCCAATAGATAGCACCGCGCGTCACGTCGGCTGCGCTGGCGACATCCGCCAGCGTAGTGCGCGCCACGCCGTGCCGGTGAAACACTTCCGCCGCCGCGTCCAGGATGCGGCCACGCGTTTCCAGTGCTTCTTCTTTTGTACTTCTAGCCATTTTGAGCCGACCTCCAAACCGTCATGATATTTTGTGCATTTGCAGCAAATAATTAAATAGCAACACGTACTTGGCATCGCCATTCGTGCAAGCCAGTACATACATTCGTGCATGTATGTATAATAGCAGGATTCCGGCTGCTCGACCCGCTTTCCGCTGGCGCAGGGTTCCGTAGCCTCCGGTGCACCAAAGCAATTACTTATATATCCTATGTCATTTCCAGAAGCAGAGTCACCTGTCAGATTTGCAGTCTTTCCTCAATTACCGTGCGAGAATTTTATGAATTCAGTTAGCTCTATCAGTCGTCTCACGCGTATCACCCTGGCTGTCGCGGTATTGTCCGCGGTCGCTGCCTGCGGCAAAAAGCCGGACGCCCAAGGTGCGCCACCTCCAGCCGGTGTTTCCATCATCACTATCGCACCGGAACGGCTGGCTCTCACAACCGAATTGCCTGGCCGCCTGGAAGCTACCCGCATCGCCCAGATCGGCGCCCGCGCCGCCGGCATCGTGCTCAAGCGCACTTTCCGCGAAGGCAGCGACGTCAAGGCCGGACAGACTCTGTACCTGATCGATCCGGCGCCGCTGCGCGCAACCTACGACAGCGCGCAGGCAGCGCTGGCCAAGGCTGAAGCAAATCTGACCACCGCTACACTGAAAGCCCAGCGCTACAAACCGCTGGTCGAAGTGAATGCCGTCAGCAAGCAGGATTACGACGATACCGTGGCAGCGCAGAAGCAAGCCGCGGCAGATGTCGCCGCCGCCAAGGCCGCGCGCGCAACCGCCAGCCTGAACCTGGGCTACGCCACTGTCACCTCGCCGATTTCCGGCCGCATCGGCAAGGCGCTGGTGACCGAAGGCGCATTGGTCGGCCAGGGCGAAGTCACCCAGCTGGCAACCGTGCAGCAGATCGATCCGATCTACGTCAACCTGACCCAGTCCAGCACCGACATCCTGAAATTGCAGGAAGCGATGCGCAACGGCCAGCTGCAAAGCGCGGGCCAAGGACAGGCCAAGGTCAGCCTGGAAACCGAGGACGGCCACGCCTACCCGCAATCAGGCAAGCTGCTGTTTTCCGACCTGACGGTGGATCCGAATACCGGCTCCGTCACTTTGCGCGCCGAGTTCCCGAATCCGGACCACAGCCTGCTGCCAGGCATGTACGTGCGCGCCAAGCTGGAACAGGCCGTCAATGGCGCTGCCCTGACCGTGCCGCAACAGGCGGTCCAGCGCGACCTCAACGGCGCTTCGGTGTTCCTGGTGGGTGCTGACAACAAGGTCGCCGTGCAGCCGGTGAAGGCCGACACCGCACAAGGCGACAAATGGATCGTCACTGAAGGCTTGAAAGCTGGCGACAAGGTCATCGTCGATGGTTTGCAAAAGGTGAAACCGGGCGCAGTGG
This sequence comes from Collimonas sp. GW821-FHT02H07, assembly GCF_059421505.1. NCBI lineage: Bacteria > Pseudomonadati > Pseudomonadota > Betaproteobacteria > Burkholderiales > Oxalobacteraceae > Collimonas > Collimonas sp. GW821-FHT02H07. The sequence continues at coordinate 642,747 of NZ_JBWKVC010000002.1, forward strand.
TCAATCCATCGCCTTGGAAACCGGCTGCCGCTGCAGCAGGTAATGCAGCCGCAGCCGCACCCGCCGCTCCGCAAGCTGATACAACATCTAAAGCTAAATAAGGAGCCTACTGATGGGCAAGTTTTTCATCGACCGCCCCGTGTTTGCGTGGGTGCTCGCCGTATTCATCCTGCTCGGGGGTGCTCTGGCGATCACGCAATTACCGGTGGCCCAGTATCCTTCGATTGCACCGCCGACGATTGTCGTCAGCGCAGCCTATCCCGGCGCTACCGCGCAAACCATCGACGATAGCGTTACCAGCCTGATCGAACAGGAAATGAACGGCGCCGACGGCTTGCAGTACATCGAGTCGCAAAGCCAGGCCGACGGCTCGGTCGCGATCACCGTGACGTTTTCGCCGGAAACCAACGCCGACCTGGCCGCGGTGGATGTGCAGAACCGCCTGAAACGGGTGGAAGCACGGCTGCCTGCGGTGGTTACGCAGAACGGCGTGCAAGTCACCAAATCGCGCAGCAACTTCCTGATGTTCATCGGTCTTTCATCGACCGACGGCAAACTCGACCCGATCGCGCTGGGCGACTATCTGTCGCGCAACGTGCTCAATGAAATCAAGCGCGTGCCAGGCGTCGGCCAGGCCCAGCTGTTTGGCACCGAACGCGCCATGCGCATCTGGATCGACCCGGCCAAGCTGGTTGGCCTGAACCTGACCCCGGCCGATGTCACCGCCGCCATCAGCGCGCAAAATGCGCTGGTCGCCGGCGGTACGCTGGGCGATCTGCCTAGCCCTGGCAGCCAGCAGATTTCCGCCACCGTGGTAGCTACCGGCCAGCTCAATACCGTCGAACAATTCGGCAAGATCCAGCTGCGCGCCAATTCGGACGGCTCCATCGTCCGTCTGCGCGATGTTGCGCGTATCGAAATCGGCGGCCAGTCTTACGCCACCGCCGGCCGCCTCGACGGCAAGCCGACTTCTTTCGTCGGCGTGCAGCTCTCGCCTACCGCCAATGCTCTGGGCACAGCGACAGCAGTCAAAGCCAAGATGAAAGAGCTGTCCAAGTACTTCCCGGCCGGCGTCCAGTACGAGATCCCTTACGACACCTCGAAATTCGTCAAGATTTCGATTGAAGAAGTGGTCAAGACCCTGGTGGAAGCGATCATCCTGGTGTTCCTGGTGATGTACCTGTTCCTGCAAAACATCCGCTATACCCTGATTCCTACCGTCGTGGTTCCGGTGGCGTTGATGGGTACTTTTGCGACGCTGCTGCTGTTCGGCTTCTCGATCAACGTCCTCACCATGTTCGGCATGGTGCTGGCGATCGGCATCCTGATCGACGATGCCATCGTGGTGGTGGAAAACGTCGAGCGCATCATGAGCGAAGAAGGCTTGTCGCCGCGCGAAGCAACCCGCAAGGCGATGGGCCAGATTACCGGCGCGCTGATCGGCATCACGCTGGTGCTGATCGCCGTGTTCATCCCGATGGCATTCTTCAGCGGCGCGGTGGGTGCGATCTATCGCCAGTTCTCGCTGTCGATGGTGGCTTCCATGGTGTTCTCGGTATTGATGGCATTTACGCTGACGCCGGCGCTGTGCGCCACCATCCTGAAACCGGTGGAAAAAGGCCATCATCACGAGAAAAAGGGCTTCTTCGGCTGGTTCAACCGCAAGTTCAACGCCACCACCAACCGCTATCAAGGCGTCGTCGCCAAGATGCTGAACAAGACCGTCCGTTACCTGCTGGTGTATGGCGCCATCCTGATCTGCGTTGGGTTGCTGTACACGCGCCTGCCGGCATCGTTCCTGCCGGCCGAAGACCAGGGCTACATCATCACCAACGTGCAGTTGCCTGCCGGCGCCAGCAGCAACCGCACCCTGGAAGTGATCAAGCAGATCGAAGCGTATTACGCGAAACTGCCTGCGGTGGCCAATGTGGTGGCGATTACCGGCTTCAGCTTCTCCGGTAACGGCCAGAATGCCGGCCTGGTGTTCACGCCGCTGAAGGACTGGAGCCTGCGCGGACCTGACGAATCGGCCGATGCGATCGCCGGCAAGGCGTTCGGCGCGTTCTCGCAGATCAAGGACGCCATCGTCTATCCGCTGAATCCGCCGCCTATCCCGGAACTGGGCAACGCCACCGGCTTCACCTTCCGCCTGCAAGACCGTTCGGGACAAGGACATGCTGCATTGACCGCGGCGCGTAACCAGATGCTCGGCATGGCTGCGCAAAGCAAGATCCTCGCCGGAGTACGTCCTGAAGGCCTGGAAGATTCGCCGCAGCTGCAGCTCAACATCGACCGCGACAAGGCGAATGCGCTGGGCGTTTCGTTCAACGCCATCAACAGCACGCTGTCGACCGCGCTCGGTTCTTCCTACGTCAATGACTTCCCGAACCAGGGCCGCCAGCAACGCGTGATCGTGCAAGCCGATGCGAAGCAACGTCTGCAGCCGGAAGATCTGGCCAGGCTGTATGTCAAGAACACCCAGGGCACCATGGTGCCGTTCTCGTCGTTCACCAGCTCGGAATGGATCAAGGGTCCGGTGCAGCTGACGCGCTACAACGGCTATCCGGCGATGAAGATCTCCGGCGGCGCCGCGCCTGGCCATAGCACCGGCGAAGCGATGGATGAAATGGAAGCGCTGACCGCCAAGCTGCCGCCAGGCTTCGGCTTCGAATGGACCGGCCAGTCGCTGGAAGAAAAGACTTCCGGTTCGCAAGCGCCGATGCTGTACCTGCTGTCGCTGATCGCCGTGTTCCTGGTGCTGGCGGCGTTGTATGAAAGCACCTCGATTCCGCTGGCGGTGATGCTGGTGGTGCCGCTGGGTATTCTCGGCGCGCTGCTGGGCGTTACCTTGCGCGGCATGCCGAACGACGTCTACTTCAAGGTCGGGATGATTACCGTGGTCGGCTTGTCGGCCAAGAACGCGATTCTGATCATCGAATTCGCCAAAGACCTGCAGGCTGAAGGCAAGGGCCTGATCGAAGCGACGCTGGAAGCAGTCCACCTGCGTTTCCGGCCGATCCTGATGACCTCGTTTGCGTTCATCCTCGGCGTGTTGCCGCTGGCGATCAAGACCGGCGCCGGTTCAGGCAGCCAGCGCGCCATCGGTACCGGCGTCATGGGCGGCATGATCACGGCGACTGTACTGGCGGTGTTCCTGGTGCCGGTGTTCTTCGTGGTGGTGCGCAGTTTCTTCAAGGGCAGCGAACGCCAGCAAAGGCTGCACGATGCTAACAAAAAAATAGATGTGGAGAGTCAGCATGTTTAATATGACAATTGCTGCGTCATTACCCAAGAACCTGACCGGCGCCCTGCTGCTGGCAGGCGTGCTCTCGGCTTGCACCATGGCGCCGACCTACGTGCGGCCGGAAGCGCCGGTAGCCGGCAGCTATCCGGCTGCGGCTGACGGCAAGACGCAATACGCTGCGGTGGAACTCGGCTGGCGCGAATTTTTTCCGGACCAGCGCCTGCAGGCGCTGATCGCATCCGCGCTGGAAAACAATCGTGACCTGCGTACCGCTGCCTTGAACATCGAGGAAGCGCGGGCGCAGTACGACATCACTGCATCCGATGCCCTGCCTCACTTCAATGGCAACTTCAGCCGTACCCGTGGCCGCACAGCCGCGGATCAGCTGGTTCCCGGCCAGCCTGCGGTCGGCACCGCCTACCAGGTCGGCTTGAACATGACGGCTTTCGAGCTGGATTTCTTCGGCCGCGTACGCAGCTTGAAAGATGCCGCCCTGGCGAGCTACCTGGCGACGGAAGAAGCACGGCAATCAGCGCAAATCAGCCTGATTTCGCAAGTTGCCCAGGCTTACCTGACGGAACAATCGTATGCCGAACAGCAGCAGCTGGCGCAGCAGACGCTGGACAGCCGCCTGGACGACTACAAGCTGGACAAGATGCGTTTCGACGTCGGCGCTTCTTCTGCGCTCGACCTGCGCAACTCGGAAACGCTGGTGCAGTCGGCACGCGTCTCGCTGGCCACGCTGGCGCGCCAGCGCGGCCAGGCCACCAATGCCTTGGTGCTGCTGGTCGGCAAGCCGCTAGGCGAACTGCCGGCGTCGCAATCGCTGTCCGATGAAAAGATCGTCAGCGAAATCCCGGCCGGCCTGCCCTCCGACTTGCTGAACCGCCGCCCGGATATCCGCCAGGCAGAGCAGCAGCTGCGCTCGGCCAACGCGAATATCGGCGCTGCCCGCGCCGCCTTCTTCCCGACCATTTCACTGACCGCCGGGATCGGCAATTCCAGCACTTCGCTGGGCAGCCTGTTCTCGGCCGGCAGCCGTACCTGGTCGTTCGTGCCGCAATTGACGCTGCCGATCTTTGAAGGCGGACGCAACCGCGCCAATCTGTCGCTAAGCGAAATCCGCAAGAATCTGGCGATTGCCAGCTACGAAAAGACCATCCAGAGCGCATTCAGGGAAGTATCCGATGCGCTGGTCGCGCGCAGCACGCTGGATGAGCAGCTGGCAGCGCAGGATGCTTTCGTCAAGGCGCAGGAAGAACGCGTGAAACTGACCGATCTGCGCTACAAGAACGGCATCGCCAGTTCCACCGACCGCCTGAATGCGCAACGGGACCTGTTCTCGGCGCAGCAAGCCTTGATCCAGACGCGGCAACTGCGTTTGAACAATGCGATCGATCTGTATCGTTCGCTGGGGGGCGGCTTGAATGAAAATACCGTCGTGGCGGCGAAATCCTGACCTGGGTTCAGCCAACGTACTGATGTAATGAAAAACGCCGCACTTGTGCGGCGTTTTTACTGGGCGCTTCCGTTTCAATACCGGCGAACGGAAAAGAATACGGCGCTAGCATCGAGAACGATTCTTAGCTGTTCACTGCCGCAGCCAGGAAACCTTCTGCAAGGGCCACCTGCCTAATATGGAATAAGGAAGATTCTGGCCAATATGGCGATGTAGCAATACGAATTCGCGCACCGTCCACTCTACCGCTGCTACCGCATGGCTGGGAACTCGCTCGGGTTCATACAGCAAGGTCACATGAGGCGTCATGCCTGCAGGAATACCCTTGAAACCAAAACGGCGCAGCCTGCCTGCCAGACCTTGATGCAGCGTCTCCAAACCGATAACGCCCTCGTCGCCGCAAAGAACAATGGGGTAATTTCCTGACACGCTGGATTTGTTGCGAAAGGTCTGGACATGGTCGAACCGGACTCTAAACGCCGTCTGTTCAATCTGTGAAGCGGCGCCAGCCGCGGCAGCAAGCAGATCATGCGGCAGTCCCAGATACTCGCCCAGGATCGCAAGCGTAATGTGCAACTGTCCTGCATGAACCGCGGCGCCGTGCAAGTCATGTTCAAGGCGCAAGGCATGAGTAAGCTGTTCAATGCGTGCAGCAGCGGGCTTCTCCGGTAAAACGGCAAAAAGCAAGCGGTCTGTCGCCTTTTGCGAGGAATCGAAACCGGGCAACGATGTCTTTCTAGTAGACATGCAATGGGTTTTCCTTCAAAAAATCTGCTTCTTCACAGATTACCGGAAAACGCAGTTTTAATCGCAGATGGACGCTTAATCCGGATTATCGGGTTGATACCGATTCAGCCAACGCACATCAACTGGCCGCCGCTACCTCGCCAGCTTGCTGTGACTGGCCTGAGCGGATCTTGAACCACAAGATCCCCAGCCACTCATGCAAGGCGTAATCGCTGCGATACATGCCTTTCCCGGACGGCAAGAAACTCCTGAGGATAAGCCGCTCGTGGCTAAAAAAAATGGTCGGCGCAATCACCACCTCCAGTCCAGCCTGCGCGAACATCATCTGCGCGCGCGGCATGTGTAAGGCGTCCGTGACCAGCAAGATTTTCCTGACGCCGGCCTGCTGCAAAATGGCGGCAGAGAATTTCGCATTCTGGGCAGTATCGTCTGATGCTTCTTCGCGCCATTTTACCGGCACCGCAAAATCTTCCTGCAAGCTATTTGCCATCAGCGCGGCTTCCGACACGCGCGAACCATCCGGCATGCCGCCGGATACCAATACCGGCAAACCAGTCTGGCGTTGCAACTTGGCGCCATAACGCAAGCGCGCAAGCGTCTGATAATTGGGCATGTCTTCGCCGTTATATTCAGGGGCGTTGCTTATGCGGCCACCGCCCAGTATGACAATTGCCTGCGCGCCGCCAGCTGCGCCAGCTTCTAATGCCGGCACTCGTCGCTCGAGTGGCCCGGCCAGCAGCAAAGCTCCCACTTCCGTACTCAGCACGAAAAGCAATAACAAAGAGGCGAAACTGACGACGATGCCAACGCTGGGATAGCTACGTCGCAATAACATGCCCACGATGATCAGCAAGATCAGACTGGCAGGCAAAAGCAGCAAGCTGCTGATTACCTTGGTAGCAATGACAGTTGCGTTCATGTTCAGTTAACCTTGATAAATGGCGCCAGCAACGCCATGGTGCGCGCCGTGGCGCCGCGATGCTGCTGCGCGAACTGGATGGCCTGCTGACCCATGGCCTGCCGTTGCGGATCGCTCTGCAGCAGCTGGAAGGCTGCGTCCAGCATGTGGCCGACGTCGCTCACCCGTTGCGCCGCGCCGGCAGCGATCGCTTGTTCGGTGATATCGGAAAAATTGAAAGTATGCGGACCGATCAACACCGGCTTGCCGACTGCGAAAGCTTCGATCAGGTTTTGCCCGCCCATCGGCAGCAGGCTGCCGCCGATGAAGGCCACATCGCACATGGCGTAATAAGCGAACATCTCGCCCATCGAATCGCCGACCAATACCTTGACCTGGGCCGGTACCGGCTGCCTGTCCATACTGCTGCGGCGCCATGGCGACAAGCCTTTCGCCGCCGCCATGGCCGCCACTTCGTCAAAGCGCTGCGGATGGCGCGGCACGATCACGACCAGCAAATCGGCCGGTAGCAAACGGACGTTGGCGGGATCTTGCAAACGCCTGGACAATCCCTCCAGGATCAATTCTTCCTCGCCCTCGCGGGTGCTCGCGCACAGCAGCACCGAACGGCGGCCGATCTGCTCCCGCAGCGTAGCGCCAAGCGTCAGCAACCCCGGCGACGGCGTGACGTCGAATTTCAGGTTGCCGGTAATCTGCACATTGCCGCCGCCAAGCTGGCGCAAGCGTCCGGCGTCGGCGTCGGTTTGCGCGCCAACGCAAGACATGCCACCGGCCGCCTCTGTCATCAGCGTCGCAAAGCGCTTGCCGCGCCGCAGGGAGCGTTCTGACAGGCGCGCATTGACCAGCGCCACCGGCACCTTGTAGCGTCCGCACTGGACGATCAGGTTCGGCCACACTTCGGTTTCCATCAACACGCACAGGCGAGGCGAAAAATGGCGCAGGAAGCGGCCTACCATCCAGCCGGTGTCATAAGGCAAAAAAGATTGCAGCACGCGCGGCGACTGCCCGAACAATTGCTTACCGGTCTCGCGTCCGGTCGCCGTCATGTGCGTCAGCAGAATCGCGTGCCCGGGATAGGCGTCGAGCAAAGCCTTGATCAAGGGTTCTGCCGCGCGCGTCTCGCCCACCGAGACGGCATGCACCCAGATAAATTTACCCACGGCCAGCTGCGGCGCCAGCGGCGGGTAAAAACCGATACGCTCCGCCACATGCTGACGGTAGCCCGGCTCCTTACCGCCACGCCGCCACAAGCGCAGCAATACCATCGGCATCGCCAGCCACCACACTGCGGAATACAGCAAACGGATGCGCCAGGCCCGGCCTGCATCAAAACCCGCTGCAGCCTTCATTCGGTCAGCACACGGCCGGTCAGGCGGCGCAGGATCGCCAACGGACTGGCGCCCGGGTCGTATTGCTTGGCTGCCGGCAGATGCAAGGTTTGTTCCATCATGTACTGACCGGCCATGACCGCGTGCGGCGTCTGGTCGGAAAAACATACCCACACCGACCCGGCGGCAAACGGCTGCGTCACTTGCGGACCGTTTTTCTGATAGTCCGGATCGGATTTCATGGCGTCGTGCAGCTGCAGCATCAGATGATCGTATTCGCTGCGCAGGGATTTGGTGATGTGCAGGGCATTCAGCGCGTACGCCTGCCAGCGCGAATAGCCTTTGACGCGCGGCAGGAAACGCTGTGCGACATCTTCGAACGGTTCGCCGACACGCCAGACACGCGGCACGCCATCCGGATTGACATTGGCGAACACGCGCAGGATGCGCTCGCCGTAATTCGGGCGCGACGGGAAAGCATCGACATGCAGGCGACGGTCATCGGCGCGCCAGGACTGGGCGCGGGTTTCCACCTGCATCGGCCGGTAGCTGGTGGGCGCCATGCGCAGTTCGCTGCGGGTATCGGCATAGGCCGGCAGCAAGGAATAAATCAGTTGCTGCGCCTGGCTGCGGAAACGTCCGATCATCTGGGCCAGCGCGGCCTGATCGGCGGCATCGCCCAACGCCCCCTTGAGCTTGCCGTTGGCGTCGAGACTAATGTTGCGGCTTTTAGGGTCGCGGATTGCCGGCGTCAGGAAGCGCTGTTCGTCGGCAGTGAAGGCAAAGTTCAGATGGGGAAAGTACAGTACTTTTCCAGCCTCCAGGGCGGAAATCCAGGCTGAGTTGGGTGTGCTGATCTGCCAGTCGGCAAGATCGATTTCGATAATTTGTTGTTCCATGGCCGTATTATGCCGCGTTGCAATGACGGCGTGAACCACAGCTTCTATCAGCCTGTATTATAATTATCAAATAATTAACTTCGGGATATTTTATCAACTCGCATTGGCCGAGTTGCCGCTGCAGGGACGCTACATTTCCCTCTGTTGGCAAACAATAATCCATCCTATAATAAAACAGCATATTCCGAACGCTGTGGCATTACTGCACAAAGAGAGGTCTACCCATGGTTCACATGTCGCGGCGTCAGTTCCTTAAAACGACTGGCGCTACCCTGGCAGGCTCGAGCCTGGCGCTCATGGGATTTTCGCCGGCCCCCGCGCTGGCCGAAGTCCGCAACTATAAGCTGGCGCGCAGTGTCGAAACCCGCAACACCTGCCCCTACTGCTCTGTCAGTTGCGGAATCCTGATGTACAGCCTCGGCGACGGCGCCAAGAATGCCAAAGCCAGCATCTTTCATATCGAAGGCGATCCGGACCATCCGGTCAACCGCGGCACGCTTTGCCCCAAGGGCGCCTCCCTGCTGGATTTCGTGCACAGTCCCAGCCGCCTGCAGTTCCCGGAATACAGGGCTCCCGGCTCGAAGGAATGGAAACGCATGTCGTGGGACGATGCCCTGAGCCGCATCGCCACCTTGATGAAACAGGATCGCGACGCCAATTTCGTGGAAAAGACGCCGGAGGGCCTGACCGTCAATCGCTGGCTGACCACAGGCATGCTGGCAGCCTCGGCCAGCAGCAATGAAGTCGGCTACCTGACCCACAAAACCATGCGCAGCCTCGGGCTGCTGGCGTTCGACAACCAGGCGCGTGTCTGACACGGTCCGACGGTGGCAGGTCTTGCCCCGACGTTTGGCCGTGGAGCGATGACGAATCATTGGGTCGACATCAAGAATGCGGATGTAATACTGATTATGGGCGGCAATGCAGCCGAGGCCCATCCATGCGGTTTCAAATGGGTGACCGAAGCCAAGGCGCATAACAAGGCGAAGCTGATCGTGGTCGATCCGCGCTTTACGCGCTCGGCCTCGGTAGCCGATTTCTATGCGCCCATCCGCACCGGCACCGACATCATTTTCCTCGGCGGCGTCATCCGCTACCTGTTGGAGAAAGACCAGATCCAGCACGAATACGTCAAGAACTACACGGACTTCAGCTTCATCGTGCGCGAAGACTTTACCTTTGACGACGGGATTTTCTCGGGCTACAACGCGGACAAGCACAACTACAGCAAGACCACCTGGGATTACGAGCTGGGCGAGGATGGTTTCGTCAAGACCGATCCGACCCTGGCGCATCCGCGCTGCGTGTTCAACCTGATGAAGCATCACTATGAGCGCTATACGCCGGACATGGTGGAAAGCGTATGCGGCACGCCCAAGGATAAATTCCTGAAAGTGTGCGAAATGCTGGCCTCCACCGCCTCGCCGACGCGTGCCGGCACCATCCTGTACGCGCTCGGCTGGACCCAGCATTCGATCGGCTCGCAGATCATCCGCACCGGCGCCATGGTGCAGCTGCTGCTTGGCAATATCGGCATCGCCGGCGGCGGCATGAACGCCCTGCGCGGCCACTCGAATATCCAGGGGCTGACCGATCTGGGGCTGATGACCAATCTGCTGCCTGGCTATATGACCTTGCCGTCGGAAACCGAGCAGGATTTCGGCAAGTACATCGCCGCCCGCGCCAGCAAGCCGCTGCGTCCGAACCAGCTGAGCTATTGGCAGAACTACGGCAAATTCCACGTCAGCCTGATGAAATCCTGGTGGGGCGATGCCGCCACCGCGGACAACAACTGGGCCTACGACTACCTGCCCAAGCTGGACAAGCCCTACGACATGCTGCAAGTGTTCGAGCTGATGAAGCAAGGCAAGGTCAACGGCTATATCGCGCAGGGCTTCAACCCGCTGGCGGCAGCCCCGGACAAGGGCAAGATCGGCGCCAGCCTGGCCAAGCTGAAATTCCTGGTAGTGATGGATCCGCTCGCCACCGAAACTTCCGAGTTCTGGAAGAACTATGGTGCGTTCAACGACGTCGACCCGAGCCAGATACAGACCGAAGTATTCCGCCTGCCGACCACCTGCTTCGCCGAGGAAGAAGGTTCCCTGGTGAACTCCGGCCGCTGGCTGCAATGGCACTGGAAAGGCGCGGAGCCGCCGGGCGAAGCGCGCAGCGACCTGGAAATCATGTCGACCCTGTTCTTGAAGATGCGCAAGATGTATGCGAAGGATGGCGGCAAGTATCCCGATCCCATCGTCAAGCTGTCCTGGCCTTACGCCAATCCGGAAAGCCCGACCGCGGAAGAGCTCGCCAAGGAGTACAACGGCCGCGCGCTGAGCGACCTGGCCGATCCCAAGGATGCAAGCAAGATCGTGCGCAAGAAAAACGAGCAGGTGGCAGGCTTTTCCGAACTGCGCGACGACGGCAGCACCGCCTGCGGCTGCTGGATCTTCGCCGGCTGCTGGACCGAAGCCGGCAATCAGATGGCGCGCCGCGACAACTCGGATCCGACCAGCATCGGCCAAACCCTCAACTGGTCGTGGGCCTGGCCGGCCAACCGCCGTATCCTGTACAACCGCGCCTCGTGCGATCTCAACGGCAAGCCGTTCGACGCCAGGCGCAGGCTGATCGGCTGGAACGGCCAGAAATGGGGTGGCGTCGATGTGCCCGATTTCAAGGTGGATGAAGCCCCTGCCGGCGGTATGGGCCCGTTCATCATGAACCCGGAAGGCGTGGCGCGTTTCTTTGCCCGCGCCGGCATGGCGGAAGGACCGTTCCCGGTGCACTACGAACCGTTTGAAACGCCGGTCGGCTACAACCCGCTGTTCCCGAAGAATGCGGCGGCGACCAGCAATCCGGGGGCGCGCGTATTCCCTGACGACCGCGCCATGTTCGGCAAGGCAGATGCCTTCCCGCATGTCGGCACCACTTACCGGCTCACCGAGCACTTCCATTACTGGACCAAGCACGCCCGTCTCAACGCCATCATCCAGCCCGAGCAGTTTGTCGAAATCGGCGAGGACCTAGCGAAGGAAGTCGGCGTGGTGGCCGGCGAGCGGGTCAAGGTCAGTTCCAAGCGCGGCCACATCGTCGCCGTCGCCGTGGTGACCAAGCGCATCAAGAAAATGACGATTGAAGGCAAACCTGTGCATCACGTCGGCATCCCGATCCACTGGGGTTTCAAGGGCCTGACCAAGCCGGGCTATCTCGCCAACACGCTGACGCCGGGTGTGGGAGACGGCAATTCGCAAACGCCGGAATTCAAGTCGTTCCTGGTCAAGGTTGAGAAGGCATAGGAGAAACCATGGCCCTGCAATCCCTAGATATCAAGCGCGTCTCCGCCACCACCACGCCGCCGCCCAGCGTGCGCGAGCCGGTGACCGGCACTGTCGCCAAGCTGATCGACGTCACCAAATGCATAGGCTGCAAAGCCTGCCAGACCGCCTGCATGGAATGGAACGACCTGCGCGACGAAGTTGGCGTCAATGTCGGCGTGCTCGACAATCCGCCCGACATGACGGAACACTCGTGGACCGTGATGCGCTTTTCGGAGTACGAAAATCCTGACGGCAACCTGGAATGGCTGATCCGCAAGGATGGCTGCATGCACTGCGAAGATCCCGGCTGCCTCAAAGCTTGTCCGTCACCCGGTGCGATCGTCCAGTACAACAATGGCATCGTCGATTTTCATGAGGAAAACTGCATCGGCTGCGGTTACTGCGTGACCGGTTGTCCGTTCGATGTGCCGCGCATTTCGAAGAAAGACAACAAGGCCTACAAGTGCACGCTCTGCTCGGACCGGGTCGCCGTCGGCCAGGAACCGGCCTGCGTCAAGACCTGCCCGACCGGCGCCATCGTCTTCGGCACCAAGGAAGACATGAAGGAGCACGCGGCGGAACGCATCGTCGACCTCAAGGAACGCGGCTTTGCGCAGGCCGGCTTGTACGATCCGCCGGGCGTGGGCGGCACCCATGTGATGTATGTGCTGCACCATGCCGACAGGCCGTCGCTGTATCACGGCTTGCCGGACAATCCGCGCATCAGCCCGCTGGTCGGTCTGTGGAAAGGCGTCGCCAAACCGCTGGCGCTGGCCGGCATCGCCATGACCGCGCTGGCCGGCTTCTTCCATTACATCAAGGTCGGCCCGAACGAAGTCACGGAGGAGGACAAGGCCGCGGAAGAGGAAGAATCCGACGCCTTCAAGCGTGCCGCTCTGCTGACGGCGCCCGAGAACAATGCGAACGATCCCAACATCAACGCACAGGATCTGCCACCATGAACAAGCACCAGCGAGATGTAGACAAAGACAAGATCGTCCGTTACAACGCCGGCGAACGCATCAATCACTGGCTGGTCGCCATCACCTTCGTGGTGCTGGCGCTGTCGGGCCTGGCCCTGTTCCATCCGGCGATGTTCTGGCTCAGTTTCGTGCTCGGCGGCGGCCCCTGGACCCGCATCCTGCATCCCTTCATCGGGCTGCTGATGTTTGTCTGCTTTGCGCTGCTGGCGCTGCGTTTCTGGCGTCACAACCTGATCGAGAAGAATGACATCGCCTGGCTGGAAAACGTCGGCGACGTCATCAACAACCGCGAAGAAAGCCTGCCGCCGGTGGGACGCTACAACGGCGGGCAGAAGTTATTGTTCTGGGTAATGATCGCCTGCATGGCCGGCTTGCTGCTGTCCGGCATCGTCATCTGGCGCGCCTGGTTCTCCTGGCTGTTCCCGATCTTTGTGATCAGGCTTGCGGTGCTGCTGCATGCGCTATGCGGCTTTGTCCTGATCGCCGGCATCGTGGTGCATATCTATGCAGCCATCTGGGTCCAAGGGACAGTCGGCGCCATGACGCGCGGCACGGTCAGCCGCGCCTGGGCGCGCAAGCATCATGCGGACTGGTACAGAAAAATGACTGGGGAGTAAAATTAACCATGCGACTCTTGCAGAATAATTAAGCTACATTAGCAACTTGCGTATCAAAAGGTAATTCACGAAAATAAACAGCGGCATGCTTTTCCGCGATTTCCGCGGTTGCCGATTGCTGCGAAAAAAGGAACTACCTTGCAACGTATCCTTGAACCAGGCGAAATCGAAGCGCTGGATCACAACGCGATTCCGCGCATCCGGCTGCCGCAGCGCGCCAGTGTTTTCAGCGACCGCGCGCGGCGCCTGAAACAACTGGCGGCAGGCAATCCTATCGGCGACTACCTGAATCTGATGGCATCGCTGGCGCAGGCCCAGCAGCAAGCATTGAACGGCTTGAACGGCGAAGCGGACAGCCATGCCCGCGACCAGGCGCGCCACAACCTGGCCCAAGCGCATCTGCTGCCGCTGATCCTGGCGACAGACCAGGTGCGCAGTCCGCATTGGCAGACAGTGCTGGATCAGCTGCTGGAGCAACTGGCAAAAGCCAGCGGCCTGCCGCCGCCGCTGATACAACTGATAGAGCGCATCCGGCAAACCGGCGCCAACCAGCGCGACAGCCAGGCCGAAGCCATCTTGCGGCGCAATAATGAAATCGTCGATCCGGCCAGCGCCCCGTTCTACGCCGCTGCCCTGCAGGTGATCTGCAGCGATCTGGTGACACGTTTTGATGTCCGCGACGTGCCCTTGCTCGACACCCCGGGCCTGTGTCCATGCTGCGGTTCCATGCCGGTTGCCAGCGTGGTGCGGATGGATGGCCAGTCGCAGGGCCATCGTTACCTGCAATGCGGCATGTGCGCCGCCGAATGGCATATGGTGCGCATCAAGTGCGCGTACTGCGACTCCACCAAAGGTATCGCTTATCAATCCATAGAAGACGAGCAGGCTGCCGGCGCAGCCGCCATCAAGGCGGAAACCTGCGATGAATGCCATAGCTGGCTGAAGATTTTTTACCAGGAAAAAGATCCTTACGTAGAACCCGTGGCGGACGATCTGGCGAGCCTGACGCTGGATCTGCTGATGGGTGAAACCGTGTATGCGCGGCGTCAGGGCAACCCCTTGCTGTGGCAAGCGGCGGAGGGCTGAATGCGCGCCGCGAACCCGCTCAGCAGTCCGCCACTAGCTTCAGTCAGCGACATTCCCTCGGTGGACCGGGTTCTGAATCTGCCGCAGCTCAAGCCTTTGCTGGCGCAATATGGGCGCACCCAGGTAACCGCCGCGGTACGCAAGCATCTGGATGGGCTCAGGGTCCAGGCCCTGGCCGGCAAACTCGCAGCTATCGACGTCGAGGAGCCCCAGCTCTGCGCGACGGTAGGGCAGCAACTGACTGACGCCAGCGGCCTGCACCTGCGTGCGATGTTCAACCTCAGCGGCACCGTACTGCATACCAACCTGGGACGCGCGCTGCTGCCGGACGAAGCGGTGCAGGCAGTGGTCAGCGCCATGACCTCGCCCGGCAATCTCGAATTCGACCTGGAGACCGGCGGCCGCGGCGACCGCGACAGCCTGGTGGAAGATATCTTGCGCGAACTCACAGGCGCCGAAGCCGTGACCGTGGTCAACAACAACGCCGCCGCGGTCTTTCTGATGCTCAATGCGCTGGCGCAAAAGAAAGAAGTGATTGTCTCGCGCGGCGAACTGGTGGAAATCGGCGGCGCCTTCCGCGTGCCCGACATCATGCAGCGCGCCGGCGCAAAGCTGGTAGAAGTCGGCAGCACCAACCGCACCCATGCGGCCGATTATGCCAACGCCATCAGCCCCCGCAGCGCCATGCTGATGAAAGTCCATTGCAGCAATTACGCCATCAGCGGCTTCACCAGCAGCGTCGATGTCGCCACGCTGGCGGAACTGGCGCGGCCGCACGGCGTTGCCGTGACGGTCGATCTTGGCAGCGGCACCTTGCTTGACCTGACGCAGTGGGGCTTGCCGAATGAAACCACGGTGCGCGAAACCATCCGCCAAGGCGCCGATCTCGTAACCTTCAGCGGCGACAAGCTGCTGGGCGGGCCGCAATGCGGCATCATCGTCGGCCGCGCCGACCTGATAGGCCGCATCAAAAAAAATCCGCTGAAACGCGCGCTGCGCGTCGGCAAGCTGACCCTGGCCGCACTGGAGCCGGTGCTGCGCCTGTATCTGGCGCCGGAATTCCTGACTGAACGGCTTACCACCCTGCGCCTGCTGACCCGTCCGCAAGCGCAAATACGGGCCCAGGCAGAACGCCTGCTGCCGGCGTTGCAGAAGACGCTGGCAAACCGCTACACAGTGAACGCCGAAGCAATGTTCAGCCAGATCGGCAGCGGCGCCTTGCCGGTCGACCAGCTGCCGAGCCACGGCCTGGTGCTGCGCGCCGATAACGCCGGCGGCAAACGCCACGGCCGCGCGCTCGACAAGCTGGAACGGGCGCTGCGGCAGTTGCCGCGGCCGGTGGTCGGACGCATCGCCAACGACGCCCTGTGGCTGGATTGCCGCTGTCTGGAACAACACGAGGAAGCCAGCTTCATCTCGCAACTGCAGGAACTGTCCCTATGATCGTCGGCACCGCCGGGCATATCGATCACGGCAAGACCACGCTGATCAAAGCGCTGACCGGCGTCAACACCGACCGTCTCAAGGAAGAACAGGAACGCGGCATATCGATTGAACTAGGCTACGCCTACACCGCGCTGCCGAATGGTGAAGTGCTGGGGTTCATCGACGTTCCCGGCCACGAGCGCCTGGTGCACACCATGGTGGCCGGCGCCAGCGGCATTGATTTCGCGCTGCTGGTGATCGCCGCCGACGACGGCGTCATGCCGCAGACACGTGAGCACCTGGAAATACTCCAGTGGCTGGGCGTCGACGCCGGCGCCGTGGCCGTGACCAAAATCGACCGCGTCGATGCGGCGCGTATTGCCGATGTCACCATTGAGATTCGAGCCCTGCTGGCGGGCAGCAGGCTGGCTGGCGTCCCGATATTCAACGTGGCGGCGCATCTGCCGCAAGATGCCGGAACCACGGCCCTGCAACAGCATCTGCATGCCGTAGCGCAAAGCATGCCGCCGCGCCGCGCCGACGGACTGTTCCGGCTGGCGATAGACCGGGTATTCACTCTGCCGGGACACGGGACGGTGGTCACCGGCACCGTTTTCTCCGGCCAGGTCCGCAGCGGCGATCATCTGGCGCTGATGCCGGCCGGCGACACGGTGCGCGTGCGCAGTCTGCATGTGCAAAATCGCCCCGCCGCCAGCGGCAGCGCCGGCCAGCGCTGCGCACTCAACCTGAGCGGCATCGACAAGGACGCCATTAAGCGCGGCGACTGGCTGGCGGATTCGCGCGCGCTAACGCCATCGACACGGATTGACGTCGAGTTGCAACTATCGGCAAGCGCCGGCCTGATGCTACGCAACCGTTCTCTCCTGCACGTCCATCTCGGCACCCTGCACCAGCTTGCACACGTCACCCTGCTGGAGGGGAGCACCCTGAACGCCGGCAATCGCTGCCGGGTGCAGCTGCAGTTTGAATCCGCCGTCTGCGCGACGCCAGGCGACCGTTTTATCGTCCGCAATGCGCAGGCCAGCATGACAGTCGGCGGCGGCCACGTGCTCGACCCGACCGCCCCGGCCAGAAAGCGGCGCACACCGGAACGGCAGGCCTGGCTCGATGCGATCGAACAGATGCTGAACGGCGCCGGCCTCAAGCCCTTGCTGCAAACGACCTCGCCCGGCGGCTTGCGCCTGTCGACGCTGATGCAACTCAGCGGCTTGCCATCGGATGCCTTGCCTTTGCCACCCGACGCGCAGACGATTGCAACCGGCTCACTGGAACAGGATAGATTTGTCATGCTGTCGGCCCAATGGCACACTCTGAAGGCACGTGCGGTCGACGCACTTACGGATTTCCATGTGCGCTTTCCCGATGAGCAAGGCGTCGATGGCGGGCGTCTGCGGCGCATGGCGCAGCCGACGCTGGACAGCGCGCTGTGGCTGGCGGTTCTGACGTCTCTCACCGAGGACGGCACGATACAGCGTAGCGGGCCATGGCTGCATCTACCGCAACATGCAATCGCGCTGTCGGAAAGCGAACAGGCGCTGGCGACGCAACTGCTGGCCACGCTTGCCGCCGCAGGTTTCGATCCGCCGTGGGTGCGCGACCTGGCACGGGCCCATTCTCTGCCTGAAGAGCAGGTGCGCCAGCTGTTGCGGAAACTGCTGCGGCAAGGGCTGCTTTATCAAATTGAGCGGGACCTGTTTTATCACCATGAACGCATGCGCGAACTGGCTGCGCTGATGACCAGTCTGATTGCGCGGCAAGAGACAGAGGGCAACGCTTCGGCTGCTGTCGGAGTGAGCGCTGCAAGCTGGCGCGACGCCACCGGCCTTGGACGCAAACGGGCGATTCAGATCCTGGAATTTTTTGATCGTGTGGGGTATACCCGCCGCCTGCGTGATGCGCACGTGTTGCGCGGCGGCGACCTGGACTGGTTCTGATGACGTAGAAATTGCGAATCAGGATAAGATAGCGCAGCAAGGAAGGCACACGTATCCGGTGATGCGGCCGGGCTTCAAACCCGGTGGGGGGTGCCAGTCACTCCCGGGTAGGTTCGACTCCTGCTGCCTTCCGCCAATCGGCTTACGCCGCCAACGTATCGACTGCCAGCGCAACCTGCTCCACCGTTGGTGGCATGCCGATTTCCCCCAGGTTGATGATCTGCGGTGACCAGTTTCCTTCGGTTTTCCAGCGCGGAGAATCACAGTACAGCTCGATGGTTGGACGATTGAAGGCGGCCGCAATGTGCGTCAAGCCGGTATCAACGCCGATCACCAAAGCGGCGCGCTGCGCCAGCAATACTGCGTCCATCAAAGGCAATTTAGGCAGCACGCGGGCATTGCTCATTTGACTGGCCAATTGCTCGGCATTGCTTTTCTCCGCGTCACTGCCCCAAGGCAGCAGCACCGGCAAGCCGCGCTCCGCAAGCAGGGCGGCAATCCGCACCCAATTGGCATTGGACCACTGCTTGGCGGCGCGCGCCGTGCCGTGGAAGAAAACCGCATATGGTATAGCTGGCAACCATGCAGGACAGTCCACAGGCTTCATGGCCGCAGGATGCAGATTGAAATCAGCTACGCCGTCGACGCTGTAGCCAAGCGCCTTTGCCGCTACTTCACGGGCACGCAATACAGCGTGCGTACGCAGGCCCACCTCGACGCTCTTGGTATGAAATACGCGTGACAGCGGCTCATAGCCTGAGCCCTCAGTCGCATTCGCCAATCCGACCCGTTGGCCACCTGGCGCAAGCCGCGCCATCCGCATTACTACACTGGTTTTCAGCAATCCTTGTGTATCGAACACGAAATCGTAGGCATCCTGCTTGAGCTGTTGCCTGAAATTCGAAATTTCCGCCCTTGTGGCTGCAGACGACAGACTCTTGCGCCAGCGCCGCAAGGCAATCGGGATGATGCGGCGCACGTCAGGATTCATGCGCACCAGGCCGGTATATCCCTCTTCCACGACCCAGTCGATATTCGCATCGGGAAATTGGCGCCGGATATCCGACACCATAGGCATGTTATGCACCACGTCTCCGAGGGAGGAGACGCGGACGATCAGGATGTTCAAATCGCGGCCATTTCGACAGGTTGATCAGAAAGGCAGCGATGCATCGGGCTTGGCAGCCAGGATCACGCGCTTGAATTCAGACTGGATCCGCGCCAGCGCCTGCTCCGACTCGGCCTCAAAGCGCATCACGACCACCGGCGTGGTATTGGATGAACGCGCCAGGCCGAAACCATCGGCGTATTCAACGCGCAAGCCGTCGATTTTGATGATCTCTTCCGCGCCGGGAAAGCTCGCCTCATTCTGCAATTTCTCGATCAGGGTGAAGTTCTCCCCTTCTTCCAGTTTCAATTGCAGCTCAGGCGTGCTGGACGATTGCGGCAAGGCGTTCAGCAGTGCGGACGGATCGCTTTCACGGCTCAGCAGTTCCAGCAAGCGCGCACCGGCATACAGGCCATCGTCGAAACCGTACCAGCGATCCTTGAAGAAAACGTGGCCGCTCATTTCACCGCCCAGCGGCGCGCCGGTTTCCCGCATCTTGGCCTTGACCAGCGAGTGGCCGGTCTTCCA
>NZ_JBWKVC010000003.1:0-410234 GCF_059421505.1 Collimonas sp. GW821-FHT02H07
ATTTCCGATTGAACGACTCTACTTATAAGGACCGCAATGAATACCAACGAATCAACTAACACCGTCGCTCACATGCTGGATACCGTATTGGAGCTGCTGCAGCTGAAGAATGATGCCGCCCTTTCCCGCACACTTGAAGTCGCGCCGCCGGTCATCAGCAAGGTACGCAACGAGGTACAACCACTCGGCTCCACACTGCTGGTGAAGCTGCATGAGGCCACCGGCAAGTCCACCAAGGAAATCAAGGCGCTGGCAGGTATCGAATAAGTACTGACATGAAATCTAACTTCGCTCAGAAGCGCAAAATCGAGAGGACGGCGAAATCATTTTTCATGATCAATCATCCATCTAACTTTACGTTTAGCTCCGCGAAGCGCGGTTTCTTTTCTATCCATTGGCAGATCTCTACATGTATAAATCGCCCCGCTCGCAATTTGATAAGACCAAGTCCATTCCCCTTTTTCGCCTTCATAAACGTCGACCGAGTAATAGATGCCTTTGTACTCAAAATTATGTCTCATGCCCGCCCCGCTGCCGAAAAGGCGCTTCTTCCGCAAGCAACCTTGCCAGATTGCGATGCGAGCATGAAATCACCTACAAACATGGACAAGATCTTTGGCGAATGCGACTCCCTGATCACGAGCAGCGTCCCAGGTATCGGAGGGTTCAACCGCTGGCGGCTGCAGTAACACCCCGTCAATCAAAGCAGCCCAACGATACTTACCACTATTAGTTATCGTGCTTGCGACTTTGATCTTGTGCCCTTCATGTTCCGTCTCGAATTGTGGCATTTATTTCCCATAAATAGTTTCCATAAGGAAAATTTATCACGATAAATAGCCATTTCATACTGGTAAAAATACAAGCAATTCCAGCTGAGTCTGATGCAAACCGTTATTGGTCATGCTCTCGAAACTGGGAGGATTGACTAGCGAATATGCACAGCAAGTGCCGCACTTCATTATAAAGACAGAACTGAATGAACCGGGTCATTTCCGTCAACAATTAATTTTGCCCGTTGAAGTCCTGCGGCGACAGCAGCAGCCTCGTTGAGAAAATCTGGGAGCGGGTGCGAGAAAAAATATTTCTTACTGCCTTCTTTCGATTCAGCATCGCCTGGCCTGCAAATGAACGCGCTGTATGAAAATTTCGGACTATTGGCCGGAGACCCAAATTCCAGTATGGGCAGCACAGAGAGCTCAAATCCACTGTAAATAATATTCACCCGTTCAGCCATAAGTCCTCCAAAAAGGATAAGCAATCCTAACATGACCATATACCAGAAATGTGTAACAAATCCCTCTTCGTCGAGTGTATTAAGCCATAAAGCGAACCTAACTCGTTCGCATTTATTCAAAAATAAGGAACAGAAAATGACAGAAAATATGTCAGGAGCGGTGTCATTGAAGGTGCTAGCCGAACGAAAAATCGACGGCGTCCAAAAAACCACGCGATTCCAGGTTGATCCATGCATCATCGAAATTGAGCCTGGATTCAATGGGCGCCCAATCGATCAAGAACATGTCGATTCGATCAAGGCATCAATTAAGGCCGGTGCAGAACTGGATGCGTTGGTGGTTCGGGTCGAGGACGGTCGCATCATCCTGGTTGATGGCCACCATCGACTCACAGCCATCCTGCAATTGATCGCCGAGGGCCTTGAAATCCTCCGCATTGATGCACGGCAGTTCCGTGGCAATGATGCCGAACGCATTGCCCACATGCTCACCAGTGCTCAAGGCAAGCCGCTGACACCTCTTGAACAAGGCCTGCAATATCGCAAACTGATCGGCTTCGGCTGGACGAATCAAGAGGTCGCGTCGAAGGTCGGAAAATCCACGAACTACGTGTCGCAGATGCTGACATTGGCAGAGTCCAATAGTGACGTGCAAGGCATGGTGGCGCGCAAAGAGGTTGCTGCCCATGTGGCCCTTGAAGTCGTCAAGAAACATGGCAGCGGCGCGGGAAAAGTACTCGCAGGGCACTTAGAGACGGCTAGGTCTGCGGGTAAAACCAAGGTCACAAAAAAAACAGTAACGCCTACCGAACAACCTACGCCTCGACCAATTTACGGTGACCTGCTGGATACACAGCGCCTCGACTATCTGATCGATCAGAAAGCTGTTGTTTTCCATGGCGGGAAAACGGTGTCTGGCGAAGACAAAAAGGGGTTCTGGCTATTGTGGCCGAATATTGATGAAACGCAGCCTGGTATTTTTGAGAATCCCCGAGCAGCCATTGACGTAGCTATGCAATCCCAAGCGGAGAAAGAAAAGCACGATGATTACAATTTTGCCTGACGAATTCGCAGCGCTGCAGCGCATGAAGGATTGCTTCGAAGATGGCGACGGTCACAATGTCGCCGCGCCGATGGTCCAGCGTCTTGCATGTATCGGCCTGATCCGTAGAACGCATGCGCAGCACTATGAGTTTACTGAATTCGGCCGAGCCGTCATGCAGCACGGAAATTATCCGGTAACCGGATTAGGTAGCGATGACACTTTGCGCATAGATTGGCTAGATGCGCAGGAGCATATCCACGCACATCAATGGCAGCGCGGTCCGCGAGGTACTCCAATAAAGACTAGCTTCTACGATCAAAATTATGTGCTGATTGCAGAAGGAATATCGCTACGCCATGCCATTGATGCGGCCATGCAAGGTCAAGCGAGGTAAGGCAGATGAAGAAAGTGAACTATCAAAGATATACGGATGGGACTAAATGATGAGTACTTTTCTAGACGACGACGAAGTAATCAAGCTGACGGGCCGAAAAATGAAAGGGCAGCAAATCGATACGCTACGAAAAATGGGATTGCCATTTTTCGTCAATGCAACTGGACACGCTGTAGTTGCTCGATCAGCCATTGATGGGCGAAAAGAATCTAAGCCACAGCGTACATCATGGACCTCCAGCATAGTGAAGGCATTTTGATATGGGGCGCACTCCAACGAGAAACAAAAATTTACCCTCTGGAATGCGTGCCAGACATCGCGGCGCCAAAACATATTTCTATCTGGACAGCGGCGCGAAACCTCGTAAGGAAATTCCGTTGGGGGCCGACTATGCGCTAGCAGTACAAAAATGGGCTGAGCTGACCGTCAGCAAAGCTGCGCAGCCTGATCTAATCACGTTCCGATACGTTGCGGAGCGATATATCAGGGAAGTGTTGCCAACTAAAGCGCCTGCGACGCAACGAATCAACCTCTCTGAATTAAAGCGCCTATACGTGTATTTCGATACTCCGCCGGCACCGATCAATACGATTGAGCCAAAGAACATCCGCATGTATATGGACCTGCGCAAAGGTAGTCCCGTTTCAGCAAATCGTGAGAAGGCTCTGTTCAGCCACATTTTTAACTTTGCCAGGGAAAAAGGACTTACAAGTAATCCGAACCCATGCGCAGGGATCAAAGGCAATAAGGAAAAGGGACGCGACGTGTACATCGACAATGCAGTCTTTTCCGCCGTCTGGAACGCCGCCGATAGTCCACTGCGGGATGCGATGGATCTTGCATATTTAACCGGCCAGCGACCTGCGGATGTTTTGAAGTTCCTGCACTCCCACATCATTGATGACGAGTTGAACATTCAGCAAAACAAGCGCGGCAAACGGCTACGCATCAAAGTCAACGGAGAACTTGCCAAAGTCATTCAACGGATCAACGACAGAGGCCCCACAGGCGAACATCTCATTCAAGACGCATTGGGTCAAGGCTTGCCATCATCAACGCTTCGTAGCGCGTTCCAGACAGCACGTGAGACTGCAATCGCGGCTAATCCAGAAATCGCCGATCAAATTGCAGTATTCCAGTTTCGAGACTTGCGCGCCAAGGCCGGGACGGACAAAGAAGAAACGAGCGGAATTGCAGCTGCGCAAGATCAACTAGGGCATTCAACCGCTACAATGACGGCCCGATATGTCAGGCATCGGCGCGGGAAATTGATCGATCCGACCAAATAAAACAGTTCCGCAAAAAAATGAGGGCCGCGCCAGCATTGGGTCGTAGCTGCGCAAAGTTTACTCATTTGCGGAACGGATTTTAAGTTAAGCTATTGATTTCATTATGTTATGTAGAAGATAAGAAATCTTCACAATTGCCTTCGCCATCCTTGGCTTTTTGTTATTCTTCGTCGGACAGCTTTAAATATTCAGTTGGCTGCCATTTTATGCCAATTTAACGCCGAAAGGCGTACAAGGCGGCAGGCACTTCACAGCAAGCTAGAACGCAGGCTCGGTAAAAATTTCCGCGCCGGCCTGGCTACTGGGCTAGCCTTGATTTTTTCGTTGGTTTTATTTGTTCTTTTTTTGATAATATTATGCTCAATGCTGCTCCCGCCCCGCTGGTCCCCGCCAATCGCACTGTGTTCTTCGTTTCCGACGGCACCGGCATCACCGCCGAGACTTTCGGCCATTCGGTGCTGACCCAGTTCGAGCTACGTTTCAAGCAGGTGCGCCTACCTTTCATCGACACCCTGGACAAAGCCTACGAGGCGACCCGCAAAATCAATGAGGCGTCTGCCGCAGACGGTAAACTGCCTATCGTTTTTTCCACGCTGGTGAAAGCCGACCTGTCGAAAGTTATCCAGCAGGCCAAGGCCATGCACATGGATCTGATCCAGACCTTTGTGAAACCGCTGGAAAAGGAGCTGGGCGTCAAGTCTACCCACACCATAGGCCGCAGCCACAACACCGCCAACACCGACGAATACAAGAACCGCATCGAGGCCATCAACTTTTCGCTGGCGCATGACGACGGCCAGTCGCACAAGAACCTGGCCGATGCCGATGTGATCCTGGTTGGCGTCTCGCGTTCCGGCAAGACGCCGACCAGCCTTTACCTGGCCATGCAGTTCGGCGTAAAGGCCGCCAACTATCCCTTGATTCCGGAAGATTTCGAGCGCGACAGACTGCCGAGCGGCCTGTTGCCGTTCAAGCAAAAGATATTCGGCCTGACCATCGCCGCCGATCGCTTGTCGGAAATCCGCAACGAGCGCCGTCCAGGCAGCAAATATGCGGCGCTGGCGAACTGCCGTTATGAAGTGAATGAAGCGGAAAAGATCATGCGGCGCGAAGGGATACGCTGGATGTCGTCGACCACCAAGTCGATTGAAGAAATCGCAGCGACGATTTTGCAGGATATCAAGCCGGATATACGGACGTTCTAGACACCGGAGCAGCGGCAGATCTTATGGACCGGTCTGGCGCAGCTGCTCAAAGAAACAAACCGCCGCCGCTGCGGCAACGTTTAGCGACTCCATCTGGCCGCGATGCGGAATCACCACTTGCTGGCTGGCCAGCTGCAGCAAATCTTCTGCCACGCCCTGGCCTTCGTGACCGAACAGCCACGCCAGCGATCCGCTCAGATCAGCTTGATAGATGCTTTGCGTTGCGTAGGAACTGGTGGCGAGCACCGGCACCCGCGCCGCCGTCATCAGCGCAGCCAGATCGACGCCCTCAAAAATATCCAGTATGAAATGAGCGCCCATCCCTGCCCGCAGGACTTTCGGCGACCATGCCGATGCACTGCCTTCGGAGCAGTAGATTTGCCTGATGCCGGCAGCGGCGGCGCTGCGCAGGATGGAGCCGAGATTGCCCGGATCCTGCAAATTGTCGAGCAGAACGGCAGACTGCGTCAACGCCGGCGGCAGCTCGAACTTGGGCGTTTCGATGACGAACAGCAGGCCAACGCCATGCTCGACCTGGCTCAGCACCTGGTATTGCGCATCCGGCAGCACGATGCACTGCACCTTGCCAGCCTGGCATTGCCTGATCAGGGCGGCGGCCTCGTCATGCGCCAGCGCGCTCTCGCTGGCGACGCACAATGCCGGCTGGCCGGCATGTTGCAGATACGCTTGCGCCAGGTGAATTCCGTCCAGCAAAGTACGGCCGGCCTTGCGGCGGGCCTGCGCGCTGGTCGCCAGCAGTTTCAGCTCCTTGTATAAAGGATTGGCGGCGGATGTGATGCTTTTCATCTGATTCATGCCTTCCCCGTTGCAGCGCTGGTCGCCAGCAGGGCGCGCACTGGCGCATACGATTTGCGGTGCACCGGCGAAACCCCATGCAGCCGCAGCCGCTCCATATGCAGTGCTGTCGGATAGCCCTTATGCTGATCGAAAGCATAGTGGGGATATTGTTGATGCAAGACTTCCAGCGCGGCGTCGCGCGCGGTCTTGGCGAGGATCGAGGCAGCCGAAATGGCTTGCACCTTATCGTCGCCCTTGATGATGGCCTCGGAACGAATGCTCAGCACCGGGCAGCGATTGCCGTCGATCAGCGCCAGCGTCGGCAACACCGCCAAGCCCTCCACCGCACGGCGCATCGCCAGCATGGTAGCCTGCAATATATTGAGGCTGTCGATCTCGGCCTCAGAACATTCGGCAATCGCCCATGCCAGCGCATTGGCCTTGATCTGCCCGGCCAGCAGCTCGCGCCGTTCCGCCGTCAGTTTCTTGGAATCGCGCAAGCCGCTGATCGGCCGCGCCGGGTCGAGTATCACTGCAGCGGCAAACACCGGACCGGCCAAAGGGCCGCGGCCAGCTTCGTCGACGCCGCAAATGGTTTCGCCGTCGTAGGAAAAAAGAGAAAGATTAGGATCGGTCACGGCATTCCACAAAATAGGGGACGCCGGACCAGGCCGGCGCAAATCAGGATCAGCGTTTGTTCTGCGCAATCACCTGCAGCACGGCTTGTGCGCTTTCATTGGCGGTGTCGCGCAACAAGCTGTGATGCATGTCGGTAAAGCGCTGCCTCAGCATCGCCTGATGCGCTGGATCTTCCAGCTGCTTCCAGAGTGCATCGGCCAGCGCCTGCGGCGTAGCATTGTGCTGCAACAGCTCCGGCACCAGGAATTCGCGCGCCAGGATGTTCGGCAAGCCTATCCAAGGCTGGTAGCTCATGTGACGCATGATTTCCCAGCTGGCGCGCATCATCTTGTAGGCGATCACCATGGGCTTCTTGTACAGAGCAACTTCCAGCGAAGCCGTGCCCGAAGCCACCAGCACGCCGTCGGCGGCGGCCATTGCGGTGTGCGACTGGCCATCCAGGATCTGCAGCGGCAGGTCCTTCAAACCGGCCTGGCTGAGCAGCTCGCCAAAGAACTTGCGCTGCTTCTCGCCCGCCATGGGCGCGATGAAGCGCATGCCGGGATCACGCTGCGCCAGTATCCTGGCGGCTTCCACAAAAGCGATGGTGTTGTGCTTCAGTTCGCCCATGCGGCTGCCGGGCATGATCGCCACTACCCGGCCTGCAGCCGGCAAGCCGAGCGCGCTGCGCGCCGCCGCCACATCCGGCTCCATCGGGATCACCTGCGCCAGCGGATGGCCGACATAGGTGACGGGGATGCCGGCCTTGCGATAAATCTCGGCTTCAAACGGGAAGATGACCAGCATGTGCGAAGCCGCCTTCGCGATCTTCTTGATGCGGCCGCCGCGCCATGCCCAGATCGACGGCCCGATGAAGTGGACGGTGGGAACGCCGCCCTGGCGCAGCTGCGCTTCCAGGCCGAAATTGAAATCCGGCGCATCGACGCCGATGAAGACGTTCGGCTTCTCCGCCAGCAGCCGATCGCGCAGCGTGTTCTGGATGCCCTTCAGTTCGCGATAGTGAGCAAGTACTTCGAACAGGCCGTTGACCGACAGCTTTTCCATCGGCCAATCGCTGACAAAACCGTATTCAGCCATCCTGGCGCCGCCGATGCCGTGCATGCGCGCATCGGGCAAATGCGGCCGTAATCCTGACAGCAGGCGCGCGGCCAGCAGATCGCCGGAAGTTTCGCCGGCGACCATGGCGATGGTGACATTGGCGTTGCTGTCCGCCATGTCAGCGGATGATGCCGCGCGTCGAGGATGCGATGAATTCACGCATCTGCTTCAGGTAGGCAGCCGAGTCCGGCGTCTTGGCCTCTTCCAGCGCCAGCGCAGCCATGGCTTCTTCGAGCGGCAGGCCGGCGCGATAGATGGTGCGGTAGGCGCGCTTGATGGCCATGATCTGCTCGCTGCTGAAACCGCGGCGGCGCAAGCCTTCGCTGTTGATGCCGGCAGGTTCGGCGCGGTTGCCGGCCGCCGTCACGAAGGGCGGAATGTCCTGGCTGACGGCCGCGGTGAATGCCGTCATTGCATGCGCGCCGATGCGGCAGAACTGATGCACGGTCGTGAAACCGCCGAGCAGCACCCAGTCGCCGATATGCACATGGCCGGCCAAGGTGGCATTGTTGGCGATCGTGGTGTTGCTGCCGATCTGGCAATCGTGCGCCACGTGCACATAGGCCATGACCCAGTTGTCATCGCCGATACGAGTGACGCCGCCGTCCTGCACGGTGCCCAGGTTGAGGGTCACGAACTCGCGGATGGTGTTGCGGTCTCCAATCTCCAGACGGGTCGGTTCGCCGGCGTATTTCTTGTCCTGCGGCACGGCGCCGATCGAGCCGAACTGGAAAATCGAATTGTCGCGGCCGATGGTGGTGTGGCCTTCGATCACAGCGTGCGGGCCGACCTTGCTGCCGGCGCCGATCACGACGTCCGGCCCAATGACTGTGTAAGCGCCGACTTCTACTGAACTATCGAGACTGGCCTTGGGATCGATGACGGCGGTAGGATGAATGCGCGTCATCGGATCACGCTGATGGAGTGGCGTCGGCGATGGTCGCCGCAGGAGTGGACGCTGCGCCGGGGCTGACCGCGGTGCGCATGGTGCACATGAATTCGGCTTCTACCGCCAGTTCGCCGTCGACGCTGGCGATGGCCTTGTATTTCCAGATGCCGCGCACTACGCGCACGATCTCGACTTGCAGCTTGATCTGGTCGCCTGGCTCAACCGGGCGGCGGAAACGCGCCTTGTCGATGCCAAGGAAATACACCACGGTATTTTCATCCGGCTTGCGGCCTTCAGTCAAAAATGACAACAGCGCGGCGGTCTGCGCCAGCGCTTCAATCGTCAATACGCCCGGCATCACCGGCTTGTTCGGAAAATGTCCGTTGAAGAATTCTTCATTGATCGTGACATTCTTGATCGCAGTGATCGACTTGCCGCTTTCCCAATTCAATACGCGATCAACCAGCAACAGCGGATAACGATGCGGCAGGTAGGTTTTGATCTGATTGATATCTAGCGTTTGGTTTGGACTATTCATTATCTTCTTGGGTAAGCTGTTGTGATAACTGTTTAATGGATTTCTCCAGAGACCGGATTTTCTCACGCATTGCATTCAGATTGCGTACCAGGGCGGCAGATTTTTCCCAGTCGCCATGCTTGGCAATCGGATAAAACCCGGTATATTGCCCCGGTTCGGAAATCGAGCGCAAAGCCAGCGTTCCGGCCGACACATGCACGTGATCGGCAATGGTGATGTGGCCATGGATCATGGCGGCGCCGCCTATCGAGCAGTATTTGCCGATCCGGGCGCTGCCGGCAATTCCCGCGCACGCTGCAATCGCGGTATGGGCGCCGATATGGCAGTTATGGGCGATCTGGATCTGGTTGTCCAGCTTGACGCCCTCTTCAATCACGGTATCGGCCAGGGCGCCGCGGTCAATCGTAGTATTAGCGCCGATTTCGACGTCGTCGCCGATTAGCACGCGCCCGGTTTGCGGAATCTTGATCCAGGCTCCGCCATCGTTGGCAAATCCGAAACCGTCGGCGCCGATCACCACGCCGGAATGAATGATGGCGCGCTGGCCGATCTCACAGCCGTGATAGACGGTAACATTAGGATAAAGATAACTGCCCGCGCCTATCCTGACGCCAGCACCAATCACGCAACCGGCATCGATACGGACATTCTCGCCGATGACCGCGCCGCTGCCGATGACCACATTGGGGCCGATGCAGGCACTGGCCGCGACCTCGGCGGCAGGATCGACGCTGGCGGCCGGATCAATTCCGGGAATCACGGGAATTGCATTCCTGGCAGCAAAAAACTGCGCCGCCCGGGCAAAGTACGCATAGGGATTGGCGGCGACAATGCGCGCGCCATGATAGTCGGCGCCGACCGCCGCATCATCCGCGGCGGACAGGATGACAGCAGCAGCCTGCGTTTGCGACACCTGGGGGCGGAATTTTGGATTCGAGAGGAAGGTGATCTGTGATGCGGTGGCATCGCTCAGCGGAGCAATGCCGGATACCTGGGTATCCGCATCACCGGTCAATTGGCCACCTAAGCTTTCGACCAATTCTTTTAGCCGAATGCTCATACTGATTGGCCTTAACAGAATGTACTTATTTATTGAGGATCTTCAGCACTTTATCGGTGATATCAATGCGCGGGCTCACATACACGCCGCCTTCCTGAAACACCATATCGTACTTTTCCGCTTCGGCGATCTGCTTGATCGCCTTGGTGGAACGCTCCAGGACAATCGCCAGCTCTTCGTTGCGGCGCTGGTTCAAGTCTTCGCGGAATTCACGCTGCTTGCGCTGGAAATCCTTGTCCAGATCGCTCAGTTCGCGCTGGCGCTTGTTGCGCTCGGAATCCGAAATCACGGCTGAATCCTTGTCCAGCTTGTCCGCCTTGGCTTTCAAGGTAGCTGCCTGGTCCTGCAATTCCTTGTCGCGCTTGGAAAATTCGCTTTCGATCTTGGTTTGCGCCACTTTGGCCGGGTTGGCCTCGCGCAAAATGCGCTCGCTGCTGACGAAGGCGATTTTCGAGCCCTCATCCGCATGCACCGGCGCGGCCGCCGACAGTGCGCACATAGCCAGCACAGCGGCCGACGGTAAGGATGTAAATGATTTAATTAGAGATTTCAACACTATTCTCCGCAATTCAAATGATGCAACTTGTGCATTATGCCATTCTTGCCAGAATCTGCACGGCGCAGACCCCGGCGGGTTTAGAAGCCCGTGCCCAACTGGAACTGGAAGGACTGCGTCTTGTCGGTCGGCTTCGCATTCAGCGGCTTGCCGTAGCTGATCTTCAAAGGACCGATAGGCGAAACCCAGCTCAAACCGAGACCGGTAGAATACCGCAACTCGCTCAACTGCATCGGTTTCTTGTCCGCATAGACCTGGCCGCTGTCGAGGAAGGTGAACCAGCGCAGGGTACGGTCGCTGCCGGAACCCGGGAACGGGAACTGCAATTCCATGTTGCCGAACACGCGCGAGGCGCCACCCATCGAATCGCCGTACTGGTCGACGTTGGTGCCGACGCCCAGTGTCGAACCCTCAAAACCGCGCACGGTGCCGATACCGCCGGCATAGTAGTTCTTGAACACCGGATACGGCTTGCCGCCGATGCCGCGGCCGTAATCGATTTCACCGTTCAAGGCCAGCGTTGCCGCATTGCCCCAGAATGGCTGGAAGTACTGATGCTGATAGCTTGCGCGGTAATAGCGCAGGGTACCGACTGCCGACACTTCAAGCGTGGCGCGCTGGTAGCGCCCCTTGGTCGGCACCAGCGCGCTGTCGCGGCTGTCGCGCTGCCAGGCAGCCGTCAGCGGGAAGCTGTTGGTGGTGGCGGCGGCAGGATTTTGCAAAACGTCATAGCTCTGGCCGTTAGGCAAGGTCTGACCGCTTGGCACCAGGACGCCGTTGCCGAAATCATGGACATACTGCTGGTACAGCAACGGGCTGGAGCTATCAGCCTTGACGTTGGTGTTTTCAATGCCGACGCCGAAGAACACCGTATCCAGTTCCGAGAACGGCACGCCGAACTTGATATCGCTGCCGATGGTGCGGACACGATAGTCACCGGTGGTGTATGGCGACGGCCGCACGGTGCGCAGATACACGTTGTAGGTGCGGCTGATGCCGTCATCGGTAAAGTAAGGATTGGTCTGGGACAGCGCGATCACCCGTGAGTAGCTGCTGGTGTTCACATCGAGGCCGATGGTGTTGCCGCTGCCGAAAGCATTCTGCTGCTGGATCGAACCGGACAGGCTCAGCTTGTCGGTCTGCGAGAAACCGGCGCCGACCTGGATGTTGCCGGTAGGCTTCTCGGTGACCGCCATGTTGATGTCGACCTGGTCGGAGGTGTTCGGCACTTCCGGCGTTTCGATACCGACGTCCTTGAAATAGCCGAGGCGGTCGACGCGGTCGCGCGACAGCTTGATCTTGGAACCGTCGTACCACGAGTCTTCGAACTGGCGGAATTCGCGGCGCACCACTTCGTCGCGCGTCTTGGTGTTGCCGGTGACGTTGACGTGGCGTACGTAGACGCGCTTGCCCGGATCGACCAGGATGGTAAACGCTACTTCCTTGGTTTCGCGGTTCAGGTCCGGATTGGCGTTGACGTTGGCGAACGCATAGCCGAAATTGCCCAGGCGCTCGGATATCTTCTTGGTGCTGTTGTTGAGCTTTTCGCCGTTGAACACGTCGCCTTTTTTCAGTTCCAGCAAGGACTTGAGTTCATCTTCGCGGCCGAACATCTCGCCTTCCATCTTGATGTCGGAAACTTTGTACTTCTCACCTTCGTTGATATTGATGGTGATGTAGATATCTTTCTTGTCCGGCGTGATCGACACCTGGGTCGATTCCACCTGCATCTCGATATAGCCGCGGTTCAGGTAGTAGGAACGCAGGGTTTCGATATCGCCCGACAGCTTTTCCTTGGCGTACTGGTCGGCCTTGGTATACCAGGTGAACCAGCCCGGCGAGCGCAGCTTGATCTGGTCGCGCAGGTCGCCATCGGAGAATGCCTTGTTGCCGACGAAGCGGATTTCCTTGATGCGCGATACTTCGCCTTCGTCGACGGCAAACGTGACATTGACGCGGTTGCGTTCGATAGGCGTGACGGTGGTCGTCACTTTCATGCCGTACAGGCCGCGCGACAGGTACTGTTTCTTCAGTTCCTGTTCGGCGCGATCGACCTGGGCCTTGTCGAAAATGCGTGATTCGCCGACGCCGATTTCCTTCAGCGCCTTGGTTAGCTGGTCTTTATCGAATTCCTTGATGCCGGAGAAGTCGACAGCGGCGATCGACGGCCGCTCTTCCACCATCACCACCAGCACGTCGCCTTCGGACTCGATCCGCACATCCTTGAAGAAGCCGGTGGCATACAAGGCCTTGATCGCCGCGGTACCTTTTTCGTCGGTGAACTGTTCGCCGACACGCACCGGCAGGTAGCTGAACACAGTACCGGCCTCCGTGCGCTGGATACCTTCAATGCGAATATCCTTGACCACAAACGGCTGCACCGCCATGACCTGGCCCGAACAGAGGGCGAAGGCGGCGGCAGCAATCAAACGACGGGGAAGAATCGACAAAGGGAAGTGCTCGGAATGTAATTTCATTAGCGATCGTTTTTTATCAATGTCCTTGTCCGCCACGATTGTCAGACAAGAGAGCCGAACTTAAAGGAGTTTAAAATAGGAGCCGAACGATGTCGTTAAACATGGCGACCATCATCAACGTCATCAAAATGCCGATGCCTGCGCGCTGTGCAATTGCACCAACCCGTTCAGGAATGGGGCGTCCGGTCAAAACTTCCAGCGAATAATACAGCAAAAGACCACCATCTAGAACCGGAATGGGGAGCAAATTCATGACGCCCAGGCTGATGCTGATAAAGGCGATAAAGCTCAAATAGCTGAATGCGCCGATGCGCGCGGTCTGGCCGGCGTAGTCGGCAATCGTGATCGGTCCGGTGATATTTTTCCAGGAAACCTCGCCGACAATCATCTTGCCCAGCATTTTCAAGGTCAGGATGCTGCTGTCCCAGGTCCGTTTTGCTCCTTTGGCAAGTGCCTGCAGGGGCGGACTGCTGGACAGCACCATCTCCGGCATCGTAGGTAACAATTCAACCTTGATGCGGCCGATCGTCCCGTCTTTGGATTGCTGTGCCTCCGGCGTGATATCCATGTTAAACACATTGCCGTTCCGCAGTCCGGTCAACGTCAGCGGCTTGCCGGGAGAGGCGCTCACCTTGGCGATGAAAGCCGCGCTATCGGCAATGGTCTCGCCATTGATCGCGGTGATCAGGTCGCCATTCTGCAAACCCGCTTTCATGGCTGGTCCGTCAGGCTGAACTTTACCGACGATCGCCTTGCCCAGCGCCAGCTTGATGCCCAGCTTGCCGAGATAATCGCCTTCCAGGTCCTTGGTCGACACGCCGTCGGTCGACAGGTTGACCGTATCGAGCAGGTGGTTGCCGCCCGCGGCAGCTGGATTTGCATGGCGCACGTCTAGCTTCACCGGCGCCTTGTCGACTACCGCCTGCATCACTTTCCAGCGCAATTCGTTCCAGGTCTGGACCGCTTCGCCGTTGACGCCGGTAATCAGGTCATCGGCACGCAAGCCGGCCTGGTAGGCCGCGCTTTGCTCCGGCACCGCCCGCACCCTCGGGGTCGGCTCCATTTCGCCATAGCTGTACAAGCCGGCGAATAGCAAAATAGCAAGAATGAAATTCGCCAGAGGACCCGCGGCGACAATCGCGATGCGCCGCCATACCGACTGGCTGGTGAATTCCCGCTTCATGTCTTGCGGTGAAATGCCCGATACATCTTGCTCGCGGGCATCCAGCATCTTGACGTAGCCGCCCAACGGCAGGATGGAAAGCGCCCACTCGGTCTGGTCCGGGCCGAAACGGCGCGACCAGACAATCTTGCCCATGCCAACCGAAAAGCGCAGCACCTTGACGCCGCACAAGCGCGCAACCCAATAGTGGCCAAGCTCGTGGATGATCACCAGCGAACCAAGGGCGACGACAAATGCGAGGATAGTTTGCAGAAAGGCCATTGCCGTATATAAGTGTGCGATAGGTATGGTCAGGATATCAGGGCATTGACAGTCTGGCGCGCCAGGCGGTCTTGCTCAAGCAACATATCTATATCGGTCACCGCGCACAGCGGCAGGCTGTCCATGGTGCGAGCGATTAATTGAGCGATCATGCCGAATCCGATTTTTTCATCCAGAAAAGCTTGGACCGCGACTTCATTCGCGGCGTTCAATATAGTTGCGGCCGAACCGCCGGCCAGCAATGCATCATACGCGAGTTTCAGACAGGGAAAGCGCTGCAGGTCAGGCCGGCTGAACTGCAATTGCCCGATCACTGTCAGATCGAGCGGGCTGACGCCGGAGGCGATGCGCTCAGGATAGGCCAGCGCATGGGCGATTGGCGTGCGCATGTCGGGATTGCCGAGCTGCGCCAGCACCGAACCGTCAATATACGACACCATGGAATGGATCACGCTTTGCGGATGGATCACCACTTCGATCTGGCTGGCTGCGGCGCCGAACAGCCAGTGCGCTTCGATCACTTCCAGGCCCTTGTTCATCATGGTGGCGGAATCGACCGAAATCTTGCGGCCCATGACCCATTTGGGATGGGCAATCGCTTCTGCCGGCGTGACCGTATCCATGGTCTCCAGCGGCCGCGTCAGGAACGGACCGCCAGATGCCGTCAGCAGGATCTTTTCGACCCCGAGCGCCGCCGGCGAACGCTGATAGTTATGCGGCAGGCACTGGAAAATCGCATTGTGCTCGCTGTCGATAGGCAACAGCACTGCCCCGCTCTGCTTGACGGCGTCGATGAACAGCTGGCCCGACATGACCAGAGCTTCCTTGTTCGCCAGCAGGACCTTCTTGCCGGCCTTGGCGGCAGCCAGGGTCGGCTCCAGGCCGGCGGCGCCGACAATTGCAGCCATCACAGCATCGCAAGCGGAGGCGCTGGCAACCTGGCATAAAGCCGCGGCCCCGTGCATCACCTCGATCTCCGGCGCTTCTTTTAGCAGATTGCTCAGCTGCTGCGCAGCGGCGGCGCTGCCGACCACCGCCACCTGGGGCTTGAACTGCAGGCATTGCTGCGCCAGCTGTGCCACCCGGCTGTGGGCCGTCAGTGCATACACCGAATAGCGCTCCGGGTGGCGCGCCAGTACATCCAGCGTCGACATGCCGATCGAACCGGTGGAGCCGAGAATAGTAATATTTTGCATACCCGACCTAGAACCAGAAACTCAACAAAGCCGCCAGCGGCAGCACCGGGATCAGGGCATCGACCCGGTCCAGCACGCCGCCATGGCCCGGCAGCAGGTTGCTGCTGTCCTTGATGCCGGCGCGGCGCTTGAGCATGGACTCGAACAAATCGCCGGCGACGCTGGCGGCCACCAATACAGTCATGGCTGCCAGCAATCCTGCCCAGCCCCAGGTCGCCAGCAGGCGCATCGGGAAAGTATCGGCCAGCGCCGGCGTGAAACTGAAGCCCGCTGTCATCAGCAGCACCAGGACCCAGCCGCCGACGGCGCCTTCCCAGGACTTGCCGGGGGAAATCGACGGCGCCAGCTTATGGCGGCCAAAAGCCTTGCCGGAAAAGTAAGCACCGATATCGGCAGCCCAGACGATCACCAGCACCGACAGCAAATACATGGGCGAATGATGGAACAATACGACAATTGCGAGGAAACAGCCAAATATGGCGATGGCGTAAGTCGCCGCAATCAGCCGGTTGGCCAAGCTGGGCAAGGCCGGCAAGCCAAACGCCAGGGACGGCACAAACCGGAAGCACCAGATTGCCACGCACAGCGCGAACAGCAGACGTATATTGGGGCCGCTGCCGGCATACAGCACGGCGCCGAACAGGATCAGGGCAGCCAGCCCCCATGCCAGCGCGGCTTTCGCCGAGGCGCCGAATATGCGGGCGCTCTCCCAGATCGCGGCGCCGAAAAACAGCGTCGAGACCACGGCAAATGCAGGGTAATAATTGAAATACAAGATTGGCAGCAGTACCGCCAATAACAGTAACGCCGTGATGACACGTGTTCTTAGCATCAGGAAGCCTGTTCAACCAGTTGCGCGCTGGTGCGCCCGAAGCGCCGCTCACGCTGCTGGTAAGAGGCAATCGCCTTGTCCAGCTCGTCGGCGCCGAAATCCGGCCAGTAGGTATCGGTAAAGTAGAGCTCGCTGTAGGCCAGTTGCCACAACAGGAAATTGGAAATGCGCTGCTCGCCGCCGGTGCGGATGAACAGGTCCGGCTCAGGCGCATAGGCCATCGCCAGGTGCTGCGCCAGTTCGTCCTCGGAAAACGCATCCGCCGGCGCGCCGCTGGCGGCGCGGGCAGCCAGCATCTTTTGCACCGCCTGCATGACATCCCAGCGGCCGCCGTAGTTGGCGCAGATGGTGACCGTCATCGCGGTATTGCCGGCGGTCTTGCGCTCGGCGTTATCGATCATCTGCTGCAGCTTGTCGTCGAAACGGCTGAGGTCGCCCACCACTTTCAGGCGTATGCCGTTGGCGTGCATCTTGCCGACTTCACGTTCCAGCGCCACCATGAACAGGCGCATCAGCAGCGATACTTCATCGGCCGGCCGGCGCCAGTTCTCGGAACTGAAAGCAAACAGCGTCAGGTATTCAACCCCACGCGCGGCACAGGCTTCTACCGCGGTGCGCACCGCTTCGACACCTTTGCCGTGGCCGGCGACGCGCGGCAGAAAGCGGCTGGTGGCCCAGCGGCCGTTGCCGTCCATGATGATGGCTACGTGCTTTGGCACTGTCGGGCTGGCAGGCAGGGTTTGCGTGGAACTTGAATGGGCCATAAATAATGAGTAAGAAAGAATGCGTAGGGTGGGCACAGCGTGCCCACGCGTTACCGCGATAAGCGAAGTACAGACAGCGTGGGCACGTTGTGCCCACCCTACACAGGGAATGGCTTAAACCGTCAGGATCTCTTTTTCTTTATCGACCACTTGCTTGTCAATTTCGGCAACGAACTTGTCAGTCAGCTTCTGGATTTCGTCCTGCGCGCGGCGCTCGTCGTCTTCCGAACATTCCTTGTCCTTGACCAGCTTCTTCAAGCCTTCGTTGGCGTCGCGGCGGATGTTGCGAATTGCAATCTTAGCATCTTCCGCTTCGCCCTTGACCAGCTTGACCATTTCCTTGCGGCGCTCTTCCGTCAGCGCTGGCGTCGGCACCCGCACCAGTTCGCCCTGGGTCGATGGGTTCAGGCCCAGGTCCGATTCGCGGATGGCTTTCTCCACCACCGCAATCATTTTCTTTTCAAACGGCTGCACACCGATGGTGCGCGCATCGATCAGCGTCACGTTGGCGACCTGGCTCAAATTGGCGGGGCTACCGTAGTAATCGACCATGATGTGATCGAGAATGCCGGTGTGGGCGCGGCCGGTACGTACCTTGGCCAGATCGGCCCGCAAAGTCTCCAGCGACTTTTGCATTCTTTGATCGGTATTCTTCTTGACGTCAGCAATGCTCATGCTGCTCTCCTCTACGAAAACAAATTATATTAAATTGGCTGAATCTTATTCGCGTAACAGAATTGCGCAACGAATGTGCGCAATTATTGATTGCAAATCGACAAATCGGATAAATATCCTATACGTGCACCAGGGTGCCTTCATCCTCACCCAGGATGACGCGCTTCAGCGCGCCCGGCTTGATGATGGAAAACACCTTGATCGGCAGTTTCTGGTCGCGGCACAGGGCAAACGCCGTGGCGTCCATGACCTGCAGGTGCTTGGTGATCGCTTCGTCAAAGGTGATGTGCGAATAACGGGTCGCGGTCGGATCCTTGTTTGGATCCGCGCTGTAGACGCCGTCGACCTTGGTCGCCTTCAGCACGATTTCGGCGCCGATTTCCGAACCACGCAACGCCGCTGCAGTATCGGTGGTGAAAAACGGATTGCCGGTGCCTGCTGCAAAAATGACAACCTTGTCTTCTTCCAGATATTGCAGCGCCTTAGGCCGCACGTATGGCTCTACTACCTGTTCGATGCTGATGGCCGACATGACGCGTGCGGTGAGGCCGATCTGGCGCATTGCGTCCGCCAGCGCCAGCGAATTCATCACCGTCGCCAGCATGCCCATGTAGTCTGCGGTAGCGCGGTCCATGCCCTGGGCGCCGGGTGCGACGCCGCGGAAAATATTGCCGCCGCCGATCACGATCGCCAGTTCGACGCCGAGCTTGGCGACTTCGGCGACGTCGGCCACCATGCGCTCAATCGTTGCACGATTGATGCCATAGGCGTCATCGCCCATCAGGGCTTCACCGGAGAGTTTCAGGAGAACACGCTTGTAAGCTGGTTTTGTCATGGTCTGGGCCCCTTGTGGCTTTCCGATTGATATTGTGTTTTATCTAGTGCACTGCAGCGCCATTGTCAGGCCAAACTGCAGCAAAATCCACTATCAGGCTCTTTTTGGATAATCGGAGCCGGTTCCTGCCGCTTCCCCACCCTCTTGAGAGCAAGGATACGGCAAGGCATTCCTTAGTCCGTGGCCTGGGAAGAAAATTCCGCAGAGCCAAAAAAACGGGCCTTTCGGCCCGTATTCTTGCTTACGCCTGCTTGGCCGCAGCAACTGTCGCTGCAACTTCTGCAGCGAAGTCATCTTGTTTCTTCTCGATGCCTTCACCGACCACAAACATGGTGAACGCTTTCACGCTGGTGTTGGTAGCTTTCAGCATTTGTTCAACAGTCTGCTTGTCGTTCTTGACGAAAGTCTGGTTCAGCAAGGAAACTTCCTTCAGGAATTTCTGCACCGAGCCTTCGATCATCTTGGCGGCGATATCTGCAGGCTTGCCGGACTCGGCTGCCTTCAGGGTTGCCACCGAACGCTCTTTTTCGATCAGATCGGCCGGCACTTGCTCGGACGACAGCGAAACCGGCTTCATCGCAGCGATGTGCATGGCCACGTCTTTACCGACTTGTTCGTCAGCGCCGTCGAATTCAACCATCACGCCGATGCGTGTGCCGTGCAGGTAGGAAACCAGCTTGGCGGCAGTGTCGAAACGGGTGAAACGGCGGATCGACATGTTTTCGCCGATACGGCCGATCAGGGCAGCGCGGGTTGCTTCGACAGTGCTGTCGTTGAGCGGCAGGGCCGACAAGGCAGCCACGTCGGCCGGGTTGTTTTCGGCAACCAGCTTGGCGCAGGCGTTCGCCAGGGCCAGGAAGTCGTCGTTCTTGGTGACGAAGTCGGTTTCGCAGTTGACTTCGACCAGGGCGCCGACGCCGCCGGCGATGTATGCTGCCACAACGCCTTCAGCCGTCACGCGGGACGCAGCCTTGGAAGCCTTGCCGCCCAGCTTGACGCGCAGGATTTCTTCTGCCTTGTCCATGTCGCCGCCGGCTTCGGTCAGCGCCTTCTTGCATTCCATCATTGGCGCATCAGTCTTTGCGCGCAGTTCGCCTACCAGTGCTGCTGTAATTGCCGCCATACTATTCTCCTAGCTCAGTTGACGCTGTACCGGCGATCCGCTACTGCCATGCAGTGCGGCCAACAACCGGTGCGCCGTCATTCAAAATATTCAGGTAAATTCGGTGTAACTTCGTCGGTTCAACTCTGGTGTAACGCAAATGCAACACCAGCAAGTGATACAAAAAAAGGGGCAACCACGCCCCCTTTTTCTTCTGAGTATAAAACCTCAGATGCAGGGCTTAAGCCTGATCGTTAACTTCAACGAATTCGTCGCCAGCTGCGCCCTTGATGGCTTCAACTACGTCGTTCACTGCATTGGCACGGCCTTCCAGGATCGCATCGGCTACGCCGCGAGCGTACAAAGCGATAGCCTTGGACGAGTCGTCGTTGCCAGGAATGACATAAGTCACGCCGTCTGGCGAGTGGTTGGTGTCAACCACGCCGATCACCGGGATGCCCAGCTTGGCTGCTTCAGTGATGGCGCCCTTGTGGTAGCCGACGTCGATCACGAAAATGGCGTCAGGAATGCCGCCCATGTCCTTGATGCCGCCGATAGCTTTTTGCAGCTTGATCAGCTCGCGCTGGAACATCAGGCCTTCTTTTTTGCTCAGCTTCTCAACCGAACCGTCTTCAATCGAAGCTTCCATTTCTTTCAGGCGCTTGATCGATGTCTTGATGGTCTTGAAGTTGGTCAGCATGCCGCCCAACCAACGTTGGTCGACGAAAGGCGAACCCGAACGCGCTGCTTCAGCGGCAACGATTTCGCGCGCCTGGCGCTTGGTGCCGACAAACAGGATGTTGCCGCGGTTGGACGACAATTGGCGGATGTACTTCATCGCCTCTTGGTACATGCCCAGGGTTTTTTCCAGGTTGACGATATGAATCTTGTTGCGGTGACCGAAGATGAACGGCGCCATCTTTGGGTTCCAGAAACGGGTTTGGTGACCGAAGTGGACACCGGCTTCCAGCATTTCACGCATTGTTACGGACATAATTTTCTCCAGGGTTGGGTCTGGAATCTGCTCAGTCACTGTTTTGCCTGACGGCGGAAACAGCACCCTTTTCGAGCGGATTCGCGTTTCGTATTTAAAAAACCTACTTACAATTAAGACTAAGAACTACGGTATAGCCCGATAGCAATTTGAGCTAACCCAAGATTGTAACCCAAAACCCATGACTTCTTCAAGTCCCGGCAGGCATATCTTTCAGCGCATCTTGTGATGCTCGTCTATAATCGTTACCTGAATGAATCCCGGCCGTTTTCGTCTGTTTTTACGGCTGTTTTGTGTGCTTATTGTGCACTTGAACGCGGATTTGCCCTTATTTCTCAGAATTATTCCTTACCTATGACCACTATCTCCATCAAAACCGCCGAGGACATCGCCGGCATGCGTATCGCCGGCAAGCTTGCCTCCGAGGTGCTCGACTACATCACGCCCTTCGTCAAAGCCGGCGTGACCACCGGCGAGCTGGACCGCTTGTGCCATGAGTTCATGACAAACGTGCAAGATTCGATCCCGGCCCCGCTCAACTACTGCCCGCCCGGCTATACCCCGTATCCGAAAGCCATCTGCACTTCGGTCAACGATGTCATCTGCCACGGCATTCCGGGCGACAAGGTGCTGAAGAACGGCGATGTGGTCAATCTCGACATCACCATCATCAAGAACGGCTACCACGGCGACACCAGCCGCATGTTCTATGTCGGCGAACCGTCGATCATGGCCAAGCGCCTGGGTGATATCACGTATGAGTGCATGTGGC
The DNA here is from genome assembly GCF_059421505.1 of Collimonas sp. GW821-FHT02H07. Lineage (NCBI taxonomy): Bacteria > Pseudomonadati > Pseudomonadota > Betaproteobacteria > Burkholderiales > Oxalobacteraceae > Collimonas > Collimonas sp. GW821-FHT02H07. The sequence goes on from NZ_JBWKVC010000003.1 coordinate 21,840, forward strand.
TGGGCATCGCCAAGATCAAACCCGGCGCACACCTGGGCGATATCGGCCACGTTATCCAGCAGCACGCCGAGAAAGCCGGCTACAGCGTGGTGCGCGAGTTCTGCGGCCACGGCATCGGCAAGGTATTCCACGAAGAACCGCAAGTCTTGCACTACGGCCGTCCCGGCACGCTGGAGCGGCTGGAAGCCGGCATGATCTTCACGGTGGAGCCGATGATCAACGCCGGCCGCCGCGACATCCGCGAAATGGGCGACGGCTGGACCATCAAGACCAAGGATCGCAGCCTCTCCGCGCAGTGGGAACATACCGTGCTGGTGACCGAAACCGGCTATGAAGTGCTGACCGTCTCGGCCGGCACGCCGCCGCCGCCGGCATTCGTCCAGCAAGCAGCGGCTGCCGCCTGATCACATCTGCATCTATATCTTAAGCACTGAACGCCGTACATGACGACACTTGCCGCGACCCTGAAACAGCAGCTTAGAACCGAGCGGCAAGTCATCATCTCTGCCTTCCTGGCAGAGGGCAAACCCGGCGAACTGTTGACGGCGCTGCGCCGCAGCGTCGACCTTGCCCTGACCCAGGCCTGGAAAATGCTCGGCATGCCGGCATCGGCGGCGCTGGTGGCGGTCGGCGGCTATGGCCGCGGCGAACTGTTCCCGCACTCCGACGTCGACGTGCTGATCCTGCTCGGCGCGGCCCCCGATGCCGAACTGAAGCCGCGGCTGGAGCAACTGGTCCAGCTGTTCTGGGACATCGGCCTGGAAATCGGCCATAGCATCCGCACCGTCGACGAGTGCCTGAGCGAATCGGCGGCAGACATCACGGTGCAGACCAGCTTGCTGGAAGCGCGCCTGGTGAGCGGCAATCACGCTTTGTTCCACCAGTTGCAGGAGCGCTGCAGCGCGGCGATGGATCCCTGCGCCTTTTTCCAGGAAAAAATCCTGGAAATGCGCCAGCGCCACGTCAAATATGAAGACACGCCCTACAGCCTGGAACCGAACTGCAAGGAAAGCCCAGGCGGCCTGCGCGACCTGCAGGTAATCCTGTGGGTGGCCAAGGCTGCCGGACTGGGCGAGTCCTGGCCCAAGCTGGCCAAGCACGGCCTGATCACGGCTGCGGAAGCGCGCCAGCTGTCGCGCCAGGAGCGTGCCTTCAAGGATATCCGCATCCGCTTGCACATCTACACGAACCGGCGCGAAGACCGCCTGGTGTTCGACGTGCAGACGCCGATCGCCGAAGCGCTCGGCTTCCAGACCACCGAAACGCGGCGCGCCAGCGAATACCTGATGCAGCGTTATTATTGGGCAGCGAAGGCAGTGACCCAGCTCAACACCATCCTGCTGCAGAACATCGAAGTGCAGCTGTTCCCGCAGCCGATGGTGCCGCAGCGTATCAACGAGCGCTTCAACCACCTGAACCGCCTGATCGACATCGCCCACGACGACCTGTTCAAGACCACGCCGTCGGCCATGCTGGAGCTGTTCCTGCTGCTGGCCCAGCACAGCGAGCTGCGCGACATGACCGCGCGCACCCGGCGCGCCCTGTGGCATGCGCGCGTGAAGATCGACAACGCCTTCCGCCGCGATCCGGTCAACCGCTCGCTGTTCATCCAGATCATCCAGGCGCCGCAAGGGATTACCCATGCGCTGCGCGGCATGAACCAGACCAGCATCCTGGGCCGCTACCTGCCGAACTTCCGCCGCATCGTCGGCCAGATGCAGCACGACCTATTCCACGTCTACACGGTCGACCAGCACATCCTGATGGTAGTGCGCAACGTGCGCCGCTTCACCATGAGCGAACACGCCCACGAGTATCCGTTCTGCAGCCAGCTGATCGCCAATTTTCCGCGCCCCTGGCTGCTGTATGTAGCCGCCCTGTTCCACGATATCGCCAAGGGCCGCGGCGGCGACCATTCCAAGCTGGGCATGACCGACGCCCTGCATTTCTGCCAGCAGCATGGCCTGGCGCCGCAGGACACTGCGCTGGTGGTTTTCCTGGTCGAGCATCACCTGACCATGTCGCAAGTGGCGCAAAAGCAGGACTTGTCCGACCCGGACGTGATCCTGCACTTTGCCGGCACGGTCAAGGACGAGCGCCATCTGACCGCGCTTTACCTGCTGACGGTGGCCGATATCCGCGGCACCAGTCCCAAGGTGTGGAACGCCTGGAAAGGCAAGCTGCTGGAAGACCTGTACCGCATGACCTTGCGCGTGCTGGGCGGCGAAACGCCGTCGGCCGACCGCGAGCTGAAGAACCGCCAGGAAGAAGCGCTGAAAACCCTGCGCCTGTACGGCTTGCCGCCGGACGCCCATGAAGCGCTGTGGCAGCAGCTCGACGTCGCTTACTTCCTGCGCCATGACGCCTCCGATATCGCCTGGCAAACCCGCTCCTTCTATAACCAGATCGACAACCCGGCGCCTATCGTCAAATGCCGCCTGGCGCCGATCGGCGAAGGCTTGCAGGTGGCGGTCTACACCAAGGACCGCAGCGACCTGTTCATCCGCATCTGCAGCTATTTCGACAGCAAGAATTTCAGCATCCTGGACGCCAAGATCCAGACCACGCGTCACGGCTATGCGCTCGACTCCTTCCTGATCAGCGCACCGCTGTTCGCCAAGCACTACCGCGACATCATCAACCTGATCGAGCATGAACTCACCGCCCTGCTGCAAACCGACAGCGCCTTGCCGGCGGCCTCGCGCGGGCGCCTGTCGCGCCTTTCACGCACCTTCCCGCTGACGCCGACGGTCGACCTGCGGCCGGACGACCGCGGCCAGTACTACCTGCTGTCGATCACCGCCAACGACCGCACCGGCCTGCTGTTTTCGGTCGCCAGCGTGCTGGCCAAGCACAAGATCAACCTGCATACCGCCAAGATCATGACCCTCGGCGAGCGCGTCGAAGACGTCTTCCTGGTGGACGGCAATGCGCTCAACCATGCGCGCATGCAGATCCAGCTGGAGACCGATCTGCTCGACGCCCTGCATATCTGACCTGGTTGATATGGCTTATATAGCCGACGATATTTTTTTAATTTTCTTTTTTAGCATGCCATGACTGAACCATTACGCCTTTCCAAACGCATGTCAGAACTCGGGCTATGCTCGCGCCGCGAGGCCGACGAATGGATCGCGCGCGGCTGGGTGCGGGTCGACGGCGTCGTCGTCTCGGAACTCGGCAGCAAGGTGCTGCCGAGCCAGCGCATCAGCGTCGAACGCCAGGCCGCCGCCGAACAATCGAAGCGCGTCACCATCCTGATCAACAAACCGGTCGGCTACGTCAGCGGCCAGGCCGAAGACGGCTACCAGCCGGCAGTAGCACTGATCAAGGAAGCCAACCGCTGGAGCGAAGACCGCTCGCCCACCCTGTTCCACCCGACCCAGCTGCGCAGCCTGGTGCCCGCCGGCCGCCTCGACATCGACTCGGTCGGCCTGCTGGTGCTGACCCAGGACGGCCGCATCGCCAAGCATTTGATCGGCGAAGAAACCAGCGTCGACAAGGAGTACCTGGTGCGGGTGCGCTACACCAAGGGCGACAAGCTGCCCGACGCCGAGCTGCGCCGCCTCAACCACGGCCTGACGCTGGACGGCAAGCGGCTCAAGCCGGCCATCGTCAAATGGCAGAACGAGGATCAGCTGAGCTTTACCCTGCGCGAAGGCAAGAAGCGCCAGATCCGCCGCATGTGCGACATGGTCGGCCTGAAGGTGCTGGGCTTGAAGCGGGTGCGGATCGGCGGCGTGAAACTGGGGAATCTGCCAGAGGGGCAGTGGCGCTACCTGGGCGCCGACGAGCAGTTCTAGTAATTTGGAAGTACTGCGTGGGCAGAAAAGCCTGCCCACCCTACCCCGCTGCAAACGCAGGGTGGGAGCCAGTGCCCACGCGTGACAGGAATTACAGACATGTAGGGTGGGCACCTGTGCCCACGCGGAAAAACAATTAAAGGAAACGATCCAGTATCTTGCGGCTGGCCTTGTCCAGCGCCTGCGTATCGCGGATCAGGAACTGCACGCCGTGGCTGTCGGCGATCAGCAGGCTGGTCGCCACGATACGGCGGATATCCTCTTCGCCCTTGAGCGTGAAAGAAGCATCGCCGCGATTGGTTTCCACATACCAGATGCTAGGCGCGGTAAAGCTGGACACCCTCTGGATGCGCTTGATTTCCGGCATGAATTCGCGGCTGGCAAGTTCTTTTTCGACCATCGCCCGGGTCTCATCCGGCAGGTCCGACAAGCGGCTGATCCAGGACAGTTCGTGGCCGTCGGCGCTGACCAGCGACAGGCCGTCGTCCGGCGCGCCAATCGGAAATGCCCGCACCGGCACCACCCCTTCATGCACCTCGCCATTGGCGGCGGTATACACCAGGCGGCCGAAAGCGTTGCGGCTTAATTTGAAATCATGTGTCGTCATACGTTCTCTTCGCTATCTTCGTCGACCAGTTGCGGCTCGCCTTCGCCTTCGGGATTGCGCAACTGCGCCTGGTACAGGCGGTAGTAGGCGCCTTCGCGCAGCATCAGTTCGTCATGGCTGCCGACTTCGACGATCTGGCCGCGGTCCAGCACGACCAGGCGGTCGGCCTTGCGCAGGGTCGACAAGCGGTGCGCGATCGCAATTGTGGTGCGGCCCTGGACCAGGTTGTCGAGCGCTTTCTGGATTTCTTTCTCGGTTGTCGTGTCCACCGATGAAGTGGCCTCGTCCATGATCAGGATGCGCGGATCGATCAGCAGCGCGCGCGCGATCGAGATGCGCTGGCGTTCGCCGCCCGACAGCGCCTGGCCGCGCTCGCCGACCAGCGAGTCATAACCTTGCGGCAGGCGCAGGATGAATTCATGGGCGTGGGCGGCACGGGCGGCGGCGACGATTTCCTCGCGCGTGGCCTCGGGCTTGCCGTAGCAGATGTTCTCGGCGATGGTGCCGAAGAACAGGAAGGGTTCCTGCAGCACCAGGCCGATATTGCGGCGGTATTCCGAGATCGGCATCGAACGGATATCGACGCCATCGATGCGTATCGATCCTTCGGAGACGTCGTAGAAGCGGCAGATCAGGTTCACCAGCGTGCTCTTGCCGGATCCGCTGTGGCCGACCAGGCCGATCATCTCGCCCGGCTTGATGTCCAGATTGACGCCGCGCATCACGGCCCGGTTGCCGTAGCGGAAACCGATGTCGCGCAATTCGATGGCGCCCTTGACGTTTTCCAGATGGACCGGGTTGGCCGGCTCAGGAACGCTGGAGACGTGATCGAGAATCTCGAAAATGCGCTTGGCGCCGACCGCTGCCTTTTGCGTCACCGAGACAATCCGGCTCATCGAATCGAGGCGGGTATAGAAGCGGCTGATGTAAGCCAGGAACGAGGCCAGCACACCGACCGTGATCTGGTTCTTGGAAACCTGCCAGATGCCGAATACCCAGACCACCAGCAGACCGACTTCGGTCAGCAGGGTCACGGTCGGTGAAAACAGCGACCAGATCTTATTGACGCGGTCGTTGACCAGCAGGTTGTGCTGGTTGGCGTCGCGGAAACGCGTGGCTTCGCGCTTTTCCTGGGCGAAGGCCTTGACCACCCGGATGCCGGGAATCGTGTCGGCCAGCACATTGGTGACTTCGGCCCAGATGCGGTCGATCTTTTCAAAACCGTGCTTGAGGCGGTCGCGCACCAGATGGATCATCCAGGCGATGAACGGCAGCGGCACCAGGGTCACCAGCGCCAGCCACGGATTGATCGAGAACAGGATCACCGCGGTCATGATGATCATCAGGACATCAATGGCGAAATCCAGCAGATGCAGGGACAGGAACACGCAGATGCGGTCGCTTTCCGAGCCGATGCGCGCCATCAGGTCGCCGGTGCGCTTGCCGCCGAAATACTCCTGCGACAGGCGCAGCAAGTGTTCATAGGTGGTGGTGCGCAGATTGGCGCCAATGCGCTCGCTGACCAGCGCCAGAATATAGGTGCGGGCCCAGCCCAGGCTCCAGGCCACCAGCGCCGAAGCCAGCAGTCCGGACAGATACAGCTTGACCAGGTCGGTATTGATGGGCTTGCCGTTCTGATAAGGAATCAGCACATTATCCATCAGAGGCCCCATCAGATAAGGCGGCACCAGGGTGGCGGCGGTGGAAATGAGCATCAGCACGAAACCCAGCAGCAGCATGCCCTTGTAGGGCTTGGCAAAGCGCGCCAGGCGGAACAGGGCCCAGGTCGACGAAGGCGCCGCGCCTTTTTCGGGACAGATCAGGCATTCCTCGCTGTCCGCGGGCAGCGGCGCGTCGCATTGCGGGCAAGTGGCCTGCTCTTCGCGCAAGGCTGAACGCCCCGCCAGCCGGTCGTCGCGCTGCTGCTCGAAGACCTTGATCAGGCGCAGCGCATCGAGATTCAGGCCGAGCGTATAGCGCCAGCTTGCCAGCTGCTGTTGCTCATCATATAACTCCAGGCTGCCGACGCCGGCATGATCGTGATGACCTAGCTTGAGGCCGGAACGGTAGCTCCAGTCGCGCCAGCTGCTGTCGTCGGCCATCTTGGCCAGCACGCGCTGATTGGTGACCAGCACCAGCCCTTGCGCAAAATGCAGCGAGGCGTTGAGATCGATTGCCAGGGACGCAAGGATTTCCTCGGCCGGGGCAAGCTGAGTTGTCACTTCGGCACGTAAAGTGGCAGGTAAAGCAGCGGGCAAATTATGTGATAAATAATTACCGGCTCGGGATATTGGGGATATTGGATTGCTTTTCATCTAAACGGCATGGTGTGTCCGCGCGCATAATGGCTAACGGACCGGATGGAATTTTGTGTGAAACCGCCTTGGAACATGATGACAATTATTTGAAGCGCTCCTTCTGGAGCGACTGCAGGCGTCGCTTAGCGCACGCTCGCACTGCCAACACATTGTGAGAACAGACCAAAAATGGCGCACATCGTCTGCCGCAAGTATTATATCCTATCGGGTTTTCTGGAAACGTTACTCTTCGTTACTAAATAACACTATCTTTTTGGGCATTATTATTTAGTAAGCCGATGTAAACCAAACCGCGCTTTAGCGCGTTACAAGTTATTGCAGGGTGTTGAAACCGGCACGCGCAATCGTTCCGGATCCACGAATGGCCATTTGGCCAGCCCTTTTTGGCACACGCCTATAGCCTCATTGCTGACTCATGAAAAACATTGAAATTCTCCGTATCATGTCCCTGCGCGGACCGAATATATGGACGTATAGATCAACCCTTGAGGCGTGGATCGACATAGGCGAACTGGAAGACTTCCCCTCCAATACCCTGCCCGGCTTCAACCAGCGCCTGACCGGCTGGCTGCCATCCCTGATTGAACACCGCTGCAGCTACGGCGAACGCGGCGGTTTTGTACAGCGCCTGCAAGACGGCACCTGGCCCGGCCACATCCTCGAACACGTCACCCTGGAACTGCAAAACCTGGCCGGCATGCCGGGCGGTTTCGGCAAGGCCCGCAGCACTTCAGTGCGCGGCGTCTATAAAGTAGCGGTGCGGGCGCGCCACGAAGAAGTCACCCGCGCCGCCCTGCACGCTGCGCGCGACCTGGTGATGGCCGCAATTGAAGACAAGCCGTTCGACGTCCCCGCCACTATCGCTTCGCTGCGCACCATGGTCGACTCGCGTTGCCTGGGTCCCAGCACCGCCTGCATCGTCGAAGCCGCGGACGAACGCCGCATCCCCTCTTTCCGCCTGACTGACGGCAACCTGGTGCAGCTCGGCCACGGCATCCGCCAGCGCCGCATCTGGACCGCCGAAACCGACCAGACCAGCGCCATCGCCGAAAGCATCTCCAGCGACAAGGACCTGACCAAGACCCTGCTGCAAGCCTGCGGCGTGCCGGTGCCGGAAGGCCAGGTAGTGGAAAGCCCGGCGGAAGCCTGGGAAGCCGCCGAAGACATCGGCTTGCCGGTGGTGGTCAAGCCTTCCGACGCCAACCATGGCCGCGGCGTCTTCATCGACCTCAACACCCGCGAAGAAATCGAAACCGCCTACACGCTGGCGCTGGAAGAAGGCAGCAGCGTGATCGTCGAGCGCTTCATCCGCGGCAACGAACACCGCCTGCTGATCGTCGGCGGCCGCCTGGCGGCCGCTGCCCGCGGCGAACCCTTGTCGGTAACAGCCGACGGCAGCTCGACCATCCTGCAATTGATAGAAAGCCAGATCAATTCCGATCCGCGCCGCGGCGAACTGGAAGAATGCCCGCTCAGCCTGGTGCTGCTGGACCAGGAACCGGTGGTGCGGGTTGAACTGGAACGCCAGGGCTACAGCGGCGATTCGATTCCGCCGGCCGGCAAGCAAGTCCTGATTCAACGCAACGGCAATGTCTCTATCGACGTCACCGACCTGGTGCATCCGAGCGTCGCCGCTGCCGCCTCGCTGGCGGCGCGCGTAGTCGGCCTGGATATTGCCGGCGTCGACCTGGTGGCGGAAGACATTTCCCGTCCGCTGGAAGAACAGCGCGGCGCCATCGTCGAAGTCAACGCCGGCCCCGGCCTGCTGATGCACCTGAAGCCCGCGGAAGGCCGGCCACGCCCGGTCGGCAGGGCCATCATCGAACATCTGTTCGCCGCTGGCGACAACGGCCGCATCCCTATCGTCGGCGTCTCCGGCACCCATGGCAAAACCACCGTCTCGCGCCTGATCGCATGGCAGCTGCACCTGAGCGGCAACCATGTCGGCCTGGCTTGCGGCGACGGCCTCTTTTTCGCCCAGCGCCAGGTTGAAAAAGGCGACTGCGCCAACTGGGAATCGGCGCAACGGGTGCTGATCAACCGCGCGGTGCAAGCGGCAGTCTTCGAAAACAGCCACGACACCATCTTGTCGGAAGGCCTCGTGTATGACCGCTGCCAGGTTGGCGTGGTCACCAACATCGCCGCCGACGACAGCCTGCCCCAGTACTACATCGGCGACGCCGAGGAAATGGTGAAAGTCACCCGCACCCAGGTCGACGTCGTGCTGCCGACCGGCGTCGCCGTGCTGAACGCGGCCGATGCGCTGGTGGCCGACATGGCTTCGCTGTGCGACGGCGAAGTGATTTTCTTCGGCATCGATCCTGCCCTGCCGGTGATCGCCGAGCATCTCGAAAAGAACAAGCGCGCGGTGTTCATCCATAACGACCAGATCATGCTGGCCACCGGCAAGAGCGAACTGCTGCTGGCGGACATCACCACCGTGCCGCTGATTACCCGCAGCAAGGACCGCTTCCAGATTGAAAACGTGCTGGCGGCAGTTGCCGCGGCATGGGCGCTGGACATCTCGCACGACTTGATGCGCGCCGGGATTGAAACTTTCGAGATGGCTTGAAAAATGTAGGGTGGGCAAGCTTGCTTGCCCACGCGTTGCCGAGACAGGCAACGTGAAAAATTTAACATAGCGCGTGGGCACAAGTACCCGCCCTACGGAATAAATAGGAAATTATTGATGGACGTATCACGTATCCGAGTACTTCGCGGCCCCAATCTGTGGAGTCGACATACCGCTATTGAAGCCATCGTGTCCTGCACCGAAGTCGAGCGCGCCATTGCCGGCATCGCAGGTTTCGAGGCCAGGCTACGTGAACGCTTTCCACAAATCGGCTTCCTGGAGGCGACCGGAAAAAATGAAGTGGTGTCCATGGCGCATGCCCTGGAAATCGCTGCGCTCGGGCTGCAGTCCGAAGCCGGCTGCCCGGTCACCTTCAGCCGCACCGTGCCGACGCTGGAAGCCGGCGTCTATCAGGTGATCGTCGAATACAGCGAAGAAGAAGTCGGCCGGCTGGCTTTCCAGCTGGCGGAGGAGCTGTGCCTGGCGGCGCTGGCGGACCAGCCCTTCGACCTGGCAAGCGCATTGGCGCGCCTGCAGGAACTGGATGAAGACATCCGCCTCGGCCCTAGCACCGGCTCCATCGTGCAAGCCGCGGTATCACGCGGCATTCCCTTCCGCCGCCTGACCGGCGGCAGCATGGTGCAGTTCGGCTGGGGCAGCCGCCAGCGCCGCATCCAGGCCGCGGAAACCAATCACACCAGCGCCATCGCCGAATCGATCGCGCAAGACAAGGACCTGACCAAGAAGCTGCTGAACGCCGCCGGCGTGCCGGTGCCTATGGGCCGCGTGGTTTCCACTGCCGAAGAAGCCTGGGCCGCGGCCCAGGAAATCGCCAGTCCGGTGGTGCTCAAGCCGCGCGACGGCAACCAGGGCAAGGGCGTGGCAGTCAACATCGCTGCGCGCGAACAGGTCATGGCGGCGTTCGAGGTTGCTGCCGAAATCTGCTCGGAAGTGATCGTCGAACGTTACCTGCCCGGCCACGACTTCCGCCTGCTGGTGGTGGGCAACCACCTGGTGGCCGCCGCCCGCCGCGATCCGCCGCAAGTGATCGGCGACGGCGTGCGCACCATCGGCCAGCTGGTGGACCATGTCAACAGCGATCCGCTGCGCGGCGAAGGCCATGCCACCTCGCTGACCAAGATCCGCTTCGATGCGATCGCCCTGGCGACGCTGGCGAAACAGAATTACGCGGCCGACTCGGTGCCGCCGCAAGGCACCCGCGTGGTGTTGCGCAACAATGCCAACCTGAGCACCGGCGGCACCGCCACCGACGTCACCGAAGATGTGCATCCGGAACTGGCGGCGCGCGCGGTCGCGGCCGCGCAGATGGTCGGCCTCGATATCTGCGGCGTCGACGTGGTCTGCAACAACGTCCACCAGCCGCTGGAAGAACAGGAAGGCGGCGTGGTCGAAGTCAACGCCGCGCCCGGTTTGCGCATGCATATCAGCCCCTCCTACGGCAAGGGCCGCGCAGTCGGCGCCGCCATCATGTCGACCATGTTTGAAGACGGCGACAACGGCCGCATCCCGCTGGTGGCGGTCGCCGGCACCAACGGCAAGACCACCACCGTGCGCCTGATCGCCCACCTGCTGGGCCGCAAGGGACTGCGCGTCGGCATGACCAATTCGGACGGCGTCTACATCGAAAAGCAACGCATCGACACCGGCGACTGCAGCGGTCCGCGCAGCGCCCGCAACGTCCTGATGCATCCGGACGTCGACGCCGCGGTATTTGAAACTGCGCGCGGCGGCATCCTGCGCGAAGGCCTGGGTTTCGACCGCTGCGACGTCGCCGTGGTCACCAACATCGGCATGGGCGACCATCTCGGCCTGAGCTTTATCAGCACCGTGGAAGACCTGAGCGTGGTCAAGCGCGTCATTGTCGAGAACGTCGCGCCTGGCGGTCATGCGGTCCTGAACGCCGCCGATCCGATGGTGGCCAGCATGGCCAAAGCCTGCCCGGGTTCGATCACCTTCTTCGCCCACGATTTCCATCACCCGCTGATGACCACCCATCGCGCCCAGGGCCATCGGGTGGTGTACCAGGACGGCAACGCCATCGTCGCCGCCAAAGGCAAGCAGGAACACCGCCTGCTGCTGCAGGAAATCCCGCTGACCCGCAACGGCAGCATCGGCTTCCAGATCGAGAACGCCATGGCCGCCATCGCCGCCGCCTGGGCCCTGAACCTGGACTGGGATGTGATACGCGCCGGCCTGGCCAGCTTCGTCAACGATGCCGCTACCGCACCCGGCCGCTTCAATGTATTCGAGTATCGCGGCGCCACCCTGATCGCCGACTACGGCCACAATCCGGACGCCATCCAGGCGCTGGTGAAGGCGATCGACGGCATGCCCGCCAAACGCCGCTCGGTAGTCATCAGCGGCGCCGGCGACCGCCGCGATATCGATATCCGCCAGCAGACTGAAATCCTCGGCGACGCCTTCGATGAAGTGATTCTGTACCAGGACCAGTGCCAGCGCGGCCGCGCCGACGGCGAAGTGCTGGGCCTGTTGCGCGAGGGCTTGAAGAATGCCCGCCGCACCACCGCCACCGAGGAAATCAACGGCGAATTCATCGCCATCGACACCGCCCTCTCGCACCTGTCGCCGGGCGATCTGTGCCTGATCCTGGTCGACCAGGTTGAGGAAGCGCTGGCGCATATCGCCAAGCGCATTGCGGAAGTCTGATCAACGGTCTTTCGTCGCGCTGAACACGCTTAGCTAACTGGGGTCGGAGTGAACTTTCTGCGCGCTTTTTGCAGAAACTTCACTCTGACCCCACTTAGCGGGCTACGGAGTGCATGCCGCGTCGTTAGAAAGCAAAACCATGTAGCGCGTTCTGTCTTTCTCCGAATCCGTCATGTGGGGTCAGAGTCGAGTTTCGCGATAAAGCACCGCGAAAGTCGACTCTGACCCCAGATGACTCTGTCAGCGGAGTGCCGCGTGGCGGGGATCTACGCCGGCTTATGCCCGGTCAACGCCGCACCGGCATTCAAAGGCAAGCGGCGCGTCACCGGAATCGAAGCCATCGAGAACAGGCCGATGACGATGAAGGCCGGCCAGAAATCGCCGGCGACAATGGTCTCGTGCCCTTGCAGGCGGCTGGAGAGATGCACCGCCAGGCCGCCTATCGTGACTCCCAATCCCAAGGAAATCTGCTGCACCACGCTGGCCAGGCTGGTAGCCCGGCTGACGTCGGCGCTGTCCAGGTCGGCGTAAGCCATGGTGTTCAGGCAGGTGAACTGCATCGACGGGAAAAAGCCGCCCAGCAGGACCACCGCCATCATCACCAGATAGGGCGTCGTCGGCGTAAACAAACCATACGACGCCAGCGCCAGTCCGGCTAGCACCGCATTCCATATCAGCACCGAACGGAAGCCGTAACGGCGCAGCACCGAGGTGCCGATGGCTTTCATGAAGATCGCACCGAAGGCGGACGCGCAGGTGATGGTGCCGGCGTGGAAGGCGTTCATGCCGAAGCCGACCTGCAAGGCCAGCGGCAGCAGGAACGGCACCGCGCCAAGGCCGATGCGGAACAGTGAGCCGCCCAGCACGCTGGCGCGGAAAGTCGGGATCCGCAGCAGGCGCAGGTCCAGCAGCGGAAACGGCTCGCGCCGCGCGTGCAGCAGATACACATACAAGGTCAGGCCGCCCACTACGCACATGGCAAACGCCCATTCCGACGCCAGCAGCTCGCCGTCTATCATCGACAGGCCCAGCATCAGCAGCGTACTGCCGACCGCCGACAGCACGAAGCCCTTCATGTCGAGCGGCTGCAAATCGTCGGAGCGGTAGTTCTCGATGTATTTGCTGGCCAGGTACATGCCCAGGATGCTGATCGGCACGTTGATCAGGAAGATCCAGCGCCAATGGAAATAAGTAGTGATGAAGCCGCCCAGCGGCGGCCCGATGACCGGTCCCAGCTGCGATGGAATGGTCAGGTAGCTGATGGCCTTGACCAGCTCGGTGCGCGGCACCGCGCGGAAAATCACGATGCGGCCGACCGGCACCATCATGGCGCCGCCTATGCCCTGCAAGAAACGGGCGGCGACAAATGCCGCCAGCGAACTGGAGGCGGCGCACATCAGCGAACCGCACAGGAATACCAGGATCGCCGAACGGAACACGGTGCGCGCGCCGAAGCGGTCTGCGACCCAGCCGCTGACAGGAATGAAGACGCCGAGGCCGACCACATACGAGGTCAAGGCAAGTTTCAGGGTAAGCGGATCTTGTCCGAGGTCGCGCGCCAGCACCGGCAAGGAGGTGGCAATCACCGTCGCGTCCATGTTTTCCATGAACAGCGCACAAGCAACAATCAGCGGGATGAGGAGAGTACGTTGCACTGCCGATAACCGTAGGGTAAACAAAAAGACAGATGCACGCAGTGATGCATCTGTCTGGCGGCTAGTTTACACCTATTTCGGAAAACCGGCAGGACAGCAGGGTCAGGCCGGCTTGCGCTGGCCCGGATCGTAGTAAAACTGTTCTTCCGCGATCTTGTCGCCGCGCCAGACCTGGTAGGCGATTTCATCTTGCCGGAAGCTGCGGCCGTCCGGCAGTTCGATCTCGAACAGCCAGTTGATGGCGACGCGGTCGCCGTCGATCAGGAAGGATTTGACCGCCAGCGTGCGGATTTCCTTGACCGCCGACATTGCCTTTTGCTCGCCCGCCACCAGCAGCTGCATCCCCTTGCGCGGCGGTTCCTGGTTTTCCTGCATGGAAGCGTCCTCGGTATAAAACTCCTCGATCGCTTCCACGTATTTGCCTTGCACAACCAGTTTTATAAAACTTTCAACACGTTCTCGATTTGGCATGAATTGATCCTGTGATGGTGTGTGGTTCTAGGGCTTGTTGCCCAAGCACTATACACAATTCAGAAAGGACCGTTCGACTGCCGCAATTTATCCGGCAAGCCGTCATGCGGACCCAGCGGATCCTGCGGCGCATCGCTCCAGTACTGGCTGCCGATCGCGGCATTGCGCGCGGGATGCAAAGGATAGATCACCTGATTGTCGGCGCGGAAGCACTCGCCCACCACCAGCAGCCGCACATCGGTTTCGGTGTTGTTGATGAAGGTATGCGCGAGGCCGGTGCCGGTAGCGAAACCGACGCCGTCGCCCGGCGCCAGCCGGTGCAGATGACCGTCCAGCCAGACGTCCGGCGTGCCTTCGATCACGTAGGCGAATTCTTCCTCGGTCTTCTCGGCGTGCGGCCAGGAAGTGCGGCGGCCGGGCGGCAGCACCTCATGGTGGATCCCTATCCTTTTCAAGCCGAAGCTGCAGCCGAACGGCGAACCGATGGTCATCAGCTCGGCGCTGCCGGGATAATGCGAATCGTCCGCGCCTTGGATCTCTTGCCAGTGCTTGATGCATTCAGGTCGTGCCATGTTCTTCTCCACTTGTCTGCAACGATCTTACTGGGAAAGCAGGATGCGGTAGCCCACCGCGGTCTCGGTCAGCAGGTGCTTGGGCTGGGCCGGATCGTCTTCCAGTTTCTGCCGCAAGTGTCCCATATAAATCCGCAGGTAGTGGCCGCTCTCGGAATGCGACGGCCCCCACACTTCTTTCAGCAATTGCGGATTGGTCACCACCCGTCCTGCATTGGCTACCAGCACCGTCAGCAAACGGTACTCGGTCGGCGTCAGGTGCACCGGCTGCTGCGCCTTGGTCACCAGCCGCGCCTGCAAATCCAGCGTGACGTCGCCGAAGCGGATCAGGCCGTCGTCGCCGGCCAGCGGCTGGTGCTGCCGGCGCAGCGTGGCGCGCACCCGCGCCAGCAGCTCGCCGACGCCAAACGGCTTGCTCAGGTAATCGTCGGCGCCGGCATCCAGCGCCTTGATCTTGTCGGCCTCATTGACGCGCGCCGACAGCACGATGATGGGCACGCGCGACCACTTCCTGACATCCAGGATGAAATCGACGCCGTCGCCGTCCGGCAGGCCGAGGTCGAGAATCACCAGGTTTGGCTTGCGGGTGCCGCAATCGATCAGGCCGCGCTGCATGGTCTGCGCTTCAAAGATCTGCCAGCCTTCATCTTCCAGCGCAGCGCGCACAAAGCGCCGTATCTGCGGTTCGTCTTCGACCAGTAATGCGATCGGGGTTGGTTGCGTCGTCATGTTTTCTCCGTATTGCCGGTATTGCCGGCGCTGCCGCCGGCGGCATCCATTCTGAATTCGTGCTCTTCCAGGTCGGGCATGCTGGGCGGGCTGCCGAGCGGGATGGTAAATACGAATTCGGCGCCGGCGCCGGCGCTGCGGGCGCTGATGGTGCCGCCATGCGCTTCCACGATGGCGCGGCAGATCGCCAGTCCGAGACCGACGCCGGGCTTGGCCGATTCGCGTTCGCCGCGCGTGAATTTTTCGAAGATGGCGTCTTCCATGCCGCTCGGCAGGCCGGGGCCGTCATCCGACACGGTGACCGCCAGGTAGCGGCCGTTGACCACTGCCGCCAGCACGATGTGCGAACCGGGCGGCGTGTACTTGGCGGCGTTTTCCAGCAGATTGCACAGCACCCGTTCGATCAGGACTGCGTCGAAACGGATCAGCGGCAGCTCATGCGCCACCCGGATCTCGATCCGGTGTCCCAGCAGTGCCGAGCCGCTGGCGCGCAGCGCGCTGCCGACCACCTCTTCAAACGGCTGCCATTGCAGGTTCAGTTTGACTTCGCCGCTCTGGATCCTGGCCATGTCCAGCAGATTGGTGACCAGCGCGCTCATGCGCAGCATCTCGCTGTGCAACGCGCCGGCCAGCAGCTGCTGGTTTTCCTGCAGCGGCGGCTTCGACAGCACCAGCGATTCGGACAAGCCGATCAGCGCCGTCAAAGGCGTGCGCAAATCGTGCGACAGCGCCGACAGCAGGGAATTGCGCAAGCGCTCCGATTCCATCCGCACCAGCGCGTCCTGCGCCACTTCGACATAGTGCACCCGCTCCAGCGCAATCGCGGTCAAAGTGGCGAAGGTATACAGCTGTTGCTGCTGTTCCGGGATCAGGATCCAGCGCCGGCTGTGCGGCAGGATCGCCAGCACGCCGCGGGTACGCATCGGCGCCACCAGCGGCAGATACAGGTAATTGCTGGCCGGCAGCGTGTCGGTGCCGATGCCGGCGCTGCTGGCATTGTCGAAGGCCCATTGGGCGATGCCCATGTCGAGCGCGGCGGCGACATTGGCGACGTCCTCGGGAATCACCGCCGGCAGTTGCAAGCGGCCGGCATCGTCCGGAATCAGCAGCAAGGTCTTGGCCTGGAAACTGCGTTGCAGGAACTGGCGGCTGGTTTCAAATATCTGCTCGGTTTGCAGGACGCCGGACAAGGCGCGGGCGAACTCGAACAAGGCGCGCGAACGGGCCTCGCGATCGGAGGCAATGCGGGCCTGGTAGCGCAGGCCTGTGGTCAGATGGGTGATCGTCAAGCCCACCGCCAGCATCACGCCGAAAGTCAGCAAATACTGGAAATCGCTGACAGCGAAGGAAAAGCGCGGCGGCACGAAAAAGAAATCGAAGGAAGCAATGCTCAGCAGCGCCACGAAAATCGCCGGCCCGCGGCCGTAGCGAATGGCGATCAGCACCTCGGCCAGCAGGTACAGCATGACGATGTTGGCGAGGTCGAAAAACGGCAGTATCGGCGTCGCCAGCAAGGTGACCAATGCGCATACGCCGAGCGCCCAGCCGTAGCCCCACCATTCGATCCGGCTTTGCTTGGGCAGATGGCGCGGAAAACTGCGGCCGACGGCGTCCTCCGCCTTGGCCGCCGCACTGGCCGGCGGCACGCCGATTTCGATCAGGTCGATATCGCTGGCCTGCGCCGCGATGCGCGCGGCATGATTCGGCTGCCAGGGAAACTGGCGCTGGCTGCGGCCGATGATGATCTTGGAAAAATTGTGGCTGCGCGCATAGCCTGCCATGACGCCGGCGACATCGTTGCCCGCCAATACCGCCGTAGTGGCGCCCAGGTCCTGCGCCAGCTTGAGCGTCTTCAGGATGCGCTCGCGCCTGGCCGATGGCAGCCGCTGCAATTTCGGCGTTTCGACATAGATCGCATGCCATTCGGCATTCAGCTGGGTCGCCAGCCGGGCCGTGCTGCGTATCACATGTTCCGCGTTGGGAGACGGCCCGACGCAAGCCAGCAGCGCGGCATCGGTTTGCCACACCGCTCCTATCGATTTTTCTATGCGATAAGCCTGGACATCGCCCTGCAGGCGGTCGGCGGTGCGGCGCAGGGCCAGTTCGCGCAAGGCGATCAGATTGCCCTTGCGGAAAAAATTGCGCGAAGCGCGTTCGGCCTGCGGCAGCTTGTATACCTTGCCGAGCTTGAGCCGGTTGAGCAGCTCATCGGCCGGCAAATCCACCAGCACCACTTCGTCGGCCGCATCAAACACCGTATCGGGCAAGGTTTCCGCCACGCGGATGCCGGTGATGCCGCCGACCACGTCGTTCAGGCTTTCCAGATGCTGGACGTTCAGCGTGGTGAAGACGTCGATGCCGGCGTTCAGCAGTTCTTCCACATCCTGCCAGCGCTTCGGATGGCGCGAGCCGGAGGCGTTCGAATGCGCCAGCTCGTCGACCAGGATCAGCGACGGCTTGCGCTGCAGCGCCGCGTCCAGGTCGAATTCCGGCAGCTGCTTGTCGCGATACTCGACCTGCTTGAGCGGCAGCAGCTCCAGGCCGTTCAGCAAGGCCGCGGTTTCCGCCCTGCCATGGCTCTCGATAACGCCGGCCAATACCTCGCGCCCCTCGCTATGCAATTTATGCGCCGCGCTGAGCATGGCGTAGGTTTTGCCGACGCCGGCGGAGGCGCCGAAATAGATGCGCAGCTTGCCGCGTCCGGCCAGGCTCTCCTGCACCTGCAGTTGCGCCAGCAGAGCATCCGGATCGGGACGCAGGTCGCCGCTTGAATTGGGTGAGGGCATATAGTTAACTCAGGATCCGGTAGGAGCTGCCGTTGCAAGAGGGGTTGAAGTTGTACGCCAATTGTAGATTGAATTCATCCGCCATTGTCACTATCGCATGCTATTTCACACTCCTGTCCCGCAGCTGCCATAAATGGCAACGGGCCGGAAGGTTTTACCCTTGCCGGCCACTGCTGCAGGAACAGCCCATCAACAATATTTAAAATGTCTTTGTTGCAGCAATCACCAATGCAGTCTTGCCCAGGTTTTTACGGTCAGGCGATGGTCCGACATAATTCTTGGTGTCGGTGCCGATCACGGCAACGCCGCCGGACAGGAAGCCGAAATCCTTGGTCAGGCCGACTTTCCAGTCGGTATAGCTGGACGCCGAATTGTTCTTCACGGTTTGGTGGCCGGCGTGCAGGTTGACCGTATAGCCGTTGGTCACATCGATATTGGCGCCGATATCCAGGTAGCCGCTGTTCTTGCTGTCGGCAAAGCCGAACAGATTGGTCACCGACTGCGAATACTTGATGTAGGCCGGGCCGTAGCCAAGCTGGCCGTAAAGTTCGGTGGTATCGGCGTTCGGATGCAAATCGTTGGATGGATAGACATAAGTGAGCACACCGAAATCGTAGCTCAGGTCTTGCGTGAAGTTACCCTTCTTGCCGGCATAGATATCCCATTCGATATTGCCGTTGCCGCCGCTATCCTTGATCCACTTCAGCGTCGACAGCCAGGTGCCGACATAGATGCCGGTCGGGTTGTTGCTATAGTCGGCGCCGCCTTGCAGCGCCGGCTTCAGGCGCGTTTGCGAAATGCCGCGGAAGCGATAGTCGGATACCAGGCTGGCGTTGAATGTCAGCGCGTTGTCGGGAACCGCGGCCGCCTCTTCTGCCTGCGAGCAGTTTGCGGTAAAAGCGGTCACGCCGATGACAGTCATCAGGCCAGCGAAATAGAATATTTTCTTCATGAGTTCCAAGTGAAACAAAGGTAGTGTGACGATGTTGTATTTCAATTTTCAAGAGATAGAGACGTACAGAAGCTGACCGTACTATGCACGGTCAGTCCTCCAGGCCACTATCACTCTAGGTTGAAACGGGGGTGAAACTTAGTTTGCAGCGGGATGCTGGCGATCCAGCGCCAGGTTCAATGCCATGACATTGACGCGCGGCTCGCCGAGGAAGCCCAGGCTGCGCTGCAGTTGCAGGCTGGCGATCAGGCTGCGCACGGTGTCGACGTCGAGCTTGCGCTCGCGTGCAACGCGGCCGGCCTGGTAGTAGGCGGCGGCCAGGCTGATCTCGGGATCGAGGCCGCTGCCGGAGGCCGTCACCAGGTCCACCGGAATCGGCAGCGTGTTGGCAGGATCAGCCGCCTTGAGGGCGTCGACCCGGCCTTTGACGGCATCGATCAAGGCAGGATTGCTCGGGCCGAAGTTGGAGCCTCCGGAAGACTGGGCGTTGTAAGGCATCGGGCTGGTGGCCGACAAGCGTCCCCAGAAGTAGTTAGGCGCTGAAAACTCCTGGCCGATCAGGCGTGAGCCGATCAGCTTGCCATTGTGCGTGATCAGGCTGCCGGCGGCCTGGTCCGGGAACACAGCCTTGCCGATGCCGGTCACGGCTAGCGGATAGATCACGCCGCACAGGACGGTCAGGCCGACGAACAGCACCAGCGCCGGGCGCAGCACGCCTTGCGAGGCGGCTTTCGAATTGACAGCCAGTTTTGCCGGCGGCAGCGTTGTAGAAGATGTGGAAGATGCGGCGGATTTCATTTTCATACTCCTAATTACACCAGGTGCATGACTGACAGGATCATGTCAATCAGCTTGATACCGATAAAGGGCAATACGATGCCGCCCAGGCCATAGATCAGCAGGTTGCGGCGCAGCAGCGAGGCCGCACCGACAGCGCGGTAGCGCACGCCCTTCAATGCCAGCGGGATCAGCACCACGATGATCAGGGCGTTGAAGATCACCGCCGACATGATCGCCGACGACGGGCTGGCCAGGCGCATCACGTTCAGCGCCGCCAGCTGCGGATAGGTGGTGATGAAGGCAGCCGGGATGATCGCGAAGTACTTGGCGATATCGTTGGCGATCGAGAAGGTCGACAAGGCGCCGCGCGTCATCAGCATCTGCTTGCCGATCTCGACGATCTCCAGCAGCTTGGTCGGATTGGAATCGAGGTCGACCATGTTGCCGGCCTCCTTCGCCGCCTGGGTGCCGCTGTTCATCGCCACCGCCACGTCGGCCTGCGCCAGCGCCGGCGCATCGTTGGTGCCATCGCCGGTCATCGCCACCAGCCGGCCTTCCGACTGGTAGCTGCGGATCAGTTTCAGCTTGTCTTCCGGCGTCGCTTCCGCCAGGAAGTCGTCGACCCCTGCTTCCGCTGCAATCGAGGCAGCCGTCAGACGGTTGTCGCCGGTGATCATGACAGTCTTGATGCCCATCCGGCGCAGCTCGGCGAAACGCTCCTTGATGCCGCCCTTGACGATGTCCTTCAGCTCAACCACGCCCATCACCACGCCTTCGTCCACCACCACCAGCGGCGTGCTGCCGCGGCGGGCGACGTCGTCGACGCTATGCGCCACTTCGGCCGGAAACGGCTGGCCTAGCTCGGTCATGTAGTTCTTCAGCGCTTCCGACGAACCCTTGCGGATCGCGCGGATTTTGCCGGCGTCGCCGATATCGATGCCGCTCATGCGCGTTTGCGCGGTGAACGGAACGAAGGTGGCATGCAGGGAATTCATCTCGCGTTCGCGGATGTTGAAGCGCTGTTTGGCCAGCACTACGATGCTGCGGCCTTCCGGCGTTTCATCGGCCAGCGAGGCCAGTTGCGCCACATCGGCCAGTTGCTGCTCGGTGATGCCTGGCGCCGGTATGAAGGCCGAAGCCTGGCGATTGCCCAGCGTGATGGTGCCGGTCTTGTCCAGCAACAGCACGTCGACGTCGCCGGCAGCTTCCACTGCGCGGCCGGAAGTGGCGATCACATTGGCTTGCATCATGCGGCTCATGCCGGCCACGCCGATGGCGGACAGCAAGGCGCCGATGGTGGTCGGGATCAGGCAGACCAGCAGAGCCACCAATACCGTGATGGTGATCGGCGTGCCGAACTTGGCGGCAGCCACGCTGAACAGCGAGAACGGCAGCAGTGTCACGGTCACCAGCAGGAACACGATAGTCAACGCCACCAGCAGGATGGTCAGGGCGATTTCGTTCGGCGTCTTTTGACGCTTGGCGCTTTCCACCATCGAGATCATGCGGTCCAGGAAGGCTTCGCCTGGGTTGACGCTGACCCGCACCACCAGCCAGTCGGACAGGATACGGGTGCCGCCGGTGACAGCGGAAAAGTCGCCGCCGGATTCACGGATCACAGGTGCGGATTCGCCGGTGATCGCGCTTTCGTCGACCGAGGCTACGCCTTCGATGACTTCGCCGTCGACCGGAATGACGTCGCCGGCTTCCACCAGCACGACGTCGCCCTTGCGCAGGTTGCTGGCTGGAGTCGAGGTCCAGTTGCTCAGCTGCCCCTTGGACTTGCTGCCGGCTTCCAGCTTTTTGGCGGAAACGGTTTGCTTCAGGGCGCGCAGCGATTCCGCCTGCGCCTTGCTGCGGCCTTCTGCCAGCGCTTCGGCAAAATTGGCGAACAAGACAGTGAACCAAAGCCACACCGAGATCGCCAGGATGAAGCCGGCACTGGCCTCGCCCTTGCCGATCAGGGCCTGGAAATACAATAGGGTGGTCAGGATGCTGCCGACATAGACCACGAACATGACCGGGTTGCGCAATTGCGTTTGCGGCGCCAGTTTTTTGAACGACGCGACGATGGCCGGGCCCATCAGCGCGGAATCGAAGAGCGTCAGATTGGTGCGAGACATGATTTTTTCTACTTTCGTTTGAAATTATTCTGTAAACCCGGGGTGGGCCTTGAGACCCACCCCATCCGGCTTAATGTGCAAACATCTGCAAATGTTCAACCACCGGACCAAGCGCCAGGGCCGGTACATAGTTCAAGACCCCTACCAGCACCACCACACCGATCAGCAGCACGATGAAAAGCGGCCCATGGGTCGGCATCGTGCCGGAGTTCGGTTCCAGCCGCTTCTTGGCGGCAAACGAGCCAGCCATCGCCAGGATCGTGACGATGATGATGAAACGGCCGAACCACATGGCGATCGCCAGCATCACGTTATAGAACGGCGTGTTGGCCGACAGGCCGCCGAAGGCGCTGCCGTTGTTGTTGGCGGCCGACGAGAAGGCGTACAGGATCTCGCTGAAGCCATGCGCACCCGGGTTGGCGATACCGGCCACGCCGGCAGTCGCCATGACGGCGATGGCGGTGCCGCCGAGCACCAGGATCGGCGTCGCCAGGATCGCGATCGAGGTCATTTTCATTTCAAACGACTGGATCTTCTTGCCCAGGTATTCCGGTGTGCGGCCGATCATCAAGCCGGCGATGAACACCGCCATGATGGCGAACACCAGCATGCCGTACAGGCCGGAACCGACGCCGCCGAACACCACTTCGCCCATTTGTATCAGGGCCATCGGCACCAGGCCGCCCAGTGCGGTGAAGGAATCGTGCATGGCGTTCACGGCGCCGCAGGAAGCCGCGGTGGTGACTGCTGCAAACAAGGCCGAAGCGCTGATGCCGAAACGGCTTTCCTTGCCTTCCATATTGCCGCCGGACTGCAGCAGGCTATGCGCCTGGTCGATGCCCATCGCGGTCAGGCCGGGATGCGACTGCTGTTCCGCATACATCACGACCGCGGTCATGACGACGAAGATCAGGGTCATCGCCGCCAGCACCGCCCAGCCCTGGCGGATATCGCCCACCATGAAGCCGAAGGTGAAGCACAGCGCCGCCGGAATCAGGAAAATCGCCAGCATCTGCATGAAGTTCGACAGCGGCGTCGGATTCTCATAAGGATGGGCCGAGTTGGCGTTGAAGAAACCGCCGCCGTTGGTGCCTATCATCTTGATCGCTTCCTGCGACGCCACCGGACCCATGGCCAGGGTCTGGACCTTGGTGTTCATGGTTTCCAGCACCGGCTTGCCGGCGGCATCGCCGGTACCCATGACCGGTTGACCGTCTGCGCCGACCTTCGGCTGCTGATAAGTCAGCGGCTGAACGATGGTCGCATCCTTGTAGGAATCGAAATTCTGGATCACGCCCTGGCTGATCAGGAACACCGAGAAAATCACCGCCAGCGGCAACAGGATGTACGCCGTGGAACGGGTGATGTCGGTCCAGAAATTACCGATCGACTGTGCCGAATGGCGCGAGAAACCGCGGATCAAGGCAAAGGCAACCGCGATGCCGGTAGCTGCTGAAAAGAAGTTCTGCACAGCCAGCACCAGCATCTGGGTCAGGTAGCTCATCGTGCTTTCGCCCGAATAACCTTGCCAGTTGGTGTTACTGATAAAACTGACAGCTGTGTTGAAGGCAGAGTCGGGGCTAAGATTGGCAAAGTGCTGCGGATTCAGCGGCAGCCAAAGCTGAAAGCGCTGCAAGCCGTAGGTCGCCAGCGCGCCGATGGTGTTAAAAAGCAGCAGGGCCAGCGCATAGGTCTTCCAGTTCATCTCGGACTTGGCCTGGATGCCGGCGCAACGGTACAACCATTTTTCGACCAGGTTAAACCAGCCTAAGCCGGTGACCGGAGCATGGTCGGAGGAGCCAGCGGCGACCTGGACGATGTACTTCCCCAGCGGGTAGCTCAAGACCAGCAGCACTCCCAGGAAAGCGATCAGCAACATGATGGATTGGGAGGTCATCTCAGAATTCCTCCGCTTTGATCAACGCCACGACCAGATACACCAACAGCGCGACGGTGACTACCGCGCCGAGTACATAAAACGGATTCATTGACCATCCTCCAGCTTCTTGCAGCCCACTGCCAGCGCCCAGGTGACGACAAACATCGCCACGATCGCACCGACATACATTCCATCTATTGCCAGGTCCATCATTACCCTCATTACAGGTTAGTTTCGGTAATGACAGGCTATAGAAAAGTTCCTAAAAATGTCGTAAAGAGAAAGTACGGGGGTGTAAACAAAGTGTAAAAAAGCCGTAAAAATCGGCGAAAACGCCCTGCATATTGAAGGTGAATTCCTTTCATGTCTTTTTTGCACCATCCGCCTTAATTTATCCAGGCAAACGCGGTACACTTTGAGCCTCGCCAGCTACCGCAGAAAAACATCTACATGCATTACGCCCTGGACCTGCGCACCTTTATATTCAGTCACTATTTCTATACTGGCTTGCGCATCGCCACCGGCGTGGTGGGGCTGACCATGCTGGTGCTGCAGTTCAGCGACCTGCCGACCGCGATGACGGTCTGCATCGGCGCCCTCTCCACCAGCCTGATGGATTTGCCGAGCACGCTGCGGCACAAGTTCAACGAGATGCTGTCCAGCGTGCTGCTGTGCACCGTGGTGACGCTGATCATCAGCCTGTGCGCGCCGTTCCACTGGCTGCTGAGCATCATGCTGGTGGTGGTCACCTTCCTCGCCAGCATGATGGTGGTGTATGGCAAAAAAGCCATGCCCCTGCAGTTTTCCGCCTTGTTCGTGATGACCTTGTCGATGGAAAACGCCATGAACGTGGAACAGGCGTTTTTCCACACCGGCCTGTTCCTCGGCGGCGGCCTGGCTTACCTGGCCTATTCGATGGCGGTATCGTGGTTCCTGCGCAGCCGCATCAAGCAGCAGGTGCTGGCGGAAGCGCTGTTCGAGCTGGCGCGCTATATCAATATCAAGGCCGACTTCTACGATATGCACGTCGACCTCGGCAGCCAGTTCAATCTCCTGGTGCGGCAGCAGATCGTGCTGGCGGAAAAGCAGCAGGCCTCGCGCGACCTGATCCTGCGCGATCCGCGCAACCAGCAGGATGCGATCCTGGTGCAGGTCCACTTCGGCATGTTCGACCTCTACGAGCACATCCTCTCGACCCATACCGACTACGCCATCCTGCGCCAGCACCTGGCCGACGCCGAAGTGCTGACCTACCTGCGCGACCTGGTCAACAAGGCGGCCAAGGATATCGAAGCGATCGCCTACGCCGTCACGCGCAAGCGCGCCTCTTTCGCCAGCGTCAGCTACAAGGCCGAAATGCGTTCGATCGAAGCGGAATTGCAGCAGCTGCAGCAGGACAGCCTGGCCGGCAAGGTCTCGGAAGAAGCGCTCGACATTCTGCGCGCAGCGTACGGCAAGATCGTCGACGCCATCGACATGATCAGCCAGCTGCACCACGCCACCCAAAGCGTGCAAGGACCGCTGCCGGTATTGCTGGGCAAGGACATGACGCCGTTCCTGACCCAGCAAAAATATCAATTGGGGGTGCTGCTGTCCAACCTGCGCTGGCAATCACCGACTTTCCGCTTTTCCGTGCGGGCGGCGCTGGCGATTTCCTGCGGCCTGCTGGCGGCAGACTCCCTGCCCTACGCCGGCCACGGCTACTGGATCGTGCTGACCATCGCCATCATTCTCAAACCCAGCTTCAGCCAGACCAAGCAGCGCCGCGGCGACCGCCTGATCGGCACCCTGATCGGCTGCGTGGCGACAGCCCTGATCCTGCGTTTCGTGCACGAACCGGTGGCCTTGCTCGGAATCCTGTTCATGGCGACCGTGGCGGCGCCCGCCTTCATCTACGTCAAGTACCGCTATACGGCGATTGCCGCCAGCATGCAGATCCTGCTGCAGATCAACCTGGTGATTCCCAGCAGCGGCCACGTCATCGGCGAGCGCCTGATCGATACCCTGATCGGCGCGGTCATCGCCACCGCTTTCAGTTTCGTGCTGCCGAGCTGGGAATACCGCACGCTGCCGCAGCTGATCAAGAATGTCCTCAAGAACAACCAGCGCTTTCTCGACGCCAGCAACAAGCTGATGCAGGGCAAGGCGCTGGACGATTTCATCTACCGCGTCTGCCGCAAGCGTTTCCTCGACAGCATGTCAGAGCTGGCGTCGACCCTGGTGCGCATGCTCGACGAACCGGTCAGCAAGCATCGCGCGGTGGAAAACCTGAACCAGTTCATCGTCCAGAATTACCTGGTGATGGCGCATGTCGCCGCGCTGCGCATGCTGCTGCGGCGGAATGCCGAAGGCATGCCGCAGGCCGCGGTCAATCTGGAACTGGATGCCGCCACAGCGCGCGTCTGCAAGACCTTGGGAGTGGCGGAGCATGTCCTCAACCCTGATGCGCCGTTGGCGCCAGCCGATGCGCCCGCCGCACCGCTGACGGCAACACAGCAGGCGGCGGAGCCGCTGGCCGAAGCAGAGAACTGGCCGGCCTGGCATGCGCTGCAACAACGCACTGAATTGCTCTATCAGGACAGTGAAAAGATTGCCGTCAACAGCGCCGCGATCGGGCGCATCCTGGCGGCATAAGAAGGTCATCACAGAGGGGATACCCTCAAAAGAAAAGGTTTTTTTCTCAAAATAAAAGCAAACCGTTTCCCCGACTAAGCACAGCGAAACACTGGCATACGTAGTTTCCATATAGTACTATTTCTATGTGGAAACGCATTTGCGGGTTTTACGATCTTAGAAAGGGTAACAATGAACATCGCCGTCTTAAAACTCGCTGCCGCCTCGGCCTTGCTGTCCCTAGCCTCCGGCGCCATGGCCAGCGCCAACGGCGGCATCATCCA
The DNA here is from genome assembly GCF_059421505.1 of Collimonas sp. GW821-FHT02H07. Lineage (NCBI taxonomy): Bacteria > Pseudomonadati > Pseudomonadota > Betaproteobacteria > Burkholderiales > Oxalobacteraceae > Collimonas > Collimonas sp. GW821-FHT02H07. The sequence continues at coordinate 48,672 of NZ_JBWKVC010000003.1, forward strand.
TTTCGTCGGCAGCATCGTCGAACCGCCTTGCAGCACCGGCAGCTTCGAGGCCGGCCAGATCGACATCCATTGCGACCAGCGCAGCGCCTTCGACGTCTCGTTCCAGCGCATCGGCTCCAACGCCGGCTTCGCCAAGACAACGGTCACCTTGACGCGCGACGGCAAGCCGCTGGGCGACAAGGAAGCCAGCGCCTACCGCATGGCCGTGCAGGGCAATACGCAGCTGGGACTGTCAGTCAAAAACGCGGCTACCGATGCCGATACGCGCCCCGTCATCATGACCATCAGCTATCTGTAAGCGGCCAACAGACGGCGGGCGGCGGCCATCAGGCCCCGCCGAAACGCGCTTCCGGCAAACCGCGCACATCCGCCACGTGATGCAAGAACAGGCCGCCGGCGGCAGGCTCGGCCAGCAAGGCTGCCGGCGACAGCGATTCACGCGCGCTGGTGATATATAAATCATCCAGCTCAGCACCGCCGAACGCCACGCAGCTGGGTTGCGCCACCGGCACCTTGAGCACGCGCTCGATGCTGCCGTCCGGCGCCAGGCGCAGCACGCGATGACCGCCCCACTGGGCATTCCACAGATAACCCTGGCTGTCGATGGCAGAGCCGTCCGGTTCGCCCGGCTGCGCCGACAAGTCGGCAAACAGGCGCTGCTTGCCGATCGTGCCGGCTGCGGTGTCGTAGTCGCAGCAGTGAATCTTCTTGGCGAGCGAATCGCAGTAATACATGGTGTGGCCGTCCGGGCTGAAGCAGATGCTGTTGCTGATCGCCACCGGCGGCAGCGCCAGGCGCTCCAGCGTCAGGTCGGCATTGAGCCGGTAGAACGAAGCGCAGGCAGCCATGTCGGCGGCGTCGTTCTTGGTGCCGAAGACGAAACGGCCGAATCGGTCGCAGCGGCCGTCGTTGACCCGGGTATGCGGCAGCTCGGCCTCGACCGCGCAAATCGGCGTTATCTGCCGATCGGAAAAACGGAACCAGGCCAGTTGCGAGGCCAGCCCCAGCAGCAGCCGGTCGTCGTCCTCGCTCAAGGCAAAAGTCGCCAGCCGCTCCGGCATGGGCCAGCTCTGCGTCACGCCTGTGGCCGGCGTCAGGCACCACAAGGCGGCGCCGAGAATATCGGTCCACAGCAAGCGCTGCGTGCGCCGGCACCACAGCACGCCCTCCCCCAGCTGATGTTGACCGTCGAATACCAGGCTTGCGGTGGCTGCGGCAGTTGTCATTGCAGATCCTCAAAAAAATAATAACGAGGCCTTGCGACCTCGTTATTGCATTACCCATCAGTTTAAAGCAAAAAATCAGAACGAATGGCTGATGCCGGCATAGCCGCCATTCTGCGCATGTCCCGGCAAAGGATTGTCGAACTCGGTGCCAAAGTCGGCATTGCCCTTGTTGCGCACCGTGCCGACGGCCGCATACAGCAAGGTCCTTTTCGACAGGTTGTAGTTGGCGCCGACCATGAACAGGCTGGCGCTGCCGGCGTCATGATTGAGCTTGGCGTGGAAGGCGCCGCCGATCAGGGTCAGGGCCGGCGTCACCGCGTAGTTGGCGCCTATCCAGTAGTGATTCAGCTTGTCGGGCGCAGTCGGCGCGGCGGTGTCCGGCGCAGAAATATTCTCGTAGCCGGCAAACAGCTTCAGCGCGTCTATCGTATAGGTGCCGCCCACGATCAGATCCTTGGACGCCGTGTAGACATCGGTATAGCGGCCATTGGCGTCGCGGATCACGTCATAGATGCCGCGCAGCTCCAGGCCGCCGTTGGTGTACACCAGGGAGATGCCGTCGCTGCGGCCATTCTTGGTGGAACCGGCTTTTTCGCCCAGGCTGGTCTGGGCAGTGGCGTTGAAGCCGCTCCAGGTCGGCGTCTGGTATTCGATGACGTTGTTGGCGCCCGGCCAGTTGCGGCCCTTGACCAGGCTGGCCGTGCCCATGAATTGCTGGCCGGTCGGATCGAGATACCAGACGTCGTTGACGATGAACAGGTTCTTGCCGAACTTGATCGAACCGGCGCCGCCGTTCAGGCCGACGTACGAGCGCCGATTGAACAAGGCGCTGCCGTTGGTGGTGCCCTTGGTGGCGTCGAAGCCGGATTCCAGCAGGAAGAAGGCGCCCAGACCGCCGCCCAAGTCCTCGGTGCCCTTGAAGCCGATCATGCTGGTGCCCCACTGGTTGCCGGAAGCCGCCAGCTTGCTGCCGGTCTGGCCAGTCAGGTTGCCGTTGGCGTCTTTCAGCGCGACGCTGCTTTGGTAATCGACGCCGGCGTCGACCCGGCCGTAGATGGTGACATTGGTTTGCGCCTGCGCCTGCGCGACAGCCAGGCCTAGCAGGCCGAATGCAGCGGTAGCCGTCAGCGCCTTGAGAGGCGCGCCCGAGGTGGTAGTGAAAAGCATCATACGTCTCCTTGAATTTATTTTGTTTTATATGCGCCTGATGATCAGGCTGGCCTCATAGTAAGGATTCGATTGATATCCATCCAATGAATTTTTGCGCCACATCGATACTATGTTTGGTATCATTTTGAGCGCTGCCTTGCGGCAAGAGCGATCCGGCGGCATATAAAAACATCAACTGAAGAGACGACCATGTCCACCAACGACACCAACTGGTTCCTGCGCGCCCGCCTGAAAACCCGCCAGCTGCTCTTGCTGATAGCGCTGGACGAGGAACGCAATATCCACCGCGCCGCCGAAGCGCTCAACATGACCCAGCCGGCGGCGTCCAAGCAGCTCAAGGACCTGGAAGACATGCTGGACGTGCAGCTGTTCGAGCGACTGCCGCGCGGCATGCGGCCGACCATCTACGGCGAAGCGATGATCCGCCACTCGCGCATGGCGCTGACCAGCCTGTCGCACGCGCATGACGACATCACGGCGCTGAAATCCGGCCTGTCCGGACAGGTCAATGTCGGCGCCATCCTGTCGCCCGGCATGGTGCTGCTGCCGCCGGCCATTGCGCGCCTCAAGCAGCAGGCGCCCATGCTGCGCATCGGCGTCGAGGTGGAGAGCAGCAACATCCTGCTGGAGCGCTTGCAGCGCGGTTCGCTGGATTTCCTGGTGGCGCGCATCATGGACCAGGACGACAACCGCAATCTCGAATACGAAGAACTGTCGGACGAGCCGGTATGCGTGGTGGCGCGGGTCGATCATCCGCTGCGCCATGTCTCCAACCTGCAGTTGAAAGATATCGCCGACAGCGGCTGGATCCTGCCGCCGAAAGGCAGCATCCTGCGCCACCGGGTCGACATGATGTTCCACAAGGAAGGCCTGGCGCCGCCCGCCAATGTGGTCGACACCACCGCGATCCTGGTGATCAGCAGCCTGCTGCAGCAGACCGATTTCCTGCATGTGATGCCGGCCGAAGTGGCGCGTTTCTATGTGCAGGTCAATGTGCTGGCGATCCTGCCGATCGAACTGCCGTGCAAGATGGACGGCTTCGGCATCATCACCCGGCGCCTGCAGATCCTGTCGCCGGGCGCGACCATCCTGCAGCAGACCATACGCGACGTCGCCGCGCAGATTTATTGAGGCTAAGCTGCTGGCGGCAAGCCGTTCTCAAAGCAGTAGTACAAGGTCTGGTACCGACGGCGATAATCAATCACGTCCTGCTGCACCCGTTCTACTGGCTCGTTGCGCAGCAGCACGCGCGCAAAGAATTCCGCGATGTCGTCCATCTGCGCTTCCCGCATGCCGAGCCGCGTCACCTCGATGCTGCCGATGCGCAAGCCGCTCGGGTGGTCCCAGTCGGCCGCGGCATCGCCCGGAATCAGGTTCTTGTTGGTGATCAGGTTGGCGCGCGCCAGCTGGTGCGCCACTTCCAGGCCGCCGCCGAACTGGCGGACGTCGGCAATCACCTGATGGGTCTGGCTATAGCCGCGGCTGGCGCCGATCACCGGGATGCCGCGCTGCTCCAGCGCGCGTCCCAGCGCCTGTGAATTCCTGACGATCTGCGCCATGTAGACCTGGCCGAACTCGATCATCTCCGCCGCCGACACCGCCAGCGCCGCCACCCGGTTCACCTGGTGGGTTGCGGCCAGCACCGGAAACACTGCCCACGCCAGCCGCTCGGTGATGGCCGGATCGTTCCAGGCCATGATGCCGCTTTGCGGACCGCTCCAGGTCTTGCCGGCGGAACCCGTGAGCACCGCCGCCCCCTCGCGCAGCGGATCCTGGAACTGGCCGCCGGCGATCAGCCCGAGCTGATGGGCTCCATCGAAAAACAGCTTGCCGCCCCAAGGCGCGATGATCTCGCTGATCTCCCTGGCCGGCAGCGCAAACAGCGTCATCGACATGCCCAGCGTGACCAGCTTCGGCTGGTGCTGTTGCGCCACGCGGCGGAAAGCATCGAGATCGATCTCCAGCTCCGGCGTAAATGGAATATCGACGATGTTCAGGCCGCGCACTCCGGCCGGGCCGTCGGCACGGTTGCTGGAATGGCCGCCGAACGGCTGCGGCGCCGTCATCACGGTGTCGCCGGGCTGGGTCAGCGCGGTATATACCGCCAGGTTGCCGATCATGCTGGCGCACAGGCGGTGGTCGGCATACTCGGCACGCAGCGCACGCTTGAGCAGCTCCATGCACAAGGATTCGACCTCGTCGATATAGCGGGTGCCGGCAAACCAGCGGTTGACCGGCCCGATATGGCCCTCCGCCGCGCGCGTGCCGATTTCGGACGACAACAGGCTGCGCACGGTAGGACTGGTGGGCGCTTCCGGCGCCAGCAGGTTGAGGCACTGCTGGCCGCGCCAGATCTCGTTGCGTTTTACCGCCGCCGAAACTTCCTGCGCCATTTCCCTGACATTTTTACAAGCATCGAGAACTTGCGCCGCGCTTTTCAAGGTGGCGGCGTCGTGGACCTGGTAAGTCGGTTCGGCTTTGGAAAAACGACCTTGCTGTTCGGCGTGCATGCTGATCTCCTCGATGTGCTTCAAGTGGATGGAATCGCCACGACATGGCGGCCTGCATGGAAATATATCGCTGGCGCCGACACTGGCGTCAAACACTTGCGCAAATTGTTATCGAACAGTTCGCACAGTATGCGCAAGTGTTCGATAATCAAGGCATCTCCTGCCTCGCCATGGACCGCCGCATGCTGCCGATCGCGCTAGACCGCCACTCTCCCCTGCCGCCGCAACAGCAACTGTGCCGGTTGCTGAAACAGGCCATAGAACAAGGCCGGCTCGCGGCCGGCAGCAAGATGCCGTCGATACGCGCACAAGCGGCGCAGCTCGGCGTCAGCCGCTATGCGGTGCTGGCGGCGTATGAAGAACTGGCAGGGATGGGCTTGCTCAATCCGCGCCATGGTTCCGGCTACTACGTGCGGCTCAGCGCCACGGCGCCGCGCCAGGCCAGGCCGCCGCACCTGGAACAGGTATTGGATGTGGCGCTGCTGATCCGCGGCCTGGTGGAACCCAACACCTTGCTGAAGTGCGGCAGCGGCGCATTGCCCAAGGAATGGCTGCAAGGACTGGATTTGCACCGGCACTTGCGCAGCGTCGCGGCGCGCCCCGCCGCCAATGTGTATTGCTACGGCTCTGCGCTGGGTTATGCGCCGCTGCGCGAGGTGCTGCGGCAAAGACTGGCGCGGCGCGGGATAGACTGCAGCGCCGAGCAGATCCTGCTGACGGCCGGCGGCACGCACAGCCTGGAGCTGCTGATCCGCTGCTGCTGCGCGGCAGGCGATACGGTGCTGGTGGAAGCGCCCGGCTACTACAATCTGTTCAGCCTGCTGCATCTGTCAGGGATGGCGATGCAGGCAGTGCCGCGCCAGGCTGACGGGCCTGACCTGGACGCGCTGGAAAACATGCTGCGCGGCGGCCTGCGGCCACGGCTGTTTTTCATGCAATCGCTGCTGCATAATCCGACCGGCAGTTCCATCAGCTGGGCCAAGGCGCATCGCCTGCTGCGGCTGGCGGAGGATTACGATTTCACGATAGTCGACGACGACATCTACAGCGATTTCGCCGCCGACCAGGCGCCCAGGCTGGCCAGCCTGGACGGCTTGCAGCGGGTGGTCTACCTCTCGGGTTTCAGCAAGACCGTCTCTTCCGACCTGCGGGTCGGCTATATCGCGGCGGCGCCGCCGCTGCTGCAAACGCTGGCCAGGATCAAGCTGATGATCAGCATCACCACCTCGGAGTTCGTCGAACAGGCGATCTACCAGGTGCTGACGCACGGCCATTACGAGCGCCACCTGGCGCAGCTGCGCGCGCGCCTGCAAAAGGGCCGGAGCGGCTTGCATCAGCTGCTGTCGGATATCGGCTGGCAAATGTATTCAGCGACGGCGCAAGGCATGTTCATCTGGTGCCGTCATCCGGCCGGCAAGGATTCCCTGCTGCTGGCGCAGGAAGCGGCCGCCGCCGGCTTCTGGTTCGCGCCGAGCAGCGCCTTCGATCCCGCGCACCGGCCCAGCGCCTGGCTGCGCTTCAACGTGGCTTACGATACGCCCGGATTACGCGCCTGGCTGGCCACGGTGTGACGGCAAACGGCGCCGATCAGGCCCAGCCGGCGTCGACGATGAATTCCTGCGCGGTGCACATGGCGCTGTCGTCGGCCGCCAGGAACAGCACCATGCGCGCCAGGTGCCAGGGTTGCAGCTTGCCGGGCAGGCACTGGTTGCGCTTGATGTCTTCCTCGCCCGCGGCATCCAGCCACAAGGCGACCTGCCGTTCCGTCATCACCCAGCCGGGCGAGACCGTATTGACGCGGATATTGTGCGGACCGAGATCGCGCGCCAGGCCGCGGGTGAGGCCGACCACCGCCGCCTTCGCCGTGGTGTAGACCGGATAGCCGCCGTTGGACAGGTGCCAGCTGATGGAACTCAGATTGATGATGGAACCGCCGCCCTTTTTCTGCATGCCCGGCGCAACCGCCTGGCATGTGAAAAACATGGGCCGCTGGTTGATGGCGATGCGGTCGTTCCAATAGTCGACGGTGACGTCCTGCCACTGATGGCGCTGGTCGTTGGCGGCGTTGTTGACCAGCACATCGAAATCGCCCAGTTCCTGCGCCATGGCTTGCATGGTGGCTTGCAAGGCCGGGATGTCGCGGATATCGCAATGACGGAACAAAGGCTTGCTGAAGCCGGCATCGGCCAGCCGCTGGCACAACGCTTCGCTGGCGGCCGTCTCGATATCGACAAACGCCACCCGCGCGCCTTGCTCCGCAAAGGCGCTGACAATCGCCTCGCCGATGCCGCTGCCGCCGCCGGTGACGAATACGCTCTTGTCTTTCAAGCTGGGGAAATGCGCCAGCTTATCGCTTCCAACATTGTTTACCGCCGACATGTGTGCTCCCGTGTGATGCAGATAGATCCGCTTATTTTTTCAGTTGTCCGTTGATACGCTGCCAGATCGCCAGCGGATTGCCATCCTGTACTGCCGCCGGCAACAGCGCCTGCGGCAGGTTCTGGTAGGACACCGGCCGCAGGAAGCGCTGGATGGCGGCAGTGCCGACCGAGGTGCTGCGGCTGTCCGAGGTCGCCGGAAAAGGGCCGCCGTGCACCATCGAATACGAGACTTCAACGCCGGTCGGAAAACCGTTAGCCAGGATCCGACCGACCTTGCGCTCCAGCACCGGCAGCAGTTCGCGCGCCGTCGCGTGGTCGCCGTCGCTCATCTGCAGGGTCGCGGTCAGCTGCCCTTCCAGGCGCTCAGCCACCTCATGCATCTGCGCCATATCCTTGCAGGCGATCAGCAAGGAAGCCGGACCGAACACTTCTTCCGATAATTGCGGATCGGCCAGGAAATCCTCGGCGCTAGCGGCGAACAAGGCCGGCACGCCACCGGCCGTGCCGGTATCGCTGGCGATGCCATGGCTCAGCTGGCGTGCATGCGGATTGCCTGCCAGGCGGCCGACACCTTGTTCATAAGCACGCTGGATGCCCGCCGACAGCATGGTGCCGGCATGCCGTTGCGCCAGTTGTTCGGCGGCCGTTGCGCTGAAACGTTCCAGGTCCGGTCCTCCCAGCGCCAGCACCAGGCCGGGATTGGTGCAGAACTGGCCGACCCCGAGCAGCAGCGAATCGACAAAGCCGGTCGCAAGCGCCTCGGCCTTTTCCGCCAACGCATGCGGCAGCAGGAAGACCGGGTTGATGCTGCTCATTTCCGCATACACCGGAATCGGCTGCGGACGTGCGGCAGCCACCGCCATCAGCGCCAGCCCGCCCTGGCGCGAACCGGTAAAGCCGACTGCCTGGATCTCCGGATGGCGCACCAGTTCCGCGCCAAGCTGGTTGCCGACGCCGGTCAGCAAAGAAAATACGCCTTCCGGCAAGCCGGCCTCGGCCACCGCGCGTTGAATCGCCCTGCCCACCAATTCCGAGGTGCCCGGATGAGCAGGATGCGCCTTGACCACTACCGGGCACCCCGCCGCCAGCGCCGCCGCGGTATCGCCGCCGGCTACCGAAAACGCCAGGGGAAAATTGCTGGCGCCGAATACCGCCACCGGCCCCAGGCCGATCATGCGCAAGCGCAAATCGACGCGTGGCAGTGGCTGGCGTTCGGGCAAGGCGGGATCGATGCGTGCCTCCTGCCATGAACCTTCGCGCAGCACTTCCGCAAACAACCTGAGCTGGCCTACGGTGCGGCCGCGCTCGCCTTCCAGCCTTGCCCTCGGCAGGCCGCTTTCCTGCATGGAGCGTTCGATCAACTGGTCGCCCAGCCCGATAATATTGTGGGCAATGCTTTCAAGGAAGCGCGCGCGGGTTTCCGGACCGGTGGCGCGGTAAGGATCGAAAGCGATCCGCGCCAGCTCGCAGGCGCAGTCTATTTCGGCTTTGCCGGCAGTATGAAACGCCGGTTCAAGATTCTTGCCGGCAGCCGGATCGAAGGCAAAAAAATCCGCGCCGCCGCCCTTGATGCTGGAGGCGCCGATCAGCGACTCGCCTGTGATATTCATGGTTTTCCTGGCAATGTAAAAGACTTACAGCTGATGGATCTGCGGCGCCGGCGCCGTCTCCAGCGCCAGCCGGTTGCGCAAGGGCGGACCGAAAGCGGCGACGTCGATCTCGAAGGTTTCGCCGGGCGCCACCTGGATGCCGTCGGCGCAGCTCAGGGTGGCGGTGCCGAAGAAATGGATATGCACATCGCCCGGGCGGCGGAACAGCGGGTACTTGAAATGGTGGTATTCCAGGTTCGCGACCGTATGCGACATATTGTCCTCGCCGCTGACGAAGGGCTTTTCCCAGCGCACCTCGCCACGGCTGTCACGGATGCGCGACATGCCCGCCACGTGCCGCGGCAAGTCGCCCACCAGCAAGGCCGGTCCGACCGCGCACACGCGCAGCTTGGAATGGGCCAGGTACAGATAGTTCTGGCGCTCGGTGACATGATCGGAAAACTCGTTGCCGATGGCAAAGCCGAGGCGGTAAGGCGCGCCGTCCGGGCCGATCACGTACAGGGCGGCGATCTCCGGCTCTTCGCCGCCATCCAGCGCGAACTGCGGCATGCCCAAGGGCTGCTCGGCGGCACGGACGATGCTGCCGTCGCCCTTGTAGAACCATTCAGGCTGAACGCCGGTCTGGCCGGCCGGCGGCTTGCCGCCTTCCAGTCCCATGCGGAACATTTTCATGCTGTCGGTGAGCGTGTCGGCATCGCTGATTTTCTTGTGCATGGCGTCGCGGCCGTCGGCGCTGCCCAGGTGCGTAAGGCCGGTGCCGGTGACGTAGCAATGCGCGCTGTCGTCATGGTCCAGCGGCGGCAACAGGCGTCCGGCGCGCGCTACCGTGGCGTAGTCCAGCTCGGTCGCGCCCAATGCTGCGTCGACCAGCTTTTTCAGCGTGCTGCGCGCGGCAATCGCCGCCTGCGCCAGAGCGTAGGTCGAGGCATAGCCGTCGATCGCGCGGATCTTCCTGCCTTCGTCTTCCAGTACGCCGATGCGGCGCTGGCCGTCGGCTTGCTTGAATTGAACCAACAACATGTACTTCTCCGGTGTTGTAGGGTGGGCACACTTTTGTGCTCACGCGGATATCAAAACAGCGTAGGCACAAAAATGTGCCCACCCTACGACTGCAATTAATGAGAATGCTTAGGTACAGCCGAGCCGCGGCAGCCGACCAGGAAATCGAAATCGCAGCCTTCATCGGCCTGCAGCACCCGGTCTATGTAGAGGCGCTGATAGCCGCTGTGGGCAGTCACGGTCTCGGCATTGATGGCCGCCCGCGCGACCTGGCGCTGCGCCATTTCGGCGTCGCTGATATCCAGGTGCAAACGCCCCGCTTCGCAATCCAGTTCGATCCAGTCGCCGTCTTCGACGATCCCCAGCGGGCCGCCGGCGGCCGCTTCCGGCGCCACGTGCAGGACCACCGTGCCATAGGCGGTGCCGCTCATGCGGGCGTCGGAAATGCGCACCATGTCCTTGATGCCCTGCGCCAGCAGTTTCGGCGGCAAACCCATGTTGCCGACTTCCGCCATGCCGGGATAGCCTTTCGGGCCGCAGTTCTTCATGACCAGCACCGAACTGGCATCGACTTCCAGTTCGGGATCGTTGATGCGTTTCTTGTAGTGGTCGAAATCCTCGAACACCACGGCCTTGCCGCGATGCTTCATCAGCTCCGGGGTGGCGGCCGACGGCTTGAGCACGGCGCCGCGCGGCGCCAGGTTGCCGCGCAGGATGCAGATGCCGCCGTCGGCGATCAGCGGCTTGTCGATGACGCGTATCACTTCATCGTTGTAGATAGGCGCATCCTGGTTGTTTTCCCACAGCGATTTGCCGTTCACCGTCAGCGCATCCTTGTGCGGCAGCAGCCCGGCTTCGCCAAGACGGCGCAAGACGCCCGGCAAGCCGCCGGCATAATAGAACTCTTCCATCAGGAAGCGGCCGGACGGCTGCAGGTCGACCAGGGTCGGCGTGCCGCGGCCGATGCGGGTCCAGTCCTCCAGCTCCAGCGGTACGCCGATGCGGGCGGCGATGGCTTTCAGGTGGATCACGGCGTTGGTCGAGCCGCCGATCGCGGCATTGACGCGGATGGCGTTTTCGAACGCTTCGCGCGTCAGGATTTTCGACAGGCGCAAGTCTTCCCACACCATGTCGACGATGCGCATGCCGGACATGTGCGCCAGCACGTAGCGGCGCGCGTCGACCGCCGGAATCGCGGCGTTGTGCGGCAACGATGTGCCCAGCGCCTCGGCCATGCACGCCATGGTCGAAGCCGTGCCCATGGTGTTGCAAGTGCCGGCCGAACGCGACATGCCGGATTCGGCCGCCAGGAACTGGTGCATGCTGATCTGGCCGCCCTTGACCGCTTCGCTCAGCTGCCAGACGGCGGTGCCGGAGCCCAGGTCCTTGCCCTCGTGCTTGCCGTTCAACATCGGCCCGCCGGTGACCACGATCGCCGGCACGTCGCAGCTGGCCGCGCCCATCAGCAAGGCCGGCGTGGTCTTGTCGCAGCCGACCAGCAGCACCACTGCATCCATCGGATTGCCGCGTATCGATTCTTCCACATCCATGCTGGCCAGGTTGCGCGTCAGCATGGCGGTCGGCCGCAGGTTCGACTCGCCGTTGGAAAATACCGGAAACTCGACCGGGAAGCCGCCGGCTTCGGAAATGCCGCGCTTGACGTGCTCGGCGATCTTGCGGAAGTGCGCATTGCAGGGCGTCAGTTCGGACCAGGTATTGCAGATGCCGATGATCGGCTTGCCCTGGAATTCATGGTCCGGAATGCCCTGGTTCTTCATCCAGCTGCGGTACATCATGCCGTTCTTGTCGTTGGTGCCAAACCAGCCGGCCGAGCGCAGCGGGCGTTTCTTATCGAATGTCATCTGTGGCTTCCTCGTGAAATACGCTTATTTGTTCTTGTTGTAGACGTCGACAAACACCGCCGCCAGCAACACCAGGCCCTTGATCACCTGCTGGTAGTCGATGCCGATGCCCATGATCGACATGCCGTTGTTCATCACGCCCATGACGAAGGCGCCGATCACTGCGCCCATCACCTTGCCGACGCCGCCGGAAGCCGAGGCGCCGCCGATGAAGCAGGCGGCAATCACATCCAGCTCGAAGCCGGTGCCGGCCTTGGGCGTGGCGGTATTCAGGCGCGCCGCGAATATCAGGCCGGCCAGCGCCGCCAGCATGCCCATGTTGATGAAGGTATAGAACGACACGCGCGAAGTCTTGATGCCCGACAGCTTGGCCGCCTTCTCGTTGCCGCCCACCGCATAGATGCGGCGGCCGATGGTGGTGCGGTTGGCGACGAAGGTGTACACCACCATCAGCAGGAACATGATGATCAGCACGTTCGGCATGCCTTTATAGGAGGCCAGCAGATAGCTGAAGAAAATGATGACGCCGGCGAAGATGGCGTTCTTCAGGATGAAGAACAGATAAGGTTCGTCTTCCATGCCGTGCTTGCTTTGCTTGGCGCGCGCGCGCACCTTGACCACGATCATGATGGCCGCCACCAGCACGCCGACCAGCAAGGAAGTGATGCGCAGGTCGGCGCCATTGAACAGATCGGGAATGAAGCCCGAACTCAGCATCTGGAAATCGTCCGGGAAGGGGCCGATCGACTGCCCTTGCAGCAGCGCCAGCGTCAAACCCTTGAACACCAGCATGCCGGCCAGCGTGACGATGAAGGACGGGATCTTGAAAAAAGCCACCCAATAGCCCTGCGCCGCGCCGATCACGCCGCCGGCCAGGATGCACAGGATGCCGGCGAGGACGAAATTGACATGCAGGTTGACGATCAGCACCGCCGCCAGCGCGCCGATGAAACCGACCACCGAACCCACCGACAGGTCGATATGGCCGGCCACGATCACCATCAGCATGCCGAGCGCCATGATGACGATGTAGCTGTTCTGCAGCACCAGGTTGGTCAGGTTGAGCGGCTCCATCAGGGTGCCGTTGGTCATGTACTGGAAAAACGCCATGATCGCGATCAGCGACATCAGCATGCCGTACTCGCGCATATTGTTTTTCAGGAAGCCGGCGTAGTCTTTCTTGTCCAGCGTGGGCTGGGGCTGAGCCCGGTTTTCCTGCGCAGTCGGAGCCGCAGGCGTTGCAATATCGTGGTTCATTTCAGTTGTCTCCGTTCTTCGCCGCTTCGTTCTTCACTGCTTCGTTGTTCGCTGCTTGTTCACTGCTTGTTACGCGCTCATTCCTCACAATGGCGCGCATGATTTTTTCCTGCGAAGCTTCCGCCGCCGTCAGTTCACCGACGAAGTTGCCTTCGTTCATGACATAGACGCGGTCGCACATGCCAAGCAGTTCCGGCATTTCCGATGAAATCATGATGATGCATTTTCCTTCGCTGGCCAGCTGGCTGATGATGGTATAGATCTCGTACTTGGCGCCGACGTCGATGCCGCGCGTCGGTTCGTCCAGTATCAGCACGTCCGGGTTGGAAAACAGCCACTTGCTGAGGACCACTTTCTGCTGGTTGCCGCCCGACAGGTTGAGCACTTTCTGGAACACGTTGGAACAGCGGATCTTCAGCTGGCGGCGATAATCCGCGGCCACCGAATATTCGCGCCCCTCGTCGATCACGGTCTTGTCCGCCACGCCATCCAGGTTGGCGAGCGAGATGTTCTTCTTGATATCCTGGTCGAGGATCAGGCCGTAGCCCTTGCGGTCTTCGGTGACATAGGCGATGCCGTTGTCGATGGCTTTCTGTACGGTGCTGACATCGATTTCCTTGCCGCGCAAGAAGACCTTGCCGCTGATGCGCTGGCCGTAGGCGCGGCCGAAAATGCTCATCGCCAGCTCGGTGCGGCCGGCGCCCATAAGGCCGGCGATGCCGACGATCTCGCCCTTCCTGACGTTGAAATCCACGCCCTTGATCACCTGCCGCTCCGGATGGATGGGGTGATGCACGCGCCACTGCCTGACCTCGAAGATGGTCTCGCCGATCTGCGGGCTGCGCTTGGGATAGCGGTCGGCCATCTCGCGGCCCACCATGTTCTGGATGATGCGGTCTTCGCTGATCACTTCCTTGTGGCAGTCGAGCGTATCGACCGTGCTGCCGTCGCGCAGGATGGTGATGGAATCGGCGACCTTGGAAATTTCGTTGAGCTTGTGCGAAATCAGGATCGAGGAAATGCCCTGCGCCTTGAGTTCCAGCAGCAGTTCCAGCAAGGCGTCGCTGTCGCTCTCGTTCAGGCTGGCGGTAGGCTCGTCCAGGATCAGCAGCTTGACCTGCTTGGAGAGCGCCTTGGCGATCTCGATCAGCTGCTGCTTGCCGACACCGAGATTGGTGATCAGCGCGCTGGGCGATTCCTTGAGACCGACTTTCGCCAGCAGCTCCTTGGTCTTGGCATAGGAACCGGCCCAGTCGATTACGCCATGCTTCGCCTGTTCATTGCCGAGGAAGATATTTTCGGTGATGGACAGCAGGGGCACCAGCGCCAGTTCCTGATGGATGATGATGATGCCGCATTCTTCGCTGTCGGCGATGCCTTCGAATTTTCGCGTCTGCCCTTGATAGTGGATATCGCCGGTGTAGCTGCCATGCGGATAGACTCCGCTCAGCACTTTCATCAAGGTCGACTTGCCGGCGCCGTTTTCGCCGACCACGGCGTGGATCTCGCCGCTGCGCACCACCAGATTGACGTTGTCTAATGCTTTAACCCCCGGGAATGTCTTCCCGATCCCGCGCATCTCCAGGATAGTTTCCATCTGTGTTACCTCGCTTGCGGGAATCTCCATGAACCTGTTGCGCGGTTCCTGGGGCCCCCTTACCTGATACCGCGCACAATGTCGCCGGCGCCTGACAAACGGACCTTGCAACAGCGGCAGGCGCGCTGCAAGGTCCGGTCAAACAAGATCTTCAAACCATCGCGCCGTGGCGATGCGCCCGATGCTTATTTGATCTGGCTCTCAGTGTAATAACCGCTGCCGATCAGCACCGGCTTCCAGTTGGAAGCGTCGACGCTGACCGGTTTCAGCAGGTAGGAAGGCACGACCTTGACGCCGTTGTTATAGGTCTTGGTATCGTTGATGGCCGGGGTTTTGCCGCTCAGCTCCGCATCCACCATGCCAGCCGTGACCTTGGCCAGCTCGCGCGTGTCCTTGAACACGGTCTGGCGCTGCTCGCCGCGCAGGATCGATTTCACCGAAGGAATCTCGGCGTCCTGGCCGGTCACGACCGGCATCGGCTGCTTGGGCGTGCCGTAGCCGACGCCTTTGAGAGAGGACAGGATACCGATGCTGATGCCGTCATACGGCGACAGCACCGCATCCACGTGGGCATTGCCGTAGTAGGCGCTGAGCAGGTTATCCATGCGCGCCTGGGCCACCGCGCCATCCCAGCGCAAGGTGGATACCTTGTCCATGCCGGCCTGCTTGCTGCGCACTACCAGCTTGCCTTTGTCGATGTATGGCTGCAGCACCGACATCGCGCCGTTGTAGAAGAAGAAGGCGTTGTTGTCGTCGGCCGAGCCGCCGAACAGTTCGATATTGAACGGGCCTTTGCCGCCCTTCAGGTCCAGCGCTTTTTCAATATAGCTCGCTTGCAGCACGCCGACCTGGAAGTTGTCGAAGGTCGCGTAGTAATCGACGTTCTTGGAGTTGCGGATCAGGCGGTCATAGGCGATGATCTTGACGCCCTTGTCGGCCGCTTTTTGCAGGGCATTGGTCAGCGTGGTGCCGTCGATCGCCGCGATCACCAGGACTTTCACGCCCTTGGTCACCATGTTTTCAATCTGCGCCAGCTGGTTCGGGATGTCGTCTTCCGCGTATTGCAGGTCGGTCTTGTAGCCCTTTTCCTTGAACACCTTGACCATATTGTCGCCATCGGCGATCCAGCGGGCGGAGGATTTGGTCGGCATCGAGATCCCGATCAGACCCTTGTCCTGCGCGCTGGCATGGGACACCAGGCCGAACATGCCTATCATCAATCCAACAATCGTTGTTTTAATCATTTTCACAGCTTGTCTCCTTGAGTTATTTTGATTTTCTATCAGAACATGGTAAAGCGACTGCTACTGCATGGTTGGTCCGGTCAGCGATGGAAGTTGTGCGGGTACAGTATGGTATTTTCCAAACAGCAATGCCGAAACTGTCAATATAGACCTTTCCTGATGGATTTCCTCGCTATCTTACGAACATCACTGATATCAAACAAATGAAATTTTTCATTATTTTGATATCTATTTCGATATTACTACAAAGAAAATAAACTGTCTCTCGACGCCCTTGCAAGGCCGTTTCCAAGAGAACAAATACCGAAGCCAGTGTAAAAACACTTGGCTGGTCTTACTAATCACTTTTTTAGTGGAACTGATATCGATCTGGATATCATTAAGGGGAGGATTTTTTGCAAATAGCGGCCAGCATGCGTTTCAAGGCGAAACGCCTTTCCTTGCCGATGGGAATATCCAGCCGGCGCCAGGAAAAATAAAAAGGAAGGGATAGTGAACCGCGCCTGGCACGGTTCACCTCGGAACAGTTGAAGGCTTATTCCTGTTCGCCATAGATCTGGGGCTTGAACGGCAGGCGGAACATCGACATGTCGTCGGCATCGACGGCGCCGGCGCTACGCGCCCGCATATCCATGTCGCCGATCGCCCTGGCCAGCGCGCTTCCTAGATGACGCAAGTCGTCTCTGCTTATCCAGTGGTCGAAACCAGCGCGTCCATAGGTGGTTTCCAAGGTGATGGCGTTGACTGCGTCTTGCTTGTTTGCCCACCACCACGTCTCGGAAAAAGGCGAACCCAGGAATCCTGCCCCGCCGTCGGCCGGCGGCTGTTCGATCAGGCCGCCGTAGTGGCCGGCCAGCGACTTGATGAAGGCGATCTGCTTTTGCCAGAGATTGCGCTGCGCCGCGGTGTAGATCGCAGGATCGCTGCCGAAGTGCGGGAAGAAGAAGGCGGCGGTATCCGGCTCGGAATTGGAGGAATGCAGGTTCAGCGCCAGCGCCACCGGCGCTTCCTGGTCCAGCAGGACCGGCACCATGCCGCCTTGGTTGAGCAGCCGGTTCTCCAGCGGCGCCGCGGCGCTCAGATAGAGATTGCCGGCAGCAGGCAGCCATTGGTTTTCCAGATTGATGCTGGCGGCATTGGTGCGATAGTTGCCCAAGATGACGCCATCGACGTTATGCATGGGGACGATCTTGAAGACATAGCGCTGGCGCAGCGCCCTGCCCGCCGCATCTTCCGCCAGCACGGCGCGGATCAGTCCTTCCAGCACGAATGAGGGGCCGGTTTCGGCGGCATGGGTCCTGGCGTGTATCCAGACCGTCTGCTTAGGCGCATGCACCGCGGCGTCAGCCAGCGTCAGCAATTGCAAAGGCTTCTGGAAATGCGGAGAAGCTCCCAGCGTATCGGCCTGCAGGTAGCGGCTGCCTGAAACAGAACTCAAAAAAGACGACAGATCCTGGGTCGTGTAGGGAAAGGTCCTGGCTATCCATACGGTAGGCTGGGAGAATTGCTTGTTCACGACCAGGCGGCAGCTGTCGGGAACGGCAACGTCGCAACCAGGCGTCAGCGTCGCCTCCTTTTCATCAAAATAGCGCCAGTCTTTTTGATCATAGGAGTACACCGGCACAAAATAATAGGGAAAGCCCAGCCGCGTAAATTCAAGATGCACGCTTTGCCGGGTCGGCACATCGTCTGCCCGCAGGTACCACCAGGTGCGGAAGCTTTTCGGTAATTCAGCATTGTCGTTGTCGTTGCGCAACGCCAGTTCCCATGCCAGCCCGTGCTGATCGAGCTGCCTGGCGAGCGGCAGGCTGCCAGACTCGAAATCGGCTGAGAAGCGTATTGTGTCGCCGGTGACGAATCCGGAACCGCCGCAGCTTGCCAGCGCCACGCAAAGCAACAAGGGAAATGCATATCGGCACAGCAGTTTGTAGAATTTGGTCATGGCCGCCTCCGTAAATGTGTTTTTATGATAACAAAATACACATTTGAAATAATGCTTTTTAAATAAGCCATTTCTTGCAGCAAACGGCATTGACAAAACCCGCGCCGCTCAGGACCAGCCGCGGCAAAAAGCCAGGAACTGCATCAGCCGCAGCGACAGTATCTTGTGCTTGCTGTGGATCAGGTAGAAGTGCCGGTGCAGGCGCGGCAGCGAGGTGTTCAGCGCCACCAGCCGTCCGCTCTGCAGGAAATCCGCCACCACCGCATGCGACAGGCAGCTGATGCCAAGAGCGGCCGCGGTGGCATGCTTGATCGCTTCGGAATTGCCGAACTCATAGCTTTGCTGCAAATAGTGCAGATGCGGCAGCAAGGCTTGCTCGACCGCTTCGCGCGTGCCGGAGCCCGGTTCGCGCAATAGCCATTCGGCCGCGCGCAGCTGCGCCACGCCGATCTTCTTGCCGCCGGCAGCCAAAGGGTGCTGCGGCGACGCCACGATCAGCAATTCATCGACCATCCACGGTTCCACCTGCAGGTCGGCGGCGCGGCTGGGGCCTTCGATGAGGCCGACGTCAACCTCGAAATTGAGCACGGCGGCGACGATGTCGGCGGTATTGGCAATCGTCACCCGCACTTGCAGCTGGCTGTGCTGCTCGCGGTAAGAGGCGATCAGCGACGGCAGCAGGTAGCTGCCGATGGTGGTGCTGGAGCCGATCTGCAAACCGCCGCCCTGCGCCATGCCCGGCATCAGGAACTGCTGCTCTATGGTCTTGGCGCCATCCACCACCTGCGCCGCCTGCGGCAGCAGCAGGCGGCCGTTGTCGTTCAGGATCAGGCGCTTGCCGACGCGGTCGAACAGGCGGCAGTCGAGCAGGTTTTCCAGTTCGTTCAGAGCGGCGCTGGTCGCCGATTGCGACAAGGCCACCTGATCGGCCGCCGCCGTGGTGCTGCCGGACTGGGCCACGGCCAGGAATATCTGCAATTGGCGGAGGGTGAGACGCATCTTGGGTGCCCTTGATAGTGGCAAGAACAGAGGAATTGCGAAAGGAAATCGCAACCTACCTATAAAACAGGTCAATTATACAAAATTAATCAGTTTTTCTTTTAAAGCATGCTTGGTTATAGTGGTTTCCATACCGACGCATTCGAGCGCCGCATCAAGATTGGAGCCATCATGAATACCTCGACGCTGGCAAGCGCTGTCACACCACCCAAGACCCGGCCGCCTCTGTTGGCCGGCCTCGCGTTAAGCGGCCTGATCGCCGCGGCTGCCATCGCCGCCGCCAGGATAGACTGGCTGCAGGCGCACGGCTTCAGCGCCCTGACGCTGGCGATCGTGATCGGCATGCTGGTCGGCAACCTGGGCTACCGGCGCATCGCCCCGGCCTGCGGACCAGGCGTGAATTTTTCCAAGCAAAACCTGCTGCGCCTGGGCATCATCCTGTACGGCTTCCGCCTGACCTTCCAGGATATCGGCCATGTCGGCCTGAGCGGCGTGCTGATCGATGCGCTGGTGCTGTGCTCGACCTTCGGCATGGCGCTGCTGCTCGGCACCCGCGTCTTCAAGCTGGATCGCAATACCACCATGCTGATCGGCGCCGGCAGCTCGATCTGCGGCGCGGCGGCGGTGATGGCGACCGAACCGGTGCTGCGCGCCCACCCGGCGCAAGTCACGGTGGCGGTGGCCACGGTGGTGGTGTTCGGTTCGCTGGCGATCTTCCTCTATCCGCTGCTGTACCAGCTGAACCTGCACTGGCAGTTCCTGGCGGCTTCGCCGCTGGCTTATGGAATATTCACCGGCTCGACCGTGCATGAAGTGGCCCAGGTGGTGGCTGCTGCCCGCGCCGTCAGTCCTGATGCCGCCAATACCGCGGTGATCGCCAAGATGGTGCGGGTGATGATGCTGGCGCCGTTCCTGATGCTGCTGTCGGCTTATGTGGCAAAGAACGCGGCGAAGAAATCGGCGGCCGCAGGCAAGACTGGCGGCAGCAAATCCTCCGGCGCCGGCCGCCTGGCGATTCCCTGGTTCGCCTTCGGTTTTGTCGCGGTGGTGGCAATCAATTCGCTGGCCGCGCTGCCGACCACGCTGGTGGCGCATGTCAACGACGCCGACAACGTGCTGCTGGCGATGGCGATGGCGGCGCTGGGCATCTCCACCCATTTTTCTTCGATACGCACGGCCGGCATCAAACCCCTGCTGTTCGCCGCCTGCCTGTTCGGCTGGCTGATCGCCGGCGGTGCAATGATCAACAATGTGGTGCTGCGTTTGTTTGCCTGATCTGCAGCTTCACATCCAGCAATAGAACCCGGGCGGCCCTGCAAGGAAATACCTTGCAGGGCCGCTCAGTCCATCAGGCAGCCGCGGGCAAGGACGCCATGTCGATCACAAAGCGATACTTGACGTCGCTCTTCAGCATTCTTTCGTAAGCTTGATTGATGTCCTGGATGCCGATGATTTCGATATCCGAGACTATCCCGTGTTCGGCGCAGAAATCCAGCATTTCCTGGGTTTCCCTGATGCCGCCGATCAGCGAGCCGGCCAGGGTGCGGCGCTTCATGATCAGGTTGAACACGTTGGGCGACGGATGCGGCTCAGCCGGCGCCCCCACCAGCGTCATGGCGCCGTCGCGTTTCAGCAGATTGAGGAAGGTGTCCAGGTTATGTGGCGCCGCCACGGTATTCAAGATGAAATCGAAGCTGTTGGCGTGCTGCGCCATCTGCGCGGCGTCCTTGGAGACCACCACTTCATCGGCGCCGAGCCGCAAGGCATCTTCGGTCTTGCCTGGCGAAGTAGTGAACAGCACCACATGCGCTCCCATCGCATGGGCGATCTTGACGCCCATGTGGCCGAGCCCGCCCAGGCCGACGATGCCGACCTTGTGGCCCTTGCCGACTTTCCAGCGGCGCAGCGGCGAATAGGTGGTGATGCCGGCGCACAGCAGCGGCGCCACCGCCGCCAGATCGAGTTTGTCCGAGACATGCAGGACGAATTTCTGGTCGACCACGATATTGCTGGCATAGCCGCCGTAAGTGATACCGCCGCTATGCTTGTCATCGGCGTTGTAGGTGCCGGTGAAGCCGTTCTCGCAATATTGTTCCAGCCCTTCGGCACAGCTCGGACAATGCTGGCAGGAATCCACCATGCAGCCGACGCCGGCCAGGTCGCCGGCCTTGAAATGTTCCACCTGAGCGCCGACCGCGACCACCCGGCCGACAATTTCATGCCCCGGCACCGCCGGAAAGACGGTGTTGTGCCATTCGTTGCGGGCGGTATGCAGATCCGAGTGGCAGACGCCGCAAAACAGGATCTCGATCTGCACATCCTGTGGGCCCGGCTCCCGCCGCTCAAAGGCGAATGGCGTCAAAGGCGTGTGCGCATTATGCGCGGCATATCCTGAAGCTTTCAGCATGACATTTCCTTTTTGATATATGGAACGACAAACCGGGGACGCCTGAGCAAGGCTCTGCAGGCAACCGCCACGCACCAGGCAGGCACAATCAATGACAACAGCGAACTCTCACTATACGCCTGCTCGAATAAATCATACGTTCAGTCATCAATGTCATAAACCACTGTCAAAAAATAACATAAACATGCAACGTCATCTAATTTCGCACTAGCCACCTTCGCCCTGATCGGCGCTAATGCACACGCTCAAAGCAATGTCGCCATCTACGGCGTGGTCGATACCAGCCTGGCCCACGCCAGCAAGGTCGGCGCCGAGAACGATAGCCGCTTCAGCATCGATTCCGACAAGTTCTGATGTAAGGCAGTGGTAAGTGTGTGGTAAGTAGTGAGCAGCAAGCCCGAGGGAAACCGCGTTTCCCTCGCCTCTTCCTGCGGCAGGAGAGAAAACTTAGAAGGTCAAGGTCTTGACGCCATCCGGCGTGCCAAGCAGGCAGACATCGGCGCCCTGCTGGGCAAACAGGCCGACTGTCACGACGCCGGTGATCTGGTTGATTTGCCGTTCCAGTTCGACCGGGTCGGTGATCTTCAGATCGAACATGTCGATGATCACATTGCCATTGTCGGTAATCAGCGGAATGCCATCCTTGAAACGCAGGCGCGGCTCGCCGCCCAGCTTGACCAGCTTGCGCGCCACCACGGCCTGCGCCATCGGGATCACTTCGATCGGCAGCGGAAACTTGCCGAGCGTCTTGACCAGCTTGGAGCCGTCGGCGATGCAGATGAATTTCTCCGCCACCGAAGCAACGATCTTTTCCCGTGTCAGCGCTGCGCCGCCGCCTTTGATCATGGCGCCCTCGGCAGTGATTTCATCGGCGCCGTCGACATACACCGGCATGGTGGCGACCTGGTTGAGGTCGTACACTTCGATGTCATGGCCGCGCAGGCGCGCCGCGGTCGCTTCCGAGGAAGCCACGGCGCCCTTGATGCGGTGCTTGATCTTGGCCAGTTCGTCGATGAAGAAATTGGCGGTAGAGCCGGTGCCGACGCCGACAATCTGGCCGTCCACCACGTATTTAATTGCTTCGCGGGCAACAGCTTGCTTGAGTTGATCCTGGGTCATGGCAGTCATGGCATTGTCTTGAAAGAGATAAAAACGTTATTTTAACCAATCGACAGCCACTAAACTCAAATCAATCGCCCACACCGGCGTTCAGTGCTTCTCGTCAGGCTGTTGCTCCAACGTTTCGCGCAAGGCGATCTGCAGCCTGGAATGCAGTTTGACAAAGCGCTGCCACAGCACCAGGACCGCCGCGCCGACCAGCACCAGGATCAGCAGATTGGTCGGCGGCAGGATGCGGCTGCTGAGCGCGGCGATCATCAGCATGATGCCGACGATGGAGACCACCGGGATGACTTCCGCGATCACGCGTCGCACCGCATGATTATAGGAACCGGCCCATTCCGGCTTGACGCTGATTTCCGCCAGCAGCATGCTCAGCGCGTGCAGCTTGCGGTAGGTCGCAATCAGGAAAGGCAGCGACAGCAGCAGCGCCCCGCCCCACACGATCGCGTCCCGTACCTGAGGATCCGCAACCCACGCCGCCAGGTGCTCACCCAGGACACCGGCAAAATAGCCGCCGATGATGAAGATCGCCGCGACCAGCGCCAGGTTCACCACCACCTGCAGCAAGATGCGGCGGATGATGCGCGACAGCTCAGCCAGGTCGCCCTGCGGCTGCAGGCTGGCGAGCCAGGTCGAGTACATGCCGAACACTGCCGACAGCTTGTTCGGCATGGCTTTCGCCAGGCGGCCTGAAAGCGGATCGGCCAGCTTGATCAGGTACGGGGTCAGCAAGGTAGTCACCGCCGACACCGCCACCACGGTCGGATACAGGAAGTCGCTGGTGACTTTCAGGCTGACGCCGAGCGCGGCGATGATGAAGGAAAACTCGCCGATCTGCGACAAGCCCATGCCGACCCGCATCGAGGTGCGGCCATCCTGGCCGGACAGGAAAGTCGCCAGCCCGCAGCTGACCACTTTACCCAGCACCACCGCGATCGTGATGACGCCAATCGGCAGCCAGTACTGCGCCAGGATGGAGGGATTGAACAGCAAGCCGATGGCGACGAAAAAGATCGCGCTGAACATATCGCGCACCGGCTCGATCAGCCGTTCGATCTGGTGCAGATGACGCGATTCGCTCATTACCGCGCCGATGATGAAAGCGCCCAGCGCCACGCTGTATTCCATTTTCATGACCAGCAGGCAGAAGCCGAAACACAGTCCCAGCACGGTCACTAGCAGCATTTCCTTGCTCTTGAACTTGGCCACGTAGTCGAGCAGGCGCGGCACGATCAGGATGCCTGACACCAGCGCCACGATCATGAACAGGAGCAGCTTGCCTATCGTCGTCACGGCGTCGCCGGCATCCACCGAACCGCTGGTGGCCACGCCCGAGAGCAAGGCGATCATGCCGATCGCCAGCACATCTTCGACGATCAGGATGCCGAAAATCAGCTGCGCGAATTTTTCCCGCTTCATGCCCAGTTCGTCGAGCGCCTTGACGATGATGGTGGTGGAGGAAACCGACAGCATGGCGCCGAGGAACACCGCATCCATCTTCTTCCAGCCGAAATAGATGCCGATTTCATAGCCTATCCACAGCATCAGCGTGATCTCCGCCAGCGCCGCGACAAACGCGGTGGCGCCGACCTTGGCCAGTTTCTTCAGGCTGAATTCCAGCCCCAGCGAAAACAGCAGGAAGATCACCCCCAGCTCCGCCAGGATCTGGATCGTGCGCTCATCGGTGATCAGGGAAAACGGCGGCGTATGCGGGCCGATGATGACGCCGGCAACGATGTAGCCAAGCACCACCGGTTGCTTGAAACGGTTGAACAGCACCGTGACGACGCCGGCGATCAGCATGATGACCGCAAGATCCTGGATGAAGGTTTCTACTGCATGGTGCATAGGCTTTTCGAATAGAAGTCAGCGGCTATAGGGGAGGCGCACGCGGCGCAAGCAGCGCCGCCTGCAAGGCAGTGATGGGTACTGCTACAGCGAGACCGGCAACTGCATTGGTCTTGGCTTAATTGAAATTCCATCTGCTATCGAATATTTATTTTCAATAGCCCGGTGAATTTATGCAGCGATATGTCATGGTAGGGTGGGCACGCTTTTGTGCCCACGCGGACCTGCGATGACCGGAGTTCACGCGTGGGCACAAAGGCGTGCCCACCCTACGCCGCTCAATCGTCGTGATTGGGATCCAGTTCAGGGAACAATACTTCGGTAAAGCCGAACTGCGTAAAGTCCTTGATGCGCATCGGATACAGGATGCCGTTCAGATGATCGCACTCGTGCTGCACCACGCGCGCGTGGAAGCCGTCGACATCGCGGCTGATGTGGGCGCCAGACTGATCGAAACCTTCATAATGCAACTGGGTCCAGCGCGGCACCACGCCACGCATGCCGGGCACCGACAGGCAGCCTTCCCAGCCGTCTTCGACTTCCTCCGACAAGGGGCGCAAGAACGGATTGATCAGGACCGTCTCCGGCACCGCCGGCGCATCCGGATAGCGGACGTTGTTCCTGAAGCCGAAGATCACCAGCTGCAGGTTCACGCCGATCTGCGGCGCCGCTAGGCCGGCGCCATTCACCGCATGCATGGTTTCGAACATGTCGGCGACCAGGCTCTCCAGCTCCGGCGTGCCGAAAGCCGTCACCGGCTCGGCCTGCCGCAGCAGGCGCGGATCGCCCATCTTCAGGATTTCGCGAACGGTCATGATCTGCTCTTCGATAGGATGATTATTTGAACTGCTTGAGATACTCGGCAAACTCGGCGCCGGTTTCATGGTGCTTCAGGCCCATCGCCAGGGTCGCCTTCAGGTAGCCCAGCTTGGAACCGCAATCATAACGCTGGCCGGCGTAGCGGTAAGCCAGCACCCGTTCGGTTTTCATCAACGCGGCGATGCCGTCGGTCAGCTGGATTTCGCCGCCGGCGCCTTTGCCCAGGCCTTCCAGGTGATCGAAAATCTTGTTGCTCAGGATATAGCGTCCCACTACCGCCAGGGTCGAAGGCGCCTGGTCCGGCTGCGGCTTCTCGACGATGCTGTTGACCTTTTCCAGATGGGTCTTGTAGGCATCGATGCTGACGATGCCGTACTGCTTGGTGTCGGCGCGCGGCACGTCCTGCACCGCCAGCATGCTGGCATTCTCTTCAGCGAAAATATCCGTCATCTGCGCCAGCACAGGCTTTTGGCCGGCCGCCACATCCATGAAATCGTCCGCCAGCAAGACGGCAAACGGTTCATTGCCGACCACCGGACGCGCGCACAGCACCGCATGCCCCAGGCCAAGCATTTCCGACTGGCGGATAAAGATACAGTTGATGTGTTTTGGGATGACGTTCTGCACCAGATCCAGCAGGCGGTCCTTGCCGGCCGCTTCCAGCTCGGTCTCCAGTTCGTAGGCCTTGTCGAAATGATCCTCGATCGCGCGCTTGTTGCGGCCGGTGATGAACACCATGTCGGTGATGCCGGCGGCGACCGCCTCTTCCACCGCATACTGGATCAGCGGCTTGTCGACGATAGGCAGCATTTCTTTAGGCTGGGCCTTGGTGGCCGGCAAAAAGCGGCTGCCCAGGCCGGCGACAGGAAATACAGCTTTTGTGATCTTACTCATGTTGGTTCCCTTGTTCGCTTTCTATAAGAGTGCGGAACGCAGCTTCATCCAGAATCGGGATGTTCAATTCTTCCGCTTTAGTCAATTTGCTGCCGGCCTCGGCTCCTACGACCACATAACTGGTCTTCTTGGAAACCGAACCGGTCACCTTGCCGCCGGCCGCTTCAATCATGGCCGCCGCGGCATCGCGCGTGAGCGTGGGCAGGCTGCCGGTCAGCACGAAGGTTTTGCCTGACAAGAACTTGGACGCGCTTTCCGCCGGCAAGTTCTCCGGCCAGTGAATTCCGGCCGCGCGCAACTGCTCCACCAGCTCGCGGTTCAGCGGATCGGCAAAGAAAGCCAGCAACGAACGGGCCACCACGGGACCGATATCGGCCACTTCCAGCAATTGCTCTTCAGAAGCCTGCATGACGCCGTCGATGCCGCCGAAATGCGCCGCCAGCTCTTTCGCCGTGGCCTCGCCGACATGGCGGATGCCTAGTGCATAAATGAAACGGCCCAGGGTGGTCGATTTAGATTTCTCCAATGCGGATATGACATTCTGCGCCGATTTGTCGGCCATGCGGTCCAGCTCCGCCAGCTTCAGCAAACCCAGCTTGTACAGGTCGGCCGCGGTGGTGATGATATTGCGGTCGACCATCTGTTCGATCAGCTGGTCGCCCAGGCCTTCGATATCCATCGCCCGGCGCGAGGCAAAATGCTGCAGGCCGCCCTTGCGCTGCGCGGCGCACTTGACCCAGCCGCCGGAACAGCGGGCGATCGCTTCGTCTTCCAGCTTGACGATCGCCGAGCCGCAGACCGGGCATGCGGTCGGCATGACGAACGCTTGCGCATCGGCCGGCCGCAAGTCTGCCACGAAGGCCACCACTTCCGGAATCACGTCGCCGGCGCGGCGCACGATCACGGTATCGCCGATCTGGATATCCTTGCGCCGCACTTCGTCTTCATTATGCAAGGTAGCGTTGGTGACCGTGACGCCGCCGACAAACACCGGCGCCAGCCGCGCCACCGGCGTCACGGCGCCGGTGCGGCCGATCTGCACTTCGATGCCGAGCACCTGGGTGGTAGCCTCTTCCGCCGGAAATTTATGCGCCAGCGCGAAACGCGGCGCGCGCGAGACGAAACCCAGGGTCTGCTGCTGCAGCAGGCGGTTGACCTTGTACACCACGCCATCGATTTCATAAGGCAGCTGCGGGCGCTTGCTGCCGATGCCGCGGAAAAATTCCAGCAGGCCGGCGGCGCCCTTGACCACGCTGCGCTCCTTGCATACCGGCAGGCCCAGTTCGCTGTACCAGTCCAGCAATGCCGAGTGCGAAGCCGGCATGGCCGCGCCCTCCAGCGTCCCGATGCCGTAAGCAAAGAAGCGCAAGGTGCGTTGCGCGGTGATGCGCGAATCGAGCTGGCGCAAGCTGCCTGCCGCGGCATTGCGCGGATTGGCGAACTCTTTCATTTCCGCTTCGCGCTGGCGGGCGTTGAGCTTGGCGAAGTCTTCCTTGAACATCAGCACCTCGCCGCGCACGTCCAGCACCTTCGGCGGGTTATCGGTGTGCAGGCGCAAGGGAATCGCGCGCACGGTGCGGATGTTGCTGGTGACGTTTTCACCGGTAGTGCCGTCGCCGCGCGTGGCTGCCTGCACCAGCACGCCGTCTTCGTAGCGCAGATTAATCGCGAGGCCGTCGAATTTCAATTCGGCTGCATATTCGATCTCGCTGTCGACCTGAGTGTCGAGGCCATCCCTGACGCGGCGGTCGAATTCGACGATATCGTTGTCTTCAAAGCCGTTGCCCAGCGATAGCATGGGAATCGAATGCGTTACCTGTTCGAACTGCGGCAAAGGCGCTGCGCCGACGCGCTGGGTCGGCGAATCGGGCGTATTCAGTTCGGGATGCTCCTGCTCCAGCGCCTGCAGCTCGCGAAACAGCTTGTCGTATTCGGCATCGGGAATCGAGGGATTGTCGAGTACGTAGTAGGAATGATTGTGGCGATTCAGCTCGGCAGCGAGCCAGGCGGCGCGCAAGCGCCATTCGGCGGCATCGGTAAGCTTCCCCGTGCCGCCGGCATGTGATGATTGTAATGACATAATTAACTGAATAAACGCAAGGCCCGCACTGAGCCGGCTGGGATTTCCGCGGCATCCATTTCACGGTAGAAGGCATCGACCTGGCCGGCGATCTCGGCCAGCTGGACGTCGGCCAGGGGCTGGTTGCTGTCGTCGACCAGCACGCCGCCAAGGCGCGCCGCCAGCGAACGGCCGCAGGCCACCATGGCGCCGTAGCCGTCGCGGTCGGGAGCGACGCGCGGCACATCCAGCAACAGGGTCAGGCGGCTGGTGGTTTCGGCAACGGCGCTGGCATTGGTCGACAAGGAAAACAGCAGGCCGCCGTCGCCGTCCGACATCACCATGCGGCCTTCCGGCCGGGCGTCGAAGCCTTGCCGCGTCAGCGCCGCCTGCAAGGTGCTGATGGCCCAGGGCGCGCCGTTCGACTGGATATTCACGCCCAGTTGCGCATCGTGTTCGATCACGAACTGATGCAGGGAGCGCGCGGTGTGCATCACTTCCATCATGTCCGGCAGGTCCGGCTCGGCGCCGAGGTCATCGGCGATCTGGCGCAAACGGCTGACCAGTTCGGAATATTCGATTTCATTCAGGGGATTGGTGCGGTTGGCCAGCTGCACGCCCGCCAGCAACGTGCTGTAGACGCCGCCGTGCGCCACCGGCTCCCAGTCGCCGTTGGCGTCCTCGCCGATGAAATGGATAGGCTTGTTGCCGACATGGCGCAGACTTTGCAGCGCAGGCAGTATCTTGTCGCCGCGCACCGGCGCTTCCAGCGCCAGCGGAATGGCGCAATCGATCAGTTCATCGACCGGCAAATCCCGGCGCGCAGCCGGCGCCGCGACCGGAGCGCCGGCCGCCGGATTGCCGAACTGCGGCTCCAGCGCCTGCTGCTCCGCGCTTTGCTCGATATCGTCATGCGGCACGGCCGCCATCTTGGCGTCGGCGTCATGTTCGCTCTCGAACAGTTTCGGCTCGTGGCGCACCGGCGCCTCGCCGTCGTCCTTGCTCGGCGGCGTCATCAAGACATCGTCATGCGACCCGGAAAAGGCCCGCTCGACACTCTTCTTGGCCTTGTATTCCTGCCATTTATTGTAGGAAATGACGCCAACAAGAAACGCGCCTCCAATGATGAACAGGCTGGTCTGTAAATCTGTCATTCTGCTGATGCCTTAATAGCGAACACTGCCATGTCAACGGCATACGCGCTTGAAATATAAATCTGCGATTGAAATCGTGGTCTGGTCATTGATTAGATCCGAGGAAAAAACACTTCAAAAATAGTTGTCAGTGACCACGCGAATAATTACGTCATGCTGGTAGTCCAGCGGTTCTTATAAAAACGTTACTAGTATTACTGTATATGCCCTCAAGGTAAAATTATTGAGACATTTTTTTACAATATATTGCATCGCGACACTTAATTCAGCTTAGTGTCGCTGCAAAAAGTTGTCAAGCGAGCCAAGCCGCACCGCATTGGACTTCGCAGCCGCCATTAAGCGGGAACCGCATCGTTGGCGAAACTTCTGGCCGCTTCCATATCCACCGCAACAATCCGCGATACGCCCTGCTCCTGCATGGTCACCCCGATCAGCTGCTGCGCCATTTCCATCGCAATCTTATTATGCGAAATGAACAGGAACTGTGTGTTGGCGGACATACGCTTCACCATATTGCAGAAACGTTCGGTGTTGGCGTCGTCCAGCGGCGCATCGACCTCATCGAGCAGACAGAACGGCGCCGGATTCAGCTGGAACATCGAGAACACCAGCGCGGTCGCCGTCAGCGCCTTCTCGCCGCCCGACAGCAAATGAATCGTCGCATTTTTCTTGCCCGGCGGCTGCGCCATCACCTGTACGCCGGAATCGAGGATTTCGTCGCCGGTCATGATCAGCTTGGCCTGGCCGCCGCCGAACAGGATCGGGAACAGCTCGGCGAAATGATGATTGACCTTGTCGAAGGTATCCTGCAGCAGATCGCGGGTTTCCTTGTCGATCTTGTGGATCGCATCCTGCAGCGTGTTGATGGCTTCGGTCAGGTCGGCGTTTTGCGCATCCAGGAAATTCTTGCGCTCGGAGGCCTGCGCCAGCTCGTCCAGCGCCGCCAGGTTGACCGCGCCCAGGCCGGCGATCGCATTGGTCAGGCGCGTGACTTCGCCTTGCAGATACGACGGCCGCATGTCGGCGGTCAGTTTTTCGCTCAGGGCTGCTTCGTCCGCCTGCGCTTCGAGCAGCTGCTGCACGTATTGTTCCTGGTTCAGGCGCGCTGCCTGCTCTTTCAGCTGCAATTCCATGATGCGCTCGCGCTGCGGCTGCAGGCTGCGCTCGGCCTGCAAGCGGGTTTCTTCGTGCTGGCGCAGATTCTGCGACACCTGGTCCAGCTCGTGACGCGTATCGGCCAATGCCCTTTCCTGCTCGCTGCGCTTGTCCAGCAAATCCTGCAGACCGGCTTGCGCGGCCTGGTCATCCAGGCTTTCCAGTTCCAGATGGCCTTGCTGCATATTGGCGAACAACTGCGCCGCCTGCTCCAGCGCGGTGGCGATGCTGCGCTTGAGTTCTTCGATCTTGTTGCGATGGGATTTTTCCGCGAACTCCGCTTCTTGCGCCGCCCGCTCCATTTCCCGCAGCCGTTGCCGGGCATCGTTGAGCTGCTGTTCCTTGCCCAGGTAGTCGGTCTGGCCGTCTTCATGCTTTTCCTGCAGCTCGGCCAGCTCCATGTCGAGCTGTTCGAACTTGGCTTCCGACTCCATCTTGACTTGCTGCTGCTCGCTTTCCTGCGCGGCGATTTCCGCCAGGTCGGAAGCGATCTGCGAGCTGCGCTGGTTGAAGCGCTCCTGCAATTCGGAGAGCTTCATGACATCGATCTGCAAGCCGTGCACCGCCTGGGTCAGGCTGGTGTGGCGCAGGCGCATTTCCTGCAGGCGCTGGGTGGCTTGCGACAATGCCGCTTCCGCCCGCACCGAGCGCGAACGCGCTTCGTCAGCCAGCATCTGCTGGGCGCGCAGCTGCTTGGTGATGTTTTCAATTTCCTGCTGGCGCGCCAGCATGCCGTCCTGCTCCGAATCGGAAGCATAGAAGCGCACGCCGCTCTTGCTGATCACATGGCCCTGGCGCGTCACAAAGCTGGCGCCCAGCGGCAGCTTGCTGCGCTCGGCAAAGGCCGTCACGGTATCGTCGGCGGCGTAGAAATTGTGCAGCCAGTCTTGCATCAGCACGCGCAAGCCCGGATCGTTCAACTGCAGCAGATTGATGAACGGCTTCAAGCCGGCGGGCGCGTCGGCCGGTGCGGCAGAGGCCACGCCGTTCGGTGAAAACAAGGCAAGCTTGGCCGGCGGCGCATCGTTGAAGAAGGCCTTGGCCCAATCCAGGTTGGACATTTCCAATGCAGAGGTGCGCTCGCGCAACACCGATTCCAGCGCCGTTTCCCAGCCACCGTCGATATGCAGCTTCTGCCACAGGCGCGGCAATTCGGCCAACTCATGCTTTTGCAGCCAGGGCTGCACCTTGCCTTCGGTCTGCACGCTTTCCTGCAGCTGCTTGAGCGCCGTCAGGCGCGCTTCCAGCTGTGCATTGTTGGCGCTTTCGGTATTGACCTGCTGCTGCGCATCGCGCCGTTCTTCTTCCAGCCGCGGCTGCTGTTCCTGCAGCTCTTCCAGCTGCATGCCGACTTCTTCCAGTCCGGCCTGTTTCTCTTCCAGCTGCATGCGCAGATTGGTCAGATGCGCATTGTCCGGCAGGTTCAAGCCATTCTTTTCCTGCGCCAGCCGTTCGCGCCGGCTGGCGAGGCCGTTCAGGATGTTCGAGGCGTTGCGCTGATGGGTCGATTCCAGTTCGATCTGCTGCTGGATCTGCATGATCTTGCCGCGCGATTCGGTGCTCTTCAGCTGCGCCTCGCGCCAGCTCTGCTCCAGCGCCGGCAACTGGTCGTTATGCTGCTGCGACGCCACCTGCGATTGCTCGACGCGCGCCATCAGCTCTTCCAGATGCATCTCGGCTTCCACCAGGTCGTCCTGGAACTGCGTGCCTTGGCGCTGCCATTGATCGCGCTGCGCGGTCAAGGAGTTGAGCTGCGACTGCAGGCGGTTGCGCGATTCGATCACGAACTTGATCTGCGCTTCCAGGCTGCCGATCTCGGAATTGGTCTGGTACAGATGGCCTTGCGCCTGGTGCATGCGGTCGCCGGCGGCATAATGCGCCTGGCGCATGTGCTCAAGCTCGGTTTCCACGTGGCGCAGCTTGGCGGTCTGCTCTTCCAGCTCGGTCTGCGCCTTCTCGATATCACGGAAGAATTTTTCCTGTTCGCTCTTGGCTTCATTCTTGCGCAGCAGCCACAGCAGCTTCTGCTTCTCTTCCTGGTCGCCCTGCAGCTCGTGGAATTTTTGCGCAACCGCAGCCTGCGCCTGCAGCTTTTCCAGGTTGGCGTTCAGCTCGCGCAGGATGTCTTCCACCCGCACCAGGTTCTCACGGGTGTCGTTCAGGCGGTTTTCGGTTTCCCGGCGGCGTTCCTTGTACTTCGACACGCCGGCGGCTTCTTCCAGGAAAATCCGCAATTCTTCCGGACGCGCCTCGATGATGCGCGAGATCATGCCCTGCCCGATGATCGCGTAAGCGCGCGGGCCGAGGCCGGTGCCCAGGAAGATATCCTGGATATCGCGGCGCCGTACCGCCTGGTTATTGATGTAATAAGTCGAGGTGCCGTCGCGCGTCAACGTGCGCTTGACGGCGATTTCAGCGTACTGGCTCCACTGGCCGGCAGCTTTGCCGAGGCCGTTGTCGAACACCAGCTCGACCGATGAACGGCCGGCCGGCTTGCGGTGCGAAGAGCCGTTGAAAATAACGTCCTGCATCGATTCGCCGCGCAGCTCGGAAGCCTTGGATTCCCCCAAGACCCAGCGCACCGCGTCGATGATATTGGACTTGCCGCAGCCATTAGGCCCCACCACGCCGACCAGCTGGCCTGGAACCTGGAAATTGGTGGGATCGACGAAAGACTTGAATCCCGATAATTTAATGGAAGTTAGACGCACGTTATCGACTGTTCTTATCAAAGTCGGCGAAAAAGCTGCCGTCATACTAAAAACGGGAAAAACCCCGCAGGAGGGCGACATCATAACATTCCGTCCCATCATATATGCGATCTGAATGGCTGTGAACCGCAGGAAATATGATTGTTACTTCGGATGCAAACCCTTCATGCGCGACAAGGCCTGAGAACAAGGGGATGTGTGTTCGGCGTGGAACGAGCACTCGAAAAATTCCAAGAAGACAATGAAAAGCAAAAAAAGCGCTGAATCTGTCTTTGCCGCCCTCTCGGATCCGCAATGGCGGCAATCAAACAGGTCACTTCTGTATATAATGCAAACAGCACGTTTACGGCAGTTTTCCCTCTTTCCATCTTTGTTATTCGTCCGTCATCAACCACGTGAATCCATTACTAGACCGGCTGCAACCCTACCCGTTTGAAAAACTGCGCGCGCTGTTCGCCGGCGTCACGCCCAACCCCGCGTACCAGCCCATCAGCCTGGGCATAGGCGAACCCAAGCACCCGACCCCGAAATTCATCCAGCAAGCGCTGACCGACAACCTGAGCGGCCTGGCCAGCTACCCGAGCACCATAGGCGCCGAACCCTTGCGAGCCGCGATCGCCGGCTGGCTGGAGCGCCGCTACGGCTTGCCGGCGCTGGATCCGGCGACCCAGATCCTGCCGGTCAACGGCTCGCGCGAAGCGCTGTTTGCGCTGGCGCAGACGGTGGTAGATCCGTCGCAACGGGATGCGCTGGTGATGTGCCCGAATCCGTTTTATCAGATTTACGAAGGCGCGGCCTATCTGTCCGGCGCCCAGCCGTATTTCGTCAATTCCGACCCCAGCCGCAATTTCGCCCCGGATTACCGCAGCGTGCCGGACGACGTCTGGCCGCGCGTCAAGCTGCTTTACCTATGCTCGCCCGGCAATCCGACCGGCGCCGTGCTGTCGCTGGAAGATTGGAAGGAATTGTTTGCGCTGTCGGACCGCCACGGCTTCGTGATTGCCGCCGACGAATGCTATTCCGAGATTTATTTCAAGCCGGAAGCGCCGCTGGGCGGCCTGCAAGCCGCCAATATCCTGGGCCGCGCCGGTTATCCGCGCCTGATCGCTTTTTCCAGCCTGTCCAAGCGTTCGAATGTGCCTGGCATGCGCTCCGGCTTTGTCGCCGGCGATGCCGCCATCCTGAAAAAATTCCTGCTGTATCGTACCTATCACGGCGGCGCCATGAGCCCGCCAGTGCAAGCGGCTTCGGTCGCCGCCTGGAACGACGAAACCCACGTCGTCGAAAACCGCGCCAAATACATGGCTAAATTTCAACAGGTCACGCCTGTATTGCAAACCGTACTGGACGTGGCGCTGCCGGATGCCGGCTTTTACCTCTGGGCCAAGGTAGACAAATTGGCAGCAATCTCCGACACCGACTTCGCCAAGCGGCTATATGCCGAATATAATGTAACGGTATTGCCCGGCAGTTATCTGGCGCGCGACGCCCATGGCAGCAATCCGGGCCGGCAACGGATACGCATGGCGCTGGTGGCGGAAGTCGATGAATGCCTGGAAGCAGCGCAGCGCATTGCCGCATTTTGCCGTAGCCTTTAGCCTCTCGTCAGCATCGGCCTTGACGGCGGGCGCCCTGCAGCAACGGCCTGATCTTACGTATTGCACCGTGACGATAAAGTTTGACCGTCGTCATGGTCAAATCCATGTTTTTAACTTTTTTATCAGCGACCTATCATGACTCAATCTCTGCAAGCATTTATCGACCAAGCCTGGGAACAGCGCACCGAATTTTCCCCGAAGACCGCCCCCGCCGATGTCCGCGAAGCGGTCGCCAAGGTCATCGCCGAACTGAACCAGGGCAGCCTGCGCGTGGCCGAGAAAATCGACGGCAACTGGGTCGTCAATCAATGGATCAAGAAGGCTGTGCTGCTGTCGTTCCGCCTGGAAGACAACCTGCCGATGCCGGCCGGCGACAATATGCAGTTCTACGACAAGGTGCCGACCAAGTTCGCCAATTACACCGCCGAAGATTTCGCCAAGGGCGGCTTCCGCGTGGTGCCGCCGGCAGTGGCGCGCCACGGCAGCTTCATCGGCAAGAACGTGGTGCTGATGCCTTCCTACGTCAACATCGGCGCCTATGTCGATGAAGGCAGCATGGTCGATACCTGGGCCACCGTCGGCTCCTGCGCGCAGATCGGCAAGAACGTCCACCTGTCCGGCGGCGTCGGCATCGGCGGCGTGCTGGAACCGATGCAAGCCAACCCGACCATCATCGAAGACAACTGCTTCATCGGCGCCCGTTCGGAAATCGTCGAAGGCGTGATCGTTGAAGAAAACTCGGTGATCTCGATGGGCGTCTACATCGGCCAGTCGACCAAGATCTATGACCGCGCCACCGGCGAAGTCAGCTATGGCCGCATCCCGTCGGGCTCGGTAGTGGTATCGGGCAGCCTGCCTTCGGCCGACGGCAAGTACAGCCTGTACTGCGCGGTCATCGTCAAGCGCGTCGACGCCAAGACCCGCGCCAAGACCGGCATCAACGAACTGCTGCGCGAAGCTTGATGATTGCGGGACGGAGCTGCGCGGATAGTGCCGCTCCGTCCCCAGCGACCAGATAAAACAAAAAAAAATAAATTAAGGAGTTTTTGATGGCAATGGATCGCTTGTTTCGTCTGATGCGGGAGAAGGAAGCATCGGACATGTTCCTGGCGCCGGGCTCGCCGATTCACCTCAAGATCAAGGGCCAGATGGTCCCGGTCAATCAGCAGAACATGGATGACAACACCATCCTGCTGCTGCTGAAGGAAGTGCTGCCCGCCGAACGGCTGCAGGAGCTGGAGCGCAACAATGAATTGAACCTGGGCGTACCGATCGCCGGCGTCGGCAGTTTCCGTTTCTCGGCATTCCGCCAGCGCGGCAGCATTTCGGCCGTGATCCGGTATATCCCGATCGATATTCCTGCATTCGAAACACTGCGCCTGCCGCCGGCGCTGCTCGACCTGATCGGCCGCAAGCGCGGCCTGCTGCTGATCGTCGGCTCCACCGGCTCCGGCAAGTCGACCACTATCGCCTCGATGCTGGACTATCGCAACAAGACCCAGGCAGGCCATATCCTGACCCTGGAAGATCCGATCGAATTCCTGTTCCAGAACCATCGCTCCATCGTCAACCAGCGCGAAATCGGCAGCGACACCACCGATCTCAACGGCGCCCTGAAGAACGCCCTGCGGCAGGCGCCGGACTGCATCCTGATCGGCGAAATCCGCGACAAGGCGACCATGTCGGCCGCCCTCGCCTATGCTCAGTCCGGCCACCTGGTGGTCTCGACGCTGCACGCCAACAACACCTACCGCGCGCTGAACCGCGTGATCAGTTTCTATCCGATGGAAAACCGTCCGGCGCTGCTGGAAGACCTGGCTTCGACTCTGGCGGCGATCGTTTCACAGCGTCTGATCCGGACCGTCGACGGCGAGCGCACGCCGGCGGTGGAAATCATGCTCAACACGCGCCACGTTTCCGAACTGATCGAGGAAGACAATATCAGCCAGATCAAGGAAGCGATGGAAAAGAGCCTGGCGCCCGGTTCGCAGACTTTCGAGCAGGCGCTGATGCAACTGATCGAGGACGGCGTCATTACCCAGGACGAAGCGCTGGAGCATGCCGATTCGCCAAGCAATCTGTACTGGCTGATCAACAACCACACGCCGAGCTCGAAGAAAAACCTGGCGCCGATTGCTCCGGAACCGGAACGCGTCGAAGGCGCGACCTTCACCGAATTTACCCTGGATTTGTAAATAATCGCGGGACAGAGTCGCAGGGATAGTGCTGCCCGGGTAGGGTTTAAGAGCCACCGAAGCGTGGCGAATTACACACCCCGTGCGACTCTCTCCTCAACTGATTAAGATAGAACGGTTATAACTGATACTGATATGGCAATTACTCTTTACGGCATTCCCAACTGCGACACGGTCAAGAAAGCCCGCACCTGGCTGGAAGACCAGGAGATCGCTTACACGTTTCACAATTTCAAGAAAGACGGCGTCAGCGCCGAGCTGATCACCACCTGGCTGGCGGACATTCCCTGGGATACGCTGGTCAACCGCAAGGGCACGACCTGGCGCGGCCTGTCGGAACAGCGCCGCAACGGCATCACCGACGGCATCAGCGCCACGCCCTTGATGATGGAGCTGCCATCCATCATCAAGCGCCCTGTGCTATACACCGGCAAGCAAGCCTATGTCGGTTTTTCGGATGCGCTGTACCAGGAAATCTTCAGCCAGTAATCCGACCAATAAGCCGGTCAATAAGCCGGCCAATAAGCCAGCAAACCCATTACCGCAACACCATTGAAATGCCGCACATGAACAAGCACAGCAAAACCCTGGCACTGGCCGAACAACTGATCGCCCTCTCCTCCGTCACGCCGCAGGACAAGGGCTGCCAGGCGCTCCTGGTCGAACTGCTGGCGCCGCTCGGCTTCGCCTGCGAAACCATCCAGTCCGGCGACGTCACCAACCTGTGGGCGCGCAAGGGCACTGAACGGCCGCTGCTGGTGTTTGCCGGCCATACCGACGTGGTCCCTACCGGGCCGCGCGAGCAATGGCAATCCGATCCTTTCCTGCCCAGCCATCGCGACGGCAAGCTATACGGCCGCGGCGCGGCCGACATGAAGACCTCGATCGCGGCGATGGTGGTGGCGGTGGAAGAGTTCACCCAGGCCCGTCCCGACCACAGCGGCTCGATTGCCTTCCTCATCACCAGCGACGAAGAAGGTCCGGCCACCGACGGCACCGTAGTGGTATGCGACAAGCTCAAGGCGCGCGGCGAACAGCTGGATTACTGCATCGTCGGCGAGCCGACCTCCAGCTCGACGCTGGGCGACATGATCAAGAACGGCCGCCGCGGCACCATGTCCGGCAAGCTCACCGTGAAAGGCGTGCAAGGCCACATCGCTTATCCGCAACTGGCGAAAAACCCTATCCACCTGGCGGCTCCGGCGCTCGCTGAACTGGCTGCCGAAACGTGGGATGAGGCCAATGAATACTACCTGCCGACTTCCTGGCAGATGTCGAACATCCACGGCGGCACCGGCGCTTCCAACGTGATTCCCGGCGAAGTGGTGATCGATTTCAATTTCCGCTTTTCCACCGCCAGCACGGTCGAAGGCTTGCAGCAGCGGGTGCATGCGATCCTGGACAAGCACGGCCTGGAATACACGCTGGCCTGGACCGTCGGCGGCCGGCCGTTCCTGACGCCGCGCGGCACATTGAGTGAAGCGATTTCTTCTGCGATCAAGGTGGAAACCGGCATCAACACCGAGCTCTCGACCACCGGCGGCACCTCCGACGGCCGCTTCATCGCGCAGATCTGTCCGCAGGTGATCGAATTCGGCCCGCCTAACGCCAGCATCCACAAGATCGACGAACACGTGGAAGTCCAGTTCATCGATCCGCTGAAAAACATTTACCGGCGCACCCTGGAAAACTTGCTGCCGTCTTCAACCGCTTAGCGGCACACAAATGTTGCACAAACGGTTCGCAGCCACAGATGGCCGCACATTGTGGCGCTCTTATTTGCGCTAATTTGAACAAATAACAACAAAATCAAGGTCTTAGCGGGCTTCTTATCTCGCCAAGACCCATTCGGCCTGGCATTTCCGATAAAATCCGCCTGACACTTTTGCGACCCCGGCGGCCAAGCCGCCGCACACCCGCCCTACCTTTATAATCTGCACCATGACACCACAATCCTTTACCTCCATCCGCGACTTGCTGCGCTATGCAGTGACCCGCTTCAATACCGCCGGCCTGTTCTTCGGCCACGGCAGCAGCAACGCGCTGGATGAGGCAGCCTACCTGATCCTGCATACGCTGAAGCTGCCGCTGGACAAGATCGAGCCTTTTTTTGACGCCCGCCTGCTGCCGCATGAAATCGAAGCCGTGTTGCAAGTGATTGAAAAACGCAGCGTCGACCGCCTGCCGGCCGCCTACATCACCAACGAAGCCTGGCTGGGCGATTACCGGTTTTATGTCGACCAGCGCGTGATCGTGCCGCGTTCCTTCATCGCCGAACTGATCCCCGACCATTTCTCGCCGTGGCTGCAAGAGCCGTCGGCGGTCAGCAACATCCTGGAACTGTGCACCGGCTCCGGCTGCCTGCCGATCATGCTGGCCGATGCCTTCCCCGGAGCCCATGTCGACACCGCGGATATCTCGGCGGACGCCCTGGCGGTAGCGCGCCGCAACGTCGACGACTATGAGCTGCAGGACCGCATCACGCTGATCGAATCCGATTTGTACAGCAAGGTGCCGGCCAAGAAATACGACCTGATCGTCACCAACCCGCCGTACGTGAACTCCGGTTCGATGGGCAAGCTGCCGCAGGAATACCTGCGCGAACCGCAGATCGCCCTGGCCGGCGGCAGCGACGGCATGGACCTGGTGCGCCAGATCGTGGCCGGCGCCAAGCAGCGCCTGACCGCCAACGGCATCCTGGTGGTCGAGATCGGCAACGAGCGCGCCTTCGCCGAAGCGGCCTTCCCGGATCTGGAAATGACCTGGGTCTCGACCAGCGCCGGCGACGACATGGTGTTCCTGCTGACCGCCGACCAGCTGCCATAATCCAGTGCCCCCGGCAAGGGCCTGCTGCCTTTGCCGTATTGAGCACAATCAGCACAATCAGCACGATCATCACGACCTGCATGCCGCTGACGCATGCATGGCCATTCATTTAGCAAGTAGATAGTAGACATGATACGTTTTCAACAAGTTTCCCTGATGCGCGGCGTCAAGCCTTTGCTCGACAATGTCGACGTCACCCTCAACCCGGGCGACAAGATCGGCCTGATCGGCGCTAACGGCGCCGGCAAGTCCAGCCTGTTCGGGCTGCTGCGCGGGGAGCTGCATGCCGACCTCGGCGAAATCGATTTCCCGTCGAAATGGCGCATGGCCTACGTCGCCCAGGAAACCCCGGCGCTGGACCGCCCTGCCATCGAATACGCGATCGACGGCGACGTCACCCTGCGCCGCCTGGAGGAAGAACTGGCGTTCCTGGAGAGCGAGCCGGAAAGCACCTCCAACGGCATCCTGATCGGCGAACTGTACAGCGCACTAGCTGACGCTGACGCCTACACCGTGCGCTCGCGCGCCGAGCAGCTGCTGACCGGCCTCGGCTTCTCGCTGTCGCAGATGGACCAGCCGGTGGCCAGCTTCTCCGGCGGCTGGCGCATGCGCCTCAACCTGGCGCAGGCGCTGATGTGTCCGTCCGACTTGCTGCTGCTCGATGAACCGACCAACCACTTGGACCTGGATGCCATCATCTGGCTGGAAGACTGGCTCAAGCGCTATCCCGGCACCTTGATCATCATTTCCCATGACCGCGATTTCCTCGACGGCGTGGTGAACGTGATCGTGCATATCGACGAACGCAAGCTGAAACGCTATTCCGGCAACTATTCGTCCTTCGAGCGCCAGCGCTCGGCGCAGCTGGAACTGGCCGCCGGCACGCTGGAAAAGCAGATGCGCCAGCGCGCCCACCTGGAGTCCTTCATCAACCGCTTCAAGGCCCAGGCCAGCAAGGCGCGCCAGGCCCAGAGCCGGATGAAGGCCCTGGCCAAGATGGAAGAGCTGGCGCCGCTGCGCGCCGCCGCCGAATTCTCGTTCGAGTTCCGCGTGCCGCTCAACGCGCCAAACCCTTTGCTGGTGATGGAAGACGTCAGCGCCGGCTATCGCACGGAAAGCGAAACCAGCCACGATGTCACCGAAAAAGTGATCGTCGCAGGCATCAATTTCTCGCTGCAGATCGGCCAGCGCATCGGCCTGCTGGGCGTCAACGGCGCCGGCAAATCGACCTTCATCAAGACCATCGCGGAAGAGTTGAAGCCATTGCACGGCGTGGCCCAGTTCGGCAAAGGCTTGTCGATCGGCTACTTCGCCCAGCACCAGGTGGAAATGCTGCGCCACGACGAATCGCCGCTGTGGCACATGGGCAAGATCGCGCCGACCACGCGCGAGCAGGAACTGCGCAACTTCCTCGGCAGCTTCAATTTCAACGGCCCGATGGTGACCAGTTCGATCAAGCCGTTTTCCGGCGGCGAAAAGGCGCGTCTGGCGCTGGCCCTGATCGTTTGGCAGCGCCCTAACCTGCTGCTGCTGGATGAGCCGACCAACCATCTGGACCTGGAAACCCGCGAAGCCTTGACCATGGCGCTGGCGCAGTTCGAAGGCACGCTGGTGCTGGTATCGCATGATCGCCACCTGTTGCGCGCCACCACCGATCAGTTCATCATCGTCGCCGACGGCAAGGTAGCGCCGTTCGACGGCGACCTCGACGACTACAAGGACTGGCTGTTCAAGACCAAGCTGGCGGCCAAGAACAGCGCTGCCGCTGGTCCTAGCCTTACTGCGCTGCCGAAAGCCAGCAGCAAGGCCAAGATCGCCAGCGCGGTAGCACCGGCAGCGCCTGTGGTCGACAACGCCGACCGTCGCGAGCAGAAGCGGCAGGAAGCGGATGCACGGCAAAAGCTGGCGGCGCAGAAGAAGCCTATCGAATCGCGCATCAAGCGCCTGGACGAGCAGATCGCCAAGCGCAGCGCCCAGAAGGCGGCTGTCGACACCCGCCTGGCCGATCCGGAAATCTACGACAAAGAGAAGAAAAAGGAACTGGCGACGCTGCTGACCGATCAGGCGTTCTACAGCAAGGAACTGACGCAACTGGAGGCGGAATGGCTGGAACAGCAGGAAGCGCTGGAGCAACTGGGCAACTAGGCGCCGGCCAGGGCGGCGCTGCGCATCGCCCCGGAACGTTGAACATCATCGGCTGCGGCAAGCTCGGGCGTAGCCTCGGTTTCCTGTGGCAGCGTCGCAGCGACGATCTCCGGGCTTTTACCCTGCTCGACATATTGAACCGCTCTGCCGCCAGCGCGCAACAGGCCAGCGCTTTTATCGGCGCCGGCAGGGTGGCGTCGTCCTTTGACGATCTGCGTCCCGCAGACGTCTACCTGATTGCGGCCGGCGACGACCAGATCGCCGCCTGCTGCAACGCTCTTGCCGCCGCCGGCAAACTGCAGCCCGGCAGCATCGTGTTTCATTGCAGCGGCGCCCTGTCGTCGCTCGAACTTGCCTCTGCCAGCGCGCTTGGCGCTGCAGTGGCCAGCATCCATCCGGTCCGCAGTTTCGCCTCGCCGCAACAAGTGGCCGACAGCTTTGCCGGCACCTGGTGCGGCAGCGAAGGCGATAGCGCAGCACTGGCAATTCTCGGCCCGGCCTTCGAGGCCATCGGTGCGCAGCTGGTCGCCATCGAGCGCGAACAAAAAACCCTTTACCATGCAGCCGCCGTATTTGCGTCCAACTATCTGGTGACCCTGATCGATGTCGCCCAGCAGGCGTATGTGGCTGCAGGCATAGCGCCAGAACTGGCGCTCAAGCTGATTGAACCGCTATTATCGGAAAGCGCCGCCAACGCCTTCCGGCTCGGCCCTGCCGCCGCCCTCACCGGCCCCATTGCGCGCGGCGACCTGGCGACGGTGGCGCGGCAATTGCAAGCCTTGCAGCAGCGACAACCGCAGCTTGCCGGCCTGTATGAGCAATTCGCAGCAGTGACCAGCGAACTCGCCTCGCGCAAGAAGAATTCATAAAGCGCGGCAAGGCCGTAGCCCGCTTTCCGTCGCGCCAGATATATGCAACTAACTGCGGCAGCTAACTGGGGTCCGAGTGAACTTTCTGCGCGTTTTTTGCAGAAACTTCACTCGGACCCCACTTAGCGAGCTACAGAGTACATGCCTCGCCACCGGAAAACAAAACCATGCAGCGCGTTCTGTCTTTCTCCAATTCCGTCATGTGGGGTCGGAGTCGACTTTCGCGAAAAAGCGCCGCGAAAGTCGACTCCGCCCCCAGATGACTCCTGACGCCAGATGACTCAAGCCGCTGCTTCATTGACAATATTCGTTATCTGAAAAAAATCTGAAATGCAAAGACAATAAGTGCATATAGAATGGAGAAAGCTTCATTTTACGTTTGACCTGGAAACGCCTTAACATAGTCGTCACCAGCAACACCTCCTTGTGCTTGTCTGTGCCCTCAACCTAAGGAAAAAAAATGGCCACAACACTGTCCCGACTCAGCAAGATTGCAGCGGCAATCCTGATCACCGGCGTCACGCTGAACGCCTTCGCAGCGGATCTGCTCGATACCGTCAAAACCCGCGGCACCTTGAGGGTCGCCATGGAAGGCAACTACCCGCCATTCAATTTCAAGGATCAGAAAAGCGGCGAGCTGAGCGGGTTTGAAGTCGACGTCGCCAAATTGCTGGCAGCCAAGCTAGACGTCAAGCCGGAATTCACGACAACGGAATGGAGCGGCATCCTGGCAGGCCTGGGCGCCGGCAAATACGATGTCATCCTGAACCAGGTCGGCATTACCGAAGCGCGCCAGAAAACCTTCGATTTTTCGCAGCCCTACACCCTCTCCAGCGCCCAGCTGATTGTCCGCAAGGACGAGAAGCGCAGCTTCCCGACCCTGGAATCGCTGAAGGGCTACAAGCTCGGCCTCGGCCAGGGCACCAATTTCGAGCAAAAAGCCAAGGC
This sequence comes from Collimonas sp. GW821-FHT02H07, assembly GCF_059421505.1. NCBI lineage: Bacteria > Pseudomonadati > Pseudomonadota > Betaproteobacteria > Burkholderiales > Oxalobacteraceae > Collimonas > Collimonas sp. GW821-FHT02H07. The sequence goes on from NZ_JBWKVC010000003.1 coordinate 92,219, forward strand.
CGTGCCGGGCATCGATGTCAAAACCTATCCCGGCTCGCCTGAATACCTGGCCGACCTGGCCAGCGGCCGTATCGACGCCGCCTTGAACGACCGCCTGCTGGTAGGCTATCTGCTGAAAAGCTCGAACCTGCCCTTGAAGGCCGGCGCTACTTTCGGCGATATCGACAAGATCGGCATTCCTTTCCAAAAAGGCAATCCGAAATTTGAAGCGGCCTTGAACAAGGCGCTCGATGACATCCTGAAAGACGGCAGTTTCAAGCAAGTCTCGTTCAAATGGTTCGGCTTCGATGTTAGCAAAGCGCCATCAGCGCAATAAGCTGATTCGCGCTACACTTGTCTCAAACCAGCATCCCCGCCCACCGCGGGGATGTTTTTTTAAGCAAGAAAATCTAGAACAAAGAGCCTATGGAATTACTGGATTTGCTGGAGCAGGCAGCGCCCACCTTGTTCCGCGGCGTCGGCTACACCCTGATATTTGCAGTTGCGTCGATGCTGGGCGGCCTGTTGCTCGGCTTCCCTTTGGCGATCGCCCGCATCGTGCCGTCGCGCTGGGCGCAATGGCCGGCCACCGTGTACGTCAGCCTGATGCGCGGCACGCCGCTGCTGGTGCAAATCTTTGTGATCTATTACGGCCTGCCGAGCATAGGCATCAGCTTCTCGCCATTGACGGCCGGCATCCTGGCGCTCAGCCTGAACGCCGGCGCCTACCTCTCGGAAAGCCTGCGCGGCGCGATCCTGGGCGTGCATGTCGGCCAGTGGTCGGCCAGCTACAGCCTCGGCCTGAACTACTGGCAAACCCTGCGCCACATCATCATTCCACAGGCGATCCGGATTGCCGTGCCATCCATGAGCAACACCTTGATCAGCCTGATCAAGGATACCTCGCTGGTCTCGGTCATCACTGTGACCGAACTGATGCTGGCGACCAAGGAAGTGATTGCCGTAACGTTCCGACCGCTGCCGCTGTACCTGGCAGCCGCCGCGATCTACTGGTGCCTGAGCATCTGCTTTGAACGCCTGCAGAGCCGGCTTGAGCGCAAGCTCGGGCAGGCGCACAAAGCCAACTGATATTGGGAATCAGAAGCGTGAATCAGAAACGCGACAACAGGTCGATCTGGCTGACCAGCGGCGCGTCTTCGCCCGGATTGGCGCGCTGGTAGCTGCCTTCGCTATCCATGTCCCAGGCAGAGGCATTGTCTTGCAGATGCACCAGCAAGCTCTCTTCGATCACGCGCCGCTTGAGCTTGCTGTCCAGGATCGGGAACGCGGTTTCGATGCGGCGAAACAGATTGCGGTCCATCCAGTCGGCGCTTGACAGCATCACGTGCTCCTCGCCGTCGGCGTAGAAATAAAACACCCGGTGATGCTCCAGGAAACGGCCGATGACCGAGCGCACCTTGATGTTTTCCGATAATCCCGGCACGCCCGGCTGCAAGGCGCAGACGCCGCGAATCAGCAACTGGATCTTGACCCCCGCCTGGGAAGCCAGGTACAGGGCTTCGATCACGGTCGGTTCCAGCAAGGCGTTCATCTTGGCGATGATGTAACCCTGCTTGCCGGCCTTGGCCGCATCCACTTCCTTCTGGATCGCATGCAGCACATTCGCGTGCAATGTGAACGGCGATTGCCACAGGCGCTTGAGCGGCACCTGCTTGCCGAAACCGGTCAGCTGCTGGAACACGTTGTGCACGTCTTCGCAGATCTTGTCGTCATTGGTCAACAAGCCAAAGTCGGTATACAAGCGAGCAGTACGCGGATGATAGTTGCCGGTGCCGAGATGCACATAACGCTTCAGCTTGGTGTGCTTGGCGTGCCGCTTGCGGCGCACGATCAGCAGCATCTTGGCATGCGTCTTGTAGCCGAACACGCCGTACACCACATGGGCGCCGACCGCCTCCAGCTTGGCGGCCCAGCCGATATTGGTTTCTTCGTCGAAGCGCGCCATCAGTTCCAGCACCACCGTGACTTCCTTGCCGTTCTTGGCCGCCTGCATCAGCGTGCCCATCAGCGGCGAGTCGTTGCCGGTGCGGTAAATGGTCTGCTTGATGGCCAGCACATCGGGATCGATCGCCGCCTGCTGCAGCAGCTCCAGCACCGGCTGGAAGCTTTCATAGGGGTGGTGCAGCAAGACATCGTTCTGGTCGATGATATCGAACACCGAAGCGCCGGTGACGAAGGCTTTCGGCAGCACCGGCGAATGCGGCGCAAATTTCAGGTCCGGACGATCGACCAGATCGGGCAAAGGCATCAGCCGCACCAGGTTGACGGCGCCGTTGACCCGGTAGCAGTCGGCCGGCGCCAGGCCGTTCTGGTTCAGCAGGCGCTGCACCAGCGACGCCGGCGTGCCGTCGGCCACTTCCAGCCGCACCGCGTTGCCGAGCTGGCGCGTCGGCAGTTCGCCTTGCAGCGCCAGGCGCAGGTCGGTGACTTCGTCCTCGTCGACAAACAGGTCGCTGTTGCGGGTGACGCGGAACTGGTAGCAGCCGCCGATCGACAAGCCCGGAAACAGTTCGCCGACAAAGCGCTGCATGAAGCTGCTCAGCAGCACGAAGCCATAGGCATGGCGCGACAGATGTTCCGGCATCCGCACCAGGCGCGGCAAGACCCGCGGCGCCTGGACGATGGCCAGTTCGGTTTCGCGCCCGAAGGCATCTTTGCCGCTCATCTTGACGGCGAAATTCAAGCTCTTGTTCAATACCCGCGGGAAGGGATGGGCAGGATCGAGGCCGATCGGCGTCAGCACCGGCAACAGCTCGGTCTTGAAAAATTCGTGAGCCCAGGCGGTCTGCTCATCGGTCCATTCGGATTCCTGGTAAAACGCGATGCCCTCGGCATTCAGCGCCGGCAGCAAGACCTCATTGAACAAGGCATACTGGCGCGCCACCAGCTTCTGGGCGCGCTCGCTGATGGTGCTGTAGGCATGCTGCAGCGACATGCCATCCGGCGTCACGCCATCCACCGCGACCCGGATCTGCTCCTGCAAGCCGGACATGCGGATTTCGGAAAATTCATCCAGGTTGCTGCTGGTGATGCAGACAAAACGCAGCCGTTCCAGCAGCGGCACCGCAGGGTCCTCGGCTTGCGCCAGGACGCGTTCGTTGAAGGCAAGGACGCCGAGTTCGCGGTTGAGCAGTGGGAAAGTCATGGTCCGGTCGGGAGAGTGAGCGAGGTTGCAAAAAAAAAGCCAGCGATTACCAATATGACATTTTTGATTGTAAGGACGCAATGTGACGCAAGAATGACAAAGCCACGAACGACGCTTGCGCTCGGCCCGGAAAGAAAAACAGCCTGCAGGATCACATCCTGCAGGCTGTTTGCGATATTGCCGCAAGCTTGAGATCGATCAGATCACGGTAGCCAGGCCCAAGGTCAGCAACAACGCCACCACCGAAATGATCGTCTCGGCCACAGTCCAGGTCTTGAAGGTTTCCGTCACGGTCATGTTGAAGTATTCCTTGACCAGCCAGAAGCCGCCGTCGTTCACGTGCGACAGGATCAGCGAGCCGGCGCCGGTCGCCAGCACCATCAGTTCCGGCCTGACGGCGACGCCGCCGGCGGTGACGATAGGCGCCACGATGCCGCAGGCTGTGGTCATGGCGACGGTGGCCGAACCGGTGGCGACGCGGATCAGCGCCGCCACGAACCAGCCCAGCAGCAATGGCGACAAATGCGCATTATTGGCGAGTTCGACAATCGCCTTGGACACCCCGCCGTCGATCAGGATCCGGCCAAAACCCGCGCCGGCGCCGACGATCAGCGTGATCCCGGCGATAGGCGCCAGACACTCCGTGGTGAATTTCAGAATCGCTGCGCGATCAAAGCCGCGTGCCTTGCCGAAGGTGTAAAAACTCACCAGCGTGGCAATCAACAGCGCGATCACCGAATTGCCGATCAGGCGCAGGAAATCGTTGGCGAAAGTCTTGGGCGTGAAAAACACGTCGGCCCAGCTGCCGATCAACATCAGCGCTACCGGCAACAGGATGGTGGCAATGGTGACGCCGAAACCCGGCAATTCACGGCCTTTGTCTTCCTCGACAAATTGCGCAATCAGAGGATTGTCAGGATTAGGCACGACGAAGCGGCTGATCAGCTTGGCAAACAGCGGGCCGGCAATGATCGCAGTAGGGACGCCGACGATCAGCGCGTACATGATGGTGCGGCCGATATCGGCGTTGTAGGCGGTTACGGCGAACAGTGCGGCCGGATGCGGCGGGATCAAGCCGTGCACCACGGACAGGCCGGCAACCATTGGAATCCCGACCATGATCATCGAAGTCCCGGTGCGTTTGGCGATGTTGAAGGCGATCGGGATCAGCAGCACGAAACCGACTTCAAAGAACACCGGCAAACCGACGATCAGCGCCACCACCATCATGGCCCAGTGCACTCGCTTCGGACCAAACACGCCAATCAGCGTGTTGGCGACCCGTTCGGCGCCGCCCGATTCGGCCATCATCTTGCCGAACATGGTGCCCAGGCCGACCACCAGCGCGATGTGCCCCAGCGCCCCGCCGACTCCGGTTTCATACGACTTGACGATGCTGGCCATCGGCATGCCGACCACCAGACCCAAGATCACCGATACCACGATCAGCACGATGAACGGATTCATCTTGAACTTGGCGATCAGCACCACCAATGCGATCACTGCAATCACCGCGTAGAGCAGCAACAGATTTCCCTGAACCATCTCCATCAAATCCTCCTAAAGTCTGATTTATTTTGTGACGCTGCCAGTAAAGCTGGCATGACTATTTTTTGACAAACCGCCAGCCATGTCGCCCCCGCGAACGCGGGGCCCCATATTGGCCGACTTATTTTTTATAAGCGATGCAATCGACTTCCACCTTGCAATCGACCACCATCGCCGATTGCACGCAGGCGCGGGCAGGCGGATTGGCGCCGAAATATTCCTTGAAGACGCGGTTGAACGACTGGAAGTCGCGCGTATCGTCGAGCCAGACGCCGCAGCGTACCACGTGTTCCGGACCATAGCCGGCTTCCTTCAGGATCGCCAGCACGTTCTGGATGGCCTGGTGCGACTGGGCGACGATGCCGCCGTCGATCACTTCGCCATCCACCATCGCCACCTGGCCGGACACGTACAGCCAGCCGTCGGCTTCCACCGCGCGGGCGAATGGCAGATGCTGACCGCCGGTTCCAGAACCACCTTCAACACCGTATCGTTTGATCGTCATGATTGTTCCTCTGTAAAAAAATGAAATTCAACTGACAGCGGCCGGCCTCTGCCGCCGGTCCGCCCAACTACCTATAAAGACTTCCCTTGACGCCCGCCTGCCTGGCCAGAAAGCGCCCTGCCCGCAATGCTGTCGGCGCTTTCTCGGCGCCGCCCAGGTAAGACAAGGCGCCGTTGACCCAGACCGCCTCGATGCCTTCGGCCGGCTGCATCGGATCGGCGAAGGTTGCGGCATCGCGCACCGTTTCCGGATCGAACAGCACCAGGTCGGCCCAATAGCCCTCGCGCACCAGGCCGCGTTCGGTCAAGCCGAAACGCTCGGCCGAGAGGCCGGTCATCTTGCGGATCGCCACGGTCAGGGGAAACAGCTTCTGCTCGCGGCTGTAGTGACCCAGCACGCGCGGGAACGCACCCCACAAACGGGGATGCGGCAAGGGATCGTTAGGCAGCCCGTCGGAACCGACCACCGTCGCCGGATGGCTCAGGATGCGGTTGACGTCGTCGTCCGTCATGCAGTGATAGACCGCGCCGGCCGGCTGCAAGCGGCGTGCCGCGTCCATCAGGCTGACTTGCCATTCGGCGGCGATGGCGGCCAGCATCTTGCCGCCCATCGCCGGCTCCGGTTCGGACCAGGTCACCATGATGTCGATGGTGTCGGTCACCTGCTTCAAATCCAGGGTGGAGGAACTGGCGGTGTAGGGATAGCAGTCGCAGCCGACCGGCTGGTAGCGCTGCGCCTGCTCCAGCGCCGCCAGCACCTCGCCGCTGCGGCCCCAGTTTTCGACGCCGGCGCATTTCATGTGCGAGATCACCACCGGCACGCGCGCGTGCTTGCCGATGCGGAAGGCTTCATCCATGGCTTCCAGGATATCGGCGAATTCGCTGCGCAGATGGGTGGCGTAGAGAGCGCCAGCCTCGGCCAGCGGCTCTGCCAGCGCCAGCACTTCCGCGGTCGGCGCCATGATCGCATTGCCATAGGCCAGGCCGGTGCTGAGGCCAAGCGCGCCATGCGCCAGCGCTTCGCGCAACTGCTCGCACATGGCAGCGATCTCGCTGTCGCTGGCAGCGCGGTCGAGGCGGTCCATCTGGTTGCTGCGCAAGGCGGTGTGGCCGATCAGCGCCGCCACGTTGATGGACGGCTGGGCCTGGTTGACTGCTTCTACGTAGGAGGCGAATGTGGGATAGCTGAAGGCGCTCGCTTCGCCCAGCAGGTTCATCGGATCCGGCGGTTCCGCCTTGAGGCTGACCGGCGCGGCGCTGATGCCGCAATTGCCGACCACCACGGTAGTCACGCCTTGCGACAGCTTGGGCAGCATCACCGGGGTGCGGATCACATTGGTGTCGTCATGCGTATGGACGTCGATGAAACCGGGGCTCAGCACCTTGCCCTTGCCGTCGATCACCTGGCGCGCATGCCAGCCGAGCAAGGCGCCGTCGCTGGCGATCTGCACGATGCGGCCGCCGTCGAGCGCGACATCGGCGGCGAACGGCGCGCCGCCGCTGCCATCGATCACGGCAACGTTGAGTATCAGCGTATCGCATTGGCGTATCGCGGCCTGCTTGTCTGTGTTCAGTTCACTGCTCATTTCAATCCCCCAACGGCTCGCGGCTGCTGCCGCCGCGATGCGTATCCAGCGTAAATTTCAGGCGCCGCAGCAACTCCTGGCTGCGATCCTTCTGCAGCAGCGCCAGTTCTGTCATCAGCACATCCAACGCCATCATCATGGCGTAGCGCGATGACGAAGGCTTGAAAATAAAATCGGTTTCCATCGACTTCAGCGGCAGCAGCACATCGGCCAGCGCCGCCAGCGGCGAACCGAGCGCAGTGATCGCCACCACGCGCACGCCGTATTCCTTCGCGACCTTGCAGCTGGCGTTCAGCTCAGCGACGTTGCCGGTGGTGGACAAGGCCAGCACCACATCATTCTTGTCGAGCGTGGCCGCCACCATTTTTTGCAGTATGGCGTCGTGGTAGGTGGCCACCGGGCGCCCCAGTCGCACCAGCCGGTAGCGCGCCTCATCTGACAGCATAGTCGAGCCGCCGCCCATGCCAAAGGCGTAAATCATGCGCGCCTGCAGCAGCGTCTGCGCCGCCTGCAGCAGCATTTCCTGGTTCAGCAGGCTGCGGTTCACTTCCAATACCTTGTGGATATCGGCATACACCATGTCGACGATCTGCGGCAACTGCTGTTCCCCGGCCGTATCCTCCACCCGCAAAAAGCGCTGGCCGATGGCCGCCGCCTGCGCCAGGTTCATCTTCAGCTCGCGCACGTCGCGGCAGCCGATGGCTTTGGCGAAACGGGTGACGCTGGCTTCGCTGACGCCTGCCTGGCTGGCCAGTGTCTGGATGCTGGCGCTGGCGGCAAACGGCAAGTCGCCCAGGATCGCCTGCGCCACTTTTTGCTCGGCCAGCCGCAACTGGCCGCTGCGTTCGGCAATCCGCGAGACAATATCGAAGGAATGGCTCATATATCCTAATCTGATCCGAGGGCGATTCCGCGCAGCCATGGCATTAAAGACAATATGCAGCCAACGTTGGCGCAATCAGCTTATCACCTGGAAAATTTCCATGTTACTTTGTAACATGCTTTTAATATAGTAAATTCAAGGATATGATTACGTCAAACGAATTATGACGAAAGGGATTTGAACATGAATGTTACAAACAATCACACGCTTGCTGCACGCAATGCCGATGACACCCTGATCGATCCTCTGAACAAGGGCCTTGGCGCATTTCAGCAAGCTTTGACTGCCGCCGACGCCAAGGCGCTCAACTGGAATCTGCTGCGGGAAGACCTGAGCCTGCCGGCCGCCGTGCTGTATGAAGAGCGCATGAACCACAATCTGCAGTGGATGCAGCAATTCGTCAGCGAATACGGCGTCAAGCTGGCTCCGCACGGCAAAACCACCATGGCGCCGAAGCTGTTCGCGCGCCAGCTGGCCGGCGGCGCCTGGGGCATCACCCTGGCCACTGCGCACCAGACCCGGGTCGCCTATCAGCACGGCGTGCGGCGCGTGATCATGGCCAACCAGCTGGTCGGCAAGCAGAACATGGCAACTATTGCCGATCTGCTGGACGATACTTCGTTTGATTTCTGCTGCCTGGTCGATTCGGCCGACGGCGCCGATCAGCTGGGCGCCTTCTTCCAGGCGCGCCGGCAAAAGCTGCACGTGCTGCTGGAACTGGGCCCCGACGGCGGCCGCACCGGCATCCGCAATCCGCAACAGCAGGAAGCCGTGCTGGCGGCCTTGGCGCGCTGGCCCGACAGCCTGGTGCTGGCCGGGGTCGAAGTCTATGAAGGCGTGCTGAAAGAAGAAGCCGACATCCGCGCTTTCCTGCAGCACGCTGTCGCCTGTGCCAAACAGCTGGCCGCGGATGGCCGCTTTGCCGCCCGCGCCGCCGTACGCCCGGTGGTCCTGACCGGGGCCGGTTCGGCCTGGTACGACGTGGTCGCCGAGGAATTCGCCACGACCGATATCGGCTTGCCGCTGGACGTAGTGCTGCGCCCCGGCTGCTATCTGACGCACGACGTCGGCATCTATCGCGCGGCGCAGGCGCAGATCCAGACCCGCAATCCTATCGCCCGCAAGATGCGCACCGAATTGCAGCCGGCCTTGCAGCTGTGGGCCTACGTGCAATCGATTCCGGAAGCCGGCAAGGCCATCATCGCACTCGGCAAGCGCGACGCCGCTTTCGATGCCGGCCTGCCTTTGCCTGCCTTGCAATATCGCCCGGGCAATGCGGCGCCGACAGCGACGCCGGCGCACTGGCAGCTGACCGGCATGATGGACCAGCACGCTTATCTGCAGATCAGCGCGGGCGACGACATCAAGGTCGGCGACATGCTCGGCTTCGATATCTCGCATCCCTGCCTGACCTTCGACAAGTGGCGCCAGATCGCCGTGCTCAATCCGCAGCATCAGGTCGTGGATGTGATCCAGACTTTCTTTTAATCCTGATTCCGGCACCGCAATGAGCAAAGCAATGACCTTAGATATCCTGGCCTACGGCGAAGCGATGGTGGAATTCAACCAGCGGGTTCACGATGCCCGCATGTACCTGCAAGGCTTTGGCGGCGACACCTCCAATTTCTGCATCGCCGCAGCCCGCCAGGGCGCGCGCAGCGGTTATATCAGCGCGCTCGGCAACGATCACTTCGGCGACAAGCTGCGCGCACTGTGGCAGGCCGAAGAGGTTGACGCCAGCCACGTGGCCAGCGACGCAAGTGCGGCCACCGGTGTGTATTTTGTCTCGCACGACCGCGATGGCCACCACTTCGATTACCTGCGCGCCGGTTCTGCCGCCAGCCGCTACAGCAGCGCGCAGTTGCCGCTGGCTGCGATCGCCGCGGCCAAGGTGCTGCACCTGTCCGGCATCAGCCTGGCGATCAGCGCATCGGCCTGCGACGCCGGCCTGGCGGCGATGGCGCATGCGCGCAAGCACGGCGTCAAGACGTCGCTGGACACCAACCTGCGGCTGAAACTGTGGCCGCTGGAACGGGCCCGGGAAAAAATGCGCGCGGCTTTTGCGCTGTGCGATATCTGCCTGCCCAGCTGGGACGACATCAGCGTCCTCACCGGCCTCGACGAGCGCGACGCGATTGTCGACGAGCTGCTCTCCTACGGCATCGGCCTGATCGCCTTCAAGCTCGGCGCCGAGGGCTGCTATGTGGCGACAGCCAAGGAGCGCCGCCTGGTGCCGCCGTTCAGCGTCGAAGCGATTGACGCCACCGGCGCCGGCGACTGCTTCGGCGGCGCCTTCATCGCTCGCATCGTGGCCGGCGACGACCCTTTCCGCGCGGCCCGCTACGCTAATGTATGCGCGGCCTTGTCGACCACCGGCTACGGCGCGGTGGCGCCGATTCCGCAGGCGCGGCAGGTTGAGGAAATACTTGGATCGGCGCGCGGCGCAAGCATCTTATTCTGAACCAGGCTGCTGCGCGAGCAGCGCTTCGACGATTTCCCCCAGCCGCCTGATACCCCGCTCGATCTGCGGCGAAAACGGCTGACCGCAGCATAGACGCAGATAGTGATCGAAGCGCTGCGAATTGGAAAACATCAGGCCGGGGGCGATCCGTATCCCTTCCCGCAGCGCTGCTTCAAACACCGCCCGCGACGACAGTAGCCGCGGCAGCTCGACCCACAGCAGGGCGCCGCCATCCGGCGTGTTGATGCGCGTGCCGGCCGGAAAATGCGTGGCGATCGCCTCCGCGGTGCGAGCGCGCTGCACCCGCAGAGCCTCGCGCAGGCGCCGCAGATGGCGCTCATAAGCGCTGGAAGCCATGAATTCCGCGGCGGCCATCTGCGCCCATTCCTCGTTGGCGCGCGTATGCGCAAATTTCAGCATCTCGATGCGCGCCTGCCAGCGGCCGCCGACCATCCATCCCAGCCGCATGCCGGGCGCCAGGACTTTATTGAGCGAAGCGCAGTAGATCACATTGCCGCTGCGATCCCAAGCCTTCAAGGCGCTCGCCGAACTGCACTCCGGCACCAGCTCACTATAGGAATCATCCTCGATCACGGCCATGCCGTGCTGCTCGCACAGCGCCGCCAGGCGCTCTTTGTGTGCATCGGGCATGATGCTGCCGAGCGGATTCTGCAGGTTCGGCACCACCACCACCGCCTTGATATTGTCATAGGTCTGCAGCGCCAGCTGCAATGCTTCCACCGAGATGCCGGTACGCGCGCTGGTCGGGATTTCAAGCGCGCGCATGCCCAGGCTTTCCAGCACCTGCAGCAGGCCGTAGTAAGTGGGCGATTCGACCGCAATGGTGTCGCCCGGCTGCGCCACCGCGCGCAGCGCCAGGTTGATCGCCTCGATGCAGCCGTGGGTGACGATCACATCTTCCGGCGCCAGCTGGATGCCGATGGCCAGGCTGCGCTTGGCGAGGATTTGCCGGAACGCCGGGTTGGCGCTGTGCGACATCATGCTGGTCAACACCTGCGGCCGCCGGCGCAAGGTACGGATCGCCGCATTTTTCAAGGCTTCCACCGCGTACAGCTCGGGGGCGCAGCTGGCGCTGCTCAGGTCCAGCGTGACGCTGCTGGCGCGGCCGCGGGCAATCACTTCCGATACCCGCTCATGGATGCCCGCATACTGGGCCGACATCAGCGCCGGCGCGGTCGCCAGATCGGCCTCCTCCGCCAGCGCCAGCCGTCGCGCCGGCAGCACGAAATAACCGGAACGCGGCCGCGCCTCCAGCCAGCCGCCTTGCTCCAGGTAGCGCAGCGCCTGCAAGGCAGTCGACAGGCTGACCTGGTGCTGCCGCATCAGTTCGCGCACTGAAGGCATGCGGTCGCCCGGCGCCAGCGCAGCGGCCTGGATCGCGGCCAGATAATGTTCGGCAAGCTGACGATAGAGCAATTGCTGGGGTAAGGACCTGGCGGGAGAGTGTGACAAGGGAGGCTTGCTCATGGCGGTGACGGAGTGGACCAGTGTGGTGCATTTGCGGGAAACGGAACAGATACAGAATAAGTCAAAATGGACAGCAACAGATGGTTAAAGCGCTCGCTGTTGCGTTGCATTCTGCCGACTGCTGTGCCTGTTTCAGCGCCGCATGGGCAGTTACGCTTGAGTCATCTTCTTGACTCTGGAAAACGCCATGGACAGCCCTGCCGGCAATATCACTCTCAGCCTGAACCGCGACAGCAGCACCCTGTTCCATGCCAGCCGCGGCACGGCGATCGTCTCCATGCGGGGCAATATCCTGATTGCGGCAGCAGAGGAATGCCTGACCGGCATCACGCTCGCCGGTCGCACCGTCATCGCCGAGGGCGAATGCCACATGCTGCAACGGGGCGGCTGGGTGCGCTTGCAAGCAGGCAGCGCCGAACGCGCCGCCTGCCTGGTGATTGCGCCGGCGGAAACCCGCCTGGCGACGCTCTGGCAACGCTGGCGGCGGCGCACTCCCGCACCTGAACTATGCTGATTTATCAACAAGCAACCACAACTGTTGCGACTGTTGGTTTCGATATGGCAAAGCACTTGTTGCGCAATGCCGATCTGCTTTATTCTGTAGGCATGAGCATCACCCGTGAAGACCTTGAACAGGACCGTCTGCGGACCATCCTGGATAACACCCCGATTGCCTCCGCCCTGTTGTCGGAAGCAGCGCTGGAGGCGTCATGGCGCGCCGCGCTGGCGTCGCTGCCGGATCCCGACGGCGACGTCTGGCTGTTCGGCTACGGTTCGCTGATCTGGAATCCGATGGTGGAACACAGCGAGCGCGTACCCGCCAAGCTGTACGGCTATCACCGCGGTTTCTACCTGTATTCGCGCATCAACCGCGGCACCTGGGACAATCCCGGCCTGGTGCTGGGACTGGACCGCGGCGGATCCTGCCAGGGCGTCGCCTTCCGCATTCCCGCCGTCAGCATAGAAACCGAACTGAAAATGCTATGGCGCCGCGAAATGCTGACCGGCGCCTACCTGCCGCGCTGGCTGCCCATGCAACTGAAAGACAAGCACGGCCCCCGCATCAAGGCCCTGGCCTTCGTCATGAACCGCAACCACAACAGCTACACCGGCCGCCTGCCGGACCTGCAAGTGGTTTCCCACCTGCGCGACGCCTGCGGCCTCTACGGCCCAGCCAAGGAATACCTGCGCAACACCCTCGAAGGCCTGCTCAAGGAAGGCTTCCAGGATCCTTATCTGGCGCGCTTGTGGGCGCAGCTGCAATCGAGCGAGCATCGGCCTGAAGTAAAAAAATAGCGAGTCTGGTGTTGTAGCCGTTGGAGTTGCTTTTGACGTTGCCGTTGCCGTTGCTTTTGACGTGTTCCGCATTGAGACGTTGCCAAATCCGGCGCGTGTCAGCCGGGAATTGTGAGGGGCATGTTTGAGCCGAAGGCGAGTTTTGCCCCTCACCCGGCTGATACGCGCCGGATTTGGGGACCCGACCGCAGGGAGGGCAACGGCTTTGCGGTCGCCTTTTCTTTGCTTACTTTCTTTTGGCGAAGCAAAAGAAAGTAAGTAGCTGCCGGGCTACCCCCGGCAAGCATCCACGGAGTAGCGAACATTTTATTTACGCACTAACCGTTCGTAGCGCGCCACCGCCCTCACTCCGTAGAACGTCAAATGGGTCAGAGTAATTTCCGCAAAAACCGCGAAAAAAAACTGACCCCATTTGACTGCGCAGGTGCGTGATTACAGCTGCGGATTCAGTTTTTCTGACTTGGAATGCAGCTTGTTCAACGCCGACAGATAGGCCTTGGCCGATGCCACCACGATATCCAGGTCCGCGCCAACGCCGTTGACAATCCGTCCTGACTTGGACAAACGCATGGTCACCTCACCCTGCGACTGCGTACCCGTAGTAATCGCATTCACCGAGAACAGCAACAACTCCGCCCCGCTCGCCACCTTGGTCTCGATCGCATTCACAATCGCATCCACCGGCCCGTTGCCCTCGCCCGCACAAGCCGCCTCCTTGCCATCGATCGAAAACACCACCTGCGCACTAGGCTTCTCGCCAGTCTCAGAATGCTGCGACAAGGACACGAAACGATAAAACTCCTGATCATGCGACTGCTGCTCTTCCGACACCAGCCCGATGATATCCTCGTCGAAAATCTCCGACTTGCGATCCGCCAGCTCCTTGAAACGCGCAAACGCCGCATTCACCTCGGTCTCCGACTCCAGCGCAATCCCCAGCTCCTCCAGCCGCTGCTTGAAGGCATTGCGCCCAGACAGCTTGCCCAGCACGATCTTGTTGGCGCTCCAGCCGACATCCTCGGCCCGCATGATTTCATAGGTGTCGCGCGCCTTCAGCACGCCATCCTGATGGATCCCCGAAGCATGCGCGAAGGCATTGGCCCCCACCACCGACTTGTTCGGTTGCACCGCAAAGCCGGTGATCTGCGACACCAGCTTGGAAGCCGGCACGATTTGCGTGGTATCGATGCCGATATCCAGGTTGAAGTAATCGCGGCGCGTCCGCACCGCCATCACGATTTCTTCCAGCGCCGTATTGCCGGCCCGCTCGCCCAGGCCATTGATGGTGCACTCGACCTGGCGCGCGCCGCCGATCATGACGCCCGCCAGCGAATTGGCCACCGCCATGCCCAGGTCGTTATGGCAATGCACCGACCAGATCGCCTTGTCGGAATTCGGAATCCGCTCGCGCAAGGTCTTCAGCATGTGGCCATACAGTTCCGGCACGCCGTAACCGACGGTGTCGGCAAAATTGATGGTGGTGGCGCCCTCGGCAATCACCGCTTCCAGCACGCGGCACAAGAAATCCATGTCGGAACGGCTGCCGTCTTCCGGGCTGAACTCGACGTCATCGGTGAACTTGCGGGCAAAGCGCACCGCGTTCTTGGCTTGCTCGAACACCTGGTCGGGCGTCATGCGCAGCTTCTTTTCCATGTGCAGCGGCGAAGTTGCCAGGAAGGTATGGATCCGCTTGCGTTCCGCCGGCTGTAGAGCCTCTGCTGCGCGTGCAATGTCCCTGTCGTTAGCGCGCGACAAGGAACACACCGTGGAATCCTTGATGATGCCAGCGATCGCCTTGATCGCCTCGAAATCGCCGGGCGACGCAGCGGCAAACCCCGCTTCGATCACGTCCACCTTCATGCGCTCCAGCTGGCGGGCGATGCGGATCTTTTCATCCTTGGTCATCGAGGCGCCGGGCGATTGTTCGCCATCGCGCAAGGTGGTGTCGAAGATGATCAGTTTTTCGGGCGAGTTGGCTGCCATGCTGTGCTCCAGATTGGTCTTGTGAACCTTCCATTTTAAAGGCTTTGGCAACTTGCGGTTTAAATTAACCAGATTGCAGGCGTAAAAAAACCGCCCGGGGCTAAGCGGGCGGCTGCCAGGTGTTGCCGGTGATCAGGCAAGCGGCGGAATGCGCAGCTTCTGGCCTGGGTAAATCTTGTCCGGGCTGCTCAGCATCGGCTTGTTGGCTTCGAAAATTACCTGGTACTTGTTTGGATCACCATTATAGTAACGAGCGGAAATCTTCGACAGGTTGTCGCCGCTGACCACGTCATACCATTGCGATTCGTCGGCAGCTTCTGCGACGGTCAGGTTGTCATTGACGTCCTTGACATCCTTGACGTTGCCGCAGCACAAAATGATTTTCTCGCGGGTTGCCTGGTCCGGCGCTTCGCCGCTGGCGGTGACGCTGGAAGAAGCGGCATCGAAGGCGATCGTCAGATTGCTGGTATCAATCCCTTGGGTGCCGACGTAGGTCTTGATTGCGTCAGCTGCGGCATTCTGCAGTTCTTCGACATTCGGCGCTGCCGCCACTTCTTCTGGCTTGTGTCCCAGCAGCTTTTCACCCGCATCTTTGATAAAAGAAAGTAATCCCATTTTTTTCTCCAGTAATAGTTGAAAAAGGATGATGCCACTAGCCTCGCTACCGTGCCGCTTGCAACACAAGGTTTAACAACATTTAACCTTACCAATATTTCACAGGCATTACCTTAGTCCTTATCGTCGTGCTCTAGTTCCGTCTGCACGATGCTGACCGGCTTGCCCTTGAACCAGCGCCAGAAATACACGCCAAAGCCCGACAAGGCATACAGCACGAACAGGCCGAACAATACTTTTGACGGATCGCTGAAAATCGCCACCAGCCCCAGCACCACCAGGAACGCCGCAATGAAGGGCATCGGCTTGCGCAGGTTGATGTCCTTGAAGCTGTAGAAAGGCACGTTGCTGACCATGGTCAGGCCGGCGTACAAGGTGATTGCCCAGGCCGCCCAGCTCAGCGACGTGCCCTGGAAGCCGAGGTCGTCCATCAGCCACACAAAACCGGCCACCAATGCCGCTGCCGCAGGACTGGGCAAGCCCTGGAAATAACGTTTATCCACCACCGCGATATTGGTGTTGAAGCGCGCCAGGCGCAAGGCGCCGCCGGCGCAATAGACGAAAGCCGCCAGCCAGCCCAGCTTGCCCATGCCGCGCAAGGACCATTCGTAGACCACCAGCGCCGGTGCGGCGCCGAACGACACCATGTCGGACAGGCTGTCGTACTGGGCGCCGAATTCACTCTGGGTATTGGTCAGACGCGCCACCCGGCCGTCGAGGCTGTCCAGCACCATCGCCACGAAGATCGCGATGGAAGCCTGGTCGAAGCGCAGGTTCATGGCCATCACGATGGCATAGAAACCGCAAAACAAGGCCGCCGTGGTGAACGCATTCGGCAGCAGGTAGATGCCGCGCCGGCGCCGCGCCGGCGGGCTGATATCGTCTTCGTCCAGATATTCGCTGCGCTCGGGATTCTTGTACGGGCGCAACGCTTTGGGGAACTGTGCGACGTTACTCTTCGCTTTACGGCGCTTGAATGTGGCCATGTAAGTTCCGTTTCAATCAACTCAATACAAACAACATACAAACAACAACTATGCAAACAATCCTGCAAGCTGCGCCTTGAAGGGGCAGCGTTTAAAACTCGGCCAGGATGGTCTCTGTAGCGGAAACCTTGTCGCCGACGGCAACCTTGGGGGTGGCTGTCAAAGGCAGATAGACATCGACGCGCGAACCGAAACGGATAAAACCGTAGCGCTGGCCGCGCGCCAGGACATCGGCGACCTTGACGTAGCACAGGATACGGCGCGCAATCAGGCCGGCGACCTGGACGCAAGTCACGGTCTGGCCGTTGGCGGCAGTGATCACCAGGGCGTTGCGCTCGTTTTCAACCGATGCCTTGTCCAGGTCGGCATTGACGAACTTGCCCGGGAAATACTCTGCTTTTTCAATCTTGCCGTCGACCGGCGCGCGATTCGAATGAACATTGAAGACATTCATGAAGACGCTGATCTTCAGGGCTTCACGATTGGCGTAAGGATCCATGGTCTTTTCAACCACGACGATGCGGCCGTCGGCAGGCGACAGCACCGCCGCCGGATTTTGCGGGATCACACGGCCCGGATCACGGAAGAATTGCAATACGAACAAGGCAATAATCCAGAACGGCAGCGACCATGCCAGGGAAAAAAACGTGATCAGCAGCGCGACCGCAAAGGCGATGCCCAAAAACGGCCAACCCTCGCGGGCAATAATAGGATGGGGGTAATTATTCAACTGCACTCCGGATTATTTTGGTAAATGATGGAAATTGGAAAGCGTGGCTATTCTAGTCGAGCAGGGATTAAATGTAACCTGCCGCATAACGATTACTGCAGGCCGGAAATCAGCCATGCCAGCCGCCGTGCCGCCCAATGTAGTACTGGATAAGGAAGCCAAATCAACGCTGCAGGCCGTCAGCATGATACTAGATGATCTTCGGCATTGTATAAAAAGACCAAGCTTCTCGCTCGATTTTATTGACGTGAGTAAATATAGTCAGAGAGACATTGATCATACCGCAACAAATCGACAGATCGCTGCGAAATGAAAGGCCGGGCTAGCGTAGCTTGACCCGGCCTCTAACAGACATAGGCAGATAGTCGCCCAGCCCTTCTTGCCTATTTCTCCTGCTCTGCTTCCTCCGCGCTGTGCTTGACTTGCTCATCCTGCAACTGCTTCTCCACCCCTTTGGCCTTTTCCAGCGCATCGGTCTGGGTCTTGAAAATCTGCGGCGGCGGCGCCGAAGGCTTGCAGCCGGCCAGCGCCAATGCGGCGGCGGCCAGGCTCAGGCCAATGACAGCGGAGCGCATCATTTGAAACGGACCTTGCCGACCACGCGCATATTCAGGGTGGTTTCGCCCGGCTCAAAACTGGGCTCTTCCACCGGCGCCGCATCATTCATAGAGGCTGCGCGCATCATCATGGCCTTCGGTGCGGCCGAAGATTCCTGGGCATAGTTGCCGGAACCCTCGAAATCCACGGTGTCCAGCACGGCGTCCGCAGGATTGCGGCCCATTGCATGGGCGATCGAGGCGATCCGCTCAGTCAGGTTCTTGTAGGTGGCAGCGATGCGCTGGTCATCCAGCTTCTTGCTGGTGGCATCGCTCAAGCCGAAATACAAGCCGTTCAGGCCCATCACGCTTTGCGCCGCCGCCACGGTTTTCGGCAGGTTGTTGAGGTTGGTGGTGGTGGCGTCGAGGTACTGGCCGACACGCCAACCGGTCGGCTGGCGCGGCTTGTTGGCGTTGCCGCGCGGTTGCGGCTGCTCTTCCGGATAGACCGGATAGGTGTAGTAGCCGCGCGTCTGCAGGATCGCTTGCGGATCCTGGCGTTTGAGGATATCGGTGCCCTGCTTCATCTTGACGTTGACGCGCGACGCCGCGGCAGCCTTGTCCTTGTCCTGCTCTTCAACGTTAAAGGTGATCCTGACCTGGTCATTGGCGTGCTTGACTTCGCCGTAGGCCGGCACGATCACCAGGGTGCCGCTGGACAGCGTCGGCGCAGGCGCCTGAGCGTGTGCGGCAAAACCGGTGGCAGCCAGCAGGGACGACAACATCAATTTGCGTGATCGCGACATATTTTTCTCCAAGAAAAAAAGGAGCGCTACAGACAGTGCGCTCCAAGGATTATTAATTACAGACCACCCTTCGATTATATTCTGTCAATTTGGTTCGCTCACAATGTTGCCTGTTGTTAGATTCAAACGCAAGGTCACAAAAACGGCGAGCGGCAAGGTGAGCTTATTTTTGAGGCGGATCGCGGTGCGCATTGAGCCCCATGCGCGCCTTGAAATCCGCCAGGTTGGCGGACGGGTCGGCGCCGGCCGCGGCCGCGTCATACTGATAGGGCTCCAGCTTTTCACCGCAGTGCTTGCAGAACAGCGAATCGGCTTCGTGCCCCTCGGTCAGACAGTGGCTGCAGGTGCGCGTGGTCGGCGTCCCCTTCATCATGGTCATCGCCAGCTCGACGCCGACAATGCCGGTCGGCAGCGCGATGATGCCGTAGCCCAGCAGCATGGCGCAGGAAGTGATCAGCTGGCCCATCGGCGTCTTCGGATGGATATCGCCGTAGCCGGTGGTGGTCAGCGTCACGATCGACCAGTACATGCCGACCGGGATGCTGGTGAAGCCGTTTTCCGGCCCTTCGATCACATACATGATGGTGCCCAGGATCACGCTCATGATCAGCACCACGCCGAGAAACACCAGGATCTTGTGGCGGCTGTTGCGCAGCGCCTGCCACAGCACCTGCGACTCGTCGAAGTAGCGCGGCAGCTTCATCACGCGGAACACGCGCAGCATGCGCAGCAGACGGACGTCGATCAGGAAATGGAATTCCGGCAGCAGGATCGCCAGGTAGGTCGGCAGGATGGACAGCAGGTCGATGATGCCGAACAGGCTCAGGGCGTAACGCAAGGGCCGCTTGACGCACAGCAGGCGCACCACGTATTCGATGGTGAACAAGGCCGTGAAGGTCCACTCGAGAACATTCAGGACCGCATATTCGCGCGCACGCACGGCGCCGACGCTGTCGATGATGACCGTCGCCACGCTGAGGACGATAATGATCAGCAAGGCTGTGTCGAAACGCCGCCCTGCTTCGGTATCGGCTTCGAAAATGATCGTGTACAGGCGCTCGCGCCAGCCGCGGTCGGGCTTGCCGAATTTATTGCTTATAGCGTTTGTTGCCATATTTCCTAGATGCGTCGGGTGATTGGCGATGGCACAATCTAAACAATGTATGGATGCAGGTCAAGAAAGCAAAAAAGGACAGCAATGCCGTCCTTTTTTGCTTTCGATCAGAGAAAGGCTATTAGTTCTTCGACTGATCAACCATCTTGTTCTTTTTGATCCAAGGCAGGCTGGACGGGGTTTCGCAAAGCACTGCTTTGCGCCGTCCGGCCCAGCAAGCGCATGCAGGCGCTTGCTGCATGATGCCTGACCTCAAAACAACCAAGCCCTGATTAGTTCTTCGACTGGTCGACCATCTTGTTCTTTTTGATCCAGGGCATCATGCCGCGCAGCTGCTCACCAACTTGCTCGATCTGATGCTCGGCAGTGATACGACGACGGGAAATCAGGGTCGGTGCGCCAGCCTTGTTTTCCAGGATGAAGCTCTTCGCGTATTCGCCGGTCTGGATGTCTTTCAGGCACTGACGCATCGCGTCCTTGGTCGCTTCTGTAACGATGCGCGGGCCGGTGACATATTCGCCGTATTCAGCGTTGTTGGAGATCGAGTAGTTCATGTTGGCGATGCCGCCTTCATAGATCAGGTCGACGATCAGCTTCAGTTCGTGCAAGCACTCGAAGTAAGCCATTTCCGGAGCATAGCCGGCTTCCACCAGGGTTTCGAAACCAGCTTTGATCAGTTCAACCGCGCCGCCGCACAGAACTGCTTGCTCGCCGAACAGGTCGGTTTCGGTTTCTTCGCGGAAGTTGGTTTCGATGATGCCGGCACGGCCGCCGCCGTTAGCGGTTGCGTACGACAGGGCAATCTCACGGGCGCTGCCGGATTTGTCCTGGTAAACCGCGATCAGGTGCGGCACGCCGCCGCCCTGGGTGTAGGTCGCGCGGACAGTGTGGCCTGGCGCCTTAGGTGCGATCATGATTACGTCGAGATCGGCGCGCGGCACGACTTGGCCGTAGTGGACGTTGAAACCGTGGGCAAACGCCAGCGTGGCGCCTTGCTTGGCGAACGGCGCAACGTTTTCTGCGTAAACCTGGGCGATGTTTTCGTCCGGCAGCAGGATCATGATGACGTCGGCAGCTTTGACGGCATCGTTGACTTCGGCCACGTTCAGGCCGGCGTTCTTTGCCTTGTCCCACGAAGCGCCGCCCTTGCGCAGGCCGACGGTGACTTTCACGCCCGAGTCATTCAGGTTTTGTGCATGGGCGTGGCCCTGCGAACCGTAACCGATGATGGCAACGTTCTTGCCTTTGATCAGGGAGAGGTCGCTGTCTTTGTCGTAGAAAACTTTCATTTTTAATCCTATATATGTAATTTGATGTTTGATGTTTGATGTGAATTGCGCTGAGCGTCTCAGCGCGCTGTCTTATTTACTGTTTGCTTAAACTTTGAGAATGCGCTCGCCGCGACCGATGCCGGAGCCGCCGGTACGGACGGTTTCCAGGATCGCCGCACGGTCGATCGAATCGATGAACGCATCCAGCTTGCCCTTGTTGCCTGTCAGTTCCAGGGTATAGGACTTGTCGGTGACGTCGATGATGCGGCCGCGGAAAATATCCGCGGTGCGCTTCATCTCTTCGCGTTCCTTGCCGACCGCGCGCACCTTGATCAGCATCAGCTCGCGTTCGATATGCGCGCCTTCGGTCAGGTCGACCACTTTGACGACTTCAATCAGACGGTTCAGGTGCTTGGTGATCTGTTCGATCACGTCATCCGAACCGCTTGTCACGATGGTCATGCGTGACAAGGTCGCATCTTCGGTCGGTGCGACCGTCAATGTCTCGATGTTGTAGCCGCGGGCCGAAAACAGACCAACCACGCGCGACAGCGCGCCGGCTTCATTTTCCAGCAGTACAGAAACGATATGGCGCATGATTACAGATCCTCCGAACCGAGCAGCATTTCAGTCAAGCCCTTGCCCGCCTTGACCATCGGCCAGACGTTTTCGGTTTGATCCGTGATGAAATTCATGAATACCAGCCTGTCTTTCATGCCAAATGCTTCCTTCAGCGCGCCGTCGACGTCAGCCGGATTCTCGATCTTCATGCCGACGTGGCCGAACGATTCGGCCAGCTTGGTGAAGTCCGGCAGCGAATCCATATAGGACTCGGAATAACGCGAACCGTAGTCGATCTGCTGCCATTGCCGGACCATGCCGAGGAAGCGGTTGTTGAGCAGGATGATCTTCGGCGTCAAATGATATTGCTTGCAGGTGGCGAGTTCCTGGATGCACATCTGGATCGAGGCTTCGCCGGTGATGCAGGCCACCGTCGCACCCGGGTTGGCCATCTGCACGCCCATCGCGTACGGCAGGCCGACGCCCATGGTGCCGAGACCGCCGGAATTGATCCAGCGGCGCGGCTTGTCGAAGCCGTAGTACTGCGCCGCCCACATCTGGTGCTGGCCGACATCGGAGGTGATGAACGCATCGCCGTCGGTGATCTGCCAGACCTTCTGCACCACGGACTGCGGCTTGATGACTTCTTTCGAATCGGTAAACTTCAGGCAATCGCGGCCGCGCCATTCCTCGATCTGCTTCCACCAGCTGGACAGGGCCGGCGTATTTTGCCTGGTCTCCGAAGCGTCCAGCTGCGCCAGCAGTTCCTGCAGCACATCCTTGACGTTGCCGACGATAGGGATATCCACCTTGACGCGCTTGGAGATCGACGATGGGTCGATGTCGATATGGATGATCTTGCGCGAGACCGAAGAGAAATTCTTCGGATTGCCGATCACGCGGTCGTCGAAACGGGCGCCGATGGCGATCAGCACGTCACTGTTCTGCATCGCCATATTGGCTTCGTAGGTGCCGTGCATGCCCGGCATGCCGACGAACTTGTCGCTCGACGACTTGTAGCCGCCCAAGCCCATCAGTGTCGTGGTGCACGGATAGCCGAGGCGGTCGACCAGCTTGTTCAGCTCCGGCGAGGCGTTCGCCAGGATCACGCCGCCGCCGGCGTAGATCATCGGCCGTTCCGCCGTCAGCAGCAGCTGCACCGCCTTGCGGATCTGGCCCGAATGGCCCTTGTCCACCGGCTTGTACGAACGCATCTCGATTTCCTTCGGATACTCGAAGACGTGCCGGTGCATGGTGATGTCTTTTGGGATATCCACCAGCACGGGACCGGGACGGCCGGTGCTGGCGATAAAGAAAGCCTTCTTGATAGTGGCCGCCAAATCCTTGACGTCCTTGACCAGGAAGTTGTGCTTGACGCACGGGCGTGTAATGCCGACTGTGTCGCATTCCTGGAACGCATCTTCGCCGATCGCGTAGGACGGCACCTGACCCGAAATCACCACCATCGGGATCGAGTCCATATAGGCCGTGGCCAGGCCGGTCACCGCATTGGTGACGCCGGGGCCGGACGTGACGATGGCCACGCCAACCTTGTTCGAACTACGGGAATAGGCATCGGCTGCGTGAATCGCAGCTTGCTCATGACGTACCAGGATATGCTGGAATTTTTCTTGCTGGAAAATGGCGTCGTAGATATACAGCACAGCGCCACCGGGATAACCGAACACGTGTTCGACTCCCTCTTCCGCCAGGCAGCGCACGAGAATTTCCGCGCCGGTGACAGGCAAGTTTGTGTCTTTGCTCATTTACTAGATCCTTTCAAGGTCCATTGGAAATTGATCGGATGCTCTTTCCTGACGAAATGGCGAAGCGTATCAGTGCTACGGCGTCCCTTTTTTGTGCGATCACGTCATTCCGTTGCGTAGCCGTAGATACGATTCAAAATGGCGCTAAACGCTACTCGTTCGGCCGAAATTCCTGCTTACGTTGTCGCCTGATTCTCGCGCTTGTGGCACGGGTTAGAGCAAACAGCTTACAAATATGCAGCATGCCTGTTCGTTGAACAACATCTTGGGTCGTCAGCGAAAGGCTTTAGTCACACCCCAGGATGCTGAGGCGGATAGCTACCATAATGCGTAGTTTCATTTCGGTCAAGCCCAATTACATCAAATCCGTTTTAAATCATGTCTTTTGCTGTAGTTTTGCCCACAACACCCGCCTTTTTTGCTAGCATTCGGCCAGTCTTGAAATTAATCGTAAGCCATTGTTTATCAAGGTAATGGCCGAAACAATTCCAGACACAGGCCAAGGGCGGCTGGCGCCAACGAGTCGACACCGGGGCCTGCTCCAGGCGTGGCCGTATTCCGTCAGCATGACAATGTAGTGAAACAGTATCTTGAACCAAAGCAGTAGCCCTTAAGTAGCCCGTCAATGACCGAATCCGCCGCACAGCATGGCCACAGATAAAGAACTTTCCGACTTCCTCGAAAATGTCGAGCGCCGGGCTTTCAAGCAGGCGGTATATGCCGTCCGCAAGGATGAATCGGCGCTGGACATCGTCCAGGACGCCATGATCAAGCTGGCCGAAAAATACGGCGACAAGCCGGCCGCCGAGCTGCCGATGCTGTTCCAGCGCATCCTGCAGAACACCATACACGACTATTTCCGCAGGGAAAAAGTCCGCAACACCTGGGTCAGCCTGTTTTCCAGCATGGGGCATAACAACGCCAATGATGAGGACTATGATGTGCTGGAAACCTTCGAATCGCCGGAAGATTCGCAGGCTACGGAGTCCAGCGCCAACAAGCTGGAACGTGAGCAAATCCTCAACATCATCGACCAGGAAGTACAGAAGCTGCCGGCGCGTCAACGGGAAGCCTTCCTGATGCGTTATTGGGAGGACATGGATGTTGCCGAGACCGCGGCCGCAATGGGATGCTCGGAAGGCAGCGTAAAAACGCACTGCTCTCGCGCAACGCACACTCTGGCGCTGTCGCTCAAGGCCAAAGGAATCAGCTTATGAACCACAAACAAATCAACTTCGCTTTCAAGGTGCGGCATGCACTGAATGAAAACCTGGACAACCTGCCGGCGCCGGCGGTCGATCGCCTGGCCGCAGCGCGCCAGGCTGCGCTTGCGCGCAAGAAGAAAGACGCTCCGACCCGTGTCCTGGCGCGCCAGGGCGTGCTGGCCGGCCATGCGGGTAATTTTTTCAATGATCCGCTGTCCTGGCTGACGCGCATCGGCGTCGCTGCGCCCATCCTGGCCGGCGTGGTGCTGTTGGCAGGTTTGTATCAATTCGAGCAGCAGCACCGGATTGCCGCCGCAGCCGATATCGACGCTGCCGTGTTGTCGGATGAACTGCCGCCATCGGCCTATCTGGACCGCGGCTTCAGTGCCTACCTGGCGCAGCAGCCGGAACCGCAGCAAGACAGTACGCAGCAAGAGCAATGACTTTGACCACTTCTCCCCGTCCGAGTGAGCGCAAGGCCACGGCCGGCAAGCTGAGCGGCCGCGCCAAGCGCCTGATCGGCGCTGCGTTTGCGTTGCTGATCACTGGCGGCGCCGTATTGGCGGTGGTCGGACCGGTGACGCCGACCCATGCCGCCCCGCTCGCTGCCAGCGCCAACGAGGCGCACGTCAACCTCCCCAAGATGACCAAGGTGGTCGGCAATGCCGTGCCCAACTGGGTTGAGCTGACCGCCGTGCAGCAGCACATCCTGGCGCCGCTGGCCCCCGACTGGGACAAACTGAAGCCGACCACCCGCAAAAAGTGGCTGGAGATCAGTGGCCGCTACGTCAACATGACCCCTGCCGAACAAGACAGACTGCAAGCCCGGATGCGCGGCTGGGTCACCCTGACACCGGAACAGCGGCGTATTGCGCGTGAAAACTATGCGCGCGCCAACAAACTGGATACCGAACAGAGAGCCTTGCGCTGGCAGCAATACCAGCAACTCTCCGAAGAAAAAAAGAAAGAGCTGGCCGAACAAGCCACGCCGCCGCATAAGCGCGTGACCACCATGCCGCCGGCCAATTTGAACAAGAACAAGCCGTCCGCCCCGGTCAAACTGGCGCCGCCGGCAGGTGCGGAACAAACCGCAGTGATTCCGCCGGCGCCGGCAGCCGCAACGCCGGCGGCAATCGCTGCACCGGCGCCGGCCGTTGCGCCCGCCGCCAAATAAGCATTTTGAACGCGCCCGCTTCGCCCGTCACCCCTGCGCTCGCCAGCGCGCAGCAGACCCCGTCATTGAAACGCCGTTTCGGCAGCATGATGTATGAAGCCATGCTGCTATTCGGCATCTTGTTCATTTCAGGCTGGATTTTTTCCACCCTGCTGCAGCAGCGTAACGCCCTCTATCTGCGGCATGCCCAGCAAGCCTGGCTGTTCCTGGTGCTGACTGTGTATTTCGTCTGGTGCTGGAGCCATGGCGGCCAGACCCTGGCCATGAAAACCTGGCGCATCCGGCTGGTCAAGCGCGATGGCAGCGCGGTCAAGGCCGGGCGCGCGGCGCTGCGCTTCCTGCTGAGCTGGTGCTGGTTTCTGCCAGGGCTGGCGCTGGCCTGGGCGCTGGGCGCGCACACCTGGATGCTGGTCTGGGTGCCGGCCGCCAATTTCACCCTCTGGGCCATGACGATTTACCTGGATCCCGAACGCCAGTTCCTGCATGACCGCATCGCCGGCACCAGGCTGGTGAACATGGCGGAAATCGCCGTCCCCGCCGGCAAACACAAGTGGTACCACTAACCACAAAGTAAAAGTAGCCGTCCAGCTGGGCGGCTTTTTTTATTCCTGCTGTTGCAGGGCCAGCAGTTCTTGCTCGGAAAACCCGGCCGCCCTCCTCGCCTCCAGATTGAAGGGGCCGCGCAAGATCGGCGCCTTGTATTGCACGGCCAGGGCAGCAAAAGCTGCCAGCGGCTCCAGCTGGCGGCGCTGGCACAACCAGCCGTACCAGCGGTTGCCGATGGCCACGTGGCCGATCTCATCGCACAGGATGATGTCGATGATCGCCGCCGCCTGTTCGTCGCCGGCCTGCGCCAGCTTGGCGCGGGTGCGCGGCGAAGCATCCAGCCCGCGCGCTTCCATCATGCGCGGCACCAGCGCCATCCTGGCGACGATGTCGTCACTGGTCTTTTCCGTCAGCTCCCACAGGCTGTTGTGCGCGGAGAAATCGCCGTAGGAATAGCCCAGGGCCTGCAAATGCCTTGCCAGCAGGCTGAAATGATAAGCTTCTTCCCTGGCCACCCGCAGCCAGTCGGCATAATACTCAGACGGCATGCCGGCAAAGCGCCAGATGGCGTCGAGCGCCAGGTTGATGGCGTTGAATTCGATATGCGCCAGCGCATGGATCATGGCGGCGCGCCCTTCCACTGTCGCCATGGAGCGATGCTTTACCTCGCGCGGCGGCACCAGTGCGGGCAGCAACGGCCGCCCCGGTATGGCAGCGACGGCGCTCAGCACTGCGTCCGCAGCCAGTGTCATGCCGCCATTGTCCCAGGCGGCTGCCATCGCCTCAACCGCGGCAACCTTGGCCGCGACGTCTGCCTCGCACAGGCATTGCAGGGCGAGCGTACGCAGCTCCGCCTTGGCGTCAATGGCGAGGGCGAGGCAAGAATCGGACGGCTGGTTCATGTCAGGGACGGTAAAATGACGGTACGGTTGAAAAATCGGATTACGGACATATCTACTGACATTAATTAACGGCATCCAGCATTTTACGGAGCGTATTTTACATAACTTATGGCTATCTACCAATTGGGCGAGCATGCCCCCGACATCGCCCCATCGGCCTATATCGCGCCGTCCGCCAACCTGATCGGCAAGGTGAAGATTGAAGCCGACGCCAGCGTCTGGTTCGGCGTCACCATCCGCGGCGATAATGAATTGATTACGGTTGGCCAGGGCAGCAATGTGCAGGAAAGCAGTACGCTGCATACCGACATGGGCTTCCCGTTGACGATAGGCAGGAATGTTACCATTGGACATCAGGCAATGTTGCATGGCTGCACGATTGGCGACGGCGCCCTGATCGGCATCCAGGCCGTGATCCTGAACGGCGCCAAGATCGGCAAGAACTGCCTGGTGGGCGCCGGCGCGCTGGTCACCGAAGGCAAGGAATTCCCCGACAATTCGCTGATCATCGGTTCCCCGGCCAAAGTGGTGCGCATCCTCAGCGAACAGGATGTCGCCGCGCTGGCCGGCAACGCCAGCCACTATGTCGCGCGCGGCCAGGAGTACAAGACCGGGCTCAAGCAAATCGGATAATCCGCAAGCAATAAAGCAGTCAATCAACAGAAAAACACTGGATAAAGATATGGACGTAACAACAATGCTGGAAACAAGCGACGCTGCCAGCGACTCGCTGCAGAAATTCATGGTGGAGAATGCCGCGGTGCGCGGCGAGCTGGTAGAGTTGTCCGCGACCTGGCAGCAGGTGCTGACCCATCATCATTATCCGCAGCCGGTGACGACGCTGCTGGGTGAAATGATGGCGGCCGCAGCCTTGATGTCCGCCAATCTGAAATTCAATGGCGTCATCGTCATGCAGATCCACGGCGACGGCCCGGTCCGCCTGCTGGTGGCCGAGTGCGATTCGCAACTGCACATGCGCGCCACCGCCAAGCTGGCGCCGGATGCGGTGATCGACGACGACGCCAGCATGTCGCAGCTGGTCAACCTGAACGGCCAGGGACGTTTCGTCATTACACTTGATCCGCAAGACAAGATGCCAGGCCAGAAGCCTTACCAAGGTATCGTGCCGCTGGACGGCGAGAGCGTCGCCACCGTCATCGAAAACTACATGCTGCGCTCGGAACAGCTCGACACCAAGCTCTGGCTGGCCGCGGACAGCAAGGTGGCGCGCGGCCTGCTGCTGCAAAAACTGCCGAATCACGGCGGCATCGATGCGCCGGTCAACGACGACCTGGAAACATGGAACCGCTTCATGGCGCTGGGCGGCACCCTGCAGCCGAAAGAAATGCTGACGACCGATATCCAGACCCTGATGCGGCGCCTGTTCTGGGAAGAAAATATCCGCGTGTTCGAGCCGCAGCTGCCTAGTTTCCAATGCAACTGTTCGCGCGAGAAAGTCGGCAACATGCTGAAAATGCTGGGCAAGCCCGAAATCGAGGAAGCCCTGGCGGATCTGGGCAAGCTGGCGGTGGATTGCGATTTCTGCGGCCAGCATTATGAATTCGACAAAGTGGACTGCGCTCACCTGTTCGCTACGGAAGCGCCGGTCGAGGCGCTGCTGACTACCGGGACCAGCAAGCACTAAAACAAAACGGCGCTGCATTATTCAACATAATGCAGCGCCGTGGCTTGATGCAGCGGGCGCTCTTGCCGAGCTGCCCGCAAAATTCGATATATCAGTGCTGCGGCTTCTTGCCTCGCTCATCCGGCACGGCAACCGCCACCGTCTTCTCCACCGCGGTCAGTTCCGCATTCGGCGGCGCCGGCGCATCGGCCGGATTGCCGTTCGGATCGAGGATCTGGATAAAGATCTCATCCTGCTTGATCATGCCCAGCTCAGTGCGTGCCCGTTCTTCGACGGCGCCGGTGCCTTCTTTCAAATCATGCACTTCCGAATCCAGCTTGGCGTTGCGCGCTTTCAGCTCGTCGAGCTTGTCATGCGCGGCATGCACCTGCTGATCCATATCCCAGACGCGCAGCCAGCCGCCCTTGCCTAGCCACAGTGGGTACTGGACCAGTATCAGCAAGGCAGTCAGGAAAATGGCAATCAGGCGCATCGTTTCGGGCTTGGCTCTACTGTCTTGTATGTAAATCGGGGCGGACACTGATGCCCACCCCGGCTTGATTACTTCAGATTATAAAACGCGCCACGGCCAGGATAGCTGGCGACGTCGCCCAGGTCTTCTTCGATACGCAGCAGCTGGTTGTACTTGGCCATGCGGTCAGAACGCGACATCGAGCCGGTCTTGATCTGCAAGGCGTTCATGCCAACCGCGATATCGGCAATGGTCGAATCTTCAGTCTCGCCCGAACGGTGCGAGATCACTGCGGTGTAGCCGGCACGCTTGGCCATTTCAATCGCAGCGAAAGTTTCGGTCAAAGTGCCGATCTGGTTGATCTTGATCAGGATCGAATTGGCGATGTCCTTGTCGATGCCTTCTTTCAGGATCTTGGTGTTGGTGACGAACAGGTCGTCGCCCACCAGCTGGATCTTCTTGCCGAGGGTTTCGGTCAGCAGTTTCCAGCCGTCCCAGTCGTTTTCCGCCATGCCGTCTTCGATGCTGATGATCGGGTACTTGTCGCACCACGACGCCAGCAGGCCGGTGAACTGGGCGCCGGTCAGCGTCATGTTTTCGCCGGCCAGGACATAGCTGCCGTTCTTGTAGAATTCGCTGGCGGCGCAATCCAGGCCGAGGGCGATCTGCGTGCCTGGCTCATAGCCGGCGGCTTCGATCGCCTGGATGATCAGCTTCAGCGCTTCTTCGTGGCTGGCCAGGTTAGGCGCAAAGCCGCCTTCATCGCCGACCGCGGTCGACAGACCCTTGTCGTGCAGGATTTTCTTCAGCGCGTGGAACACTTCGGCGCCGTAACGCAGCGCTTCGCGGAAGCTCGGTGCGCCGACCGGGATGATCATGAATTCCTGGATGTCCAGGTTGTTGTCGGCATGTTCGCCGCCGTTGATGACGTTCATCATCGGCACCGGCATCTGCATCGCGCCACTGCCGCCGAAATAGCGGTACAGCGGCAGGCCGGCTTCTTCAGCAGCGGCCTTGGCCACCGCCATCGACACCGCCAGCATGGCGTTGGCGCCCAGGCGGCCCTTGTTTTCAGTGCCGTCGAGATCGATCAGGGTGCGATCCAGGAACGCTTGTTCGCTGGCATCCAGGCCCATGATGGCTTCGGAAATTTCAGTGTTGATATGCTCGCAGGCTTTGAGGACGCCCTTGCCGCCGTAACGGCTCTTGTCGCCGTCGCGCAGCTCGATCGCTTCGCGCGAACCGGTGGATGCGCCGGACGGCACAGCCGCGCGGCCCATCACGCCGGATTCCAGCAGGACGTCGCACTCTACAGTCGGATTACCGCGCGAATCAATAATTTCGCGGCCAATGATGTCAACGATTGCACTCATGTATTTCCCTATCAAATAAAAATATGCGCGATATTAAAACCATTTGCGGGGACAAGGTTCAAGCTTCACCACTTACTTGTATAGCGGCAGCTATATAGTCCCATACCGTCCCCCCAAGCAATCAACCGAAATTGCTTTCGATAAAGCCATTCTTTTTGACGACCCGGTCCAGGTCTATCATGGTCGACAACAATTCTTTGATGCGTCCCAGCGGCACCGCATTGGGGCCGTCCGACTTGGCTTCGGCTGGATTCGGATGGGTTTCCATGAACACGCCCGAGACGCCCACGGCGATCGCCGCACGCGCCAGCACCGGCACGAATTCGCGCTGGCCGCCGGAGGTGCTGCCCTGGCCGCCCGGCAACTGCACCGAGTGGGTAGCATCGAACACCACCGGGCAACCGGTTTCGCGCATGATCGCCAGCGAGCGCATGTCGGACACCAGGTTGTTGTAGCCGAACGAGGCGCCGCGTTCGCAGGCCATGAAATTATCTTCCGGCAGGCCGGCTTCGCGCGCCGCGGCACGCGCCTTGGCGATGACGTTGATCATGTCGTGCGGCGCCAGGAACTGGCCCTTCTTGATATTCACCGGCTTGCCGGACTGCGCGCAAGCATTGATGAAGTCGGTCTGGCGACACAGGAAAGCCGGCGTCTGCAAGACGTCGACCACCGCCGCCACCGGCTTGATTTCATCGATTTCATGGATATCGGTCAGCACCGGCACGCCGATTTGCGCTTTGACGTCGGCCAGGATCTCCAGCCCTTTTTCCATGCCGAGGCCGCGGAACGACGAACCGGATGAGCGGTTCGCCTTGTCGAAGGACGATTTGTAAATGAAATTGATGCCCAGCGCGCTGGTGATCTCTTTCAATGTGCCGGCGGTATCGAGCGCCATCTGGCGCGATTCGATCACGCACGGACCGGCGATCAGGAAAAACGGCTGATCCAGACCGATATCAAAACCACAAAGTTTCATGTTCTTTCCTTACGCAGCTGCGGTGTTGGCTTGCTTGTGCGCCAGCGCAGCCTTGATGAACGAAATAAACAAAGGATGGCCATCGCGCGGGGTCGACTTGAATTCCGGGTGATACTGGACGCCGACATACCAAGGATGGGCGTTGTCGCCAGTGCGCGGCAGTTCCATGATTTCACACAGGTCTTCCGTCGGCGTGCGGGCCGACACCACCAGCCCGGCCGCTTCGATGCGCTCCAGGTAATGGTTGTTGGCTTCATAGCGATGACGATGACGTTCGGTCACGGTCGGGCCGTAGATTTCCGCGGCCAGGGTGTCCGGCTTGATGTCGCAGGTTTGCGCGCCCAGGCGCATGGTGCCGCCCAGGTCGGAGTTGACGTCGCGCAGCTCCACCTTGCCGTCGTGGTTCTGCCATTCGGTGATCAGGGCCACTACCGGCTGGTCGGTCTGGGCATCGAATTCGGTCGAATTGGCGTGCGGCAGGTCGGCCTTGTTACGGGCGTACTCCAGCAGCGCAACTTGCATGCCGAGGCAGATGCCGAGGTAAGGGATCTTGTTTTCGCGGGCAAAGCGGGCAGCGGCAATCTTGCCTTCCACGCCACGCTTGCCGAAACCGCCAGGCACCAGGATCGCATCGTACTTGGCCAGCGGACCGGTGCCGGTGGCTTCGATTTCTTCCGAATCCAGGTATTCGATGTTGACCCGGCTGCCGGTATGGATGCCGGCGTGGCGCAAGGCTTCCGTCAGCGACTTGTACGATTCGGTCAGGTCGACGTATTTGCCGACCATGCCGATGGTGACTTCGTAGGTTGGATTTTCCAGCGCGTGCACCAGCTTGGTCCAGACCGAGAGATCGGCCGGCTTCGGCGACAGGCCCAGCTTTTCGCAGACGATCGCGTCCAGGCCCTGGTCGTGCAGCATTTGCGGGATCTTGTAGATGGTGTCAGCGTCCCACACCGAGATCACGGCGTCGCCCTGGACGTTCGAGAACAGCGAAATCTTGGCGCGTTCGTCGTCAGGAATCGGACGGTCGGCGCGGCACAGCAAGGCATCCGGTGAAATACCGATTTCGCGCAGCTTTTGCACGCTGTGCTGGGTCGGCTTGGTCTTCAGCTCACCGGCCGACACCAGGTACGGCACCAGCGTCAGGTGAACGAAAGCCGCCGCCTTGCGGCCGGCGCGCAAGCTCAGCTGACGCGCCGCTTCCAGGAACGGCAGGGATTCGATATCGCCGACGGTGCCGCCGATTTCCACCAGCGCCACGTCGAAGCCTTCGGCGCCGCGGTAGATGTAATCCTGGATTTCGTTGGTGATGTGCGGAATGACCTGCACCGTCTTGCCCAGGTACTCGCCGCGGCGTTCCTTGCGGATCACCGATTCGTAGATCTGGCCTGTGGTGAAGTTATTCACCTTCTTCATCTTGGCCGTAATGAAGCGCTCATAGTGGCCGAGGTCGAGGTCGGTCTCTGCGCCATCATCGGTCACAAACACTTCGCCGTGCTGGAACGGGCTCATGGTGCCTGGATCGACGTTGATGTACGGATCGAGTTTAAGAAGGGTGACTTTAAGGCCGCGTGATTCTAAAATCGCGGCGAGTGAGGCGGCTGCAATCCCTTTACCAAGGGATGAGACAACGCCACCGGTAACAAATACAAACTTAGTCATTACAGAAGGTGCCGAACGGCACATGCGGGAAATTCGAATTATACATCAAACAGCGCTCCCGGCAGCCGCCGGTGCGCGGAAAAATACTGCCTGTTGTGTTTCTCCATCGGCAAACGGCCGGCTGGCCGCCTGCATGAAATTGCGCTTCATGTAATAATTCCCGGCTTCGGCCCCGGCCTATCTGTCTCTCCCTATTCTCCCATCCGAACGTGCTTATCTTGCCTCTCCTCCAATCAAGTGTTGCGGCTATGCCGCGCGTTCTGCCTCTATGAGCCAGCTGTTCGGCGACATGCCGGAAGACGACGGCCTGCCCGGCGCGGCGCGGCGGGTGGCGATTATCGTCATGATCCTGGGCACCAGCATGACCGTGCTGGACGGCTCTATTGTCAACGTCGCGCTGCCGATGATCGCGCGCAGCCTGGAGGTGGATCCGGCGGCGGCGGTCTGGATAGCCAATGCCTATATCCTGGCTGGCGCCATGACCATGGTGGCGTTCGCCTCGATCGGCGAAGTGTTCGGCTTCCGCCGGCTATATATGAGCGGGATCCTGGTATTTACCCTGGCGTCGCTGGGCTGCGCCCTGGCGCCGTCGCTGCCCGTCCTCAACGGCATGCGCTTCCTGCAAGGCCTGGGCGGCGCTGCCGCCATGAGCATCGGCCCGGCGCTGTACCGCAACATCTTCCCGACCCGGCTGCTGGGCACGGCGCTGGGCGTCAATGCGCTGGTGGTAGCCTCCTCCACCGCCGCCGGGCCGGCTATCGGCGGCCTGATGCTGTCAGTGCTGAGCTGGCCCTGGCTGTTCGCTGTCAACGTGCCAATCGGGATTGTTACCTTGCTGCTGGCGCGGCGCGTGCTGCCGCGCGATCCCGGCCGCGGCGGCAAGTTCGACGCCACCGGCGCACTGCTCTCGGCGGTCGCCCTGGGTACTTTCGTGATGGCGGTGGACGGCTTGTCGCGCCACGACAGCCGGGCCAAGGAACTGTTATTAGGCGGCATTGCGCTGGCTGCGATCATTCTGTTTATTATCCGACAACGGAAATATTCAGCGCCGCTGCTGCCGCTTGATATTTTTGCATCACAACGCTTTTCGATGGCGGTCGCCACCTCGCTCTGCTCCTTCGTTGGCCAGGGCATTGCCTTTATTGCATTACCCTTCCTGTTCCAGGGCGCCTACGGCTTCACACCGCTGCTCTCCGCCGCCCTGTTCACCCCTTGGCCGGTGGCCATCGCCATCACGGCGCCGATTGCCGGCCGCTTGGCCGATCGCTACTCGGCGGCGCTGCTGTCGACTTGCGGCCTGCTGGTGCTGACCATCGGCCTGGTGCTGCTGGCCTGCCTCGGCGAACACGCCTCGATCCCGGACATCCTGTGGCGCGCCTTCGTCTGCGGGCTCGGCTTCGGCTTCTTTCAAAGTCCCAACAACCGTGAAATGCTGAGCAACGCGCCGCGCGCGCGCAGCGGCACCGCCTCCGGCGTGCTGGCGATTGCCCGCACTTTCGGGCAGTCGCTGGGCGCGGCGCTGGTTGCCGTGGTGCTGGCCGCCACCAGCATCGCCCAGGCCAGCGCCAGCACCGCCCAGCTCGACGCCAGCGCAGTGCATCTGTCGCTCTGGCTTGCCGCCAGCGCAACCTTGCTTGCCACCATCATCAGCGCGCTGCGCATCCGTCACGGGCGCATGCAGGAAACCCCGGTGTAAGCGAAACTGACAGAATTGTCATATTAGCGACAGCATCGGGTACCGCAGCAGGATTTAAAGTGTTTCAAATACTGTCCGATGCTGCGCACGGCGCGAATGAGCATTTCTCGCTGCGGGCTGCCCGGACGTTCTATTCGAAGTTCCGGACGCCAGCCTAATCAGACTCATGAATTTCCCACCTCCCTCAAGAAACCTCTCCGGCGCCATCCTGGCTGCCGCGGTCGCGCTAGCGCTGGCCGGATGCGCAGTCGGTCCAGACTATGTACGTCCTACGATGGACCTGCCCGCCCACTACAAGGAAAACGGCCCCTGGAAACAGGCGGAACCGCAGCAGATCGACAGCAGCCACAACTGGTGGGAAGCGTATGGCGACAGCACGCTGAACACGCTGATGCAGCAAGCCAACCGGGCCAACCAGAATATCGCCCAGGCCGAAGCCCAGTACCGCCAGGCGCGCGCCGCGGCGGATGCCGCGCGCTCAGGCTTCTGGCCGACGGTCGGCGTCAGCGCCGGCGCCAGCCGCTCGCTCAGCAACAGCAATGGCGTCCGCCTCGGCAACAACTACAGCGCCGGACTTCAAGGCAGCTGGGAACCGGATGTCTGGGGCGCCGTGCGGCGCTCGGTGGAAGCCGGCGATGCCGGCAGCCAGGCCAGCGCGGCCAACCTGGCGGCTGCCCGTCTTAGCATCCAGGCGACCCTGGCGCAAGACTACCTGCAATTGCGCATTACCGACCTGCTGAAAGACTTGTACGCGCGCA
The DNA here is from genome assembly GCF_059421505.1 of Collimonas sp. GW821-FHT02H07. Classification (NCBI taxonomy): domain Bacteria; kingdom Pseudomonadati; phylum Pseudomonadota; class Betaproteobacteria; order Burkholderiales; family Oxalobacteraceae; genus Collimonas; species Collimonas sp. GW821-FHT02H07. Next base: position 127,886 of record NZ_JBWKVC010000003.1, read on the forward strand.
CCACCGCGGCCTACGCCCGCTCGCTCAAGCTGACGCAAAGCCAGTACGCCGTCGGCGTCGCGCTGCGCTCGGATGTGGCGTTGGCGGAAAGCCAGCTGAAGACTGCCGAGGCGCAAGCCATCGATCTGCAGGCGCAGCGCAGCCAGCTGGAACATGCCATCGCCATCCTGACAGGCCAGGCGCCAGCCGGATTCACGCTGGCGGCGGCGCCGGCCGATCCGCAAATGGTGGCCAGGATGCAGGCAGGCTTGCCGGCGATCCCGGCCGGACTGCCGTCGGAGCTGCTGGAACGGCGGCCGGATATCTCCAACGCCGAACGCAATGTGGCGGTGGCGAACGCCAATATCGGCGTCGCCAAGGCGGCTTATTTCCCGGCGCTGACGCTGAGCGCCAGCGGCGGCTTCAACAGTAGCAGCCTGGCGCAATGGTTCAATACGCCAAGCCGGGTGTGGTCGCTGGGAGCGGCGCTGGCCGAAACGATTTTCGACGGCGGCCTGCGCCGCGCCCATACGGCGCAGGCGGTCGCAGCGTATGACGCAGCAGTGGCGCAGTACAAGCAAACGGTGCTGGGCGGCTTCCAGGAAGTGGAGGACAACCTGGCGACGCTGAATGTGCTCGACCAGGAATCGGTGGCCCAAGGGCAAGCCGTGAAAGCCTCGCAGCTGGCCGAGCAGCTGGCGCTCAGCCAGTACCGCGCCGGCACCGCCACCTACCTGGCGGTAGTCACCGCGCAAACGCTGGCGCTGAGCAATGAGCGCACCCTGGTGCAGCTGGTGGGCCGCCAGCTGGTCGCCAGCGTGGCGCTGATCAAGGCGGTCGGCGGCGGCTGGGATGCGTCCCGGCTGAGCCAGGCCGATAACGCCGCCCAAGCGAAGAACAACAATACCGCCAATTAATTTTCCGAACCGACAACGACATGACCACCACACTTTCCAAAACCCGTTCGACGCTGCTGATCACTGCCGCGATACTGGTCCTGATCGGCGCCGCCGGCTGGGACCTGAGCCACAAAGCTGACGCTGCCGCGCCGCCGGCTGCCGCGGCGCCGGCGGTATCGGTGAGCACCACGCCGGTGAAGCAACAAGATATGCCGATGTACCTGTCCGGCGTCGGCACCGTCACCTCCAACGCCAGCGTGACAGTCAAGGCGCGCATCGACGGCCAGCTCGACAAGGTCGGCTTCGTCGAAGGCCAGGACGTCAAGGCCGGCCAGCTGCTGGCGCAAATCGATCCGCGCACCTTGCAGGCGCAGCTGGCGCAAGCGGTGGCGCAAAAAGCCAAGGACCAGGCGACGCTGGTCAACGCCAGGCTCGACCTGCAACGCTACACCACGCTGGTGCAGCAAGACGCCGCCACGCAGCAAACCCTGGATGCGCAACACGCCCAGGTCAACCAGCTGCAAGCCGCGGTGCAAGCCGACGATGCGCAAATCAACTACGCCAAGGTGCAGCTCAGCTTCACCAGCATCGTGGCGCCGATCAGCGGCCGCGTCGGCGCCCGTCTGGTCGACCCCGGCAACATCGTCCACGCTGCCGACACCAACGGCCTGGTGGTGATCAACCAGATCGATCCGATCGCGGTGGTGTTCACCTTGCCGGAAGAGAGCTTCCAGAATATCAACGCCGCCCTGCACAGCAGCCAGAAGCCGCTCGCGGTGCAGGCCTTTGCCCGCAACAGCAGCACCATGCTGTCGCAAGGCAGCCTGACCCTGCTGAACAACCAGATCGACACCAGCACCGGCACCGTGCAGCTGAAAGGGATTTTCCAGAACCCGTCGCATGTGCTATGGCCGGGCCAGTATGTCAACGTGCGGCTGGTGCTGGGCGACCGCAAGCAAGCCTTGACGATTCCCGCCAGCGCCGTGCAGCGCAGCCAGGACGGCACTTACGCCTATGTGATCGACGCCGGCGGCAAGGCGCAGATCCAGACCATCCAGGTGGCGAATATCCAGGACGGCATCGCCGTCATCGACAAGGGCCTGAGCGCCGGACAACGGGTGGTGGTCGACGGCCAGTACAAGCTGAAGCCGGGCATCAAGGTGAGCGAGGATGCCGCGGTGCGCGGCAACAGCAATGGCAACAGCAGCGCTTCCAGTGCAGCGGCAGCAGCATCCGCAATTAAGGGGACAAGCAATTGAGCATCTCCGCCACCTTCATTAAACGCCCTATCGGCACCACCCTGCTGGCGCTTGCGATTTTCCTGGTGGGCGCCGCGGTGTGGCCGCTGCTGCCGGTGGCGCCGCTGCCGCAGGTAGATTTCCCGACCATCCAGGTCTCCGCCAACTTGCCCGGCGGCAGTCCGGAAACCATGGCGTCTAGCGTGGCGCAGCCGCTGGAACGGCAATTCTCGCTGATCGCCGGCTTGTCGCAGATGACTTCCAGCAGCTCGCTCGGCTCCTCGCAAATCACGCTGCAGTTCGACCTCAACCGCAACATCGACGCCGCCGCCCTCGACGTCCAGGCGGCAATCACCGCCGCCAGCGGCCAGTTGCCGGCCAACCTGCCGAGTCCGCCGACCTTCCGCAAGGTCAATCCGGCCGATTCGCCCATCCTGGTGATCGCGGTGCAGTCGGATGCCCTGCCGCTGATCCAGGTGAACGATTTCGCCGACAACATCCTGGCGCAGCAGATTTCACAGATTCCCGGCGTCGGCCTGGTGAATATCGGCGGCGTGCAAAAACCGGCGGTGCGGATTCAGGTCGATCCGACCAAGCTGTCCGCCATCGGCATCAGCCTGGAAGATATCCGGGGCGTGATCGCCAGCACTACCGTCAACCAGCCTAAGGGCACGGTCGACGGCGCCAAGCAAAGCTTCACCGTCTACACCAATGACCAGCTGCTGAGCGCCGAGCCATGGAACGACATGGTGCTGGCCTACAAGAACGGCGCGCCGATCCGCGTGCGCGATATCGGCGTCGCAGTAGACGCGCCGGAGAACGTCAAGGTTGCGGGCTGGGCCTATGCCGGCGCCGCCGCGCCGGCCGCCAACACCATCATCAACGGCCGTTCGATCGTGCTGGCGGTCACCAAGCAGCCGGGCGCCAACGTGATCGAAACCGTGGACCGCATCAAGGCCGCCATGCCGCGCCTGCAGGCTGCAATCCCGCCGACCGTGCATATCAACACCCTGATCGACCGCACCCAGACCATCCGCGCCTCGGTGGCCGACGTCGAGTTCACGCTGGTGCTGACCATTGCCCTGGTGGTGCTGGTGATTTTCCTGTTCCTGCGCAACGTGCCGGCAACCCTGATCCCTAGCGTGACGGTGCCGCTGGCGCTGCTCGGCACCGCCGGCGTCATGTACCTGCTGGGCTTCAGCCTGGACAACCTGTCGCTGATGGCGCTGACCATTGCAGTCGGCTTCGTGGTCGACGACGCCATCGTCATGCTGGAAAATATCTACCGCTATGTGGAAGAAGGCATGTCGCCGATGGAAGCGGCCTACAAGGGCGCCGGGGAGATCAGTTTCACGATCATCTCGATCTCGGTATCGCTGGTGGCGGTGTTCATTCCGCTGCTGCTGATGGGCGGCATCGTCGGCCGTTTGTTCCGTGAATTTGCGATCACCGTGACGCTGACGATTGCGGTCTCGGTGGTGATTTCGCTGACGCTGACGCCGATGCTGTGCTCGCGCTTCCTCAAGCCGCACTCTGCCGAATCGCATGGCCGCATGTATCAGATGTTCGAGCGCGGTTTCGATGCCATGCTGAACGCCTACAAGCGCGGCTTGCATGTGGTGCTGCGCCACCAGTTCATCACCTTGATGGTGTTCTTCGCCACCATGATCGCCACCGTGGCGCTGTTCGTCGTGATTCCGAAAGGCTTCTTTCCGCAGCAGGATACCGGCTTCGTTTACGGCTTTGCCGAATCCGGACAGGACTCTTCGTTTTCCGCGATGAACAAGCGCATGCTGGCGCTGGCCGATATCGTGCGCAAGGATCCGGACGTCACCGGCTTCGGCATGAGCGGCGGCCAGAACACCTTCAATACCGGCAATTTTTTCATCAGCCTGAAGCCGAAGGATGAGGGACGCACCGCCAGCGCCGACCAGATCATCACCCGCCTGCGGCCGCAGCTGGCCAAGGTGCAAGGGGTCAACCTGTTCCTCCAGGCCGGCCAGGATATCAACGTCGGCGGCCGCTTGTCGCGCACCCAGTACCAGTACACTGTGACCGACTCCAATCTGGATGAACTGAACGTCTGGGCGCCGAAACTGCTGGGCCGCTTCCGCCAGCTGCCAGAGCTGACCGATGTCGCCTCCGACCAGCAGAATGCCGCCGCCTCGGCCAGCCTGACCATCGACCGTGCGCGCGCCTCCAGCTTCGGCATCACGCCGGCGCTGATCGACGCTACCATCTACGATGCCATCGGCCAGCGCCAGGTCGCGCAGTACTTCACGCAGATCAACAGCTACCACGTGATCCTGGAAGTGACGCCCAAGCTGCAGCAGGATCCCGACCTGTTCAGCAAGCTCTACCTGACTTCGCCGGTCACCGGCCAGCAGGTGCCGCTGTCGACCTTCGTCACCATCGACACCAACAAGACGTCCTATCTGTCGATCAGCCACCAGGGCCAGTTCCCGGCGGTGACGATTTCCTTCAACCTGGCGCCCGGCGTGGCGCTGGGCGAAGCGGTCGACGCCATCACCAAGGCGCAGAACCAGATGGGCGTGCCGTCGACCCTGAGCGGCGCCTTCCAGGGCACCGCCAAGGCTTTCGGCGATTCGCTGTCGTCGCAGCCTTACCTGATCGCCGCCGCCCTCGTTGCGGTATACATTGTGCTGGGCCTGCTGTATGAAAGCTACATCCATCCGCTGACGATCCTGTCGACCCTGCCTTCGGCCGGCGTCGGCGCCCTGCTGATCCTGATGATGGGCGGTTATGACCTGAGCGTGATTGCGTTGATCGGCATCATCCTGCTGATCGGCATCGTCAAGAAGAACGGCATCATGATGATCGACTTCGCCCTGACCGCCGAGCGGCAGCACGGCATGAAGCCGGAAGAAGCCATCTACCAGGCTTGCCTGCTGCGCTTCCGGCCGATCATGATGACCACCATGTGCGCGCTGCTGAGCGGCTTGCCGCTGATGCTAGGACATGGCGCCGGTTCGGAACTGCGCCGTCCGCTGGGCTATGCCATGGTCGGCGGCCTGGTGCTGTCGCAGGCGCTGACCTTGTTCACCACGCCGGTGGTCTATCTATACCTGGACCGCGCCCATTACTGGTATGAGCGTCGCAAGGAAGCGCGGCGCGCGCGCAAGGCGGCGCGTAAGGCTGGCACGACGGTTGCAAACGCTCCGGCCGTGATAGATTCGAAATAATCAAAACAGAAATTGCTCAATCCTGCACGGCGCCATGTTGCTGGCGCTGAGCAGGACAGAACAGGAGACCCGCAGCACATGAAAATCCTGATCGTCGAAGATGAACTGAAGACCGCTGACTACCTATGCAAGGGACTGACCGAGCAAGGCTGCGCGGTCGACGTCGCCCATGACGGGATCGATGGCCAGCACCTGGCGCTGCAGCACGATTACGATGTGATCGTGCTGGATGTCATGCTGCCCGGCGTCGACGGCTTTTCGGTCTTGCATGCGCTGCGTGAAATCAAGCAGACCCCGGTCATCATGCTGACCGCGCGCGACCGCGTGGAAGACCGCATCAAGGGCCTGCAGGGCGGCGCCGACGATTACCTGGTCAAGCCGTTTTCTTTCCTCGAACTGCTGGCGCGCCTGCAGGCGCTGACCCGGCGCGGGCGTGCGCTGGAGCCGGCGCAGCTGCGGATTGCCGATCTGCAGATCGACCTGATCAGCCGCAAGGCCTATCGCGCCAATGTCCGCATCGACCTCACCGCCAAGGAGTTTTCCCTGCTGGCGGTGCTGGCGCGGCGGCAAGGCGAAATCCTGTCGAAGACAGCCATCGCCGAACTGGTGTGGGACATGAACTTCGACAGCAACACGAATGTGGTCGAGGTCGCCATCAAGCGCTTGCGCGCCAAGATCGATGCGCCGTTCAGCCTTAAGCTGCTGCACACCATACGCGGCATGGGCTATGTGCTGGAACCGCGCGAGCCACGCGAAACGCACGAAACGCACCATCACGAGAGCCAGGGATGAGACGCTCCATCAAAGTCCGCCTGGTGGCGATGTTCGCACTGGCCGCATTGCTGATTTTCTCGCTGATCGGCAGCGCCCTGTACGGCGTGCTGCAGCGCGAACTGGCGCGCCATCAGCACGATGAGCTCAGCACCCGCTTTCTCGACACCCAGTACATGATCCAGCACAACGGCGATCCCGCGCGCTGGCCCCGGGTGCAGGCCAAGCTGGACACGCTGACGCCGGCCGACGGCAGTTTCCGCTACTGGGTGCTGAGCGACGATCCGCGCTTCCAGTATGGCAAGGATTTGGCCGACATCGAAAAGATAGACCGCAATCCTGACGGCATGGGCAACCTGATGCTGCGCGGCCGCGAATATCCGCTGCGTACCTTGACCAAGGCTCTGCCGCCGTTCGGCGAAAGGCCCGCGGTCAGGCTGATCGTGGCGGTGGATGCAGCGCCTTACATGCATACTCTGCGCGCCTTCATGATCGCACTGGTCGGCCTGTCGCTGCTGGGCGTGATGCTGGTGATGCTGCTCGGCTACTGGATTGCGCAAGTGGGATTGCGGCCGTTGAAGCAGTTGTCCAGCGCGGCGCAGTCGCTCGGCCCCAAGACGCTGTCGCAACGCTTGCAGATTGCGCCGCTGCCGGGCGAACTGTCGGACCTGACCGCCGCGTTCAATGGCGTGCTGGAGCGTATGGAAGCCGCCTACAACCAGCTGGAGGCGTTCAATGCCGACGTCGCCCACGAACTGCGCACACCGCTAGCCAACCTGATCGGCGAGACCCAGGTGGCCTTGTCGCGCCAGCGCACCGCACCGCAATTCGAGGAAGTGCTGCAATCCAACCTGGAAGAGCTGGAGCGTTTGCGCTCGATCATCAACGACATGCTGTTCCTGGCCCGCGCCGATCAGGGCGAAGCCGCCACCAGCCTGATGCGCACCTCGATCGCGCAGGAAATCAACAAGACCGTGGAGTTCTTCGAGTTTGTGCTGGATGAGTCGAAAATGACGGTCAAGGTGGATGGCGACATCGGCGCCGAAGCCTCGATCGAAACCTCGCTGTTCAAGCGCGCCATGAGCAATCTGCTGCATAACGCGATCCAGCATTCGACGCCCGGTGCGGCGATTGTGGTCACCATCACGCAGGAGCCGGCAGCGATCGGAATTGCCGTTTCCAACCCCGGCAAGCCGATTGCCGAGAACCATTTGCCGCGGCTGTTCGACCGCTTCTATCGCGTCGATGCCGCCCGCAACGACAAGGATCAAAGCCAGCTGCACGGCCACGGCCTGGGGCTGGCGATCGTCAAGGCGATCGCCAAGATGCACGGCGGCGGCGTGTTTGCCGACAGCGTGGCAGGCATGACGACTATCGGCTTCAGCATCCCTGCCGCGGACCCAGCAGCGCACTGAGCCAGCCTGAGGCTTGCCTGGGCGATAACGGTCGCGGCTGACAAACTGGCAATCAACCGATGGCCCAACGTTGGGGAGGTGTTGCTGAGAAAAACCGTGCGGAATAATACTGAGGATAGAGGCGAGCCTTGTCTGCGGCACTTGCAGGAAATGGCTGTGGCTGCTTCGTTCCCGACCTGACCAGGTTGACCACGCCACAATGCGCAGGGGCCCGCCGGGGTGAATTATACCGCATTGCGTCATTGGCGGCAGCGCTTTTCACAGCTTTTTGGCAGGCGCTGCCGTTTTCCACACTATTTATATGCAAACTTTCCTGCCAATCCGGATTTACAGGCCCAGCTCCTGCCAGATCTGGTCTACCCGCGTCTTCACCTCGTCCGTCATGCTGATGGTGCGGCCCCACTCGCGGCTGGTTTCCCCCGGCCACTTGTTGGTGGCGTCTATCCCCATCTTGCTGCCGAGGCCGCTCACCGGCGAGGCGAAGTCGAGATAGTCGATCGGCGTGTTATCCACGATGGTGGTGTCGCGGATCGGATCGACGCGGGTGGTGATGGCCCAGATCACTTCATTCCAGTCGCGGATATTGACGTCCTCGTCGACCACCACGATGAACTTGGTATACATGAACTGGCGCAAAAAGCTCCAGACGCCGAACATCACCCGCTTGGCATGGCCGGCATACGCCTTCTTCATCTGCACCACCGCCATGCGGTAGCTGCATCCTTCCGGCGGCAGGTAGAAATCGGTGATTTCGGAAAACTGCTTTTGCAGCAAGGGGATGAACACTTCGTTCAGCGCTACCCCCAGCACCGCCGGCTCGTCCGGCGGCTTGCCTGTATACGTAGAGTGATAGATAGGCGATTTGCGCATCGTGATGCGGTCGATGGTGAATACCGGAAACCAGTCCTGCTCATTGTAGTAGCCGGTGTGGTCGCCATAAGGCCCCTCCAGCGCCATCTCGTAACCGGACGGATGCGAAGGATCGGGATTGATATGCCCTTCCAGCACGATCTCGGCCGAGGCCGGCACCCGCAGCTCGCTGCCGATGGCCTTGACCAGCTCGGTACGGCTGCCGCGCAGCAGGCCGGCGAACTGGTATTCGGACAAGCTGTCCGGCACCGGCGTCACCGCACCTAATATAGTAGCGGGATCGGCGCCCAGCGCTACCGCCACCGGATACGGCTTGCCGCCGGTGGCGATCGCGTGCTCGCGGAAATCCAGCGCGCCGCCGCGATGCGCCAGCCAGCGCATGATGACCTTGTTGCGGCTCAGTACCTGCTGGCGGTAGATGCCGAGGTTCTGGCGCTTCTTGTGCGGCCCTTTGGTGATCACCAGGCCCCAGGTGATCAGCGGCGCGACGTCGCCTGGCCAGCAGTGCTGGATCGGCAGCTTCGCCAGGTCGACGTCGTTGCCTTCCCAGACGATGTCCTGGCATGGCGCCGAGCGCTGCTCCTTGGGCGCCATGTCCCACAACGACTTCACCAGCGTGCCGAGGCCGAGGATATCTTTAAAGCCCTTCGGCGGTTCCGGTTCTTTCAGCGACGCCAGCACGTGGCCGATGCGCCGCAATTCGCTGACGTCGTCGGCTCCCATGCCTAGCGCGACGCGGCGCGGCGTACCGAACAGATTGCCTAGCACAGGTATCGAATGTCCTGTCGGATTCTCAAAAAGCAGCGCCGGACCGCCGGCGCGCAAAGTGCGATCGCAGATCTCCGTCATCTCCAAATAAGGTGAAATCGGCGTTGAAATCCGTTTTAGCTCGCCGATTTGTTCCAATTTGATAACAAAATCACGTAAATCTGAATATTTCATGGATTCTTACAATCTTTATGAATGTTGATTCGACAATTAAGGCTTCCCAGCGAAGTGCTTGATTTTATTGGCTCGCAGCGGTAAACCGGCATATTCTTTATACATAAAAGTTATGTATTTTATTTTTTATAGTATTGACTTGATATAAACAGCCCCCTACAATGCGCCCAGCTTGAAGCAGTCGCAGCGCCCAAAAAGCGCTTTCATGACGGCTCTCAATACTCACGGGATCGGGGTCCCACATGACATTTTAAGGAGTGTTTTCAAAAGGCGTCAGCCTTCTCCCCCGAACAAGTTGTTTGCCAGCGGCACGGCGCATTTCTGCAGCCGACCAGCTTGGAGCTGCATAAGCGCAAACAGCAACGACGTCTGGCATGACGCACACGGCATGCGAAGCCAGGCGATATTGATTACGGTGCACGCAGCTTCAGTATCTTCGCCCCCGCTGTTCCAAGGGGGCTGCATGCGCCGCGACGATTCTGGAGGTTCAATTGTTAGCAAGATCTACCAAGGTATTATCTAGTTGGGCTACGCCCGGATATTTAAGAAAACTCAGCAGCGAATCGATCAACGGCGCTATCAACAGTGCGCTGTTCGCCCGCGACACCGTCGGCGGTCTTATCGCCACCACACGCGTCACTATCCTGTTCAGCGGCATCCTGGCCCTGATCGGATTCAGCACCATGCTGATCAAGCCGGATCTGGCCCTCAAGCTGCAAAGCCTGCCGCTGTTCGCCAGTAGCGCTCCGCAGCCGGCAGCGCCGCAAGCGGCTGCGGCTGTTACCGTTCAGGCAACCGCTCCAGCGGCCGGCAAGAATGTCGCCAGCCTGACCGTGCCGGTGCCCAGCGCAAACATGAATCACCTGCTGCACATGGATGGCTTGCCCAAGGCAGTCAAACCGCTCGACAACTCGCGCCAGCAGCAATGGGTCACCAACTGGCTGTCCAAGCGTTATCGCGTCGCCGGCGACGCCACCAACATGTTCGTGACGACCGCCTACAAGACCGCACGCGAAACCAAGCTGGATCCGCTCCTGATCCTGGCCGTGATGGCGATCGAGTCGGGCTTGAATCCGTTTGCCGAAAGCCCGGTTGGCGCGCAAGGCCTGATGCAGGTCATGTCGAAAGTGCATGAAGACAAGTTTGAAAGCATGGGCGGCATCAAGGCGGCGCTGAATCCGACTGCCAACATCAAGGTCGGCTCCATGATCCTCAAGGACTACGTGACCCAGGGCGGTTCGGTCGAAGCAGGCCTGAAGCGCTATGTCGGCGCCGCAGCCTTCGCCAACGACGGCGGCTACGGCTACAAGGTATTGGCTGAATATCGCCGCCTGCAAGACGTCGCCATCGGCAAGAACGTGCCTTCGACCGGTTCGACAGCGCCAATCGCGACGCCTAAGGCGCGTCCGATACAAGCCGTTGCGCCTGGCGACGCCGCCACATCGACTCCGGCCGAAGCTGCGGTCAGCGTGCCGGACGCCATCGAACATCGTATCCAGCAATCTGACAACCAGCACAATCCGCTGCCTCTGACCTAAGCACTCCGGCGACGGCAAGCTTCGGCTTCGGCATCGCAAACCAAGCCCGCCTCTTCCCCAGGCGGGCTTTTTTTCGTGCTTAGCGCCGCCCGCCTCTCCTTCCACGATCTCGCCAGCCTGAAAATACAGTGACGCATGAATAAATTGATAGCAACAAGAAAAAGGGGGACTGGCACGAATGCCTAGTCCCCCTCTTTTTGCAAATCAGGCAACCCGAGCTTATTCGCCCAGATAGGCCGCCTTCACCTTAGGATCGTCCAGCATATCCTTGGCGTTGCCGCTCATGGTCACCAGGCCTGAATCCATCACATAGGCGCGGTGCGCCGCTTCCAGCGCCAGCTTGGCGTTCTGCTCGACCAACAGGATCGTGATTCCTTGCGCGGAAACGTTGCGGATGACTTCAAAGATCTTTTCCACCATGATCGGCGACAAACCCATCGACGGCTCATCCAGCAGCAGCAGCTTGGGATGGCTCATCAATGCGCGCGCCATCGCCAGCATCTGCTGCTCCCCGCCGGACAAGGTGCCGGCCATTTGGGCGGCACGCTCTTTCAGACGCGGGAAGACGGTAAACCATTTTTCGATATCGGCCGCGATGCCAGCCTTGTCGTCACGGGTATACGCGCCCATCAGCAGGTTTTCCTGGATGCTCATGCGGGTGAACACGCCACGCCCTTCCGGCACCATCGCCAGCTTTTGCTTGACCAGGTTGAACGAGGTCGTACCCTTGGTGTGCTCTCCCAGGTAGTGCATCTCGCCTTCGACTTTACATTGCGGCAAAGTCCCGGTGATGGCTTTCAGCGTGGTGGTCTTGCCGGCGCCGTTGGCGCCGATCAGCGTCACCAGTTCGCCTTCGTTGACGTCCAGGTTGATGCCCTTGACCGCCTGGATGCCGCCGTAGGCGACTTTCAGGTTGCTGACTTTCAGGATATTGGTTGCCATTAGTGACCACCTCCCAGATAGGCTTCAATCACGGCCGGGTTCTTCTGGATTTCGGCAGGCAATCCTTCAGCAATCGGCTTGCCGTAGTCCAGCACGGTCAGGCGGTCGCACAAGCCCATCATCAGCTTGACATCATGTTCGATCAGCAAAATGGTCTTTCCTTCATTCTTGATTTTCACCAGCAGCTCGCGCAGCGCCAGTTTTTCGGTGGCGTTCATGCCGGCTGCCGGCTCGTCCAACGCCAGCAATTGCGGATCGGTAGCCAGCGCCCGGGCGATTTCGAGGCGGCGTTGATCGCCGTAGGACAAATGCCGCGCGGTACGCTCGCCGAAACGGCCGATGCCGACGAAATCCAGCAATTCCTGCGAACGCTTGCGGATAGCCAGCTCTTCCGTGCGCGCCGCCTTGTGGCGGAACACAGCGCCGAACAGGCCCTGCTTGGTACGCACGTGGCAACCCACCATGACGTTTTCCAGCACGGTCATCTCGCCAAACAGGCGGATGTTCTGGAAAGTACGGGCAATCCCGGCCTTGGCGACTTCATGCGGCGCCGAAGGCGAGTATGGCTTGCCGGCCAGCTCGAAAGAGCCGGTATCGGCCTGGTACAAGCCCGTGATGACGTTAAAGAACGTCGTCTTGCCGGCGCCGTTAGGACCGATCAGGCCATAGATCTGGCCCTTCAGGATCTTGACGTTGACTTCGGACAAGGCCTGCAAGCCGCCGAATCGTTTATTGACGCCGGAGATATTTAAAATAGTTTGTGCGCTCATGTGATCTCCTTAAGCCTCTACCACGCCGGTCGCCAGCGTAGGTTTATCGATATCGGCATCCGGCCGATCCTCGTGCTTAGGCGCAGGCCACAAACCGGCTGGACGGGTCAACATGATGACTACCATCGCCAGGCCGTACAACAGCTGGCGCAGCACTTCGGCATCGATCAGCACCTTGCCGAAAACAGCCATCTGCATCGGCTCCACGGTGTGCCGCAGCACTTCAGGCAATGCCGCCAGCAATATGCCGCCCAACACCACGCCCGGGATATGCCCCATGCCGCCCAGCACCACCATCGCCAGTACCGCGATCGACTCGGTCAAAGAGAACGATTCCGGCGAGACGAAGCCCTGGAACGAGGCAAACATGGCGCCAGCGACGCCGCCAAACGAGGCGCCCATCGTAAACGCCAGCAGCTTCATGTTGCGGGTATTGATGCCCATTGCCTTGGCCGCGATTTCGTCTTCACGTATCGCCACCCAGGCACGGCCCAGGCGCGAGTTCTGCAAGCGGATCGAAATAGTGATGATTGCGATGCACAGGATGAGGAACAGGAAGTAGTAGGCATTCACCGATGGCAGGCTGAAACTGCCCAGCTGGACCGTGGCATTGGAACCGCGCTCCCCTGCCAGCGAGACGCCGAAGATGCGGATAGGATCGATCAGGTTGATGCCCTGCGGACCGTTGGTGATGTTCACCGGCGCATTCAGGTTATTCATGAAAATCCGGATGATTTCACCGAAACCGAGTGTCACGATCGCCAGATAATCGCCCCGCAGCTTGAGTGTCGGAGCGCCGAGAATGGCGCCGAACATCCCTGCCAGCGCCGCTCCCAGCGGCACGATCACCCACAGCGACAAGTGAATGCCGTTCTGGACAATTTCCGGGCCGCAGATCATCACCAGGAAATTGCCGATGGCCGGATAGGTATTGACAAACGACTCCAGCACCGAAGCAAACTGCGGCGATGCCAGCAAGCCGGTCATGTAAGCGCCGATCGCATAGAACGCGATGTAGCCGAGATCGAGCAGGCCGGCAAAACCGACCACGATGTTCAAACCTAGCGCCAGCATGATGTAGAGCAGCGCGAAGTCCATGATGCGGACCCAGGAATTACCGAAATTGGCGGCAATGAACGGGAAGATCACGAACAGGATAGCGAGGGCAACCAAGCTGGTGTAAGCCTTGGTCGGATTCTTTTTGGTGTCGAAGAAACTTGCCATATATCCTCCCCGATCAAGCGCGGTCAGCCACACGTTCGCCCATGATGCCGGACGGACGCAAGGTCAACACAATGATCAGCACGATGAAGGCAAAGATATCCTGGTAGTTACTACCGAAGAAGTTGCCGGTCAGGTCGCCGATATAGCCAGCTCCCAGGCTCTCGATCAGGCCCAGCAGGATACCGCCCAGCATGGCGCCGTAGATATTGCCGATACCGCCCAGCACCGCGGCGGAGAATGCTTTCAAGCCGGGCACGAAGCCCATCGCGAACTGCGCGGAAGAGTAGTTGGCGCCCCACATCACGCCGGCGACGGCAGCCAGTGCGGCGCCGATGGCAAAGGTCATGACGATGACGCGGTTGGAATCGACCCCCATCAGGCCGGCGACCCGCGGATTTTCCGCGGTGGCGCGCATGGCGCGGCCCATCTTGGTTTTTTCAACCAGCATCACCAGGCCGAACATCGAAGCGGCAGCCAGCACCAGCAGCATGATCTGCGTCGGCGAGATCAGCGCGCCGAAGATATGCACCGGATCGGACGGCATGACTTGCGGCACCGGCAGCGGGCTGCGGCCCCAGATCATCATGGCGAAAGTCTGCAGCAGGATGGAAACGCCGATCGCAGTAATCAGCGGCGCCAGGCGCGGCGCATTGCGCAACGGCCGGTAGGCAACCCGCTCGATGATCAGGCTGACAATGACGCAGACCGGAATGGCGCCGATGATGGCAATCGCCAGCTGGACGATGCCAGGCAGGCCGGGAGCGACATGCTGCAGCAGCTTGAGGATGGACAAGCCAACCATCGCGCCTATCATCAGGATATCGCCGTGGGCGAAGTTAATCAGGTTCAGCACGCCATATACCATCGTATAACCGAGGGCAATCAACGCGTACATGCTTCCCAGCACCAAGCCATTGATAACTTGTTGGATAAAGATATCCATAATTTCCTTTGTGTGTTTCGGTTCAAATCGGTCAGAACACTATTGCGACCATCTCAGAGGCTGCACAGCAAAAATCATTCCCGATACAAAAACGGCACCCTGGAGAAGTCCTGGTGCCGTGGGGATGCGCCCTTCCGCCTAGCTGGAAAGGTAATCTGGCATTGCGTGAATAGCCGGAATATGAAGGATGAACGGGGTACACATATTATTTGTCTCCTTATACGTCTTTATGTAAAAACGTTTTTATCTTAAAGCGCCTTGTCTCGGTGGACAAATGCACCATGACCGTGCAGATTATAGCTAACGTTAAGCGATAAGCAACTCCGACGGCACTACAATATTACCTCGCTGAAGGCGGTTCGGCACAGCCTTTTACAATCAAACTTCAGCGCCGCAATGATAGCGAGGAAAACAAAAAACTATCGATGGAAAAGTGGGATTTATTCGGAATATAATTTCGCGCCAGAATGAGGCATCAGGGCCTTTGCGCAACGATTTTCCGGGGACGTTTGACACGGTAACAAACCGCTGCAAGGCTGCAATCGCCCATGACAATCGGCAGATTCTCATGGGTAATCATGCAAGCCGCCAGTTTCGCCTCAGACGCGCGCCAGCCCCTTGGGCATCGGAAAAGTGACATTTTCTTCCGCGCCGTCGAGCGTGCGTACGCTCTTGGCGCCATAGGCTGTCAGGCGGTCGATTACCGCCTGCACCAGGATCTCCGGGGCGGAAGCGCCGGCAGTGACGCCGATGCGAGTCTTCCCTTGCAGCCAGCCGGGATCGATCTGTTCGGCGTTATCCACCATGTAGGCCGTGGTGCCGCGCTTCTCGGCCACTTCGCGCAGGCGGTTGGAGTTGGAGCTGTTGGGACTGCCGACCACGATCACCACGTCGACCTGCGGCGCCATGAACTTCACGGCTTGCTGACGATTGGTGGTGGCGTAGCAGATATCGCCCTTCTTCGGCTCGGTGATCAAGGGGAAGCGCTGCTTGAGGGCGGCAATCACGTCCGCCGTGTCGTCCACCGACAAGGTGGTCTGCGAGACATAGGCCAGCAGCTCAGGATTCGCCACCTGCAGCTTGTCGACATCGGCCACGGTCTCGACCAGATGCATGCCGCCTTCGGTCTGGCCCATGGTGCCCTCGACTTCGGGATGTCCTTCGTGGCCGATCATGACGATTTCACGGCCCTCGCGGCGCATCTTGGCGACTTCCATGTGGACCTTGGTGACCAACGGGCAAGTGGCGTCGAACACTTTCAGGCCGCGCATTTCGGCTTCTTCCTGCACCGCCTTGGAAACGCCGTGAGCAGAAAAAATCACCGTATTCCCGGCCGGCACGTCGGCCAGCTCTTCGATGAAAATGGCGCCCTTGTTGCGCAAGTCCGCCACCACGTAGGCATTGTGAACGATCTCGTGCCGCACATAGATCGGCGCGCCGAACTGTTCCAGCGCGCGTTCGACGATTTCGATCGCGCGGTCGACGCCGGCGCAAAAGCCGCGCGGCTGCGCCAGCAGAATTTCTTTATTCATAGTCATATCCATTCAATCGGCGCACTTACAAGATGCCGATGATCTTTACTTCAAACTTGAGCGACTGGCCGGCCAGCGGGTGATTGAAATCGAACAAGGCGCCCTGTTCGTCGATCTCGCGCAGCACGCCGGCGAACTGGCCGCCGCCCGGCGCCGCAAACTCCACCAGGTCGCCGATGCGATACTCCTCGCCCAGCTGCGAGTTCTGGCGCAGTGTGGCGCGCGAAACGCGCTGGATCAGCTCAGGATTGCGCGGGCCGAAAGCCTGCTCCGGCGGCAGGTCGAAGGTTTGGTGCGTGCCTTCCGGCAAACCAAGCAGGCAGGTTTCCAAGAACGGCGCCAGCTGGCCCATGCCGAACTGCAAAGTAGCCGGCGACTCCTTGAAGGTGCTGACAATATCCTCGCCCTCTTGCGAAGCAAGACGGTAGTGCAAGGTGAGATAGGAGGCTTCGGTGACAACCGGCAGGGACAAGTTAGACATAATTAGGTAAAAACACCATTAACAAAAAGGCAATCGTTCATCTGAAGATGATATTGTAAGCCACCTTGGACAAGCTGACGCGCTTAGAGGGACTTACCATGCCAATTACCGACTGGCCCGCCGATCAAAGACCGCGCGAGCGCCTGATCAAATTCGGGCCGCAGGCGCTTTCCGATGCCGAACTGCTGGCTGTATTCCTGCGCGTCGGCGCCGCCGGCAAAAGCGCGGTCGACTTGGGGCGCGAGATGAGCAGTCATTTCGGCTCGCTCAACCGGCTGCTCTCCGCCTCTCTGGACGAATTCTGCGCCATCAACGGCCTCGGCCCCGCCAAATTCGCTCAGTTGCAAGCGATACTGGAACTGGGACGGCGTTCGCTGGCAGAGGAGCTGCAATCCGGCACCAGCTTCGACGCGCCAGCTGCGGTAAAGCAATACCTGCAGCTGTTGCTGACCAACAAACCCTACGAGTCTTTCCTGGTATTGTTCCTCGACGTCAAGAACCGCCTGATCTGCGCCGACGAATTGTTCCGCGGCACCCTCACCCACGCCAGCGTCTACCCGCGCGAAGTGGTCAAGGCGGCGCTGACGCACAATGCCGCCAGCGTCATGCTGGCGCATAATCATCCCTCCGGCACGTTGGAGCCCAGCGCCGCCGACCACAAGTTGACGCAAACCTTGAAGCAGGCGCTGGACCTGATCGGCGTCAGGGTGCTGGATCATTTCATCGTCGCCGGCACCCAGGTGCATTCGTTTGCCGAGCACGGCCAGCTGTGAAATCCTTCAAAAACAAATTGTTAAATCTTCGAACGCGCAGAAGACACAATTATTTTCTGCAAGTCGTTGAAAAATCTCATTTTTTTATATATACTCTCCTTTTTTCCAGTTTCGGAAATCTTTTAGGAGTAAAAACATGGCACGTGTCTGCCAAGTCACCGGGAAGGGGCCGATGGTCGGCAACAACGTTTCCCATGCAAACAACAAGACGAAACGTCGCTTTTTGCCTAACTTGCAAAATCGCCGCATTTTCGTTGAGTCTGAAAATCGCTGGGTCTCCCTGCGCTTGTCCAACGCCGGCTTGCGCGTGATCGACAAAATCGGCATTGATGCCGTGTTGGCCGATTTGCGCGCTCGTGGCGAAAAAGTCTAACTAGCAGAATAAAGGAAGAATCATGGCGAAATCAGGCCGCGACAAAATCAAGCTGGAATCGACCGCAGGTACAGGTCATTTCTACACCACTACCAAGAACAAGCGTACAACGCCGGAAAAAATGTCGATCATGAAGTTCGACCCGAAGGTTCGTAAGCATGTTGAATACAAAGAGACCAAGATCAAGTAATTGATCCGAGCTCCGAAAAGCCCCGCAAGGCATGTTCCTGCGGGGCTTTTTTACGTCCGCGGCAAACCGCCCTGCTGCGAACAGCTTTGGAGAGCAGCCGCAGCACAGGAATTCCAGACGAAAAAAAACGGTCCGATTTGCATGGACCGTTTCACGGGTAAAGACCGCTGTCGCAATGACAGCGGCGAGCCGTCTTTTATTTCAGATCAGGAGTAGCTGCGCAGGCGCAGCGAGAAATCCTGCAGCGACTTGATGCCGGAAGCCTCGGCACGTGCGCACCAGTCTTGCAGCTGATGCAGCAACTGATCGCGCGTGAAATGCGAACGCTCCCAGATCGCACCCAGCTCAACCCGCATTTCGTGCATGGTTTGCAGTGCTTTGCTATGCAGGAACAGCTCAGTCAACTGCTGCTTTTGCGGCGCTTCCAGCTTGGTCGGCTCGCGTTGCAGCAATTTCTTCGATGACTTGAGGAAACCGGCGCCCAGCTTGGCCTTGTCGGTCAGGTGACTGCGCTCTTCGTGCCAGGCGTTCTTCAGCGACTTGGCATATTTGGCCATGACGTCGTAGCGATTGGCGATCACCGATTGCAAGGTATCCAGGTCGGGCACCAGCTTGGCATGGTTGAATTTCGGCGCAGGCGCAACTTTCTTGACCTTGGCCAGGCCGCAGATTTCCAGGATCCGGATATACATCCAGCCGATGTCGAACTCGTACCACTTCGACGACAGCTTGGCCGATGTGCCGAAAGTATGGTGGTTGTTATGCAGTTCTTCGCCGCCAATGATGATGCCGAACGGGATGATGTTGGTGGCGGCGTCATTGCAATCGTAATTGCGGTAGCCCCAGTAGTGGCCGATGCCGTTGATGATGCCGGCGGCGGTGATCGGAATCCACACCATCTGCACTGCCCAGACGCTCAGGCCGACGACGCCGAACAGCAGCAGGTCGATGAACAGCATGGCGACGATGCCGTAGGCGCTGTGCTTGGTATACAGGTTTCTCTCGATCCAGTCGTCCGGTGTGCCATGGCCGAATTTTTCCATGGTTTCCAGGTTCTTCGATTCAGCGCGGTACAGCTCGGCGCCTTCCCAGAATACTTTCTTGATGCCGCGCGTGACCGGGCTGTGCGGATCTTCCTCGGTGTCGCATTTGGCGTGATGCTTGCGATGAATCGCCGCCCACTCCTTGGTGACCATGCCGGTCGTCAGCCACAGCCAGAAACGGAAAAAATGACTCGGAATCGCATGCAGATCCAGGGCGCGGTGCGCCTGGCCGCGGTGCAGGTAGATAGTCACCGCAGCGATTGTAATGTGCGTCACGACCAGCGTGAACACGACCACTTGCCAGGCGCTTGCACCTGTTACGCCATTCGACAAGAAATCGAGAATTGCATTGAACACTATGTGTACTCCATGTGTAATGAATGATTACGCCACTGCTTGTTTTAATGTCTGATTTGCAGTGTGATGCGGGTAAGTTGACGGGTAGTTACCGACCAATTACCCGAAATTCGACTGCAATTGTACCCTGAATATCAGCCGTTTTTAGGTTTCGGCGAATCAACCGGGCCATCTAATTGCAAATCCTGTTGCGTATCTGAGTGAAAATTACTTTTATGCAATTCATCCTCGTACACCTTGATCTCCCGTTTCACGTGAGCAACCTTAATCTGGTGGGCTTGCAGCACGCGCCAGATCGCCCGGTTAACATCTGACAACACGTTCAGGCGCCCGTTCTCGGGATCGGTGATCCAGAATCCGATCTCTAGCTCTAGCCCGTCCGGACCGATCTTCAGCAACAAGGCTTGCGGCAACACTTCATGCGAGACGCGCTCCACCTCCAGCGCCGCCTGCTCCAGCATGGTCAGTATGCTTTCGACATCATCCTGATAGACGATCGTCACTTGTGTCGCCAGCCGCAGGATGCGGTTGGTCAGCGAATAGTTCTGCACCGAATTGATCATGAAGATCTCGTTCGGGATCACCGTATCGATGCCGTCCAGGCCTTGCAGCACCGTATAGCGGCTATTGATCTGCACCACCTTGCCGTAGAACGTGCTGACGCCGACCATGTCGCCGATCGCCAGGCTGCGCTCAAGCAGGATCACGAAGCCCGATACATAACTGCTGGCGATTTTCTGTAAACCTAGCCCCAGCGCCACACCCAGCGCGCCGCCGAACACCGACAGCACGGTCAGGTCGATACCCACCAGCGACAGGCTGAGCAATACCGCGATCAGGATCAGCACCGCGCGCGCCATGCGCGCCACCACGGTGCGGATCGAGGAATGCATGGTGTTGACCCGCATCAGGCGCTCTTCAATGGTGGCGCCGGCCCACAATGCGATCACCAGGGTCACCAGCACCGACACCAGCGCCTGCATGATGGCCAGCAGCGACACCTTGTAGCGCCCGATCGGCAGCACCGTACTGTCCAGGTAATCGAACAGGTCCGGCCACCAGCCGGTGATATACAGCAGCAGGCCGATCCAGACCAAGGCGCCGAAGCTCTTTTCAAACAGCAGCAGGAAGGTGCCGACGCCGCTGTTGCGCGCAAAAATCCGGCGCAACACGTAGAACACGAAGCGCATCAGCGCCAGCGAAGCCACCAGCGGCACCATCAGGCGCAGGATATTGACCGGCTGGTGCCACTTCTGCAAAGCCAGCTTGACCAGCAACAGCAGCAGGAAAGTCAGGATAGGCGTGAGCACCTTGACGAAGCTGCCCAGGCCGATCTGCATCGCCGGCGGCTGCACGGCGCTCAGCGTGAAAGTACGGCGCAGCAGGCGCGCCAGCACCCAGCCCACTGCTATGCAAAGCAGCAGCAAACCGACTTGCAGCGCCAGCCCGGGCGCGCCCAGGTTGGTCAGCAAATCGTTGAGCAATTCTGTGAAAATATCTGGCATGTGTTAGATACGACGTTGAGTACTTAGCGTCTCGGCGTTCTATCGTGCTGCGCACTCCGGGTCAGCTTGAAACCGCCGGCCCGGAGCGACATGATTACTTGCGCACGAACACCGCGGCAAAGAAGCCGTCGGTCTGGTGCTGATGCGGCAGCAGTTTGAGGTAGTCGCCCATTTCCAGGGGAATTTTCTGTTCGGCCAGCACGTCTTTCATCGGCACCAGCGAAAAATCTTCGTGGCTGGCCAGGAATTGCGCTGCAATCGCTTCGTTTTCTTCGTCCAGCAGGCTGCAGGTGCCGTACACCAGGCGCCCGCCCGATTTCACCAGCCGCGCGGCGCTCGACAGAATCGCGATCTGCTTGGTGTTCATCTCGACGATCGCCGCCGGCGTCTGGCGCCATTTGACGTCGGGATTGCGGCGCAGCGTACCGAGGCCGCTGCACGGCGCATCGACCAGCACGCGATCGATCTTGCCGGCCAGGCGCTTGACCTTGCCGTCGTTCTCATGGGCGATCAAGACCGGATGGATATTGGACAAACCGCTGCGCGCCATGCGCGGCTTCAGTTTCGCCAGGCGCTTCTCGGAAATATCGAAAGCATACAGGCGGCCGGTATTGCGCATGGTGGCGCCCAGGGCCAGTGTCTTGCCGCCGGCGCCGGCGCAGAAATCGACCACCATTTCGCCACGCTTGGCGCCGACGATTTGCGCCAGCAACTGGCTGCCTTCGTCCTGCACTTCAATCGCACCGCTCTTGAACAGCGGCAGGTTTTGCAGGGCCGGCTTCTTGATGACGCGCAGGCCCAGCGGCGCATAAGGGGTCGGCTCGCACAGGATAGGCGCTTCCGCCAGGGCGGCGCTGACATCTTCGCGGTTCGACTTGATCGTATTGACGCGCAAATCCAGCGGCGCCGGCTGGTTCATCGCGTACGCCAGCTCCAGCGTGGCGGCTTCGCCATCGCGCGCCACCAGCTTGTCGAACAGCCATTGCGGCAGGTTGGAGCGCATCAGCGCCGGCATCAGCGTGCGGTCGATTTCGCCGACCCGCGTCAGCCATTCGGTTTCCTCTTCCGACAGACCGCCCAGCGAGTCGACGCCGACCGCATCGGCCAGCCCCAGCAAGGTCATGCGGCGCATGGTCGGACCGTTGCCCGATTCGGCGAAGCTGGTGTAGATCGACTTGTTGCGCAGCAGGCCGTACACCGCTTCGGCGACCACGCCGCGCTCGCGCGAACCCAGCTTCGGGTGCTCGCGGAAATAGTGCGACAAGGTGCCGTCGGCCGGGCCGGTAAAACGTAAAATTTCGCGCAGGACTTCTTCGGTGTGACCGATGATCGCGGGAGGCAATCTCATAATGATTCTTTCTTAAAAATCTGTTTATCGTGCCCGTACGGCAAACGATGGTGATGTGTAGTGAATCACGTGATTAAGTAACGCAACCAAATAACGCAACTAAGAATGTGAATCGGGTTAGCGCTAGTCTGACTGCGCGCTGACATGCACCCGGCCGTCCTCGATAGCCAGGCGCTCTTCGATGAACCAGCGCACCGCACGCGGATATAGCTGATGCTCTTCGATCAGCACCCGCTGCTCCAGCGACTGCTCGGTATCCCCCTCCAGCACCGGCACTGCAACCTGCGCCACGATCGGGCCATGGTCCAGCGTCGGCGTGACGAAATGCACGGTCACCCCATGCACCTTGACGCCAGCCGCCAGCGCTTGCCGGTGCGTCGCCATGCCGGTAAAGCTTGGCAGCAGCGAAGGATGGATGTTCAGCATGCGGCCGGTGTAGTGTTCCACCAGGGGCGCCGTCAGGATGCGCATGAAACCGGCCAGCACCACCAGATCCGGTGCAAAGCCGTCGATCACGACGCGCAAGGCGGCATCGAACTGTTCACGATCAGGATAGTCTTTATTCGCTACCACCGCCGTTGGAATACCTTGGGCGGCAGCAAATTTCAAACCTTCGGCGTCTGCGCGGTTGCTGATCACTGCAGCGATGCGGGCAGGCCATTGTTCGGCTTGAGCGGCGCGGACGATGGCTTGCATATTGCTGCCACGCCCGGAAATCAGGATAACAATGCTTCTCATGGCGCGCATTGTACCCGTTGCAACGCAGTTTTTGAGTAAAACCGGCGGCAAATATTGTTATTGGAATGAATAAAAGACGCGGAAGGCAACTTTCTTGTCAGCCCAGAAATCGGCGCTGTCGCGAAATACGTCGAGCAGGGTTTCGCGCGCTTCCTTGTCGAATTTCTGCGTATTCGGCAGTTGTTCGATTACCACAATAAAACCGGGTTGCGGACCAGCCTTGTGCGCCAGGTCGGTCAGGCAGTCGTGCAGCGCATCGAAATTCTTGCCGAAATGCTTGGGAAACAGGAAAGCATGCGCGATTTTGCCCAGAACTTGCTGTTTAGTCGTCGCTTCCGCACAGTAGGCATACAGGAAATGCTGCCCCAAGCGCTGAGCTTCCGCCTGCAGGTCGGTCACACGGAAGGCGCGGATAGACTGCACTACATTTGGCGGCACGGTTTTAAACAAGCTCATTTTTCCCTCAGCTAGAGCAATGATGGGTTGCTGTTGTGATATCTGGTTCACTCGTCTCAGTCACTCCTGGATGCGTCTGAAGGTTTGATAATGATTGTCCGTGTAATAATATTCACCGGAAGACTGCGGATTGCCGCCCGCAATGATCCGGCGCGCGCCACGGTTGCGGGCACGCGGCGTCTTTACAGTATATTCATGGTAATAACCACGCCGCTGCCTGGGCAACGCCCCCTCATAATTGCCAAATATCACACCGTCCTTGGCATAAGGAAAAGGCCCGCCCTGCTTGATCAACATCAATGTCGTCTGTGCTTCCGAAGGCAGCTGGTCCAGCGCAACAGTGTCCTGCGGCAAGGATTCACGGGCAAATACCTGAAAAGACAGCAGCAAGCCAAGCAGCAACAATATGCCGTTACGCAACATGGCAGCAGCGAAACCGGCATTTAGACCAGGGAAATGGTGCTGGGTTGCGTGGCTTTTCATAAATTTCATATTTCTTGTATATGCGATACCGTAGGGTAACGTGTTGCTGAAAACGAATCAACCCGTATACTTGCGGCGCAATCAAGTGTTGCAATATTTGACAATACAGAACAACTGTTAGGCTGCGCTGCCCAGCGCGGCAAGGGCAGCGCTCTCTGCCGGCCCGAAAAAAGCCGCCACTTCATCGCGTCGCGCCAGGGTATCTTTCTGCCCCATGCGGATCAGCTCACGGGTATAGCCGGATTCGAACAGCAGATACGAGGCCAATCCTCCGCCCTGGATATCCTTGGCGCCAAGGCCGCCCAGCAAGGTGCGAATAGGCAGCGGCAGGCTGCCGAAGTGCTTGGTGGCGATATCGTCGATTTGTTCCGAGGGCGAAATAATCAGCATTTCCACCGGCTTCAGCGGGGTGCGCTGGCGCTGCTCCTCGGTTAGAAAGGAAAGCGTGTGATTGATGCGTTCCAGCCGTTCGATATCCACCGCCAGCCCGTCGAGGAAAATGCTGGACAACGCATGGCTGGCGATCTGCGCCAGGCTCGGATAACTGGCAAAAGTGGGAGAATCGGTCGGCGCTTCCTGGCGGCGGCCGGCGCCGACCACCATGACTTTGCTGGCGCCAAGATGAATCGCGGGAGAAATCGGCGCCAGCTGGCGCATCGAGCCATCGCCGAAAAACTGGCGGCGGCCTTCGCAGAAGATCGGGATCGCAGGAAAAATGAAAGGGATCGCCGAGGACGCCAGCAGATGGCCGACGCCGATCTGGTCCCGCACTGCACGGCGCTGGCTGCGGGTCCAGCCCTGAATCTCGATGGCGCTTTGATAAAAAGTAATGTGCTGGCCGCCGCTATACGACGATGCCGTGATCGCCAGCGCGTCCAGGCTGCCATTGGCCAGCGCCGTGTCGAGCCGTTCCAGGTCGAGCAAGCGGTGCAGCAAGGTGATCAGGGGCGTATTGTCAAGCAGGGAATTAGGCGGATGGGCATGCCATTTGCGCAGCAGCCAGCCGAAAGACAGCAGCGACAGCCAGCGCGCGCCCGAGCGCAGCACGCCCAGCGAATCGGCGCGGTACACCTGCTCCACCGTGAAGTGCTCCCAGACATCCTTCAGCTTTTGCACGCCGAGGCCGAAGTTGTCGACCCGGCACGCCAGCGCCGTCGCGTTGATCGCGCCGGCCGAGGTGCCGCAAATGATATTGAAAGGATTCTGCTCCGACGCCCAGCCATGTTCGCGCAAAATCGACGCTACCGCGTCCATCACGCCGATCTGATAGGCTGCGCGGGCGCCGCCGCCGGTGAGGATGAGGCCGGTTTTTTGTTTTGTCTCCATGAGACAGAAGATTACCAGCAGAAATGTATTACCGCTCTATCCAATTGATGTCCATCGAACGCCTGGACAGCAAACCGGAAAACACCGGCGCCCCCGTTTGCGCAACCGGCCAAAGCCACGGACACATAAAAACCAGGCAACCGTCAAGGCAAGGTAATAGTCAGATTCGCCGCCCGCGGCGCCAGTTTGACGATGTCGCTGTAGCCGGCGATGCTTGATGCGGTGGCGCGCGACAGCATGGTGTTCAAGCCGAAATAGCCGCCCAGTCCGATCAGTGCAAACACCGAACACAGCGCCCACAGCGGCACTTCATTGCGCAGCTTGTGGCTGATCTGGTCCGGCCGTTCCCAGTGCGGCGCGAAACCGGCGCTTTTGCCTTTCATGCGGGCGATTTCGTCGCCCAGGCGCGCGGTCAGGTAGTTCAGTTTTTCCGGGCCTTCGATGATGTATTTCCCCTGGAAACCGAGCAGCAGGCACATGTGGAAAACTTCCAGCGCCTGCAGGTGCAAGGCGCCCTTCGCGCGCAAGTCTTCCAGGCGCGTGAAGAAGTGTTCGCCGGCCAGCTGGTCGCCGAACAGGATCAGCTGCAGCGGCCGCCGCGCCCACGATTCGCGGATGCTGAATTGCGAATGCAGGATGTTTTCATCGACCGCCGCGCAAAACGCGTACTTCGCCGCGTGCACGTCTTCCGCCGAAACATCCAGCTTTTTTGCGCCGCGTTCAAAGTCGCTCAGGAAGCGCTGCATCTTGGCCGTGAAGCCGGCTTCGTCGACCGGCGAGCAACGGTTCTTCAGCAGGAACAGGGCGTAGAAACCGTCGTACATCAGGTCCAGCAAGGAATTGGCCGAGCTGCTGCTGTCCGGCGCTGCATACGGGCCTTGGCCCTGGCCGGAAGCCATGTCGCCAAGCAGGGATGGGGCTGAAGTTCTATTCATGATGTAACCGCTAAGAGCTCAAGTTTAAGGTCGTTGATGCCGGATGGCACGTAGATCGAAATCGATTGCGCCTGCAACATGCGGTCGTACAAGGCGCCCTTGTTTTCCAATGCAAAATAATAGGTGTCCGGACGCACCGGCAGCGCCGCCGGAACTTGCGGCGAATGCGACAGCTTGACGCCGGGCATCGCTGACAGCACGAATTTATCGACGTCGTCAGGTGCGCCGATCTTGAAGCGCAGCGGTACGATGTCGACCAGTTCGATGGCCGGCATGCTGGCGTTGACCGCCAGGTAGAACGCAGTCTTGTCGTCGATCTTGCCGGAGTCGAGCATGCCGTGATGATGCGACGGCTTGTTTTCCGACAGCGCGATGGAGAAATAGCGCGATGAAATCACGGTGTCCAGCAACTCGCGGATGATGGCGTCCAGCTTGGCGAAACATGGGCCCGGGTCCTGATGCTGGTAAACCGGCAGGTCGGACAGCGCGTAGCTCTTGGAAAACGTCATCAGCGCGCCGGCCAG
This sequence comes from Collimonas sp. GW821-FHT02H07, assembly GCF_059421505.1. Classification (NCBI taxonomy): domain Bacteria; kingdom Pseudomonadati; phylum Pseudomonadota; class Betaproteobacteria; order Burkholderiales; family Oxalobacteraceae; genus Collimonas; species Collimonas sp. GW821-FHT02H07. Next base: position 154,684 of record NZ_JBWKVC010000003.1, read on the forward strand.
GCTCAGCAATTGCTCGTACAGGCGCTCCGGATGAAACGCCGGATTATGGAAATAGTGCGTCAGTCCGGCAAATGCCGAACTGGCCGTATGCAGCAGCCAGAATGAAGAAATATCGCCGGAACGGAATTCGATGACATTCTTGCTCGGCTCACGGTGATGGCCGTACAAGGCGCTGACCTTGGCTTGCAATGCATCCATCAGGCGCCGCAGCTGGATGTACAGCGCAGGAGCGCTGCGGATGGTCAGGCTGGGCGCCACGAAAGTCGGATCCGGCTCAAAGCCGCCGGTAGAGATGCGGCGCAGCTTGATCAACGGAAAACTGATGAGGGAGTCGCGCGGCTCCATTTCCGACACCAGCCGCACCGATTTCTTCAAATAGGTCAGCTCCGCTTCCGCCGCCTGCGTAAAGAGGTCGGCGGTGGCCGCATTGTTCTGCGCATAACGGGTGGCGTTGCTGGTCTGGCCCAGCGGCGAGAAATTGCCGCCGAAGCCCTTCATGTAAGGCAGCGCCGCGTAATAGGTAATGGTTTGCTGGGCGTGCGGGATATTGGTCAGGTCGACCACTTCCGGCAGATCGTCGGCCTCGGGCGCCTTGTAGATTTCGCCATCCTGGAAAATCACCGACAACTCTGACAGCCGCAAGGTGTTGTTGGCCAGCGCATCGCGGTCCAGTTGCACCGACAGCACGCCCCAGGCATACGGATGCAAGGCATTGGTGGTTTCATGCAGGCGATTCTCGTGATAGCGGTCCTGCTGCTGGAAATGCTGGGGACGCAGGAACAAGCCCTCGCCCCATAAGATTTTCGATGTTCGATTCACGTATTTGACTCACATGTAAATTTATTCAAACCACCATCATGCAGTTGCAGGCAAAGAACTAACCGCACGGAGCCGGAGTTAAAAACTTGCTGGCGCCGACGTCTTCCGCCACCGTGACGCCGGTGCCGACCGTCAACGCGCACGCGTGCGCGCCCAAGGTTATACCGGATTTCTCAGCCTGTTCCGCCGGGAAAGTCAGTTTCCAGCGCTGCGCAGCCGGTTTACGGAACAAGGCGACAACGCCGACGAAACCGGCTTCCCTAGTGACCTTTTCGCTGACTTCATAACGCTGTCCAGGCACCAGGGTGATTTCCTTGACTTCGATCAGATCCGCGCCCAGCACATCCTTTTCTTTCTGCGGATTAGTAAATGTATCGTAAGTTGCCTGTTGGAATGCACCATTTTGTCTTAACTTATATACTCTGGCCACCAGCGCCAGCGGCGCACCGCCACTGTCGGCATTCAGGTTGGACCCGGCGTGCAGCTTGATGGCAACGGTCCTGGGCGGCTTTTGGGCATCCGGAACTTCGGGCTTGGTGATGCCTGACATCTGCAATACCGAGCTGGCAATCGAACCGACCGCCGAGACGGCGCCGGCAGCGCAGCCGGCCAGGCTCAATACGGCGGCAAGCGAAGCCAAGAGATAAAGTGGTCGCATTAACATTAATTATCGTCTTTATTTGAGTTGCAAAAATGCTGAATAGACAATACTGTCAGGATTAACATTTTATTACTTATTTATACAAAACAACAACACTACACTAGTTGCCGCCTAGACATATAGTATGGGTCTGGACTAAACTTGTTGCAATGGTGTAACCAAAGTTAACAAATTTTGATGTAGATTGGCAATATGATATCTGCATCTGCCTGGTTTTGTTAAGATTTGGGCTATTTAAAAGTTGCCACATAGAAAGCGAGTTTAAGATGAGTCAATGGAAGAGTAAATTTATCTACGGCATGGCATTGACATGTTTGGTAAGCGCCTGTGCAACAACGCCGCCGCCAGTAGACCCGGCCGCCAAACTGGACGCCATCGTGGCTGAAGCGGATGCGGCCCAGAAAGCCGGCCAGACCGACAAGGCCGTCAAATTGCTGAAAGACGCGACCAGCGCATTTCCTGCAGACAAGGGTCCATGGGTACGTTTGGCGCAAATCCGTTTCGATGCGGAAAATTATGGCGACGCCATTTCCTATGCGCTGGAAGGCTTGAACCGCGATCCGAAAGACAAGGTCGCCAACAGCATCGTCGCGGTGGGCGGCCTGAGATTGTCGACCAAGGCCTTGAACGACCTGCGCACGCAAAACGATTTGAACGGCAATGTCCGTACCGAAGCCCAGGGCCTGGCGAAGATCCTGCGCGAAAGCCTGGGCGAGACAGTACTGGTGCCGGCCCGTCCCAAGGTCGTGGCGCGTCCTGCCGCCGCCCCCAAGAAGAGTGCCGTGGCGGCCAAACCTGGCGCCACGCCTGAACCTAGCGGCGACGGCGCCAATCCATTCGGATCGTTGCAGTAACTACATGAATCCTGCGCCCCGCCACGGGGCCAGGGCTTGATTATCCGGTAAGCATCAGCGGGGGTTTTATGGCCAAAAAAGAGAGTACTCAAAAACGTTTGCAGAAAGTCCGTCCACCACGGGTGCAAATGACTTACGACGTTGAAATCGGCGACGCCATCGAGCAAAAGGAATTGCCGTTCGTGATGGGCGTGGTCGGCGACTTCAGCGGCAAATCAGATGTGGCCCAGGCCAAGCTGAAAGACCGCAAGTTCGTCAACATCGACAATGACAACTTCGACGAAGTGATGAAGGGCATTGAGCCGAAAGCCACTTTCCGCGTACCGAATCATCTGAGCGATGGCGGCGGCGAATTCGGCGTCGAACTGAAATTCAAGTCGATCGACGATTTCCGTCCGGAAGCCGTGGTGCAGCAGATCGAACCGCTCAAGCAGTTGCTGGAAGCCCGCACCAAGCTGGCGGATCTGCGCAACAAGCTGGCCGGCAACGACAAGCTGGAAGACATCCTGAACGATGTGCTCAACAGCACCGAGAAGCTGACGGCGTTGAGCAAGCAAACCAAGAAACAAGGAGACTGAGATGTCCTTTCAGCACAACTCTGCGGCGGCAGCCAGCCCGGTGGCAGAAGAATCCGGCTTGCTCGACCAGATCGTAGAACAGAGCAAAGTCGCCAAATCCGGCGCCGAGCATGACCGCGCCAAGGACATCATTTCGGAACTCGTGAACCAGGTCATGCAAGGCACCGTGGTGGTCTCGCCCAACCTGTCGGCAACCATCGATGCCCGCGTGGCTGAACTGGACCGCCTGATTTCCGAGCAGGTCAGCGCCGTCATGCATGCGCCTGAATTCCAGAAGCTGGAAAGCAGCTGGACCGGCCTGCACTACCTGGTGTTCAACTCGACCACCGGCCAGAACATCAAGATCAAGGTCCTGAACGCCACCAAGCGCGAGCTGGTAAAAGACTTCCAGGCAGCCCTGGACTTCGACCAGAGCGCCATTTTCAAGAAAGTCTACGAAGAAGAGTTCGGCACTTTCGGCGGTTCGCCGTTCGGCGCCCTGCTGGGCGATTTTGAAATCACGCGGCAACCGGAAGACATGTATTTCGTCGAGCAGATGTCGCACATCGCCGCTTCCGCCCACGCGCCTTTCATCAGCGCCGCATCGCCGGAACTGTTCGGACTGGAAACCTACAGCGAACTCGGCAAGCCGCGCGACCTGGCCAAGGTGTTCGAGACGGTCGAATACGCAAAATGGAAGTCTTTCCGCGAGTCGGAAGATTCCCGCTATGTCGGCTTGACCTTGCCGCGCTTCCTGGGACGTTTGCCGTTCAATCCGAAAGACGGCCAGACTGTCGACGGCTTCAACTTCGTGGAAGATGTCGACGGCACCGATCACTCCAAATACCTGTGGTGCAACGCAGCCTATGCTTTCGGCACCAAGCTGACCAAGGCGTTTGAAGACTTCGGCTGGTGCGCGGCGATCCGCGGCGTGGAAGGCGGCGGCCTGGTGGAAGACTTGCCGACCCATACCTTCAAGACCGACGAAGGCGAAGTCGCGCTCAAGTGCCCTACCGAGATCGCGATTACCGACCGCCGCGAGAAAGAACTGAGCGACCTCGGCTTCATCTCGCTGGTGCATTGCAAGAACACCGACTACGCCGCCTTCTTCGGCGCGCAATCGACCCAGAAAGCCAAGAAATACAATACCGATTCAGCCAATGCGAACTCGGTGCTGTCAGCCCAGCTGCAGTACATCTTCGCGGTATCGCGTATTGCGCATTACATGAAGTCGATGATGCGCGACAAGATCGGCAGCTTTGCTTCGGCAGGCAACGTGGAAGATTTCCTCAACCGTTGGCTGACCCAGTATGTGCTGCTCGATGACAATGCCAGCCAGGAGCAAAAGGCGCAATTCCCGTTGCGTGAAGCCTCAGTGCAGGTATCCGAAGTACCAGGACGTCCGGGTGTCTATCGTGCAGTGTCTTTCCTGCGCCCTCACTTCCAGCTTGACGAACTTTCAGTTTCACTCCGCTTGGTCGCAGAATTACCGGCGTCAACCAAGTCTTAATTTTATTGAATAAGGGGTATTACCATGGCAATCGACGTATATCTGCAAATTAACGGCATCAAGGGCGAGTCGACCGACAGCGCCCACAAGGATTGGATCGAATGCAAATCGGTGCAATGGGAAGTGCTGCAGCCGAAGTCGGCTACGGCATCGACCGGCGGCGGCCACACAGCCGAGCGCTGCGAGCACAAGGACATCGTGATCACCAAGATCGCTGACCTGGCTACGCCTTTGCTGCTGCAGAACTGCTCGTCCGGCAAGACCATCGACAGCGCCAAGTTCGAATTCCTGCGCGCCGACGGCAAGGGCGACCGCATCAAGTACTTCGAAATCGAACTGTCGAACCTGCTGATCTCCGACGTCACGCCATCCGTCCAGGAAGGCGACGTGCTGAGCGAAAGTGTCAGCCTGAAGTACTCCAAGGTCAAATGGAAGTACACCCAGCAAAAAATCGGCGGCGGCTCCGGCGGCAATACTTCCGGCGGCTGGGATCTGTCGACCAATAAAGTCGTGTAATTTTTTTTGCACCAGTAATGGGAGCCGCGGCATGCTGCGGCTCTTTTTTTCTTTGAATGGTATGCGATGAAAGGTTTCACGCCGGGATTGTTTGACAGACTGATGGGCGGCGACAGTACGCCTGCGCAATCCGATCTGGTGGTGCGGCTGTCCATGGATTCCTTGAAAGACGCGGTCGCCCGCGACCTGGAAGCGATGCTGAATACGCGCACCGTGATTCCCGAAGAAATACTGAAGAATTTCCCCGAATGCAGCAAGTCGATACTGACCTACGGCTTGAACGATTTTTCCGGCATGAGCCTGGCCAGCATGGATGACCGCGCGTACATCTGCGAATGCCTGGAACAAGGCATTGCGCGCCACGAGCCGCGCCTGAGGAATGTCCGGGCGTCGCTCGAACTGCGCGAAGGATCGATCAACCGCTTGAATTTTGCGATTGCAGCCATGCTGGTGGTCGGCCCGGCCAAGGAAGCCGTCAGCTTCGACGCCGTGCTGCAGCCATCGACCTTGCAATACTCAATCAGCAAAGCACGCCGCACAGCGCGCATGGACGGTTAACGTGGACGAACTACTCCCCTATTATGAGCGCGAGCTCGGTTTCCTGAGGCGCTATTCGCGCGAGTTTTCCGAACGCTACCCGAAGATCGCCGGCCGCCTGCTGATGTCCGGCGAGGTGTCGGAAGATCCGCACATCGAGCGCATGATCCAGTCCTTTGCGCTGATCAACGCCCGCACCTCGAAGCGCCTGGACGACGACTATCCCGAATTCACCGAAGCCCTGTTCGAGGTGCTGTATCCGCACTATCTGCGCCCGTTCCCCTCCTGCTCGATCGCGCGCATGGACTATGCCGCTGCTGCCGCGCAGCTGACCATCGCCATGCCGGTGCCGCGCGGCGCCGAGCTGACTACGCGCCAGGTCAAGGGCGTGGCCTGCAAATTCAAGACCAGCTATGACGTCACGGTAGCGCCGGTGCAGCTATCGCACGCGATCTTCGATCCCATCATCGAACCGCCGGATGCCGTGCAGTTGCCGCCGGCCGCCAGCTCGCGCATCGGCATCACTTTCGAAAGCACCGCCGAGCAAGCCGGCTTTGCCGAGCTCGGCGTCACCAGCCTGCGCGTATTCATCGACGGCGAACCGTCGTTTTGCGCGGCCTTGCGCGATACGCTTTTCATGCGCACCGTGCGCGCCTATGTGGAAGCCGGCAAGAGCGGCAAATGGCATGCCGTCAGCAAGATTCCGGTGACGCCGGTCGGCTTTGAAGAAGACGAATCGCTGATTGATTTTCCGGCGCGCTCGCATCCGGCCTACCGCCTGCTGACCGAATATTTTTCCTATCCCGAGAAATTCAATTTCTTCGATGTGAATGTAGCCGATCTCACCAGGCTGCTGCCGCCGGGATGCAAGAAATTCACCCTGCACCTGGTGCTGTCGGGTCTGCGCGCCGATTCCAACACCGCGCGCATGCTGGGCACCATGTCGACCAACAACCTGCTGCTGGGCTGCACCCCGGTCATCAACCTGTTCAAGCAGCGCGGCGACCCGATCCGCCTGACCCACACCAGCGCCTACTATCCAGTGGTCGGCGACTCGCGCCGCGCCTACGCCTACGAAGTGCATTCCATCGATTCCGTGCAGCTGGTGCGGCAAACGCCGGAAGGCGAATCGATTACCGAATTTCGTCCCTTCTATTCGCTGCGCCATGGCGAAAGCGCGGACAAGGCCGGCCACTACTGGGCCATGCGGCGCGACGAAATGGTGGCGGCCCGCAGTCCCGGCTACGAAACCGAGATTTCCATCGTCGACATCGACTTCGATCCGGCCGCCATAGAAACCGACACGCTGAGCATCGAACTGACTTGCTGCAACCGCAACCTGCCCTCTTCGCTGTCCTACGGCCTGGAGGGCGGCGACCTGTTCCTGGAAGGCGGCTCGCTGGTGAACGAGGTCAGTTTCTTGCGCAAGCCTTCCGAGCCCTGCCGCTTCGAACGCGGCCGCGGCGCCCACTGGCGCCTGATTTCGCATCTGGCCTTGAACCATCTGTCGCTGGCCAAGGGCGGCCTGGAAGCGCTGCAGGAAACCCTCAGCCTGTACGACCTGCCGCGCTCGGCCATCTCGCAGCGCCAGATCGGCAGCGTGGTCGGCATCGATCACAAGGCCGCGACCGCGTGGCTGCCGGGCAATCCGTTCGCCTCGCTGGTACGCGGCATCGAAATCCGGGTGACCCTGGACGAGGAAGGCTTTGTAGGTAGCGGCATCCATGTGTTTGCCAACATCCTGGACCGCTTTCTCGGCCTGTATGTGCATGCCAACAGCTTTACGCAATTGGTGATAGCTTCAAAACGAACAGGTGAGGAGATACTGCGATGCTTACCGCGCAGCGGAGATTCGAACCTAGTGTAATCCAGCGCCTGCTCGACAAGCCGCATCGTTTCCAGTTTTTCCAGGCTGTGATGATGCTGGAGCTGTGGCTGAAGCAGAATGGCGTCCCGCATGAAGAGGCCGTCAGCGATTTCCTGCGTTTCCAGAACACGGTGTCGCTCAACTTCCCGCCGAGCGAGATTGAAGCGCTGCACGTGACGCCCAAGCTGACCAGCCAGACGGTGGAAGAACTGCTGGAAGCCTTGCAGAGCAACCGGCTCGACAACATCGCGCTGACGCCGGCGTTCATCGGCTTTTTAGGCAGCAACGGCACGCTTCCCAGCCACTATTCGGAACGAATTGCCGCGCATCAGCTGTATGAAAAGGATCACGGCCCGCGCGCCTTCCTCGATGTCTTTTCGAATCGCGGCGTGGCGCTGTTCTTTAAAGCCTGGCGCAAATACCGGCTGGAGTTCAAGTACCAGATCGACGGCAAGGACAGCTTCCTGCCGCTGCTGATGGCGCTGGCCGGCCTCGGCCACCGCACCTTGCGCGACCGCATGTCGGAAGAAGGCGAAGGCTTGCTGGACGAATCGATCGGCCATTTCGCCGCGGCGATCCGGCACCGGCCGCCGTCGGCCGCGTACATGCAGCGGGTGCTGTGCGAATATTTTGCGGTGCCGATCGCGATCGAGCAGTTTGTCGGCCACTGGTACGACGTCCCGCTCGACCAGCAAACCGTGCTGGGCGCCACCAACGCGACGCTGGGCAGCGTCGCCATGGTCGGCGAGCGGGTCTGGCAGCGCGACTTGCGCATGCGCCTGAGGATAGGCCCGCTGCGCCGCAAGAAATTCGAAAGCTTCTTGCCGGGCGGTTCTGCCGCCGTCGGCTTGCAAAAGATACTGGCGATGTTTACCAGCGTTTTCCTGGAATACGAAGTACAGCTGATCCTGCGGGCGGACGAGGTGCGCAGCGTGACCTTGAACTCCGACCGCGAAGGCGGCCAGCTGGGCTGGGACACCTTTGTCACCAGCAAGCCTGAACAGCATGACCGCACCGACGTTTGTTACGAAATTCACTCACTTTGACCATGCATGGATGGGAAGGCTTCAATGAGCATTAATCTCAAAACCTTAATCAGCAAACTGAACGACACCTCGCGCCTCGCGGCGGAACGCGCTGCAAACATCTGCGTCGGTCGCGGCCAGTATGAAGTGGATATCGAGCATCTGTTCCTGGCCCTGCTGGAGCAGCCGAAGAGCGACTTTGCCGTGATCGCGCGCAAATGCGGCATCAGCATCGCAGCGCTGGAAAGCGACCTGCAGCATGAGATCGACCGCTTCAAGAACGGCAATGCCCGCACCCCGGTATTCTCCCCTCACCTGCCAAAGCTGTTCGAGCACGCTTGGCTGATCGCCTCGCTGGACAACCAGTCCGGCCGCATCCGCAGCGGCCACCTGCTGCTGGCGCTGCTGACCGAGCCGGACCTGGTGCAGCTGGCCTACCGCGGATCCAAGCTGTTCATCAAGTTCAAGCTGGACGACCTCAAGCACGACCTGGAAAAGCTGACCGAAGGCTCGCAGGAAAGTGCGGCGATCAACGGCGGCGCAACTGCAAGCGAAGACGAAGGCGGCGATCCGGTGCAGGACCTGACCAACAAGGACGGAGCTTCGAAAACGCCGTCGCTGGACAAGTTCACCACCAACCTGACGCAGCGCGCACGCGAAGGCAAGGTCGATCCGGTGATCGGCCGCGACACCGAAATCCGCCAGACCATCGACATCCTGATGCGGCGCCGGCAAAACAATCCTATCCTGACCGGCGAGGCCGGCGTCGGCAAAACCGCAGTGGTGGAAGGCCTGGCGCTGCGCATCGCGCAAAAAGACGTGCCTGACGTCTTGCAAGGCGTGGAAGTGCACACGCTCGACATGGGCCTGCTGCAAGCCGGCGCCAGCGTCAAGGGCGAGTTCGAGAACCGCCTGAAGAGCGTGATCGACGAAGTCAAGAAAAGCTCGCACGCCATCATCCTCTTCATCGACGAAGCCCACACCATGATCGGCGCCGGCGGCCAGGCTGGCCAGAACGACGCCGCCAACCTGCTGAAACCGGCGCTGGCGCGCGGCGAGCTGCGCACCATCGCCGCCACCACCTGGAGCGAGTACAAGAAATATTTCGAAAAAGACGCCGCCCTGGCGCGCCGTTTCCAGGTCGTCAAAGTCGAAGAACCGAGCGAAGAACTGGCCTGCGCCATGCTGCGCGGCATGGCGCCGCTGATGGAAAAGCATTTCGGCGTGCGCGTCTTCGACGAAGCGATCACTGAGGCAGTGCGCCTGTCGCATCGCTACATCAGCGGCCGCCAACTGCCGGACAAAGCCATCAGCGTGCTCGACACTGCCTGCGCCAAGGTCGCGCTGGGCCAGAATGCAACGCCGGCCCTGATCGAGAACATCGTCAAGAAACTGGACCGCCTGGTGGCCGAACTGAACTCGCTGGAACGCGAATCGAACGCCGGCGGCAAGCATGCCGAGCGCCTGAAGGAATTGCGCGGACTGCAAGCCACGCTGAATGCGGAACTGGCAGTTCACCGCGAGCGCTGGGAAAAGGAAAAAGCCCTGACCGACCGCATCAAGGCCGCGCGCACCGAGCTGGAAGCAGTCCCGGTGGCCGAACAGACCGCGCCGGAAGAAGGCGCCAAGCCGTCCAAGAAAGCCCCCAAGGACAGCAAGGAAAGCCAGGAACTGGCCAAGCTGATCGAAGAACTGAAGCAGCTGCAAGGCGAAACGCCGATGGTGCCGGTGCAGGTCGACGGCCTGGTGGTAGCGGAAATCGTCGCCAGCTGGACCGGCATCCCGCTCGGCAAGATGGTCAAAGATGAAATCAAGACCGTGATCAACCTCGGTTCGCTGCTGCACGAACGCGTGCTCGGCCAGCCGCATGCGATCGAAGCCGTGGCGCAGCGGGTGCGTACTTCGCGCGCCAACCTGGACGATCCGAACAAACCCAAGGGCGTGTTCCTGTTCGTCGGTCCGTCCGGCGTCGGCAAGACCGAAACCGCGCTGGCGCTGGCCGACGTGCTGTACGGCGGCGAACGCAAGCTGGTCACCATCAACATGAGCGAATACCAGGAAGCGCACAGCGTCTCCGGCCTGAAAGGCTCGCCGCCGGGCTACGTCGGCTACGGCGAAGGCGGCGTCCTGACCGAAGCAGTACGGCGCAATCCGTACAGCGTGGTGCTGCTCGACGAAGTCGAAAAAGCCCATCCGGACGTGCTCGAACTGTTCTTCCAGGTCTTCGACAAGGGCGTGCTGGATGATGCCGAAGGCCGCGAAATCGACTTCAAGAACACCATCATCATCCTGACCAGCAATGTCGCCTCCAGCCTCATCATGCAAAGCTGCCTGAACAAGGCCGCAGCGGAACTTCCGAGCACCGACGACCTCGAACAAGCGATCCGGCCGCAGCTGGTGAAAGCCTTCAAGCCGGCCTTCCTCGGCCGCCTGAAAGTAATCCCCTACTACCCGATCTCGGACGACGTGCTGGCGGAGATCATCAACCTCAAGCTGGGACGTATCCAGAAACGCATCGCCATCAACCACAAGGCCGAATTCAGCTACGACGAGCCGCTGGTCGAAGCCGTGCTGGCGCGCTGCACAGAAGTCGATTCCGGCGCCCGCAACGTCGACAATATCCTCAACGGCACGCTGTTGCCGGAAATTGCCGAAACCGTGCTGGCCCGGATGGCCGAAGGCGGCAGCATCGCCAAAATCAAGGTCACTGCCAACAAGCAGGGACAATTCAAGTACGCAATCAAATAAGACCAGGAGAAATCATGGATGCAGCAACCAAACAGAAAATTTTGAAGCAGTGCTATTCGAAGCGCTTCGACGAGAAATACAGCCGCAGGCACCAGTACCAGGACAAGGCGACCGATGTGCGCAACTACGTCAAGCTGACGCCGGCGGATATCGTCGACTTGCTGGATACGGCGTCGGCGGCTGCGCGTGCACCGGCGCGGCGTTTGCTGCAGCTGATGCAAGGGTGGCCTTGGCTGCCTTCAGCGACGGCGCATGAGGGTGGGATTGGGGATCAGCGCGGGGTGGATAACAATCTGCACATTACGCTGAAGGTGGGGAATAAGAGTTATCACTTGCGGTGCAAGGAGCAGCCGGGGTTGCATGTTATTCAGATCACAGGATAACTCAACAACGGTCCAGTAAATACCACCTTAGTTATTTGCACCAGCGCATGCAACAGCACTTGATCGTCAGGCAAAACTGGTTGGCGGCGTCACTCAACTTCGGCCTCGGCCCTGCTTGCCATTCGCGCTGCCATGCCAGTGCATTTCTTTGTCCAGCCAGATCAGCAGCGAGCCATGCGTCTTGAGCGCTGCGTTGTACTCTTTCCAATTCGTCGTTCGGTATCTCAGGCAAGCAGGTTTGGTCATGCCGCCAGCTTGCCTGATGGAGCTTTCGAGCGGCAGGTGGGTTGATTTATGCAACAAAACCACCCTTGATTGTACGCGCCGGCAAATTCCCCTCCCAAGAAATATCAAGAGCATTTGGCATTTTTTTTATTTATTTTATCAAGCAATTTTCTCGTCGCCTTTTCACTATTTTTGTCATTTTTTGGAATTTTTATTATTGGGGAAAAATTATTTTTTGCCTCTTTAATAAACGAGGCATGCGTATTTTCGTTATCGTCAAAAAGTATTGAAAGATGTGTGAGATAGAAATTTAATTCTCTTCTTTGCAAACGAAGAAAAAATCTCTCGTCAGAACTAATTATTGCCCCTTCAGCGAAGTTCCGAGAAAGATATATCGTGGGCGTTCCAAGTTTACATTCAATTTCCCGCAATATGCCCCCTACTCTCTTATGCAGATTGTAATATCTGATGTAATGCCCGTATATTTTTACAGTAGGTTCTTTTGTGAAAACAATCTCTAAATTCGCGTTTTTTTTGTCAAGCGACAGACTATTTTCTATGAAATATCTGGCGAATGATTCATCCTCGGAATCGAGCGCACAGAGTCCTGGAGAAAAAATATTTTTCGGATATTTTTCTGCAACTGCCACTAGCTGGCAGCTAAATTCATCTTCTTTGATCTGCATGGGTTAATGTTATTCCTTTGGCCTGCACGGGTTGGTGTTTTTACGTTGTCTAAAGATTCTTCCGACTGCCTTCAACTCGGGCGTTCTATGTTTGTCAGGGTAATGATCTACCCCACTTTTTGCTTGCAATGCTAATGTATTTCTGTTGGTTGGATCGTCAAGGTGAGCTCTAACAGCCTCTTGAATTTGTGCCCATTGCGCTTTTTCCTTGGCACTATTCGAATTTGCCAAAGCTCTAGTTCCTGGATCTGAGGGAACGAGATCTAAACCAGTGCTACTGGAATTTGGTACAAGCCCGACATGTCCACTTTTTTTAGGCAAGCCAGGACCGGTCACATTAGCATGAACGCCTCTACCTACGGTATCTGCTCCAGCCGAGTTAGAAGTAACTTCATATCCTGCCAACCCCAATGGATCAAGCCACCCCATTGGATTAGGCGCATATTGGTAAGGGTTTTCCCCTCCCGCTAATCCAATTGGATCCTGCCCAACAAACTGCCCGATAGCAGGATCATAATAGCGGTATCGGTTGTAATGCAATCCGGTCTCAACATCAAAATACTGCCCCTGAAGCCGGATCGGATTATCTACCGCATCTACATGCAGTCGCTGTATCTTTCCCCATGGCATATGGCTGACAGACCATACAATCTGTCCGCAACTATCGGTCAATCTGATCGGACACCCATTGCGGTCGTTGTGATAATGAAAAACGCCGCTGCCAGTCTCTTCATCTTCAACGATCGGCTCCGCATCGCTGGTGGTGATCTCCGGTGGAATGCTTGCCACTACTCTTGGCGCAACGATTGCTGGAGTAAACATGGGTGGCGATGCGCTGGAACTGCCACCCAACTGCATCCCTACTCCCAAACTAGCATGGCCCGATCCACGGGTATCGGCAAGACTGGCTTGACTATTGCCCTCTGAGATCAACGGAGCTGCTTCGCCTTGCGGGCCGAGCCTGACACCGCCCAATCCTCCCATGCCACCTAACCCGCCCAGGCTGCCTAACGCACCCATGCCGCCGATACCCCCGGTAGCAACTGCCCTTGAGTCTGGTGAAAACTGGGGTTGCGGTCTTGCTACAGGAACAGCTGTTACCTGCATCTGCGCAACAGGATGGGATGCCACTTGTTTTGCCGCGACACGTGCAGGCCGTTTGGCGACTTTGGCCTGCCGATCAATCAATACAAGCGGCACGAACGCGCCTGGATAATAGACATACTCCTTTGCCTGTGCATGCAGCGTCTTCAGCGCAGCAAGCCGCTTGCGCGCCGCCATGAAATCGGCCATATTGCCGGCCGTCCAGATATCGGCGCTCTGGGACTGGTTGGCTTGCTGCACTTCTCCCAGCAAGGCGTCGCCATCCCAGAAGAACCAGGTGGTGTGAGTTAAGTTGCGCTTGAACACCCGCCGCCCGAGCGGATCGTAGCCGTAGCGGGTCGTCTGTCCGGCCTGACTGCTTTCGACCAGGCGCTGGTTGGCGTCCCAGCGCAATTGCAAGGTGGGATCGGTGGCCGATTGTTTTTCCGATGGCGCTTCGCTTGGACCGCGCCGGATCAGGTTGCCGGCGCGATCGAATACGTAGTTCGTCCCTTCATGGCTGCCTTCGCGGCTCCACATGACCTCAGCTTGGCTTTCAGCGCCTGCGGCCTGTTTCATCTCCATCTGGCGGACCCGCGTGTGCAAGCGGTCGCCGGCCGGGTCGTTGAGGAAGTCCGTGACACGTCCGGCGGTATCGGTGTGGCGCAGGAGGTTGCCCAGCGGATCGTAGTGGTACAGGTCGCTGCCATGTTCACTGTCGCTGCGCCGGGTCTGGTTGCCGGCGCGGTCGTATTCGTAGCTGGTGGCGAACAACGGTATCTGATCGCGCAGCACGGTCTGGGCAGTCAGTTGGTCTGCCGTGTCATAGCGCATCTGACGCCGGACACTGTTGCTCAATTGCTCTTTGACAACGCGCCCCAATGCATCGCGCTCGATCAGGATCGGCGGCTCGTCGTTGATGGCGATGGTCGCCACCTGATCGCACAGATCGTAGGTGGCGACGACCTGGTTGCCGGCGCTGGTTTGTCGCGACAAGCGGTTGCCGACTTCGTCGTAGCGGCATGCGATCTGGAAGCCATCCTGCACTTCTTCACAAAGACGCCAGTCGGCGTCGAACTTGCGCAAGATGTGCCGATTCGGATTGCGCATCTCGATCAGGGCGCCGCTCTTGGCATAACTGAAGGTTTCGTGGATCTGCTGAGTCGGATTGTCGTCATCAGGCAAGGTCTTTTGGGTGATGCGACCCAGCTTGTCGGTAGTGTAGGTGATGATGCGACCCAGCGGATCGACGGCGCTTAACAGATTACCAGCGGCGTCGTAGCGATAATGGCGCGACTGCTCCCAATAATCGACTTCTTCAACGATGCGGCCCAGCGCGTCACGCTTGAGCCGGTAGCTTTCCTTGCGCTGGTTGACCAAGCCAATCAGTTGTTCCTCGGTATCATAAAGATATTGCATGACATGGCCGTCCGCCTGCACGCGCTTGGCGAGCCGGCCGGTACCGACATATTCCAGCTTCGTCCGGGTGCCGTTCTGGTCGGCGTAGCTGATCAACTGGCCTTCCGCGTCGTAGTCGTAATAGACGCTGGCGCCGTCGGCCTGGCGGGTCTGCAGCAGGTGGCCTTTGGCGTCGTAGTGATATTCGGTGACGTCACCGGTAGGATCGGTACGGCGCTTCAGGTAACCAAGGGCGTCATACGCGAAATGAATGCGATGACCTAGGGCATCGGTCAGCTGCGCCAGGTTGCCGTAGCGATCGAAAGCCAGTGCCGTTGTAGCGCCACGGGGGTTGATGTGGGTTGCCAGTTGACCATTGGCATCATAGGTAAAGCGCGATCGCGCACCCATCGGGGTGCTTTGTTCTCGCAGCAAGCCGCGCTCGTCCCAGCTGCGCCGCCAGTGCTGGCCAAGCGGGTCGACCACCTCGATCATGTGATTGGCTTCATCGAAGGCCATGACGGTGGCGGTGCCGTCAGCTTGCACTACCTTGAGCAGATTGCCGCGCTCGTCATAGTCAAACTCGGTGCGCGCGCCGACCGGATCGACTACCGCGGTAGTGCGTCCCACCTCGTCATACTCAAATATCGTGACGCCGCCCAACGGGTCGATTTCGCACAAGGGCAGATTGTTCTCATCGAACTTGATCAGCGAGGTGTGGCCTAGGGAATCGGTCACTTCGGTTTCGCGCAGCAGCTCGTTATAGGCGAACCGGTAATCGTGCAATCCCCGATCGCCCCAGGCGTGCACCACCCGCCATTCGCAGTCGTAGGCGTAGTAAAACGACAGGCCCAAACGGTCTGCATGACGCACCATGTGGTGACGGTCGTATTCAAAAGTACGGGCGGCGTTGAGCGCATCGAGCGCGGCGACCAGGTCCCGGTTCTGATATTTGTACGTCACCAGCGGGTGGGTCAGGCCGGTGGCGGGATCATGCAAGCTTAATTGATGAATTTTCCCATCGAGTTCATGCACTTCGATGAAGCGGCCCGGCAAGCCGTCGATGCCGCTTTCCACGATGCGGGTCAGATGGCCGTCGGCACGTTCGAAGCGCCAGTGATTACCGCACAGGCCTTCGATCCGTTCGATCTGCAGGTGCAGGGCTTGATGCAGTGGCGTGATGTTGGCGGCTGGCTTGCCAAAGACGTAGCGCAGATCGTCCTTGGTCAGCACTTGCAATACATCAGCGCCGCCCTCCTGCGCCCAGATCAGCCTTGCGCCGTCGACAAATTCGGTCACGGCATGTTCGGCGCCGATGGCGGCGGGCAGCTGCGGAAAGACCGCGGCACCGTTAGCTTCGAAGAACAGGACAGTGCCGTCAGCGTCGATTTCCAGGCGGAAGTCGGCCGGGCTCTGCCAGCCGTGGCCGCACATGCCGTCATGGTTATTAGCCGATGAATAGTCGCGGCTCCAGCTCAACGGCAAGCGACCCGGTATCGAAAAATCTTTATGCGATACGGCGACGCTGCCATCGCGAATATCCACCGGTTCGGCGCGCAGTATCTTGCACTTCAGGAAGCCCGACTCCATGTTCTCGAACAGCTTCTTGTATTTCTTTTTTAAGGCATCGGCAGCGCGCTTGAAAGCTTTGGTCCCGCGCAGAGCCTTTAAACCCTTGCCCAGGCCTTTGGCCAAACCAGCCAGCGCCAGCTGGGCGGCGATTCCCTCCAATGCCTCCATGATACTCGGCGGGCCGCCGATGAAGACGGTGTCGGGTATCGCCAGGTTGACCGACGTCGGCAGGGTCATCGACATATGCGGCTCGGCCGATTTCTTGAGCCGGAACGGCGGCACCATGCCGACCACGCTGCAATCGAGCACCGGCATGCCCAGGCGCGAAAATGGCGAGCCATCGGCCAGCACGGTCTTGCTGCCCATGAAGATCTGGTCGTCAAACTGCGGCCCTTCGGGAGCGCGCAACGGCGGCATCCACATTCCCAGGGGGATGTGGACCGACAATCCTTGGGTGCCTGCCGTGGCGCGCTTGACGCCGGCCACCTGTACCGTGGCGCCGATGAACGGCAGGTAATCGAACGGATCCAGCACAATCGAAATATGCGCGGTCGGCAGCGGCCCCGGCGGCATCTCGTACATGTGGATATCGATGCCGATCTGCGGATCGAAATGTTTGGCGGCGTTGGTCATGGGCGCTTTCCTGTCAGGCTGTAGCGGCGGCGCCCAGCGGCTCCGCGGCATGCGCGTTTGGATTGGCGGCAAGCGGGCCATCGATCACGCCTGAGGAATCGGGCAGCTTGGTGAATTGCGGCGGCTCGCTCCATTGCGGGACATCCTTGTCGAGCGGATGCTTGACCTCGGGCAGTCCGTTCCAGAGCGGATTGAGCAGCTCGCGCGCCAATGCCACGACTTTACGGAAATATTCGTCGCCGCCAGCGATCAGTTGTTCGCGCTCCTGGCGCTGGCGCTGGAAGCTGCTTTCAAAACGTATATGCATGGCGTTTTCGATCTTTTCCAGATCGCTGGCTTGCGGCTGTGCGCCCAGCTTGGCAGCTTGCTGTTCGGCGTGCAAATGCGCGGTGGAGATGGCGGCTTGGTAATCGGTCGCGCTGCGTTCCAGTTTTGCGGTGCGCGCCGGGTCCTGCACGCGCAGCAGATCGTGCAGCGCCAGCGCCATGGTGGTGAGCGGGCGTTCGGCCGGGCTCACTGCCTTGGCGGCACGCAAGGCCAATGCGCCGTGGTCGCGTGCCGGTTGCAGCTGGCCGTTCTGCGCATAGCAGTATGCGGCCATGCGGAAGCCTTCGATTTCAAACATGGGATTGGGCACGCGCTGCGCCTGTTCGGCCGCGCTGCGATAGGCTTGCGCCGCGCGCTCGGGTTCTTTTGCCACCAGCCATACGCCGGCTTCGCCGAACCAGGTTTGCATGATCAGGTCGGCGCCCATCGGATGCTTGCTTTGCTCGGCCTGAGTCGCGCATGCGCGGGCGTCGCGATAGCGCTTGATGGCGTCGGCATAATTCTTTTCCTTGAGGTAGGCGCCGGCGACCGCCATCTGCAGCACGACCTGCTGGTCCGGCCATTGCTCGCGCTGCGCGATCTCCATCGCTTTTTCGGCGCGCGCAGCGGTTTGCGCGGCGCTGCCCTTTTCCACCAGGGTGATGACGTCGGTGAGCAACTGGCGGTAAGCCACGGTGGGGCCTGCACCGCCGGCCTGGGCCACGGTTTCGCGGGCGATGTCGAACATGTCGATGGGTGCTTCGACCACGCGCACGCGGTCGCCATGGCGTTGCGCCAGCGCTTGCCAGCGCTGATCGGTGACCGTATCGACCAGCACCAGCCGCACGCCGGCGCCATCCGCCGTCAATGCGGGGCTGCGCAGCGCGGCATCCAGCCAAGCTTCCCACGCTTCCTGGCTGGTGACCGGATGCGGCGCCAGCACTGCCGCCACGTAGCGCAGATGTTCCAGCTGGGCCTGATGGTAGCGCGCAAACGACGCCAGCGTAGCCATCACGCCGGCGGCCGAATCGTGCTGCGGCGTCTGCGCAACAGACCAGTCGGTGCTCACGCCTTGCTCGCGCAGGCTGTCCTTGCTGTCGATATAGTTTTCCGCCAACGACTGGCGCAGTGCGCGGCTGTAGCCGAAGCCGGTGTCGAAAGCAGCATCAAAACGCAGGAACAGGTCCGGCGTGGTCCAGTCCCCCGGGTGCTGCTGTATTTCAAAGAAAGCTTGCAGCATGCGGTCGGCATTGGCGGGAATGCGCCATACCAGCACTCTCATGCGCGGATCCTGGGTGTGTTCCAGCCACAGATCGCGCAGGGTCGCAACTCTTTTTTCGACAGGATTCTTAGCCATGCTGGCCCCCTCTCAATAATGCTTAGCTGTTCAGGTTGATCTTGCTGCCGTTGATCGACACGCCGCTGCCGTTGACCTTGATGATCGAACCGCCTGCTTTGATCGTGATTTCGCCGCCGTCGATGCTGATGCCTGCCTCGTCGACGACCAGTTCGACCTTTGTGGCGGAGCTCATTTTCTGATTGGCGCCGGAATACACGGTGTGGGTGCCGGAGACTTCATGCTGCATATCGCCGTCCACCGACAGCAAACGATGGCCTATATTGCTATCCTTTATCTCGCCATTGACCGTACGCTTATCGAGCCCGGTCACCGTCACTTCGCGGCCGGTATGCATGGTCTGGCTGACGGCGCCGGTAACGGTGTGCGTGAGCGTGCCGCTGATATCGTGTTTCCAGTCGCCGTTGGTATTGCCGCTATAGTTGCCGATCAGCGTGTTGCTGTGATTGCCGGTGATGTTTTCGGTATAGCCCGCCGCAGTGATGGTCCGCGTCTGGCCGGCGTGATAGGTTTGTGTCACCGCGCCGGTCACCGTGGCGGTCGAGGCACCGGTCACCGTGCGGGTATCGGTACCGGTCACCGTCGCGCCGCGGTTGCCGCCCACCGAGATATCCTGGTTGGCGCCGACATTCAGGCTGTGGTTGACGGCGACCGTGGTCGCCTTGTTGTTCTTGACCGTGCTGTTGTGATCGTTCAGCACCGTCACCGCCATATCCTTCTGGGCGTGCATGTTGAGCAGTTCGCCGCCGGCCGTATCGTGCATGGTGACTTCGTTGAAGCCGCCGCCGCGCACGGTCTTGGAGCGCATGCCGCTGACTTCCTGGCCGAACGGTGGCATGTTGTCGGCGTTGTAGACGCGGCCGGTGATGATGGGCCGGTCCGGATTGCCATCGAGGAAATCGACCACCACTTCCTGGCCGATGCGCGGCGCCGATACCCCGCCCATGCCGGCCCCGGCCCACGGGCTGGCGACCCGCACCCAGCAAGAGCTCTGGTCGTTGAACTGGCCCAGCCGGTCCCAGTGGAACTGCAATTTGACGCGGCCGTATTTGTCGTGCCAGATCTCTTCGCCTTTCGGTCCCACCACGGTCGCGGTCTGCGGTCCGGGCATCCGCGGCCTGGCTGTATCGCGCAAGGGACGGAAAGGAATCTTGCGGCGCAAGGCGGTGACTTCGACACGGTAGATGCAATCCTGCGCCGTGCTGAAATCGCTGGCGAAATTATTCCGTGCATCATGCGTGATCTGCAAGGCGATGAAACGGTGCTCGGTGGCGTCGTCGCTCTCATGTTCGAAATGGCCTTGCAGATCGAAATAACGGCCGACCACCAGTTGGCGATAAGTGCCGGAGCCTTCGAACAGCTTGGTCTGCCAGCCCGCCTCCTCGGCGCGCACCGCGCTCAGCTGTTCGCCGACCGCGCTATTGCCATAGCTGGCGGAACCGTCGTAGGCATAGCGTTCGAACTGCGGCAGGTTGCCGCGCGGGACATCGGTTTTCTGCTCCACCGCCAGCGGGTTGCGCGGCTGCTTGAAATCGAAACTCTTGATGCTGTGCACGGTGGCGCCGACCCGGCGCCGCGGCCGCCAGTCGTCCAGCACGTCGCTGGCCTGCAGTTCCGGGTTCGGCTGGAAGCGCACCGTCGCATCGTTTTCCAACGGCAGGGATTGGGTGGAATCGTCGGCCAGCACCAGCTTATGGCCGCTCTCGCTGTGCTCGAAACTATAGTAGATGCCGGCATCCTCCAGCAGCCGCGAGACGAAGCTGAAATCGGATTCGTTGTATTGCACGCAGTAAGACAGTTTCGGATAGCGGCTGGCGATCAGGTCGAAGCGATAGTCGGCCAGCTGGCCGTACTTGTGGAACACTTCCTGGGCGATGTCGAGCACAGACAGGTCCTGGAACACGCGGCAGTTGCTGGCGTAGTCGAGGAAGGAAAACCAGGGCGCCAGCTGCGCCTGGTAAGTGGCCATGCCGCCGTCGCTGCCGGTGCGCGCAAATTCGCGCACGAAACCATGGAAATGCCGTTCGCTGGACTTGGTCTGCATGGTCAGCAGCAGCGGCTGGCCAACCAATTGCTTTAGCTCAAGCTGCTCGTAAGGCGACAATAATTCCAGCGTCAGGTCGAAGGGTTTAGATAGCGCTTCCGTGCCGTGCAAACGGTGCACCAGCAGCAGGTCGGCATCCAGCGGCGTCTTGATACGGACCAGGCGGCGATCCTGGTTGAAGCGGCCGACGCGGGCCAGCATCGCAGAGGCGTTTGGATACATTGACATTCTCCGTTTCGCAAAAGGAATGGCTCTGCTGAGGATAGCTATTCAAGCCACGATCCCGAATGAGTTAGGCGCGGACACTGGCGCGCGTGGACACTTCATTGAATTACCGAGTGGCAACACTATTGCCGGAATGCAATTATATCGGGATTTGAGGACGATGCGACATTCCGCGACAATAATTTACATTGGTGGAATTAGCGGCGGATGACGCCGGGTAATTGCGCAGCCAGCCGGTAGCCGGCTGCGGAAAGATACTTGCGGGGGAAAAGCCGAATGGCGATGCCTGGCATCGCCCTGTGTGAATTACTGCAGTACGTTATTGCCGTGCGTTATTGCAGCGCGCCAAACGGCTTGGCATCGCCGCCGGCATCGGCCGGCGCTGCGGCTTTGGCGGCACGCACGACTTTCTTGCGCAATGGATGATTGGCCTTAGGCTTGGCTTCCGCCACCGCCGACGGATCAACCACGGTTTCTCCCAGGCTTTCGCGCAGCAGTTTTGTCTGACTTTGCGCGTCCGTCAGCACCGTGCCGTTCAAATCGCTCTGCGCGTTCAGGTCATTCAAGGCCTTGATCGACAGCTTGAGGCTGCCCAGGGCGACCACGCCGCGCGCATATTTGTCGGCCGGATCGCGTTGCAGCACTTCCAGTGCGTAGGCAACCGCGTCGCCATAGCTGCCGGCATCGTATTTGATCTGGGTCATGCGCAACCATGGCGTTTTTTCGGTTGGACGGGCCTGCGCCACATCCTTGAGCACTTTGATTTCCTGGTCGGCTGCGCTGTTCTTCTGCGCTGTATCCGCCACGGCAGGCGCTGTGGCAGCGGCCGATGCGGCGAGCGGCAGCATCAGGCAGCTCATGGCAACGCTGCAGATCAGTTTGTTTTTCCAATGATTCATAGTCCCTTACTCACTTTCTTAAAAATATTAAAACCGGGGCAGCACGGCACAGCCGTTTCTCATATGACAATCATAATCGGCTATCAACCGCCGCTACGGCTATTGCCGTCTAATTAACAAATAATGACAATTCACGCAGATGAAACGATCATTTTTTCAATATGGGGCCATCGTTTTCACCTGCCGATAACAATCCGGGCACCGGCATCGCATGGCGGGCAACGGCAACTTATCAATGCATGCTCTGGGGACACATGTTACTACGGAAACATATCCTTTTCCTTTTTGACACCTGCATCGAAAGCAAACTGCAGAAAAACCACAACTGGCGACATTGGCAATTTACCTATCGTTTTTGGAGCTCCGGGGAAACACTGGAGTATGATTGCACCAAGGAAATGCCAACATTTGCCCGGCGTTTCATGTAATGTATTGGCAAGATTTTATTTACCGTTCCGATATATTCCCGGTCAGGAGCGGCAGCGGGTTTCTCCTCGATCCTGCGGCCGCGACCTTTCTTAGCTTGAATTATTTTTGTGGGTTTTCTTTTATGTTTTCTGTCGAACAATTACTTAATCCAATCAGTGACTCCGCACCTTGCGGCGCCGACCTGTCCTTTTCCAGCGACCTCGACGCCATCGCCCATGCACGCCGTTTCGACGACCCGTCGCTGGACCAGGGCGAGTGGATCACCGAACTGAAAGAAGCCGACTGGGGATTTGTCGTCGACAACTGCGCGCGCCTGATCGAAACCCAGAGCAAGGATTTGCGCCTGGCGGTCTGGCTGAGCGAAGCCAACGCCAAGGTGCGCCATTTCCGCGGGCTGGCCGATGGCTATCTGCTGCTGGCCGGCTTGAGCGACCGCTTTTGGGACATGCTGTATCCGATACCGGACGATGACGACCAGGAACTGCGCATCGGCAATGTCGGCTGGCTGCTGTCGCGCTCGGTGCAGCTGGTGCGCGAAATCCCGCTCACCGAAGGCCGCGGCACGGCATTTTCCACCATCGATTTCGAATCCGCGCGCATCCGCGCCGCCAATGAAGAACGCGGCAACAGCGATGGCGGCGACGGCGTCAAGCTGGCGGATGTGGAGTCGGCACGGCGCAAATCCTCTCCCGCTTACTACGAAAAACTGCTGGCCGACGCCAACGCCTGCCAGCAGGCGCTGCTGCAGCTGGAAAAGTCGATCGATTTCCGGGTAGGCCAGGACGGCCCCGCTTTTTCCGCGGTCAAGGAAGCGCTGGAAAGCGTGATTTCGACCATTACCCGTTTCGCCCAGGAAGCCGGGATCAATACCCGCCCTGCGCCCCAGGCGAATGGCGCCGACACGCATGCCGCGAATGGACAAAATGCAGGACAGAACGCAGCCAAGGTACAACCGGAGGTGAATAAGGTGGAGCAGCAGGAACCGCAAGCAAACAGCCTCAACGGCCCGATCCAGAACCGCACCCAGGCCTTGATGCAACTACGCCACGTGGCGGATTTCTTCCGCCGCACCGAGCCGCACAGCCCGGTCGCCTATCTCGCGGAAAAGGCCGCCCACTGGGGCGAGCTGCCGCTGCATCACTGGTTGCGCACGGTCATCAAGGATCCGGGATCGCTGGCGCATGTGGAAGAACTGCTGGGACTGCAGGGCGACAACCAGTCGCACGACCAGAACTGAGGCCCCGAACCCAGCCTCTTTATTTACTGAGATACCCGGAACTCGATCCGGCGGTTGCGCGAGCGGCCGTCGGCGGTATCGTTGGTCATGATCGGCCGGTCCGGTCCCTGCCCCGAGGTGACGATCAGGTCGCCATTGATGCCCTTCTGCGCCAGATAATCCTTGACCGCATCGGCGCGCGCCTTGCTCAGCGCGATATTGCGCGCGCGCAGGCCCTGGTTGTCGGTATGGCCGATCACTTCCACCTTCTTGTCCTTCAGCGTCGACAGCGCCGCCGACATTTCGTCGAGGATGCGCATGCCGGAAGGCGTCAGCGTCGCTTGTCCGCTTTCGAATTCGATGGTGCGGTTGGCCAGCGTCTGGTCCAGCAATCCCTGTTCCGAAGCCGAGACCCGCAAGCCGTTCTTGACCGTGTAGGTCGGATTCAAATTGCCGGCGATTTCGCTGGCGATCTGCTGGCGCTGCGCTTCGTTGCTGACTTCACCGTTGATGCTGACAGTATTGCCGTCGATTTTCAGCTGGCCGCGGCTGACCTGTTTCAGGCTGGGATTGATCAGCTTTTGCACATAGCCGTTCCAGTTGGCCGGCGCCACTACTGAACCGACCGAGATCTGGTCGACCACGCGGTCGGCGCCGTACAGTTCCTGCAACTTGCTCAGCGCGCTCTGTTTGCTGGCTTCGTCCGGCACGGTGCCGCTGACCAGGATCTGGCCGGGTTTGGGTGTCGCCACCGGGGGCGCGACATTTTGTGCCAGCGCCAGGTTCGACAGCAATAACGATGTCAGGGCAATGCTCAGATAACGCATGCGTCAGGCTCCAATAAATGCTTCACGAAACGAGTCATGAGCCGATTTTAACGATAAGGTGGGTTGCGCCAGGTAGCTGGCGATTTTGGTGATGCTGTAGTCCGTGCTGACCTGTTCTTCGACCCAGTTGGCGTCCTCGAAAGAGATGTGATGCTCCAGCGCCACTTGCGGATCCATGATGGCTTGCAGGGTGCGCGGCGAAGCGCCGCTGAAGCCGATCACCATCGCTGGCCGGTCGTTGAAACGGGTGACGAAGGTCGCCAGCTCGAAATTGCCGCGCAACAGGAAAGGCGTGATCAGGTGCAGCCAGTAGGACGCCACCAGGTTGCGGTACAGCGGATCCTCGGGCAAGGGCATCACCAGGCTCTTTTCCAGGCGCGAGGAAGCGCTCGCCATCACGGGCTGCAACAGGATGCCGAGCGCCAGGATCAGGTGCCGCAAAGAACCCTTGAAGCCGGTGCTGCGCAACATGTTCTCCAGTCCGCCAACGGTCTGGATTTCCATGAAATCGGTGAACGCCGCGTGATAAGCGCCGCTGCCCAGCTGCAAAGGAATGCCGGTAGCGGTCAGGTTTTGCAGGGAAATCGCCGGATCGGTTGCCGCCACCACTTCGGATGCCTGGCTCTCCATGCGGTTCCACAGACGCGAAAAGGCCATCGGACTCTTCGCCGTGAAATCCTGCGGCTCGTCGATTTCCATGGTGCTGACGGCGAGGAAGGGAAAGCGCCGGTTGGCCTGGTCGTTGCTGGCGATCAGATGGCCGGCGATGGCGCGCCGGCTGCGCGGGCCGATGAACGCGAAGTGCAGCGGACTGACGGCGTCGTATGCGATCTTCCAGCGCGGCTCGGCCGACAGCAGGTCCATGGCTTGCGCCAGCCACTCGTCGAGAATCGATACCAGCGGCATGTTGTCGGTAGCCTTGATGAAATCGCCGCGGCTGGGGATTTTTCCGAAATAACCGATATTCGCCAACTTTTCTCCAACGCTCATTGTGCTGCCCCTCCTGCAGTTGCTACGCCTGCCGCAGTGGCCGCCGTTGCTGCTCCTGCCGCTCCCGCCGGTGACGCCGCAGCCGGATTGCCGGCCGGGCTGGCGGCGCTGCCGACGATGGTCTCCGGCAGTTTCAGGCCACGGAAGCCCTGCCCTTGCTGGGCGCCGCCGTCCGGCGCCTTGGCGCTGACTTGCGGGCTGCTGATGATCTTCAGGTTGATCGGCACGGTAATATTTTCATTGGTCCAGCTGAGTTCGAAGTTACCGTCCTTGCGCTTGCGCACCGCCGTGTTGATCAGGCGTTCCAGGCCGAAACGGCCAGGCTGGTTGGCGATTTCGACGGTGCGGCCGTCAAACGTCACCGCCGTGATGCGGGCGCCTGCCACGCCTTGCGGATTAGGCCAGACAAAGTTGGTCCACTGCGCCTGGGTATTGCGGTAGCGCAGTTGCTGGCCATCGATTTCGATGGTGTACTCGGTGGTGCCGGCAGCCGGCAGCGCCTGGATCTGGAACACGGTTTGCGCATCGGCCGCAGCCCCGCCGCCGCCAGCCGCCGCGGCGCTGCTGGCGCCCAGCGGCGCAACCCAGCGCGCGAAGCTCGACACCATGGTCGGCGACAAGGTGATGCCCATGTCGGCCCAGGTCTTGGCCGCCAGCGTATCGCCGCGGCGTACCACCAACGGTCCCATCGAGGCATTCACGAATTTCGCGATGCTGCCGTCCGGGCCGAAGGTCTGGCCGATCTCGGCGCTGGTCGCCTCGATCTTCGAATTGGCGGCAAACGGATATTTCTCGGCCAGGGTTTTCTCGAACGGCGCGTACACCTGCGCCGCCCAGGTACGGTTCATCTCAGCCTCGGTCGGCTTGATGGTGACGGCGAAAGCCTGGATCAGCGGCCGCACCAGGATCGGACGGATCGCCTGTTTCTGTGAATCGCTCATGCCGACCAGCATTTGCTCATCGACATATTTGAGCGCATCCGCCAGTTCCGAGCCGCTGCCGTTCAAGGTCTGCTGCATCAGCTGATTGGCGCCCGGACCGGTATCGCCCTGGTTCTTGATCTGGTTGAAGCGGGTACGCAGTTTCGACAAGGTTTCCATGTAGCCGCGCATCAGCGTGGCGTTATTGTCCTTGGCGCTTACCATGCGCGCCACGCCGGCGAACTCCTTGCCGACCGGTCCCATCGGCATTGCAGCGGCGTCGGGGCTGGCATTGACGTTGACATTCACGTTAACCCCGGACGGCGCCTGTCGCAGGATGGTTTGCTTGAACCAGGCGACCACGCCGCTTTGCGCGCGTCCCAGGCTGCTGTTGATCAGCGAAGGGTTATCCCACGAGGTCTGTTCATACACCGCGCTGACGAACTTGTTGATCGGCGAAGTGGACGGATCGCCGAAACGGTTCATGGCCTTGACCGCGTTGTCGAAGCCGCCGAGGTCGGCGATATTCGCGCCTTGCATGAACTTCTGCCATTCCTTGGCGTACTCGGTCTTGTACTGCGTGACCAGCGCCTTCTGGATCTGCTCCGGGCTGCCTTCCAGCGTCAGGTCGTCGCTGGAGGCGGTCTTCAGCACCCAATCCGCGCTTTGCAGTTCCTTGTTGGCAGCTTCCTTGAACGCGCCCTGGACGAACTTCTCCCAGGCGTCGCGTGTGAAAGTCCCTGGAATCGCATAGCTGCCGACGATCAGTTCCTTGTCCTGGTCGCCGACGATGCTGGCCACAGTGATCGAAGGGAAACGGGTCGAGGCGCGCGCCTTGATATCGGCATACACGCGATCCCTTGCCGCCATGCCGCGCACCACGCGGCGCAGGTTGTCGCGCGACTGGTCGACCAGGGTCAGCTTGCTTTCGATGGTCGGCCAGGACGGATCGCTGATTTGCGACAGGTAGAAACTCATCAGGCGCTCGGCGCTGCGGATCATCTGTTCACGCGTCATGTTGCCGCGGTTGCTTTCCAGCCAGCCGCGCCAGA
The DNA here is from genome assembly GCF_059421505.1 of Collimonas sp. GW821-FHT02H07. Lineage (NCBI taxonomy): Bacteria > Pseudomonadati > Pseudomonadota > Betaproteobacteria > Burkholderiales > Oxalobacteraceae > Collimonas > Collimonas sp. GW821-FHT02H07. The sequence goes on from NZ_JBWKVC010000003.1 coordinate 182,023, forward strand.
AGCGGGTCAGCTGATCGTTCAGATGGCTCGACTCGGCACGCTGGCGGTCGCTCAGCATCAGATAGGTTTTGAGGGCGTTGTAGCCGTCTTCGACATTGGTCGGCGAGGAATCCTTGTATTGCTGGGTAGCGCCGCTGCTGCCTGTCGCAGCCGCTGTCTGGGCGCTGGCACCCGGCGCGGCGCCGCCAGCCGCGGGCTGGCCCGGCTGCCCGGCTGCTGCGCCCGCCGCCGGCGCCGTCGCGCTGGTCAGCTGCACCGGATGCGACATCGGTTCCAGCTGCCCGGCATGCGCATTCATTTCAGACAGGAAGGATTCGATATTCGCCGTGACCGGCTTGAGCATGATGTCCTTGACGCCGGCGAAGTATTCTTCCCGCAGCTTCTGCTGCAGCAGGTCGCCCTGATACAGGCCGAAGCCCAGTGACAGCGGACGACCGTGGTCATACTTTTGCAATTGCTCGATACGGTCTTGCAGGATTTCCATCGCTTCAAAGCGCGATTGCAGGTCGATCCGTTTTTCCTGCAGCTTGATGGCCTTGTCCAGGTCCGCCTGGACGTTGGCGGTCAACTGGCGGTTGCCGATGTAGGACCAGCTCCAGCCTGCCAATGCCAGGCCGACGAAGGCGGTCGCGGCGAAGAACATGGTGTAGCGCAGGCGCGTCTTGTGGCGGCTGGCGTATTGCGACACCAGGTCCTTGTCGGCAAAAATGACTTTGCGGAACAGATTGAGCAGGAAGAAGCCATGCTTGGAGTGGATTTCCGGACGCTCGAGCGCTTGCAGCTTGAGATCGAAACGGTCGGCGATCCGTTCTGAGGAACTGCTGATGCCGCTGCCTTCCTGCAAGGCGCTGGTGAAATAGAAGCCGCGGAATACCGGCTTGAACTGGAACGGGTTTTCTTCAAACAGGGTGGCAATGAACGCGCGCAGGGAGCTCTTCACCGCAGCGAATTCGAGCGGGAAAGTCAGCACGCCCGGCGGCAGGCGGTCGCCGCGGTTCAGGGCCATGTTGGCCAGGCTGATTTCCTTCAGGCCGTCAAACAATTCGTCAAAGCGTTCATCGAAATGCGCCAGCACATCCTGGCTGCTGGTCTTTCTGTTGTACGGCAGCGTGGCGCCCCATACGCGGTCCTTTTCGCCGCGGTCCATGTCGACGAAGAATTCGGTAAAGCCGGTGATCAGGTCGGCCTTGGTGAACATCACGTAGACCGGCGCAAAGACTTCCAGTTTCTCGGTCAGCTCCTGCACGCGCTGGCGCAGATTCTTGGCCAGGTTGATGCCGAACTCGGGACGGTTGCCGGCCAGCTCGGCGACGCTGACGGCGATGATGATGCCGTTGATAGGCGCGCGGCTGCGGTGTTTTTTCAGCAGGCCGAGGAAGCTGAACCATTCGGCGCGATCTTCCTCATGGACGGAATAGCGTCCTGCGGTATCCAGCAGGATGCCGTCGGTGGTAAAGAACCAGTCGCAATTGCGGGTGCCGCCTATGCCCTGCACGATGTTGCTGTTCTTGTCGGCCAGCGGGAACTGCAGGCCGGAGTTGGCGACCGCCGTGCTTTTGCCGGCGGCAGGATTGCCGATGATCATGTACCACGGCAATTCATACAGCGCGGTGGCGCCGGATTTTTCACCAAGCTTGGAATTCTTGATGGTGGAAATGGCTTCCAGCATCCGCTTGCGGATGGTCTCAGTCTCGTCGCGGCCGACAGCGCTAGGCTTGTCGGCGGCTTTCTCAGCCTGCCCTTCCAGCATGTCGCTCAGGTTTTGCGACGCCTTTTTAGTACGCTGCTTGCGGTACAGCCAGACCAGGCCCCAGACCAGCAGGACCGCGACCAGGAAAATCACAACCCAGATGCCGTCGACCTGCAGGGCATCCGCGGCAAGAAAGAGAAAACAGGCCAGGGCCACAAAACCGACGATTGCCAGAGTGCGTGCATTCGTCAAAAATTGCCAAATTCGTTGCATAGGTATCAGTAATTAAGTAATTGATTCTTTTGAAAGTGATGCAAAACGGCAATTTCCACCGGCAGCCATGACGATAGCCGATTCAGCGTCACGACTGCAGGTTGTTGCTCGCTGTTGCTTTTACGCAACAGCAAATCTGCCCTGTTCGACACGGACATCCGCGCCTGACTGCATCAACCTAAACGGTAAATCTGGATTGCACTGCAAAACAGCTGTTTCATTTTTTCATTACACCCGGCTTGCGGAACTCCACGTGCCCCAGGTCCATCATTTTCCAGCGGCCGCCCCAGGTCAGCCCCACCGATTCAGCCACTTCGCCATACAGCTGATAACCGCGCATGGCCCACGGATCTTTCTCCGTAATCACCAGCTTGCCGTTGCGCATGAACGCCGAATCGGCGGCCAGGCCATACTGGTGGTAACTCTGGAATGCCTTGGCATTGGTCACGCTGCCCCCCATCTGCGCCAGCGCATTCTGCCGTTCCGGACTGCGGTACCCTTCGATAATCACCATGTCATAACCATGCTGCTCTTTCATGATCTTGAAAGTCATCAGCAGGCGCTGGGTGAAATCGGCATCCAGCTGCTGCCAGTTGCGGCTGGCGCTATCCAGCATCGGCCGCACCTGCGCCACTTCCTGGGTAGTAAAGACCTCAGGCGGCAACGGTGGCGGCGGTACTAATTGCTCTCCTTCCAGCAGCGCGGCGATCTGCTGGTTCACAACTTGCCCTGAATCATCATAGCTGCCCAGCATCGCTTTTCCACTCAACATCCAGGCAATCAACGGTGGAATCAGCACAACCGCCGTTCCTGCGAGTAGAATCAAATGATGTTTTTTAATAAACTGCCAAGTCGAGAGTCTCGACGCTTGCAGGTTTTGCGTAAAGGATTTTGTTGTCCTCGACCGGCGTTCTTTCCAGTTCTGGACCTGGGCGCCGAGTTGCTGCCGCCCTCTAAGCAGTGCCGAAAATACAATTTCACGGGCAGCCGGAAACAACAGCAGACCCGAGATGCCGCAGGCGAGTATGAAATAAAGAGCAACGGCTAAGACCAACGCAAATACCTTTCGTTAATATTACCAAAAAAAAATTGTACTTTTTTGGTAATATATTGCCAGTTGACATATTTAGTTGTCAGAGAGTATACCTTATCAAACTGGGCGTCACGTCGGTCTGTGTTTAATACCTGACATTTGGAGAACTGTGTCTTGCAACCATCAGAAGAAACTGCGCGCGGCTCTGTAAAACCGAATTTGCTATCGGGTTCGACGTCGGCAGACAATCGCAGCGGGAGCATCCTGAACGCTCTGGAGGGCAAGGACTCTCCTGCGAAAGGCATTGCGCAAAAGAAATCCGGCGTAGTGCGCGGCGCTGTCGTGCTGGCCTTGCTGGCAGCGATCGGGGCCGGCGGTTTTTTTGCCTGGAATCAACGCAGCAGCCAGCTTGCCGACGCCACTGCGGCCAGCACGCCGGCTGCACCTACGCCGGCCGCGCCGAAAGAATTGCCGTCAAGCACTCCGATCCTCGCCGCCAATACGTCCGCGCCTGAAAAAGCCGAATCGCAAGCGGCGGTCATCGAAAACGATCCGGCCGTCCACGCTGACAAATCCGACGCAGCCGCCGACCAGGCGCCTGCCGATCCGCGCGCCAAGCTGACCGAGAGCCTGGAAGCCGGCGTGCCGGTGACTGCCACTTCGCTGAAGAGCGCGCTGGAAGAACCGAAGCCGGCAAAGGCGAAACCTGTCGCAAAGAGCGTGAACGCGCCGCTGGTGAATCGCAATGTGCCGGACAAAAAAGCAGTTGCGCAGAAACCGGTAAAAGCCGCCAGCACGCCGCCCGACAGCGACGTGAATATATTGACCGCGCTGGTGTCGCACGGCGACAGCGTGAGTGAACCGGCCAAGCCTAAAGAGACCGCGAAATCCAAGCAGCAAGCCAAAAAGAAAGCTGCCGAACCGGTGCTGGCGCAAAACAGCGCCGACGGACCGGATATCGTTGAGCGCAAAGCCGGCGACAGCACCGCCGGCCTGCTGCAGCGCTGCCACCAGCTCGGCATGATCGAAGGCGAACTGTGCCGCTGGCGCATTTGCTCCGGGCGCTGGGATACCGATACGGCGTGCAAGGTCAATCGCTAAGCGCTTGCCAACCGCATCAAAAAAACCAAAGGACATCGCGTGATGTCCTTTTTCATTGTGGCTATCCCATTCTGATACGCGTGGCGCAAGCAGTCAGCTGCGCACATCTGAGCGGACACCTGATTAGGAATCCGCAAGGCGGCCTGCCGCTGCCGCCCTGCCCAATCCGGCCCCGCCTCAGCGTACGCTCACCTCGACCCGCCGCGCCTCGGCGTTGTCGCCGCTGCCGGTAGTCACCTGCGGTTTCTCCAGCACGATCGCGTCTTCCGCCACGCCGCCGATCAGCAGCAGCGCCTTGACGCTCTTGGCGCGTTCCTTGGAGATTTCTTCATTCTTGGCCGCATCGCCGGTGGTGTCGTGGAAGCCGCTCACCACCACTTTGGCGTCGCTCTTGGCCTTGGCGGCTTCGATGACCGGCGCCAGCTTTTCGCTGGTGTCGGCCGGCGCCTCCGACTTGCCCGATTCGAAATAAATCACCGCGGACGGCGCCGAAGCCGGCGCAGTCGCCGCTGCTGCGGCGCTGCCGGGGCTGGCCGTTTCAGCTGCGGGCGCCGTAACCGGCGCCGGCACCAGGATCACCTCAGGCCCCGCAACCGCCTGGTTCATGCCGCTCCCCGGCAGCAAAGGCACCAGCAGCAAGGCCACGATGTTGATGATCTTGATCAGCGGATTGACCGCCGGACCGGCCGTATCCTTGTAGGGATCGCCGACCGTGTCGCCGGTCACCGCCGCCTTGTGCGCCTCCGAACCCTTGCCGCCATGGTTGCCGTCCTCGATATATTTCTTGGCATTGTCCCAGGCGCCGCCGCCGGTGGTCATGGAGATCGCCACGAACAGGCCGGTGACGATGGTGCCCATCAACAGGCCGCCCAGCGCCGCCGGACCGAGGATCAGGCCGACCAGGATAGGCACCACCACCGGCAGCAGCGACGGGATGATCATTTCCTTGATCGCCGACGAGGTCAGCATGTCGACCGCCTTGTCGTACTCCGGCTTGCCGCTGCCGTCCATGATGCCTTTGATGTCGCGGAACTGGCGCCGCACCTCGATCACCACCGCGCCGGCGGCGCGGCCCACGGCTTCCATCGCCATCGCCCCGAACAGGTAAGGGATCAGGCCGCCGATGAAGAGGCCGACGATCACCAGCGGATTGGAGAGATCGAAGACGGTGCTCTTGCCGACCGAATCAAGGGCATGGGTGTAATCGGCGAACAGCACCAGCGCCGCCAGGCCGGCCGAGCCGATGGCATAGCCCTTGGTGACCGCCTTGGTGGTATTGCCGACCGCGTCCAGCGGATCGGTAATCGCCCGCACCGAATCCGGCAAGCCCGACATTTCGGCGATGCCGCCGGCGTTATCGGTGATCGGACCGTAGGCGTCCAGCGCCACGATGATGCCGGCCATCGACAGCATGGCGGTAGCGGCGATGGCGATGCCGTACAGGCCGGCCAGCCAGTAAGACGCGAGGATGGCGACGCACACCGCCAGCACCGGATAGGCAGTCGATTTCATCGAGACGCCGAGACCGGCGATGATATTAGTGCCGTGGCCGGTGGTGGAAGCTTGCGCAATGTGGCGCACCGGCTTGAAATCGGTGCCGGTGTAATACTCGGTGATATAGACCATCAAGCCGGTGAGGACAATGCCGATGAAGGCCGAGCTCATCATTGGCACGCGCATCGGCTCCGGCAGGATCAGCCAGGTCACTACCGCAAAACCGGCCAGGCTCAGGATCGCCGCCCACCACAGGCCGGTATACAGCGCCGACATGATTTTCTTCCCAGGCTTGGCCTTGACCATGGAACAACCGATGATCGAGGCCAGGATGGAGACGCCGCCCAGGGCAAGCGGATACAGCACCGCCTGCAATTCAGCGCCATGCACCAGCAGCGAACCGAGCAGCATGGTGGCGATCAAGGTCACCACATAGGTTTCGAACAGGTCGGCCGCCATGCCGGCGCAGTCGCCGACATTGTCGCCGACGTTATCGGCGATCACCGCCGGATTGCGCGGGTCGTCTTCCGGAATGCCGGCTTCCACCTTGCCCACCAGGTCGGCGCCGACGTCCGCGCCCTTGGTGAAGATGCCGCCGCCGAGACGGGCGAAAATCGAAATCAGCGAAGCGCCGAAGGCCAGCCCGATCAGCGGCCGGATGACATCATGCAGCGACGCGCTGGCAGGGCCGGTGAAAGCCAGCAGCCACAGGAAAAACAAGGTTACGCCGAGCAAGCCAAGGCCCACCACCAGCATCCCGGTGATGGCGCCGCCGCGGAAGGCGACGTTCAGCGCCGGCCCCATGCCCTTGGTGGCGGCTTGGGCGGTGCGCACATTGGCGCGCACCGAGACATTCATGCCGATGAAGCCGCAGGCGCCCGACAGCACCGCGCCGATCAGAAAGCCGGCGGCGGTCACCAGCCCCAGTCCCGGCAGTATGGCAATCACGATAAACAGCACCGCGCCGACGATGGCGATGGTGCGGTACTGGCGCGCCAGGTAAGCAGCGGCGCCCTGCTGGATCGCGGCGGCGATTTCCTGCATGCGTGGATTGCCGGGATCCTGCTTCAATATCCAACTGCGTGAAACCAGCCCGTAGATAACGGCAATGATGCCGCAAGCAACGGCAAACCATAGACTTGATGCCATGTTGACTCCTCCTGTTTTTCGAACGGCTGCACGACAAAATAAGACAATCACACCATTTCACCGGTCTGCGCGACGCCAACCTGGCGCCTGCGATTCCCGGCCGATACCGCGTAATGCAAAATTTTTCGTTGCCCTTTTATTTTCAGTGAGATGCTTGGGCTGGCTTTGACAGGTTGCTGCCTGAAGATTGGCGCTTGGATTTATTCTAAATGACTTTGCCGGAAAGTATTGATTAAAAGAAAAAGCGGACCGAAGTCCGCTTTCTTTATGCTTCCAATGCCGCAAACGCGCTATCGCGTATCTGCTCGACCGGACCGACGCCGGCGATCTTGCGATACTTGGGCGCGCCCGGCAAGCCGGCCTTGGCCCAGTCGCCGTAGTAATTGACCAGCACCTCGGTCTGTTCGTGATACACGGACAAACGCTTCTTGACGGTTGCTTCCTTGTCGTCGTCGCGCTGGATCAGGTCTTCCCCGGTGACGTCGTCCTTGCCCTCCACTTTCGGCGGATTGAACTTGGCGTGGTAAGTGCGGCCCGAGGACAGATGCACACGGCGGCCGCTCATGCGTTCGATGATGGCGCTGTCGGGAACATCGATTTCCAGCACGTAGTCGATAGCCACTCCCGCCTCTTTCATCGCGTCCGCCTGCGGAATGGTGCGCGGGAAGCCGTCGAACAGGTAGCCGTTGGCGCAATCCGACTGTTTCAGGCGGTCCTTGACCAGGCCGATGATGATGTCGTCGGAGACCAGGCCGCCTGCGTCCATCACCTTCTTCGCTTCAATGCCTAGCGGAGTGCCAGCCTTGACTGCTGCGCGCAACATGTCGCCCGTGGAAATCTGCGGAATGTTGAATTTCTCTTTAATGAAAGTCGCTTGCGTGCCTTTACCGGCACCAGGCGCTCCTAAAAGGATGAGGCGCATGTTGAAGTCCTAAGGTGAGTTTGTGAATTGATTGTGGCGACGGCGCACAGCGAACTGGCAGCGACGTCTCCTGAGATGCTTATTTATATCACGCTATCTTTGCATGAAACTTACCATACAATTTTACCAAACAGCGCGCTTTGCCCATGATTTGGGCACGATTTCTGTTGGCTCAACGATGATTTTCTATCATTTCCTGGTATTTCATGCAGTGAAAAAACGGCGCACCCGCTCCAGGTCTTCCGCCGTATCGACGCCGGGCGCCGGCGCCGCCGGCGCAATATGCACCGCGATCGGATAGCCGTGCCACAGCACCCGCAGCTGTTCCAGCGCTTCAATCTGTTCCAGCGGCGACACAGCTAAAGTCGGATAGGTTTGCAAAAAACCATTGCTGTAGGCGTACAGGCCGATATGGCGCAAGGGCTGGTAGCCGGCCGGCAGGCTCTGCTGCGTTTGCGCAAAACCGTCCCGGTGCCAGGGAATCGTCGCCCGTGAAAAATACAGGGCGCGCCCGGCCTGGTTCAGGACGACCTTGACCACATTCGGATTGAATACGTCGGCGACAGCATCGATGGCGTGCGCCGCGGTCGCCATCGGCACTTCGGCGCTGATCTGGGCGGCAGTGGCCGCGATCAGGGCCGGATCGATCATCGGTTCGTCGCCCTGCACGTTGACCACCACGGCATCGGCCGCCAAGCCCAGCGCCGCCGCCACTTCCGCGATGCGGTCGGTGCCGGAGGGATGGTCGGCGCGCGTCAGGCGCGCGGCAATCCCATGTTGCGCGCAAACCGCCAGGATTTCCGCATGGTCGGTGGCCACGATCACCTGCGCCGCGCCGGACTGCGCAGCGCGCTCGGCGGTGCGCACGATCATCGGCTTGCCGCCGATATCGGCCAGCGGCTTATTGGGCAGGCGGGTGGAAGCCAGCCGCGCCGGAATGATGACCGTGAAAGGCTTGCTATGACTCACAGTGTCTCCCGCCACTCAGGCTGCAGGAGCCGCGCCGGCGGCCGGAGCGTTGAGGTCGCGCGCCTGGTCGGCCCACATGATGGGGATGCCGTCGCGGATCGGATAAGCCAGCTTGTCAGCGTTGCAAATCAGTTCCTGGGCTTTCTTGTCGTGATGCAGCGGCCCTTTGCAGATCGGGCAGACCAGGATGTCAAGCAGTTGAGTGTCCACGGAGTTTCTCCAGAATTTGATGTGACAGTGCGGCGTCAATCTGCGCCGTCACCGGAACGACCCAGATGCGCGGGTCGTTTTTAATAGAAGCTATTTGCCGACATTTTACTGCATCCTTTTCCGTGATCAGGATCAGCTCTGCCTGCAGGGCGGTAAACGGGTTGTCGGAAAAATCATGATGATCGGGCAAGGCCAGCGTCTCGAACTTCAGGCCGGCCGCGCTCAGCATGCTGAAAAAGCGTTGCGGATTGCCTATCCCGGCCGCCGCGGCAATCTTCAGCGCCGGATCGCGCAAGCTGGCCAGCGCCCGCGTCTGCGCCGGATCGGCCAGGCGTTCGGCTTGCTCACCCACCAGCTGCATGCGGATCGAATCGGCCGGCATGGAGGCAGGAATCGCGGGGGCATTGACCACGGTAAAGTCGCGCCGGCGCGAAGCCGGTTCGCGCAAGGGCCCGGCCGGCAGCAGCCAGCCGTTGCCGGCGCCGCGGGAATCGAACAGGACGATTTCGATATCGCGCTGCAAACGGTAATGCTGCAAGCCGTCGTCGGACAAGATCAGGTTGACCTCAGGATGCGCCTGCAGCAAGGCTTGCGCCGCCGCCACCCGGTCGCGCCCGACCACCACCGGACATTGGGCGCGGTCGGCGATCAGCAAGGGTTCGTCGCCGACTTCGGCCGCCAGCGAAGTGGCATTCACCTGCCGTACCTGTGATTTTCCGTCGGAAGATTGCGCCGCATAGCCGCGCGAGATCACGCCCGGCACGTAGCCGGCCTGGCGCAGGGCTTGCACCAGCCAGATCGTCAGCGGCGTCTTGCCGGTGCCGCCGACAAAGATGTTGCCGACCACGATCACCGGCACCGGCAGACGGATGCTGGCCTGCCAGCCGGCGGCATAGAGCCGGCGGCGCAACGCCGCCAGCAAGCCGAACAGCAGCGACAGCGGCCACAGCAGGCATGCCAGCAAGCCGCGCCGCTGCCAGGCGGCGCTCAGGGTCGATTCAAGCGAGCTTTTACTTGTGGCCACTAGTCTGCGCGGCAAACGTGATCTTGTCGAAACCCGCCAGACGCGCAGCTTCCAGCACATTGATCACGGTCTGATGGGTCGCCATGGCGTCGGCATTGATGATCACTACCGGATCCGCCTTGGACTGGCCATCGGCCTGCACCGCATTCTTCAGGTCCAGCGCCAGCGACGCCGCATCCTTGGACGACACCTGCACGTTGTTCACAGCGTACTGGCCCTGCGGATTGACCGCGACGTTGATCTCCTGCGGCTGCGTCATGGCCTTGTCGGCATCGGCAGTCGGCAAGGTGATCTGCAGCGCGGTGAACTTGCTGTAGCTGGTGGTCACCATCAGGAAGATCACGATCACCAGCAAGACATCGATGAACGGAATCAGGTTGATTTCAGGGTCCTCGCGGCCCTTGCCTTTACGGAAATTCATATACTTTTCTTTGTGATTTTGACTGTTTTTCTAGTCAGTTGGGGACAGAGCCGCACGGGGAGTGTAATTCGCCACGCTACGGTGGCTCTTAAACTCTGTCCCACAATTATTTTACTTACGGGCACCATGGACTGTATCGACAAATTTTACAGCCTGCTGCTCCATATCGACGACAAAACCGTCCACCAGGGCACGGAAATGGCGATAGAAAATCAAGGCAGGCATGGCGATCGCCAGGCCGAAGCCGGTGTTATACAGCGCCACCGAAATGCCATGGCCCAGCTGCGTAGGATCGGCGCCGGCGCCGGTTGTCGCGCCAAAAATTTCAATCATGCCGACCACCGTGCCGAACAAGCCCATCAGCGGCGCCAGCGAGGCAATCGTGCCCAGCGTGGTCAGGAAACGTTCGAGGTCATGCGCAGTCGCCTGGCCGGCCTCTTCGATCGATTCCTTCATCAGGTCGCGCGGCGCATCGACGTTGCGCAGGCCGGCAGCCAGCACCCGGCCCAGCGGCGAATTGGAAGCCAGGTTGGTCAAGACGTCGTCATTGATCTTGCCGTTGTGATAAACCCGTATCACTTCCTGCAACAGTTGCGGCGGCAGAATCCGCGGGCGGCGCAAATAAACGAGACGTTCGATAATCAATGCGGTGGCAATGACTGAGGCAATTAACAATAACCAGATCGGCCAGCCCGCAGCTTGAATAATGGCAAACAAAAGAAACTCCTTGGTGAGGTACTAATACAGTAGAGCGTATCGGTGAGACGGGGTCGCCGAGACAAATGCAGATGAGGGGGTTCATCGGCATGGATGCAGAATGTAACTTGTTGACGGCTTGCGGGCAAGCGCGACAAGCATTGCTGAGCAGAAATTTTTATCGCGGTGTTTTCCACTGTGTTCCATGTTGATAAAACGCTTCTCGTAGTTTCACACACATTATGTGAACAAGATTGTGGACAAGTAGCGAACTCGATATTGAAGTCCATGATTTAAAAGGAATTTTTCCCGCCGCTTAAAAAACAGGCAGATTTTGCCGGCGGCACACGCGCAAAGTTTTCCACAGATTTTGGGGATAACTTTGTGCACAAGCGCGCTGGGTTCATCTGAAGTCATTGATTGGAAATGCATTTTCACCAGTGTGAAGGAATGCTGCAAATGCGCCTGAAACGCGTATCTGCGGACGGCGAGAAGGATTTTCACCATCATCCGTGATCGTTTTGCCATGCTTGCCTGGCGCATATCCGGCGCATATCCACAAGCCGGCAGAAATCCACAGTTACCCACAGAATATGTGGATAAGCTTGTGCGCAAGCCCACTGCTTTCATGACAAGCCCTTGATTTGTTTCGCTTTTCCATTGCTGTGCAGCGGCTGTGCTTTACAATGTCAGCGCTCCTGCTGCGCTCGCCGCAGCGGACCAGGTAATCATTTGAATCGAAAGCCCGCATGAATCTCTCCAGCCCTCCCGATAATCGTTCCGACGGACCGCAGATGTTGACGGTCTCCGCCTTGAATCAAGCCGTTGCGCGGATGCTGGAACGCAGTTTTCCACTGGCCTGGGTCTCAGGCGAAATCTCGAATTTCAAGAGCTACGCATCCGGCCACTGGTACTTCACGCTGAAGGACGATGCAGCGCAAGTGCGCGGTGTGATGTTCAAGGGCCGCGCCCAGCATGCCGGCTTTACCCCGCGCGACGGCGACAAGGTGGAAGTGCGGGCCCTGGTAACCCTGTACGCCGCGCGTGGCGACTACCAGCTCAATGTCGAAGCGATCCGGCGCGCCGGCGTCGGCAATCTGTACGAAGCGTTTTTGCGCCTGAAAGAAAAACTCAACGCGGAAGGCTTGTTCGATCCGGCGCGCAAGCGGCCGCTGCCGCCGTTCGCCCGAACCATCGGCATCGTCACCAGCCTGCAGGCGGCGGCGCTGCGCGACATCCTGACCGCATTGGCGCGCCGGGCGCCGCATGTGCGCGTGATCCTGTACCCGACGCCGGTGCAAGGCGACGGCGCCGCGGAAAAGATCGCACGCGCCATCAACACCGCGGCGGCGCGCGCCGAATGCGAGCTGCTGCTGGTGTGCCGCGGCGGCGGCAGCATCGAAGACCTGTGGTCGTTCAATGACGAAGCGGTGGCGCGCGCGATCGTGGCGGCGCCGATGCCGGTGATTTCCGGCGTCGGCCACGAAACCGATTTCACCATTGCCGACTTTGCCGCCGACCTGCGCGCCGCCACGCCGACCGCTGCTGCCGAGCTGGCTACAGTACCGCGCGGCGACTGGCTGGCGACGCTGGAAGCGCACGCCGACGACCTCACCCGCGCCTTGCGCCGGCAGCTGGGAGAAGCCAGCCAGACGCTCGACTGGCTGGGACGCCGCCTGAGCAGCCCGGCCACCACCATTGCCCATGAACGGGTCAAGCTGCAAAGCCTGCACAGCCGCTTGCTGCACGCCACCCGCATTCCGCTGACGCAGTCGCGCTACGCCCTGCTCAACCTGCGCACCCGCATGGCGGCACAGATCCCCGATACTGCGGCGCCACGCAGCGCACTGCTGGAGCAGAGCCGCCGTCTCGGCAGCGCGCTGGCGGCAAAAAACAGGGACCGGCGGCAGGCGCTGGCCGCGCTCAATGCGCAACTCGAACTGCTGAATCCGCAGCGCACGCTGGAACGCGGCTACGCCATCGTTTCCGATGCCAAGGGACATGTGATCCGCACGCCGCAAGCCTTGCAGCCGCGGCATTTCGTCACTGTCCAGCTAGCCGAAGGCAGCGCCAGGGTCGGCATCGACAGCGTGCAAGCAACGCTCGACTGAGTACGGGCTTCACAGAAAGCGGCGCAAGCCGCATATCGGGTCGAATAAAAAGGCGCCGGAAAGCGCAAGCATGCTGCATGGAATAGCTAAGCGCTTTACAATAGCTCTTTCCTGGAAACTGTTCATCACTTGTACTTGTATAGGCAACAGCTTCTTTGTAATCCCAATAAAACTATAGGAAGGACGCACAACATGGCACACACTCTCCCGCCCCTGCCGTATGCTCTGGATGCATTAACTCCACACATTTCCAAAGAGACTCTGGAATTCCACTATGGCAAGCATCACCAGACCTATGTGACCAACCTGAACAACCTGATCCCAGGCACAGAATTCGAAAACGCATCCCTGGAAGACATCGTCAAGAAATCGTCCGGCGGCGTCTTCAACAACGCAGCGCAAATCTGGAACCACACTTTCTACTGGCACAGCCTGTCGCCGGTAGCACAGGGCGGCGGCAGCGCACCAACCGGCGCATTGGCAGATGCGATCAACGCCAAGTGGGGTTCGTTCGACAACTTCAAGGTTGAACTGACCAAGACTGCAGTCGGCACTTTCGGTTCTGGCTGGGCCTGGCTGGTGAAAAATGCCGACGGTTCGCTCGGCCTGGTGTCGACTTCCAACGCAGCTACTCCACTGACCACCGACGCTAAGCCTTTGATCACCGTCGATGTCTGGGAACATGCTTACTACATCGACTACCGCAACGCCCGTCCAAAATACCTGGAAGCATTCTGGGCATTGGCGAATTGGGAATTTGCTTCGAAGAACTTCGCATAACAATTTCGCATAACAAACCATTGGTCCTGGCCGCTCAGGAATAAAAGACTGGGCGGCACGCATCTGAAAAGCGCTTACTTCACGGTAAGCGCTTTTTTTTGTTAACGGCCTCTTGTCAGCCTTGCTGCCAGCTCGCCTCATAGGCATCCAGGGCCGAAGGCGGGAGGTCGAAATGCGGCGGCGTCTCCGACATTTGTTCAGCCGGCGCGACCGCACTGATTTCGCCATAGGTAGACGTCATCGTCTGCCGCCACTGATCGACTTCGGCCGCGCTGAGATCGGCATGCTGCAAGCCGTCGGCAAGGCGCGGCATGGACTGCAGCCAGCGGCCGGTCTGCGCCAGCGATACCTGCGCCCGCCAACCGCCGCCCTCTGTCGCCCGCCTTTGCAGCGCAGTGATGGCGCAGAAGGCCGCCAGGTAACCGGTGGCATGATCCAGCGCCTGGCAAGGCAGCTTGCCAGGCTGGTCGCTGCTTGCGGCCTGTCCCTCTTCCCTGGCGATGCCGGTAGCCGACTGCACCAGGCTGTCGAAGCCGCGTCGCTCGGCCCATGGACCGGCATGGCCGTAGGCAGAAAGGCGCACCTCGACCAAACCGGGCCGCAGCGCCTGCAATTCTTCGCTGCTGAAGCCAAGCGCGGCGAGCGCACCGGGGCGGTATGCGTGCAGGAAAACATCGGCGCCGCGTATCAGTTCGCGCAGGCGCTGGCGCCCCGCCTCATTGCGCAAATCCAGCTGGGCGGCACGCTTGCCGCGGCCGTTGTCGATCACCAGCGTCGGGATGTTCGGCAAGTGCGCGGCGCCTATCGCCAGCACTTCAGCGCCATGCTGGGCCAGCGTGCGCCCCGCCACCGGCGCTGCAATCACGCGCGACAAATCGAGCACCCGCACGCCGCTGAGCGGACGTTGCAAGCTTCCGCGCGGCAGTTCGGGAGCGCTGTCGGCGATGCGTTCGATTTCGAACAACGGCAAGCCGGCGATGGCGGCCGCCTGCGGATGGGCCAGCCACTCGGCGGGACTGCGTATCAGCGCTGCGCACATGCCCTCTTGCGCCAGGCGCACATCGAGTTCGCTGGCCTGCCAGCCGGCGATGGCGGCAGCCACGGCGGCGCGGTTGCCGGCGCATTGCAGGACCCGCAGCACGCCGTCGCGGTGATGCGGGAAATTGGTATGCAGCTGTATCCAGCGGCCGTCGCCGGCCTGGTAGTAACCGGCGATAGGACTCCAGGGATCGGCCGGCGGCTTGCCGTCTATCAGCAGATAGCGCTCGCTGCGGAAGATGGCGAGCGCATGGCGCTGGTCGAGCGTCACGCTTTGCCGGGGGCCGCCGCGCAAACGCCAGAACTCGGCCGCCGCCAGCGCCTGTGCGCCGATGGTGGCGGACGCCAGCGCGCCGACCTGGAACTGCGAAGGCAATTGCCGCGCCAGATTGGAAAAACTGAGCTGCCCCAGGGCGTCCGGCGCTTGGCCGGCGAGATGCCAGAGCGTGTTGATCAATTGATCGACTGTGGAATCGGCTTGCATGATCGTCCTTATTAGTGTCCTTCGATTTCCCGGATTAATTCGCGGGCCTGGCGATCGCCCGCCACAGCATCCTGAACAGCGCATTTGCCTGCAGCGCCAGCGGCTCTTTCTCGCCGCGCATGGTATGCATGTGCACCAGCCGCTCCAGGATGCCGATGAAATAATCCAGCAGGATTTTTTCATCCACCTCATCCGTCAGGACGCCTTCCGCCCTGCCGTCAGTCAAAGTCTTCATCAGGACTTCCATCATTTCCGGCTGGCGGAAAGTGCGGTCGCGGCCCCATGCGCTGATCTGCAGCGAGCTCATGATGAGCTGGCTCACCTTGGGATTGCGGTCGAAGAATTCCAATACTACCCAGAACACCTTGCGCAGCTTGTCCTGGCAGCTTTCTATGCCTTGCAAGTGATCGAGCATGCGCGAGGCCAGCGCGCCAAGCCAGGTTTCCAGGCAAGCAAACAGCAGCGCTTCCTTGCCACCGTAGTATTTATAAATGGTCTGCAAGGAGACATTGGCGGCAGCGGCGATTTCACCAAAGCTGACGCTGTGGAATTCGCGTTCCGAAAACAAATCCAGCACCGCGCTTTCTATCCTTTGCCGTATCACCGGTTTGAGCAAGGCACGGTCGAGGAGGATTTTCTGTTTTTCCACAGCCATGGTTTTTGTCATCTTTGTCATTTTTGTCATACGTGTAATTAAAATTACCAGCACATCCACCTGCACCGTAATTGCCTGATTTAGAGTGCCTTACCAATTGACGCTTGTCACCGCTTTCAATAAAGTAAGTATTCAGCTGCAATCAGACACACGCAAAGTGTAATAATTATTACGCAAACATACAAGCCGGAGACGCTATGACTGAAGCTTATATTTTCGATTCCGTACGCACGCCGCGCGGCAGGGGCAAGAAGGATGGCAGCCTGCACCAGGTGACGCCGGTCAATCTGCTGGCGCAGCTGCTGCACGCGCTGGAGCAACGCAACCGGCTCGATACCTCGCAAGTGGACGACGTCGTGCTCGGCTGCGTGACGCCGGTCGGCGAACAAGGCGCCGACATCGCCCGCACCGCCGTGCTGTACGCCGGCTGGGACCAGTCGGTCGCGGGCGTGACGCAATCGCGCTTTTGCGCTTCCGGCCTGGAATCGGTCAACCTGGCGGCGATGAAGGTCATGTCCGGCCAGGAGCAGCTGGTGGTGGCCGGCGGCGTCGAGAGCATGTCGCGCTGGGCCATTGGCTCGGACGGCGGCGCCTGGTTCATGGATCCGCGCGTCAACCAGAGCACCGGCTTTGCGCCGCAGGGCATAGGCGCCGACCTGATCGCCACGCTGGAAAATTTCTCGCGCAGCGACGTCGACCACTTCGCCCTGCAATCGCAGAAAAAGGCGGCCCATGCGCGCGCCGAAGGTTACTTCAGTAAATCGCTGGTGCCGGTGACCGACCTGAACGGCCTGGTGGTGCTGGATCACGATGAATACATCCGCGCCCAGACCACCATCGAAAACCTGGCCGCCTTGAATCCGGCTTTCGAGCAGATCGGCCAGATGGGTTTCGATGCGACTGCGCTGCGCAAGTACACCACGGTCGAAAAAATCAACCATGTGCATCACGCCGGCAATTCCTCCGGCATCGTCGACGGCGCCGCGCTGGTGCTGGTCGGCAGCAAGGAGATGGGCCAGAAGCTGGGACTGAAACCGCGCGCCCGCATCGTCGCCACCGCCGTCACCGGCTCCGAGCCGACCATCATGCTGACCGGAATCGCCCCGGCGGCGCGCAAGGCGCTGGCCAAGGCAAAAATGTCGGTCAAGGATATCGACCTGTTTGAAATCAATGAGGCGTTCGCCGCCGTGGTCATGCGCGCCATCCGCGACCTCGATATCGACCCGGCGCGGGTCAATGTCAATGGCGGTTCGATCGCCATGGGCCATCCGCTGGGCGCCACCGGCGCCATGATATTAGGCACCGCGCTCGACGAACTGGAGCGCAGCGGCAAGCAGACGGCCCTGATCTCGCTGTGCGTCGGCGGCGGCATGGGTATCGCCACTATTATTGAACGAGTTTAATTTATTGTGGGACAGAGTTTAAGAGCCACCGCAGCGTGGCGAATTACACTCCCCGTGCGGCTCTGTCCCCAACTGACTAGATATCAACACTTCAGAGGTACAGATCATGAGTGTGAATTTTCACAAAGACAGCGACAACATCGTCACCCTGACCCTGGACATGCCGGGCCGTTCGATGAATGTGCTGAACGAGGCGCTGACGGCGCCGTTCATGCAGGCGATTGCCGCCATCGAAGCGGATGCCACTATCGCCGGCGTCATCATCACCTCCGGCAAGGCCGATTTCGTGGCCGGCGCCGATATCGAAAAGCTGTACCAGATCACCGAAGCGCAAGCGGCCTTCGACCTGGTGCAGGAATTCAAAGGCTTCATGCGTCGCTTGGAACTATGCGGCCGGCCGGTGGTGGCTGCGCTCAACGGCACGGCGCTGGGCGGTGGCTTGGAGCTGGCGCTGGCTTGCCATCACCGCATCGCCATCAACAATCCGAAAGCCAAGTTCGGCCTGCCGGAAGTCAAGCTAGGACTGCTGCCGGGCGGCGGCGGCACCCAGCGCCTGCCGCGCATGATCGGCATCCAGAGCGCGCTGCAGCTGATCCTGGAAGGCAAGGAACTGCGCGCGGAAGAAGCGCTGCAACAAGGAATCATCCAGGAGCTGGCCAGCGACAAGGAAGACCTGCTGGCCAAAGCCAAGGCCTGGTGCCTGGCTAACCCGAAGGCGAAGCAGCCTTGGGACGACAAGAAATTCCGCTGGCCCGGCGGCGATTCGCGCAGCCCGGGCAACGGCCAGCTGTGGTCGGTTGCGCCGTCGATGGCAAGCGCCAAGACTTTCGGCAACTATCCGGCCGCCACCAACATCATGAGCTGCGTGTTCGAAGGCGGGATTGTCGATTTCGATACTGCCTGCGAAATCGAATCGCGCTACTTCGTCAATTGCGCCCTGTCGCCGGTGGCCAAGAACATGATCGGCACGCTGTGGTTCCAGCTCAACGCCATCAACAAGGGCAAGTCGCGTCCGGAGGGCTTTGCGCCGTCCAAAGTCAGCAAGGTCGGCATTCTGGGCGCGGGCATGATGGGCGCTGGGATTGCCTACGCATCGGCGAAAGCCGGCATCGGCGTGGTGCTGCTGGACAGCAGCCTGGAAAATGCGGAAAACGGCAAGAGCTACTCCGCCAAGCTGCTCGACAAGGCCATCCGCCGCAAGCAGCAAACCGAAGACAGCAAGAACGCCCTGCTGGCGCGCATCCAGCCCACCACCGACTTCAACGACCTGGCCGGCTGCGACCTGATCATCGAGGCGGTGTTTGAAGACCGCGCCATCAAGGCCGACGTGACCCGCAAGACCGAAGCGCTGATCAGCGCCGACGCCGTCTTCGCTTCCAATACGTCAACCCTGCCGATCACCGGCCTGGCGCAGGCCAGCGTGCGGCCTGCCAACTTCATCGGCCTGCACTTCTTTTCGCCGGTAGACAAGATGCCGCTGGTGGAAATCATTGTCGGCGAACATACCAGCCCGCAAACCCTGGCGCGCGGCTTCGACTATGTGCAGCAGATCAAGAAGACACCCATCGTGGTCAACGACTCGCGCGGCTTCTACACCTCGCGGGTGTTCGGCACCTATGTGATGGAAGGTTTGCAGCTGCTGATGGAAGGCCAGCATCCGCGCGCCATCGAAATGGCCGGCTTGCAGGCCGGCATGCCGGTAGGACCGCTGGCGGTGCACGATGAAGTCAGCCTGTCGCTGTCGCTGCACATACTGCAACAGACGCGCAAGGACTTTGCCGAAGCCGGCAAGCCTTTTGCAGGCCACCCGGCCGATGCCGGACTGGAAAAAATGGTGACCGAGCTGGACCGTAAGGGCAAGAAAGCCGGCAAGGGTTTTTACGATTATCCGGAAAATGAAAGCAAACACCTGTGGCCAGGCTTGCAGCAAGCATTTCCGCTGGCAGCCGCGCAGCTGCCGCAAAAGGATTTGATCGAACGGATGATGTTCGTGCAGGCCAATGAAGCGGCCAAGTGCTATGAAGAGAAGGTCGTGCTGACCGTGGCCGACACCAATATCGGCAGCATTTTCGGCTGGGGCTTTGCACCGTTCCAGGGCGGCGCGCTACAGTACATCAATGCTTACGGCGTCGCCAATTTCGTCAAGCGGGCGCGGCAGCTGGCGGAGCAGTTCGGCAGTTACTTTGCGCCGGCTGCAATCCTGGTGCAGATGGCGGAACAAGACAAGCAGTTCGAATAAGCCGGGCATAAAAAAACAGCCTGGATGCGGGCAACGCAATCCAGGCTGGATCCGCACAATCCGATCAGGAGATCCTGCTGGCGTCGAACAGGGAAGGAATGCGCTGCGCCAGCATCATGTCGCCTTTCAGCTTCAGCTTGCCGCTCATGAAGGCCATGGCGCCGTTCAGCTCGCCTTTCAGCAATGCCTTCAGGTCGTCATCCGCCATCGTCAGCGCGACATCTGGCTCATCAATCACGCCTTCGTGGGCAGTACATTTTCCGTGATCGATCAGCAGGTACATCGGCTTCGAGATATCGAACTGGATGCTGTTCTTCATGTTCAGCGTGGCGGCTGCATCCAGCGCGCTCGGCATGAGTTTGATGATGTCGTTAACGGTCATTTTTATCCTCGGGTTGTTTTTAAAAATCTGTTGCTACTATTGCTATAGTTGACCAGGCTCGGGATTGCCCCGTCATTCCCATCCGACCGCGCTGCGCACCAGCAGTTCCCGCTCCATCAGGCCGGCGTAGCGCCTTTCCACTTCGCTGCGCTTGACCTTCATGGTCGGCGTCATCAAGCCGTTGTCTATGCTCCAGGCATCTTTCAGCACCACGCATTTGGCGATCTTTTCATGCGGCTCCAGCGTCGCATTGACCGCCGCCATGTCGTCGATCAGCCCTTGCTCCACTTCGGCCCGCGGCTTGCTGCGCGCCGCCGCGTTCAGGGTCACCGCCATCACCGGCTGATTCATGCCGCTGCCGATGAACAGCAGGTTTTCCACATCGGCATTGCGCGCCAGCGAACATTCGATGGGCGCCGGCGCCACGTATTTTCCCTTGGCGGTCTTGAAGATGTCTTTCACGCGGCCGGTAATATACAGGTAACCGTCCTCGTCCACCCTGCCCTGGTCGCCGGTACGCAAATAGCCATCCTCGGTGAAGGCGGCGCGCGTGCTCTCCGGATCCTTGTAATAGCCCATCATCAGGCCGGGATGCTTGAACAGGATTTCGCCGTCGCCGGACAGCTTGAAGCCGGCGTTCTGCGGCGGCTTGCCGACCGAGCCGACGCGGTTCTGGTCGGGCAGGCAGGCGCTGGAATAGACCGAGGCCTCAGTGGGCGCATAACCCTGCAGCACCGTCAGGCCGAGATTGCGCTGGTACCAGTCCAGCAATGCCGCCGGTATCGGCGCCGCTCCCGACAGGCAGAAGCGCACATGCTGCAGGCCGACCGCGACCCGGATCTTGCGCCGGACGATGGTGCGCAACAGCGGTATCTTCATCAGGCGGTCCAGCTTCTGCTGCGGCATCTTGTGCAGGATCGCGGTCTGGATGCGGCCATAGACCAGCGGCACGCCGAAGAAACGGGTGGGCGCGACCTGCGCCAGCTGCTCGCCCATCTTGTCGACGTTTTCGAGGAAGTGCACTTCGCCGCCGTTGTAGCAGCTCGGCAGCGCAATCGCGAAACGCTCGAAGGCGTGCGCCAGCGGCATGTATGAAAAATAACGCTCCTGGCCGAGCGAGGGCGCCAGGTTCATGATGCTGTACACCGCAAACTGCACGTTGCCGTAGCTGAGCATCACGCCCTTCGGCTTGCCGGTGGTGCCCGAGGTGTAGATCAGGGTCATCAGCGCCTCGGGCGGCGGCGCCTGATAGTCTTCGATGGCCATGGGCGCGTTGGCTGTGACCAATTCATCCCAGCTGAGCTGCCCTGCCGGAGCATCCCGATACGGAAAGGAAATGGTGAGCATCGAGGCCGGGATCGCTCCCGTGAAATCGTCCGCGTCCGGCATCGGCCCGAGGAACACCGCCTTGGCTTCGCTATGCTCGAAGATATAGCGGGTGGTGGCCGCCGCCTGTTTCGGATACATGCCGACGCTGACGTGGCCGGCCATGGAAATCGCTAGGTCGGCCATGATCCAATGCGCGGTGTTGCGGCCGGAGATGCAGATGCGGCTGCCAGGTTCCCAGTCCATCGCCTTCAGCGCTGCCGCCATGCGCCTTACCTGGTCGCTGCCCTGCGCCCAGGCAGTGACTTCCCATTCACCGAGAACCGGCTGGAACAGCCAGGGCGCATTGGGCTTGGCGGCGGCCCATTGCAACATCATTTGCACCGAATTCTTTTGTTCGTCCACGGGTGTCTCCTCGCACGAAGTTCAGGAAAATTGCTGCTGGTTTTTATATTTTCTTCGATCTTGCCGGTAATCGCCTTGCATTGATTTCGTCTATATCAGATTGCGCCGCGCGCCGCCAAGGCAGCCAGCTGCTTGTCATCGATGCCGGCCAGCCTCGCCAGCACATCGGCGGTATCCGCTCCCAAGGCCGGACAGGCGCCAGCCGCCGCGACAGCAGTATCGCTGAAGCGGATCGGCAGGTCGGACAAAGGCTTGCCGCCTTCCATCCGGATCAGGCCGCGGGCCTTGACCTGCGGATTGGCGAGCGCTTCGTCCGGGCTGTAGATGCCGGACACGCAGCAGTCGCGCTCCGCCAGCAGCAGCTCCCACTCATCGCGGCTGCGTGTCTTGAACAGATCGGCCAGGGCTTGGCGTAACGCTGCCCCATCCGGTCCGGCCGCCAGCGGCAAGACGGCCAGGTCGGGCCGCTCGACTGCCTGGCAGAAATTGAAAAAGAATTTCGGTTCGAGCGCCGCCAGCGCCACGTGCTTGCCATCGGCGCAGGCATAGATGCTGTAGTTGGGCAGGGCGCCGCTCAGCACATCGCTGCCGCGCGCCTTGCTCTCGCCGAGCGTACGGATGGTGGCCAGCGAGAGCGCCTGCAGCGCCAGCGTGCCGTCCAGCATGCCGACGTCGACCAGCGTGCCCTGCCCCGACGCGCGCGCGCCGATCACAGCGGCCAGGATGCCGAGGGCGCAAGTGAGTGCGCCGCCGGCCAGGTCGGCGCTTTGGAAATTCGACAGCACCGGCGCGCCATCGGCAGCGCCGGTCTGGTCCAGCAAGCCGGCATAGGCGCAGTAATTCATGTCGTGGCCGGCGCGGTCTTTATAGGGACCGGTCTGGCCGTAGCCGGTCAGCGCCGCGTAGACCAGGCGTGGATTGATCTGTTTCAGAACTTGATAACCGCAACCCAGCTTGTCCATCACGCCGGGCCGGAACGATTCGATCAGGACATCCGCCTCGGCCACCAGCTGCTTCAGCAGCTCCACCGCCTGCGGTTGCCGCAGGTCGAGGGTGACCGATTGCTTGCCGCGGTTGACCAGCGTGAACAGTTCCGGCGCCAGCAAGCGGGCATAATCGCCGCCCTGAGGTTCTTCCAGCTTGATCACCTCGGCGCCTAGTTGCGCCAGGTAAAAGCTGCAAAAAGGACCGGGCAGCAAACGGGTCAGGTCGAGCACCCGGATGCCGGACAGGAGCGGGTTAGCCATGGCGGGTCAGGTTTTCGCTACTTGCTCTGGCCGAACGGCGAGTTGACGCCTTGCAGTATCGACATCAGCGATTCGCCGATGGTCTTGGGGTAAGTAGCCTCGCTGAAATCGCCGATCTCGGCCCATCGCTCCGCCACTTCCTCGGGACCGAAAGCCTGGCCGCGGAAATGATGGCCCTGGGTGCGCTCCCAGCGCAGCTTGGCATGGAAACCGGCGCCGACCTCGAACAGGCTGCCGCTTTCCTTGCAGCTGTCGTGGCACAGATAGGCTGCCAGCGGGGCAACGTATTCCGGCTTGAGCGCTTCCAGCATCTGCGGCGGCATCACGGTTTCGGAGATGCGCGAACCGGCCAGCGGCGCGATGGTGTTGACCAGCACATTCTTGGATGCGCCTTCCACCGCCAGCGTATTGGCCATGCCGATCAAACCCATCTTGGCCATGCTGTAGTTGGCCTGGCCGAAATTGCCGTAGATGCCGGCGGCCGAAGTGGTCATGACGATGCGGCCGTAGCCCTTGTTGCGCATGTGCGGCCAGGCCGCGTGGGTGACGCGGAAGGCGCCCAGCACGTGGACGCGGTAGATCAGATCCCAGTCGTCCTCGCTCATCTTGGCGAAGCTGCTGTCGCGTAGGATGCCGGCATTGTTGATGACGATGTCGATGCCGCCGAAATGATCGAGCGCGGTCTGCACGATCTGGCCGCCGGCTTCCACCGAATCATAATTGGCTACCGCCGTGCCGCCGGCGGCGACGATCTCCGCCACCACCTGGTCGGCAGCGGCGCTGGACTTGCCGCCGCCATGGACGTCGCCGCCAAGGTCGTTCACCACGACCATGGCGCCGCGCGCTCCCAGCAGCAAGGCATGCACGCGGCCGAGGCCATTGCCGGCGCCGGTGACAATCGCCACGCGGCCGTCATAGCGCAATTCATTTCGTAATTCATTTGCCATGATTTCTATCTTTATTCAATTTTTATTCAACTAAAAAAACTGCTCCGGCCATCCTGCAATCAGATGGTGCGGGAAATGATCTCTTTCATGATTTCATTGGTGCCGCCATAGATGCGCTGAGCGCGCGCATCGATAAAGGCGCGCGCAATCGGGTACTCCTGCATGAAACCATATCCGCCGTGCAGTTGCAAACATTGATCCAGCACCTTGCCTTGCAGATCCGAGCACCAGTACTTGGCGGCCGCGGCAGCGTCCACTTGCAGTTCGCCCTTGACTTCCAGCTCGACGCAGCGGTCGACGAACACGCGGGCAATCTGCAATTCGGTCTTCATCTCGGCCAGCTTGAAGCGGGTATTCTGGAACGACGACACCGAACGGCCGAAGGCCTGGCGCTCGCGCGTGTATTCGATGGTGACATCGAGCATCGCTTCCGCGTTGGCCACCGAAGTGATGGCGATCAGCAGGCGCTCCCAGGCCAGCTCCTGCATCAGCATGCTGAAGCCGGCCCCGACCTCACCGACGATATTGGTCTTCGGCACCCGCACGTTGTCAAAGAACAGCTCGCAGGTATCCTGCGCTTTCATGCCGATCTTCTTCAGCGGCTTGCCCTTGCTGAAACCAGGCCGATCGGCCTCGATCACCAGCAGCGAGACATTCTTGGCGCCGCGCGCCTTGTCGCCCACCTTGAGCGCCACTATCACCATGTCGCTGTTATAGCCGTTGGTGATGAAAATCTTGGAACCGTTGACGATATAGTCATCGCCGTCTTCAACGGCGGTAGTCTGTATCGCCTGCAGATCCGAGCCGGTGCCCGGCTCCGACATCGCGATCGCGGTAATCGCCGTGCCCGCCGCCATCTTCGGCAGCCAGGCCTGTTTCAGCTGTTCGCTGCCGTAGCGCAGCAAATAAGGCGCCACGATGTCCGAATGCAGCGGCCAGCCGATGCCGGAGGCGTTGCTGCTGGCCAGCTCTTCCAGCACGATGGTGCTGAACTTGCGATCGACGCCGGAACCGCCGTAGTTTTCAGGCATGTTGGTGCACAGGAAACCCAACTCGCCGGCGCGTTGCCAGATATCGCGGTCGACAAAGCCCTGCTCTTCCCAGGCGGCGTGGCGCGGCAGGACCTCGGCATGGAGGAAGCGGCGCAGGTTTTGACGGAATTCTTCGTGGTCGGCATTGAACAACTGACGCGGGATCATTGACTCTCCTGATATTCTTATTGCGTGTAATTTTTTTTACACTTAAATTGATTTCGGATGAAAAAAACACCCAATCGATGGTATTTAAGGATTTATCGCTTGTCAATCTTAAAGCTAGTACTGCGCCTCGACCATAAGGTAATATTTATTACACATAGGATTTGCTTTAGCCCAAACGACGACCGGCAAAGGCTGGCGACCGAAAGCGTGCATATTCAGGCTGTCATTGCTAATTGGTAAAACAAACATTGCGCCGCCCATAAAGTCACCTATAGAATCCGGCTTTACAGAGTCCCGATCCAGGACCAGTCAGCAAAGTCATGCGGTCGTCATAACGATTCGCTACCATCAAAAATTTTACGGGGGCCCCATGAAATTCAAATTCAACGCACTAGCCATTGCCTGCGCGCTCGCGACCGCGAGCGTGTCGGCGCATGCCGTTACCGAGATATCGTGGTGGCACTCGATGGCAGGCGCCCTCGGCGACCGCGTCAACGGCCTGGCCGACGAGTTCAACAAGAGCCAGACGGAATTCAAGGTAGTGCCGGTCTACAAGGGCGCCTACGACGAAGCGATGGCCGCGGCAACCGCTGCCTATCGCGCCGGCAACGCTCCCGACATCCTGCAGGTATTCGAAGTCGGCACTGCCACCATGATGTATTCCAAGGGCGCCATCAAGCCGGTCTCTGAAGTCATGAAGCTGGCCGGCGAACCTTTCGATCCGGCCTCCTACGTACCGGCCATCGGCGGCTACTATGCCGCACCCAAGGGCGCCGGCCTGCTGTCGCTGCCCTTCAACAGCTCAACCACGGTGATGTTCTATAACAAGGACATGTTCACCAAGGCCGGCCTCGATCCGAACAAGCCGCCGGTCACCTGGACCGAGCTGGCGGCCGATGCGGCCAAGCTGAAAGCCAGCGGCGCCAAGTGCGGCTACACCACGACCTGGCAGTCGTGGGTAGAGCTGGAATCGTTCTCGACCTGGCATAACGTCGAGTTCGCATCGAAGAACAACGGCTTCGACGGCTTGGATACGCGCCTGAAGTTCAACAGCCCGCTGCACGTCAAGCATATCGAGAACCTGGCCAACTGGGCCAAGCAAGGCTTGTTCACCTATGCCGGCCGCAAGGACGAGGCGACCTCGAAATTCTATTCCGGCGAATGCGGCCTGCTGACCGGCTCGTCTTCCAGCTATGCGGATATCGCGAAGAATTCCAAGTTCAAGTTTGGCATCGCCACCCTGCCGTACTACAACGACGTCGCGGGCGCGCCGCAAAACACCATGATCGGCGGCGCTTCGCTGTGGGTCATGGGCGGCAAGAAAACCGAGGACTACAAGGGCGTGGCCAAGTTCTTCAAGTTCCTGTCTAAGCCTGAAGTGCAAGCCAAGTGGCACCAGGAGACCGGCTACCTGCCGACCACGCTGGCCGCTTACGACATTACCCGTAAATCCGGCTTCTACGACCGCAATCCCGGCACCGACGTCCCGGTCAAGCAGATGATCACCAAGACGACCGACAAGTCGCGCGGCATCCGCCTCGGCAACATGCCGCAGATCCGCACCATCATCGATGAAGAACTGGAAAATGTCTGGACTGGCAAAATCACGGCCAAGCAGGCGCTGGACACCGCAGTGGAACGCGGCAACCTGTTGCTGGAACGTTTTGAAAAAACCAACAAGTAACCGTCTCGCACGCTGACCCGGAGCCGCGCACGGCTTCGGTTTCAGCAACATTGGAATAGTTGGTCTTTCCCGCAGCGTTCACCTACACTGCGGGAATTGCAGCTCCGTCTTACCCTGATACCCCGCATCGCCGCGGACGATAGAAAGTCCCATCGTGGAAAAACGCGCTCGCTTCAAATCTGCCTGGCTGCCCTATGCGCTGGTAGCGCCGCAGATCGTCGTCACCCTCTTGTTTTTCGTCTGGCCGGCGGTGCAGGCCCTGTACCAGTCGATGCTGCTGCAGGACGCCTTCGGCGGCTATTCGGAATTCGTCTGGTTCGACAACTTCCGCACCCTGTTCGCCGACAGCAATTACCTCGGCGCGTTCAAGACCACGGCTATATTCTCGGTGCTGGTCGCGGTGCTCGGCCTGTCGCTGTCGCTGATCCTGGCCGCGTTTGCCGATCGCGTGGCGAAAGGCGCCGCCGTCTACAAAACCTTCCTGATCTGGCCGTATGCGGTGTCGCCGGTGGTGGTTGGCGTGCTGTGGATGTTCATGCTGAGCCCGACGCTGGGGATCGTCTCCCACTGGCTGCATTACATCGGCATCGACTGGAATCATGTGCTCAACGGCCGCCACGCCATGATCCTGATCGTCATCGCCGCGGTCTGGAAACAGGTCAGCTACAACTTCCTGTTCTTCCTGGCCGGCTTGCAATCGATTCCGAAATCGCTGATCGAGGCTGCCGCCATCGACGGCGCCGGGCCGGTCAAGCGCTTCGCCACCATCGTTTTCCCGCTGTTGTCGCCGACCACCTTCTTCCTGCTGGTGGTGAATATCGTCTACGCCTTTTTCGACACCTTCGCGATCATCGAAGCCACCACCCAGGGCGGCCCCGGCAAGGACACCGAGATCCTGGTCTACAAGGTCTTCAACGACGGTTTCAAGGGCGGCGATCTGGGCGGCGCGGCCGCGCAGTCGGTGATCCTGATGACCATCGTCATCGTCCTCACCGTGGTGCAGTTCAAGTATGTTGAAAAGAAAGTCCAATACGCATGAAGAGCATGAAGATCATCATCAACAATGCAATGAAAGGCGCCCATGATTGAGCGCCGCCCCATCCTCGACATGGTCAGCCACCTGGTGCTGATCCTGGGCGTGATCATCATCGCCTTCCCGCTCTACGTGGCGTTCGTCGCCAGCACGCAGAGCGCGGAACAGGCAGCTGCCGCGCCGCTGTCGCTGCTGCCCGGCAGCCATTTCATCGAAAACTACAGCGCGCTGCTGACCAAGGGCAGCTCCGGCAACGTCTCGGCGCCGCCGGTAGGCCGCATGCTGGTGGTGAGCCTGGTGTCGGCGCTGGCGATCGCCATCGGCAAGATCTCGATCTCGATGCTGTCGGCGTTTGCCATGACCTACTTCCGCTTCCCGGGACGCTCGCTGTTCTTCTGGATGATTTTCATGACCCTGATGCTGCCGGTGGAAGTGCGCATCACGCCGACCTACCAGGTGGTGTCGGACTTCCATATGCTCAACACCTACGCCGGCCTGACCATCCCGCTGATCGCCTCGGCTACCGCGACCTTCCTGTTTCGCCAGTTCTTCCTGACCATACCGGATGAACTGGCGGAAGCGGCCCGCATCGACGGCGCCGGCCCCCTGCGTTTCTTCAAGGACGTGATCTGGCCGCTGTCGCGCACCAATATCATCGCGCTGTTCGTGATCATGTTCATCTACGGCTGGAACCAGTACCTGTGGCCGCTGATGATCGCCACCAACCAGGACATGTATCCGATCGGTATCGGCATCAAGACCCTGATTGTCGGCGGCGATTCCGCGGTGGAGTGGAATATGGTGATGGCCACCCTGGTGCTGGCGATGCTGCCGCCGGGCCTGGTGGTCGTCGTGATGCAAAAATGGTTTGTTAAAGGTCTGGTTGATTCCGAGAAGTGATATGGCACAAGTACATCTGAAGAACGTCAAGAAAACCTACGGCAAGGCGCCCAAGGCCGTCGATGTCATCCACGGCATCTCGATCGATATCGCCGACGGCGAATTCATCGTCATGGTCGGCCCTTCCGGCTGCGGCAAGTCGACCTTGCTGCGCATGGTGGCCGGGCTGGAAGATATCACCTCGGGCGATATCGTGATCGGCGAGCGCGTGGTCAACAAGCTGGAGCCGAAGGACCGCGACATCGCCATGGTGTTCCAGAACTATGCGCTGTATCCACACATGAGCGTCTACGAGAATATGGCTTACGGCCTGAAGATACGCGGACTCGGCAAGGACGACATCGAAACGCGCGTGCAAAAGGCGGCCAAGATCCTGGAACTGGGCGCGCTGCTGCAGCGTACCCCGCGCCAGCTGTCGGGCGGCCAGCGCCAGCGGGTGGCGATGGGACGCGCCATCGTGCGCGAGCCGGCGGTATTCCTGTTCGACGAGCCGCTCTCCAACCTGGACGCCAAGCTGCGCGTGCAGATGCGCCTGGAAATCCAGAAGCTGCACCGCACCCTCGGCACCACCAGCCTGTATGTGACGCACGACCAGGTCGAAGCCATGACCCTGGGCCAGCGCATGATCGTCATGAACGGCGGCCGCGCCGAGCAGATCGGCACGCCGGCGGAAGTCTATGCGCGCCCGGCCACCACCTTTGTCGCCAGCTTTATCGGCTCGCCGCCGATGAACCTGCTGCGCGGCCGCGTGGCGGATGACGGCAACAGCTTCGCCATCGACAATGCCGCGGCCGTCAGCCTGCCGTTCAGCTGCCATCCGATCGCCGGCCACGACTGCATCATGGGCCTGCGTCCGGAGCAGCTGATCTTTGGCCAGCCCGGTTTGAGCCTGCGGGCGGAACTGGTGGAAGCGCTGGGCGCCGACTTGCTGGTGCACGCCTCCATCGGCGACCAGCTGCTGGTGATGCGGGTGCCGGCGGCGACTGCGGTCGAAGCCGGACAGGCAATCACGGCGGGCTTCGATGCCGCGGCCTTGCATTGGTTTAATCCTGAGACCACCCAGCGCATCGAATTTGGCTGACAGGCAGCCCGGCTGGACACTGTCCGGGCCGCCTTCAATCAGCCGGTTGCAGACTGATGCGCTCGACCGTGGCCTTCTCCACCGCTGCGCGCGAATATAGCAGCGGGAAATATTCGCCTTTCAGCCACTTGTCGGCCAGGTCGCGATAATGCGGGCTGTCCGGATCGCCCGACTGTCCGGGCGAGTTGACTGCACGCGAGTTGTCCCAATTGCCGACGTCGACCACCACCCGGAACGAAGGGCCGTTGGTTTGCTGGAAATCGCTGCTGCGGTAAGTCGACTGGTTGGGCGAATAGGCGCCGCCATGGGTTGACATCGGTCCGACATTCAGCTTGGCCCGCGTCGCCTCATCCACGGCCGCTGCCAGCGGGTGCTCCATCAGATTGTGGTGCAGCTTGCCCCACTGCCATTGGGCACTGTCGCTGCCCTGCAATTTCTCCATTTCAGCATAGGCCGCCGTCAGGCTCGCCAGCAAAACCTGGTTGCGCTTTTGCAGCGCATCCTGGCCGAAGCGCGCCTGCGGCTGCTCCAGCGTATCCAGCAGCACCGCGGTATCCGGTGCGCCCATGGCTTCGGCCGCAGCCGGACTCAGCACCGCAGCCTTGAAGGCCTTGCCCAGATGGCGCGACAGCCACACTTCGAACAAGGCAGCCTGTGCCGAATCGGCGCGCTCCACCGCATCCCAGCCGGCCAGCAGCTTGAGGGCGGCCTGCGTCTGCGCATCGCCGGAGGACAAAGGCTTGAGCAGGGCAACCAGGCGCCGCGCCGGTATCGACAGATCGTCGTTTTGCAGGCGCATGGAGTCTTCCAGCGAAACCTTGTTGAGCGATGACAGCACTTCGCTGATGCGGGTAAAACGCGCATTATTGGTCCACTCGAAACCCAGCTTGCGCTCGCGGTAAGGATAACCGGCCGGCAGGTTCATCTGGTTGGCCGAGGCGAACCAGCCTTGTTTCGGATTGTAGCTGGAGGGCAGCTGGTCGCCCGGCCAGAAGCCGGCCCACTCATAGCGTCCATCTCCCGGCACCGGCAGCAAGCCGTCCCAGTTGGGCCGGATCGGCGCCAGTCCGCCCGGCACCCAGCCGATATTGCCCTTGGTGTCGGCATAGACCTGGTTCTCGGTCGGCGCGCCCCAATGCAGCAGCGCTTGCTTGAACTGGGCGAAGCTGGTGGCGCGCATGTATTCTATGCTGCCGAAATACGGCGCCATGCCTGGCTGCAGCCAGCCGGAGCGCACCGCGAAGGCGCGATTCTTGCCCGGTTCGACAAAGATCACCGGGCCGTGCCGGCTGAACGTCAGCTCGACTTCGACCGGCTTGGCACCCTTGACCTCGATCTGCTCCTTGATAATATTGAACGGCTCCCACTTGCCCTGGTATTTGTACTGGTTTTCATGCTCGGGATTGAGCTGGTAAACGTATAAATCTTCCTGGTCGATATTGAAAATCGTCAGGCCGAAGGCGACGCTGCCGTTATGGCCGATCGAAATCCCCGGCAGCGCCGGTTCGCCGGCGCCGATCACGTCCAGCCCCGGTGCATGGAGATGGGCGATGTAGCGCAGGGACGGCGTCGAGTAGGCGCGGTGCGGATCGTTGGCCATGATGGCGCGGCCGGTGGCGGATTTGGCCGGCGCAATCACCCAGTTGTTGCTGCCTTCTGCGACTTCTTCCGGATTTTCGGCGGCGGCCATGACCACTGCATCGGCCTTGCCGCCCTCAGCCAGGCTGTCCTTGCTGATCTTCACGCCCTGGGTCGCCAGCTTGAATACGTTCAGCAGATCTTTGGGCAGGCAGGGATCGAGACCGTCAGGCAGCGAGGTTTGCCACTGCGGCGTCAGGCCGACGCGGATTTCATCGGATTTGAGATCGGCCTTGCAAGCGACATTGGCGCGCGCCACTTCGCTATCCAGGTTGCGCGTCAGGCCGTGGCTGCGGATGCGCACCACGTCTTCCGCCTGCCATTTGGCCGGCGCATAGCCGAGCTTCTTGAATTCAAAGGGCAGCTGGTCCGGATTAGCCTTGAGGTAGGCGACATAGGCATTGATGCCGGCCACGAAAGAAGTCGCCACCTGCTGCGCATGCGGGCCGTAGGACTGCCATTCGCGCTGCATGTCGCCGCGGTACAGGAACAGCCGGGTGGCGCGGTCTTGCTGCACATAGGCCGGACCGAACACCTGCGCCAGCTGGCCGAGGCCGCGGCGGCGCCATAAATCGATCTGGAACAGACGGTCGCGCGCGGCGTTGAAGCCCTGGACGAAAAAGGCATCGTCCTGATTCGCCGCATACATGTGCGGTACGCCCCATTGGTCGACCAATATTTCCGCCGGCTTTTTCAAGCCGGCGGCATGGAAAACTTGGCTCGCTACAGGCGGCGCAACGGGCTCGCGGGCGTGGACGGGCACGCTTGCGAGTACTGCCAGCAAAGCCAGCGCATAAGGAGTGGGCAAGGACAAAGCTGGTCGCATAAGCAGTTTTTATAATTTATTTATAAAATATCCACAGGCAGACAAAAATGCGCGGCACGGCGGCCGCAGCCTTACCCGGTCAGGGCGACCAGGTTATCGACCTCGATCTTGGCAAATTCGACGCTGCTGTCAAATGCCGCATGCAGGGTGCTGTGCGCGCTTTCGGTATTGGTGCGGCTGGAAACGCTGGCGCCGCCTTTCACTATCTGATAGCCGTCGTGCCACAGATCGTCATGGCCCTGCACAGGTTTCGGCACAATGACGTAGCCGCGATATTCGACGTTCTGGCTGCTTTGATCGCTCATACATTCACCTCGCTACAAATAAGGGTAATGCTAGCATGAGCCGCAAATACGCACATTGCTGAAAAATCGTGTACCTTGAACCTATTGCCGAGGAATGCGTCATACCTTCATCAGTCACAACCAACTGGAGAGATTGATCATGCACAAAGGTCGCGAAGAGAGTACGCATTGGAAAATCGCCGATCTGGATTTTTCAAAAATCGATATCGCGCAAGTACGCCCCGATGAAAACCTGTTTTACCTGGTTGCCTGCGCCTCGTTTGTGGAGAGCGGTTCAGATCTCTATACGCAGAATCTGGTTGATTATTATGGCGACGAGCCGGAAATTTCCAGCTGGCTGCGCGAACAATGGGAAGTCGAAGAATTGCAGCACGGCCAGGCTCTGCGTGCCTACGTTGAGCATATCTGGCCGGAATTCGACTGGCCGGCCGCCTACGCCAATTTCCTGAGCGAGTATTCCAGCTATTGCAAGGTTGAGTTGCTGGAACCCAGCAAGGGACTGGAAATGGTAGCGCGTTGCGTGGTGGAAGCCGGCACCGCCACCTTCTATAGTGCGCTGTCGCGCAGCACCAGCGAGCCGGTATTGAAAGACCTGGCGTCGCGCATCGCCAAGGACGAAGTGAATCACTACAAGCATTTCTTCCGCTACTTCCGGCGCTTCCGCCAGAACGAGGGCTTGCGCCGGCACCGCATCTTTGGCGCCTTGCGCCGCCGCACCATGGAAATGAAAAACGAAGACGCCGCCTGCGCCTTGCGCCACGTGCTCGGCACCAGGGCGCCGTCGCATGCCGATGACCAGGCCATGCTGCAGCGGATACACAGCAAAATGAACACGACCATCCGCGCTCACCTGTCCGCCGACATGACCATCAAGATGATCATGCGGCCGCTGGATTTGCCGCCAACCGTGCAGACGATGGTGGCCTATCC
This sequence comes from Collimonas sp. GW821-FHT02H07, assembly GCF_059421505.1. Classification (NCBI taxonomy): domain Bacteria; kingdom Pseudomonadati; phylum Pseudomonadota; class Betaproteobacteria; order Burkholderiales; family Oxalobacteraceae; genus Collimonas; species Collimonas sp. GW821-FHT02H07. The sequence continues at coordinate 215,618 of NZ_JBWKVC010000003.1, forward strand.
GGTGACGCAGATCATGAACAAAGTGTTCCTGCGCTAGCGCCGCTGCAAACGATAGAAGCGTTGTGCATTTCCTCCCATGACCTGTTGCTTTTGCCAGGGCTCCAGGCTCGCCAGCAGCGCCTCGGTAACCTCCAGCCAGCGGCCGTAGTCCGCCGCCAGATTGAGCACCGGCCAGTCGCTGCCCCAGATCACCCGCTCCGCCCCGAAAACTTCCAGCACATGCGCAGCATAGGGCTGCAGCTGGGAGATTCGCCAGCCGGCAGCCGCCTCCGTCACCAGGCCGGATAATTTGCAGTACACCTGCGGCATGGCCGCCAGCTGACTGATCAGCGAGCGCCACGGCTCCATCCGGCCGTCCGCGATGTGCGGCTTGGCAGCATGGTCGATGACCAGCGGCAGTTCCGGATAGCGCTTGGCAAACGCCAGCAAGGACGGCAAATGACGCGGCAAGACCAGCGCATCCAGGCTCAGCCGATGACGCTGCATGGCCGCGATCGCCGGTGCCAGCTGCGGATCGTCTATCCAGTCGTCGGCCAGATCCTGCAGCATGGGCCGCAGGCCGCGCATTTTCGAATGGCTCGCCAGCACAGCGATCTGCTGCGTGGCATGCGCTGACTTCAAGTCGGTCCAACCGACCACGGCGCGGATAAACGGGTTCTGTTCCGCCAGGCCGAGCATGAACAAGGTATCGCTCATGCTCGGCAAGGATTGCACCAGCACGCTGCCGCCTATGCCGTGCTGTTGCAGCAGCGGCGCCAGGTCGGGCGGCAGGAAATCGCGGTGGATAGCCGCCAGCTCAGGAGGCGGCCATTGCCCTGCCCGGTTGGCCAGCAGCCAGAAATGCTGATGGGCATCGATGCGCATGGCGCCGCCGTTTTCAAGAACCATTGCGTTTCATCCTTCCTGCGACAATCAATGCAGCACGTTTCCGGCTTTCCGCCGGTAACGGCTGGTTTGCTATATTAAGCCGCTGATCGGGTTTCGTTGCGGCCGCCCAAAAAGGTCTATTGGCTGGACCAATAATAGCATGCACAATTTTGACCGGGCAATTGAAAACCTCCTGGAATCCCGCTAAATCTTCGCCCTGCCAAGCGGCATGCCCCGCAGCCGCACTTGCGGACTTATAATTCGCGTGATCGCATGGCGATAAACATGCGGCATCCCCTTGGCGGAAACGAATATGCGAATTTTGCTGGTAGAAGACAACAGGCCACTGTCCGAATGGCTAGCGCTTACTTTGCACCGAAACAAATATGCAGTCGACTGCGTGTATAACGGCGCCGACGCCGATCACCTGCTGCTGACCCAGCAATATGAACTGGTCATCCTTGACTTGTCCCTGCCCAAGCTGCAAGGCAGCGAGGTGCTCAGGCGGCTGCGTGCGCGCCACAACAATGTGCCGGTGCTGATCCTGACCGCCAACAATTCGGTCGAAGGCCGCATCGGCAGCCTCGACAGCGGCGCCGACGACTACATGGCCAAGCCGTTCGATGTGCACGAACTGGAGGCGCGCATCCGCGCCCTGCTGCGGCGCGCCAGCCAGCAAAAGAACCCGGTCCTGCAATGCGGTTCGCTCAGCTACGACAGCAACAGCTTGATCTTTTCGATAGACGGCGTCGCGCTCACCCTGACGCGGCGCGAGCACGCCGTGCTGGAGACCCTCATCATGAAAATGGGCAAGACCGTCAGCAAGCAAGCGCTGGCGGAAAGCCTGTACGCCATGGATGAAGAAGTGTCGCAAGACGCCATCGAAGTCTATATCCACCGCATCCGCAAGAAACTGGAGCACGGCGACGCCGCCATCATCACCTTGCGCGGACTCGGCTACCTGCTGCAGCACCAGCATGTGGTTTAACAGCCTGCGCACCCAGCTGCTGCTGTGGCTGCTGGTGCCGCTGGTGCTGTTCGTCGGCTTTAATGCCTGGGTCACTTACAACAACGCCATCGAGATGGCGACTGTGGTGCACGACCGCATGCTGCTGGGTTCGGCGCGCATCATCGCCGAACAGATACGCTATGAAGACGAGACCTTGCAGGTGACGATTCCGCCGGCGGCGCTGGAACTGTTCCAGTCCGATTCGCATGACCTGATCTACTACCGCGTGGTGACGGCGCATGGCGCACTGCTGGCCGGACAACCCGATTTGCCGGAGCCGCCGAAAGCCAGCCATAACGAGGAGGCCGTCTATTTCAATGCGACGTTCCGCGATGAACCGGTGCGCATCGTCGCTTTTTTCCAGCAAGTGGTCGGCAACCCGGAACGCGCGCCGGTCATCATCGAAGTCGCGCAAACCCAGCATTCCTACAACGCGCTGTCGGACCGCATGTGGGAACACACGGTGCAGGAGCAGCTGGTCATCCTGCTGCTGGTGGGCCTGCTGCTGCTGCTGGGCTTGCGCCATGGACTGGCGCCGATGATGCGCTTGCGCGACCGCGTGCAGCGTCGCAAGCCGGGCGCCCTGGAAGAGCTCGACACCGCGCCGGTGCCTTCCGAACTGGTGCCGCTGGTGCACGCCATCAATGACTATGTACAGAGGCTGGACGAGCATATGTCGGCGCAGGGACGCTTCCTGGCCAATGCATCGCATCAGCTGCGCACGCCGCTGACAGTGCTCAACACCCAGGTCGACTATGGCTTGCGCAGCAGCGACAGCGCCAGCAAGGATGCCGCGCTGCGCGCGATCAACAAGGGCATACAGCACGGCATCCGGCTGGTGAACCAGCTGCTGACCCTGTCCAACGCCGAAACCGGCACCGGCCATCCCTTGCGCCAAAGCGACGTCAACCTGATCGAGGTGGTGCAAAGAGTGATCGAAGAACTGGCCACCCTGGCGCAGAGCAAAGGCATCGATCTCGGTTTCGAATTCCGCGACAATCCGGTCATGGTGCGGGCCACCCCATCCATGCTGGAAGAGCTGGTGGCCAATCTGCTCGACAATGCGTTGCGCTACACGCCGGCCGGCGGCATCGTGACGCTTGCCGTCGACGGCAGCGAGCACGGGACGCTGCTGCGGGTGGAAGACAACGGTCCCGGCATTCCCGAAGCTGAACGGGAACGTGTTTTCGAACGCTTCTATCGCCTGCAGGAAGACCGTTCCGACGGCAGCGGCCTGGGCCTGGCGATCGTCCGCGAAATTGCAGCGGCCAGCAAGGCTGAAGTTGCATTATCGACACCACCCTGCGGCAACGGCTTGCTGGTGACGATCAGCTTTCCGCCCCTGGCCAGCCCTATCCCGGCGGCCGCAGGTGGATCGCAAACAACACAGTGAGGCTTTTTCGGAAGAAAACTTACAGCCAGCTTTCAAATCCGGGATATATTTGACCTCAGCTGTGGCGCGGTTTCCACAGTCGATGCATCCTGATTTGCGCTCTGAAAGCAGTTAGTAAGCTTGCGAATTTTATAGTCTGGCGACCGATCCACGCGATCGGCAAATTTAACTATAAATATCTGGAGACACAAATGAAAAAATCGCTGCTGGCGCTGGCCGCTCTTGCGACCCTGGGATCCGTGAATGCTGCCCATGCCCAATCCAATGTCACCATCTATGGCTTGATCGACGCCACCATCAGCACCGTCAACCACGCTGACAAGCAAGGCGACCGCCTGACCGGGATTCCGGTCGCATGGTTCAGCGGCAACCGCCTCGGCTTCCGCGGCGCCGAAGATCTGGGCGGCGGCATGAAAGCCATTTTCAAGCTGGAAGCGGAGTTCGTGGTCGGCACCGGTGAGATGGATACGCCGGGCGTGCTGTTCAACCGCGACGCCTGGGTCGGCCTGCAAGACCAGACCTTCGGCCAGATCACACTGGGCCGCCAAAACACATTGGCGCGCGATTTTTCCCAAGTCTACGGCGATGCCTACGGCTCCAAGCTCGGCCTGGAAGAAGGCGGCTACACCAACAACAACAACTTCAAGCAATTGATTTTCTACTCGGGCAGCGCCACCGGCACCCGTTATGATAATGGCCTGGTCTGGAAGAAAGTATTCAGCAACGGCGTGGTGGCCGGCCTGGGCTATCAGTTCGGTAACGTCGCTGGCCAGTTCGCGCACAACACGACCAAATCTGCAGCCATCGGCTACAACGGCCCCAACTTCATCGTTTCCGCCTTTATCAATCAAGCCGACGTTGGCAACGGCATTGATTCCAGCTTGGAAAAACACAAATCCTATTCGCTCGGCGGCAGCTACATTTTCGATCTGGTGCGCTTGAACGCCGGCTATTTCCATTACACCGCCGACCAGGGCGCACTGGGCCAGCGCAAGGACAATGCGTATACCGTATCGGCCAAGTTCACGCCGCAAGGTTCGTTTGACTATGAAATCGGTTACCAGGTGATGAAGGCTGACAACGCTGCCTACAACGCAGCCGGCACCAGCACCCTGAACGCCTACGCCGACGCCAGCGGTTCGACCGCCACCGGCAGCGGCAACAAGAAAACCCTGTACGGTTCGACCTTCTATCATCTGTCGAAGCGTACCGAACTGTATGTGGCTGCCGACTATATGAAACTTAGCGACGGCTATCGCGTCGGTTCGGCCAACGGCTTCAAGAACCAGACTGAATTCGCGATGGGCATGCGCACCCGTTTCTAACCCTGTTTGAACCCGGTGCAATTAGCCGGGACTGCCGTAAAACTTGAAGCTGGCAAGGACTCCACGGTCTTGCCAGTTTTTTTATTGCCGGCAACTGTTGCCGGCTTCAGGCACGATTTCCCGTACAGAACTATCCATTCCGCCTCCTCAGCCAGCGCTAAGTATTTGCAACTATCCTGTCGCCAGCAAGTCTCAAACGACCAAATTGACGCAGCGGCATCTCGCTGGATCCTGAAACTTAAAGGCCCCATGGAAGAATTCAATCAATCGCTGTTTCTATTGTTCAACGCCAGCGCACACCCCAATCCGATTACCTTGAGCATTGCGATGTTTGCCGCAGAACTGCTCATTTACCTGATTCCGGTTTCGCTGCTGGCCGGCTGGCTGCGCGGCTCCGAAGCCACCCGCAAGCTGATGCTGGAAGCAGTCGTGGCCGGCATCGTCGGCCTCTCTATCAGCATGCTGTGCGGCATGCTTTGGCAGCATCCGCGGCCTTTCGCGATCGGCCTCGGCACCAACTTCCTGGCGCACAGCCCGGACTCGTCGTTTCCCAGCGATCACCTGACGCTGCAGTGGAGCGTCGCTTTCAGCTTCCTGCTGCACAAGCGATTGCGCACTCTCGGCCTGGCGTACAGCCTGCTCGGCTTGCCGATGGCGTGGGCGCGCATGTATCTGGGCGTCCACTATCCATTCGACATGGCGGGCGCCGCCGCGGTCGCCGCGGTCAGCGCCATCATCTGCCATCGCTGCGCGCCTTGGTTCATGGCGCCGCTGTTCCGCTGCGCTTCCGCCATCTACGGCTTCCTGTTTGCGCCGCTGATCCGGCGCGGCTGGATGATGAAGTAACGCTTCCCCAAACCCGGTTCAGATCACACCCTGCTCGCGCAGCGCGGCGATCTGCTCCGGACTTCTGCCGATACCCGCCAATACCTCGGCGGTATGCTGGCCCAGCTCGGGACCGACCCAGTTAGTCTGGCCCGGCGTCGCCGACAGCTTGGGCACGATGCCCGGCAGGTCGATCGGCTGGCCATCCGGCAGCGTATGCTGCTGGATCATGCCGCGCGCACGGAAATGCGGATCCTGGTGAATGTCGGCCGCGGTATAGACTTTGCTGCTCGGCACTTCCGCCTGCTCCAGCACCTGCAGCACGTGCTCCAGCGCATGTCGTGAAGTCCATTCGGCGATGGCGGCGTCGAGCATATCGTTGTTCTGCGCGCGGCCGTCATTGCGCGCCAGGCGCGGATCTTCGGCCAGGTCGCCGCGGCCGATGGCATGCATCAGGCGCTTGAAGATGCTGTCGCCGTTGCCGGCGATGATCACATAATGTTCGCCCCGCTCATCGCTCAGGCAAGGATAGGTGCTGGACGGCGAAATTCCGGGGAAGCTGGCGCCGGTGCGTTCGCGTACGAAGCCGAATTCAGCGTATTCGGGAATCAGGCTTTCCATCACGCCGAACACCGCTTCATACAGGGCGATATCGATGAACTGCCCTTTGCCGCCATTGGCCTTCAGGTGATGCATGGCCAGCAGCGCGCCGATCACGCCATACAAGGACGCCAGCGTGTCGCCGATGCTGACGCCGACCCGCACCGGCGGCCGGTCCGGATAGCCGGCCAGGTTGCGCAAGCCGCCCATCGACTCGGCAATCGCGGCAAATCCCGGACGCGCATGATAGGGACCGTCCTGGCCGTAGCCGGAAACGCGCACCATGATCAGGTTCGGGTTGATCTTCGACAGTTGCTCCCAGCCGAGGCCCCAGCCCTCCAGCGTACCGGGGCGGAAATTCTCGATCACGATATCGGCATCCTTGACCAGATCGCGCACGATCTGCTGACCCTGCTCCGACTTCAGGTTCAACGTCACCGATTTCTTGTTGCGGCTTTGCGAATACCACCACAGCGAGGTGCCGTTGTGCAGCTTGCGCCACTTGCGCAGCGGATCGCCGTCGCCGGGCGACTCGATCTTGATGACCTCCGCGCCGAACTGGCCCAGCAGGCTGGCGGCATAGGGGCCGGCAATCAAGGTGCCGAGTTCGATCACCTTGACGCCCTGGAGGGAGGATTGCTGTTCTGCGGATGGCTGGTTCATGTCTGTAATCTGCTGGCTGCGGATCGCCGATTATAGGATATGTCCGCGCATGCACGGACAAGAACGGCGCCAGCCCCGGCTTCGGCAGAAAAACATATGCCGCAACGCAACAATCGCGCGCATCGCCAGGCCCCTTGCGGCTGGCCGCCGCCTACGGGTTAGAATAGCATGTAGCGCCACGCAACATGTGCAACCAGAAGTAACTCCTTTTTGCTGCTGCAGGCGCCCGGTCTACTATTTAATCACTAAGAAATGCGTGGGATATATCATGAAGAAAATTGTTCTGATGGTACTGGCTGCAGCGGCCCTGATGGCGACCAGTTCGGCCAGCTTTGCATACGGCTATTACGGACATGGCGGCTTCTACGGCCCGCGCTTCGGCGTCACCATAGGCGGACCGCTGTACTGGGGCCCGCCGCCGGTGTACTACGCGCCGCCGCCGGTCTATTACGCACCGCCCCCGGTGTATGTCCAGCCTGAACCGCAAACCTATATAGAAAAAGCCCCTAACTACGCTTATTACTGCCCGAGTCCGGCGGGCTATTATCCGCAGATCCCGCGCTGCCCCAAAGGCTGGATGAAAGTATTGCCGGATGAAGCTCAACCTCGATAAGGCGGTGTGACGATGAACAGTACAATCAAGATATTCGCGGTCTCGATGGCCGTCCTGCTGTCCGGCTGCGTGACCGCGCCGACCGGTCCCAATGTGATGGCGCTGCCTGGCGCCGGCAAGAGCTACGAACAGTTCCGCAATGACGAAGCAGCCTGCCAGCGCGCAGCGCAAGACCGCATCGGTCCATATGCACCGCAGGCGGCGGCAGATAATGCCGTCGGCACGGCGGCAGCCGGCACCGTCATCGGCGCAGCAGCTGGCGCCCTGATCGGTGCGGCAACCGGCCGCGCCGGCGCCGGTGCGGCGATCGGCGGCGGTGTCGGTTTGCTGGCTGGCAGCTCGGTCGCCGGCGACTCGGCTGCGCGCAGCAGCTACGGCATGCAGCGTGAGTACAACAATGTGTACACCCAATGCATGTACGCCAAGGGCAACCAGGTGCCAGTCTCCGGCGGCTATGCCAACAGCCGCCGCCAGTATGCGCCGCCGCAATACGCACCGGCGCCGCAGTACTCGGTGCCGCCCGACTACTACCCGCCGCAACGCGGCAACTACGGCCCTCCGCCAGACTACGCGCCCTACTGATCCTGGCTGATCGCGACCACCACAAAGACATGCTGCGGCATGTCTTTGTGCATTCCGGGGCACGCATTTCTGCAGCTGCCCGCCTCGAATTCCTCCTCCAGCGGCTCAGAAGCAACGCGACTTTTGCCTTCGGCCCGGCCCTGCCTCAAGTTACAATATTGACAATGACACGCCGCCATTCAGTCCATGGCAATATGCCATCCCGTGGCGCCGACCTGTTTCAATCCCAAGGAGATAGAGGATGAGTTTCATCGTAGTTATTCTGGCTTTGCTGTTCCTGATGTTTGTCGCTTACCGCGGCTACAGCGTTATCCTGTTTGCGCCGGTCGCCGCTCTCGGCGCAGTGCTGCTGACCGACCCCGGCATGGTGGCGCCGATGTTCACCAGCGTCTTCATGGAAAAGATGGTGGGCTTCGTCAAGCTCTACTTCCCGGTGTTCCTGCTCGGCGCGGTATTCGGCAAGGTGATCGAACTTTCCGGATTTTCCAAGTCCATCGTCTCCAGCGTGATCCAGGTGGTCGGACGGCAGCGTGCCATGCTATCCATCGTGCTGGTATGCGGACTGCTGACCTACGGCGGCGTATCGCTGTTTGTAGTGGTGTTTGCGGTCTATCCGTTTGCCGCGGAAATGTTCCGCCAGGGCGGCATCCCGAAGCGCCTGATTCCTGGCACCATCGCCCTCGGCGCGTTTACCTTCACCATGGATTCCCTGCCAGGCACGCCGCAGATCCAGAACATCATTCCCACCACCTTTTTCAATACCACGACCTGGGCCGCGCCTTGGCTGGGCGTGATCGGCGCCGTCTTCATCCTGGTCACCGGCCTGCTGTACCTGGAGTGGTGCCGCCGCAAGGCCGCCGCCAATGGCGAAGGCTATGGCACCGAACTGCTGAACGAGCCGGAGCCGGTAGCCGACGGCAAGCTGCCGCATCCCTTGATCGCCCTGCTGCCGCTGGTGCTGGTCGGCGTCATGAACAAATTATTCACTAGCTGGATCCCCACGGTCTACGGCGCCAGCCATGAAATGACGCTGGCCGGCGCCAGCAAGCCGATCATCACCCAGGTGTCGGGCGTGGTGGCGATCTGGGCAGTGGAGGCCGCCCTGCTGATAGGGATTTTTTCAGTGCTGCTGTTCGCTTTTAAAACCGTCAAGGAAAAATTCGCAGAAGGCAGCAAGGCCGCCGTCAGCGGCGCCTTGCTGGCATCGATGAACACCGCCTCCGAATACGGCTTCGGCGCCGTCATCGCCGGCCTGCCAGGCTTTGTGGTAATCGCCAACGCTTTGAAAAGCATCCCCAATCCGCTGGTCAACGAAGCCGTCACCGTCACCACCCTGGCCGGCGTCACCGGCTCCGCCTCCGGCGGCCTCAGCATCGCCCTCGCCGCCATGTCGCACACCTTCATAGAAAACGCCCAGGCCGCCGGCATCCCCATGGAAGTCCTGCACCGCGTCGCCGCCATGGCCAGCGGCGGCATGGACACCTTGCCGCACAATGGCGCAGTGATTACCTTGCTGGCAGTAACAGGATTGTCGCACCGGCAGTCGTACAAGGATATTTTCGTAGTGACCCTGATCAAGACGGCGGCGGTGTTTGTGGTGATTGGGACTTACTATCTGACGGGGATAGTCTAAAAAGGCGCACTGCCGTAGATGTTGTTTTGACTTAACGCGCAAGCAAAAGAAAGTGCATGTCTGCCACCGCACGCACTCCGTAGCTCGTCAACTGGGGTCAGAGTAATTTTCGCAAAAAGCCGCGAAAAAAAACTGACCCCATTTGACTGCTTAGCGGGTGATTTACAGCGCTGGCTTGGCGGAAATGCTAGTTCAGAGCGGGCAAACGCAAGGTTGCTTCCAGGCCGCCGGCAGGGTGGTTCCGCAACTGCAAAGTGGCCCGGTGATTCTCCGCGATATTGCGCGCAATCGTCAACCCAAGGCCCGTGCCGCCAGTATCCCGCGACCGCGAAGTCTCCAGGCGGAAGAATGGATCAAACACCGTCTCCAGCAATTCCGCAGGAATCCCCGCCCCGCCATCCCGGATCCGGATCACGATATCAGAACCCTCCCGCCCCAGCTGCAAACGGGCATAACGCCCGTACTTGGTCGCGTTATCCACCAGGTTAGTCAGGCAACGCCGCAAAGCGTTAGGCTGCGCCACGATCGAAGCCCGGGTGCGCCCCTCCAGCGTGACATCCTGCCGCGCATCCACCGCATCGGCACAGACGCTGTCAAGCAAGGAATCGATATCCAGCTTCTGCATCGCCTCCGCCGAATCCATGCTGCGCGCCAGATCCAGTCCCTCGCGCACCATGCTCTGCATGACCGCCAGGTCCTCCAGCAATTTCTGGCGCAACTCGCCGTCGCCCACTTTTTCCAGGCGCAGGCGCAAGCGCGTCAAAGGCGTCTGCAAATCATGCGTGATCGCCGCCAGCATGTGAGTACGATGCTGGATCTGCCGCTTGATGCGCGCCTGCATGGCATTGAAAGCGGTCGCAGCCTGCCGCACTTCGGTCGGTCCGCTTTCATCCAGCGGCGGCCGGTCGATATCGCTGCCCAGTTCGCCGGCGGCATTCGCCAGCAGCTGGATCGGCCGCGCCGTCATCTTGGCGACGACAAACGCCAGCACCGCGATCAGCACCATGAACAAGGCAAAATACAGCGAAGGAAAGGGCATACCGGGTGGACGGCCGCCAGGCGCGCCAGGCTCGCGCATCACGCGCAGCTTGACCTTCAGGACGGCGCCGTCCTTGAGGGCGACATACACCGCCTGGCATTCATCGAAATGGCGTGGATCCTGGCCCCTGCGCTCACGCAGCTTGCAATCCTTCTGCTTGACGACCGTCACGCGGCGTTCGCTGCCCAGTTTGGATTTTATCGCGCTCGTCAGCGAGGGATTGTCGTTGACCGTCGGTTCGGTTTCGTTGACCAGGCTCGATTCGAGGCCGAATTTTTCACTGGTCTGCAGCACGATGCTGCGCGTATCGGGACCGACATTATCGATTGAAATGACGATCTGTTCGATGCGGTCGGCAATCCGCGACTCGTACCATTCCTTGAAATTCTTGCGCCGCTCGCTATCGGCCAGCCAGCCGGTGCTGCCGACCGCAACCAGGATCCCCGCCAGCAGAATCAGGAATACCCGGTTCGCCACCGAGCCAAAGAAATTTCTCACTGACAGTATTCCTTTTTCTACCACGCGGCCGTCGCGATTGGATCACGCAGCCGCATCACGACTCTACTGTCACTGCGGTGGCCAGGACATAGCCTTCGTTGCGCACAGTCTTGATGATCACCGGCGTGCGGGCATCGTCGCCCAGCTTCTGGCGCAGGCGGCTGATCTGGATGTCGACCGATCGGTCGAAAGGATCGGATTCGCGGCCCTGGGTCAGTTCCAGCAGCTGGTCGCGGTTCAGCACCCGGTTCGGATGATCGAGGAACACCTTGAGAATGCGATATTCCGCGCCCGACAGAGCCACCACCAGGCCGTCGTGGTTGACCAGGTGACGCGCGATCAGGTCCAGCGTCCAGTGGCCGAACTGGATCTGCTGGGCTTCCGGCGACGCCATATTCGGCGGCAAGGCTTGTGTACGGCGCAACACGCTGCGGATGCGGGCAAACAGCTCGCGCGGCTCGAACGGCTTCGACAGATAGTCGTCGGCGCCCATTTCCAGGCCCAGGATGCGGTCCAGCGGCTCGCCGCGCGCGGTCAGCATGATCACCGGGATATTCGAATCGGCGCGCAGGTTGCGGCACAGCGTCAAGCCGTCTTCGCCCGGCAAGGTGAGATCCAGCACCACCAGGTCGACCCGTGTTTCCGCCAGCACTTTGCGCATGTCGCTGCCGTTGGTTGCCATCAGGGTGCGGAAGCCGTTGGCATCCAGGTATTCGGCCAGCAAAGTCCGGATTTCGTGGTCGTCGTCGACCACCAATATATGAGCAGCGGTTTCCATGTGCTTGATTATCCTAGTAGCTGCAGTAAGACCGGAAGTACGGCCAATCCAAAATTCAGGCTATCCATGCCGGTCATCGTCGTTGATAACGATGCATTCAAGACAAACTATAGCCGATACGCAACGGCAGCAAGTATTTGCCGTTTTCAGGATTATGGCAAGCCGGCGCAAGAAAGACGATAGTAATTTGTATATTGGCATATCCGCCTCGCCCCTCGACACTTTAGGATACAAAGCAAACTTGAGGCCATACACGCGGATACAAAGCTTGGGCTCTATGAAAAACCGGCGATACACCAGCGCGTTCCAATGCGAACTGTGCGGATTGCACTCACATTCATAGAAGGACTCCACCATGTTCAAGCTTCGCAAACAATTACTGATCGGCGTGACCGCATTGAGCATCGCCGCCATGGGCCTGACCGCCCACGCCCAGACCGACGGCGCCAGGAAGGGCCCGCCGACACCGGAACAGCAAGCCAAATTTGCCGACCACATGGCAAAAATGCAGGCCAAATGGCATGACGACCTGAAGATCACCGCGGCGCAGGAACCCGCCTGGCAAACTTTCATCGGCAAGATCAAACCGGTCAGGCCAGCCGAGCCGCCAAAGCGCCCAAGCAAGGAAGAGTGGGACAAACTGACAGCCCCTGAACGCCTGGAGCACCGGATGGAATTCCTGAAACGCGCTGAAACCCGCCTGGCCGAGCATACCGCCGCGGTCAAGGAATTCTATGCCGTCCTGACGCCAGCGCAGCAAAAGGTCTTTGACGAGCACTTCAAGCAGTTGGAAAAACGCCGTTTTGGCCATCACGGCGGGCACCGCGGCGGCCCTGACGGCGCTCCGGAAGGCCGCCCATAACGCGTGAGCCGGATCCCGCCTGCCGGGCAAATGGCGAAGCCGTAGACGTTGCGCGCATCACAAGTGCGCAACCCTGCGGCTTCATCATTTGCCGCCCTGCTTTTGGCGCGCGGCAGCGCCAATTGCCGTTGGCATCGCATGCCGATACACTGCCGGAAGCCGTTCATTAAATTGAAACAATTTCTAATAAATACACACGGCGGTAAAATTTACTCGCTAAACTCATGTAATTACACTTCAACAATCTGCTGATTCCTGATTCCTGATTCCTGATTCCTGATTCCTGATTCCTGATTCCTGATTCCTGATTCCTGATTCCTGATTCCAGCGGATCCATGCATTGCATCCGACCACACTCTGACTGACCTCCTGCCTGCGATGACTACTACACCGACTCCAAAAATCGACCAACCCAGCCAGCGCCGGCCTGCCCGGCTTCCCAACCAGCGCCAGGGCGGATTTCAGCGCGGCTGGCTGTGGCTGGTTGCCGTCGCGGTGCTGGCCCTGGCAGCCTACCTGATCTGGGGCCGCACTCATCCGGCCGCAGATGCCGCAGGAAAGCCGGACCAGGCAGGGCAAGCCGCAAACGGCCGCGCCAAAGGCGGCGGCAAGGGCGGCAAGCGCGGCGCCTTCGCCGGCGCCGGCGGACCATTGCCGGTCGGCGTTGCGGCCGCCAAGAGCGGCGATATCAATATCTATATTTCTGGCCTGGGCAGCGTCACTCCCGAAGCCACGGCCGTGGTCAAGAGCCGGGTCGACGGCCAATTGATGAAATTGCATTTCCAGGAGGGCCAGGTGGTGAAAGCCGGCGCCTTGCTGGCCGAACTGGATCCGCGCCCTTACCAGGTGGCCGTGATGCAGGCCGAAGGCCAACTGGCCAAGGACACCGCCCTGCTGAAGGCAGCCCAAATCGACCTGCAGCGCTACCGCACCTTGCTGGCCCAGGACTCTATCGCCAGCCAGCAGGTCGACACCCAGGCGGCGCTGGTCAAGCAGTATGAAGGCACGGTCAAGTCGGACCAGGGTTCGCTCGAAAGCGCCCGCTTGCAGCTGACCTATTCGCGCGTCACCGCGCCGATCGGCGGCCGCCTCGGCCTGCGCCAGGTCGATCTTGGCAACGTAGTGCACTCCAGCGACGCCAACGGCATCGTCATCATCACCCAGCTGCAGCCGATCACGACCGTGTTCAGCATCCCGGAAGATAATATTCCCAGCGTCATGAAGCAGATCCAGGCCGGCAAGAAACTGCCGACCGACGTCTGGGACCGCGACCAGAAGAACAAGCTCGACAGCGGCCACCTGCTGACCATCGACAACCAGGTCGACAGCACGACCGGCACCGTCAAGCTGAAGGCGGAAACGCCGAACGCCGATTACGCCCTGTTTCCCAGCCAGTTCGTCAACGCCCGCATGCTGCTTGATACCCGCAAGGACGCCATCGTGATTCCGAACGCCGCCATCCAGCGCGGTTCCAAAGGCACTTTCGTGTATGTCGTCAAGCCCGACCATAGCGTCACCATCCGCCAGGTAACGGCCGGTCCGACCGAAGGCGAATCGACCGCCATCGAACAAGGCATCGCCATTGGCGAAACCGTGGTCATCGACGGCATCGACAAACTCAAGGAAGGCGCCAAAGTGGAACCTGTGGTGCGCGGCGCTCCTGCCGCGGCGACAGCCTCTGCCGACGCCTCCGGCGCCGGCGCCCACAAGGGCGGCCACCGCCATCGCCAGGACGCCGCTGCCGCTGGCGATGCGCCTGCCGCACCCGCCGCCGCCAACAAGAGCAACAGCCAATAACCGGCTGTAAAGAACGGAACGCATGAATCCCTCACGCCAGTTTATTCTCCGGCCGGTCGCCACATCCCTGTTGATGCTGGCGATTTTCCTGGCCGGCATCGTCGCCTACAAGCAGCTGCCGCTTTCGGCCCTGCCGGAAGTCGATTATCCGACCATCCAGGTGGTGACGCTGTATCCCGGCGCCAGCCCTGACGTCATGACTTCCTCTGTGACGGCGCCGCTGGAGCGGCAGTTCGGCCAGATGCCCGGCCTTAACCAGATGTCGTCGACCAGTTCCGGCGGCGCTTCGGTCATCACGCTGCAGTTCAGCCTGGACCTGAGCCTGGATATCGCCGAGCAGGAAGTGCAGGCGGCAATCAACGCCGGCGGCAACCTGCTGCCGTCCGACCTGCCGACGCCGCCGATCTACAACAAGGTCAATCCGGCCGACACCCCTATCCTGTCGCTGGCGATCACCTCCAAGACCCTGCCGCTGCCGAAGGTGCAGGATCTGATCGACACTCGCCTGGCGCAAAAGATTTCGCAAGTGCCGGGCGTGGGCCTGGTCAGCCTGTCGGGCGGCCAGCGGCCTGCCGTGCGGCTGCAGTTGAATCCGCGCGCCATCGCCGCGCTGGGCCTGAATCTTGACGATATCCGCACCGCCATCGGCAACGCCAACGTCAACCAGGCCAAGGGCAGTTTCGACGGCCCCTCGCGCGCCTCGACCATCGACGCCAACGACCAGCTGCGCTCGGCCGACGAATACCGCAACCTGATCATCGCCTACAAGAGCGGCGCGCCGATCCGCGTCTCCGATGTCGCCGATGTCGTTGACGATGCCGAAAACGTGCGGCTGGCGGCCTGGGCCAACCAGTCGCCGGCGATCATCCTGAACATCCAGCGGCAGCCGGGCGCCAACGTCATCGGCGTGGTCGACAGCATCAAGAAGATCCTGCCGAAACTGCAGGACACCCTGCCCGGCGCCATCGACGTCCAGATCCTGACCGACCGCACCACCACCATCCGCGCCTCGGTGTCGGATGTGCAGTTCGAACTGCTGCTGTCGATCGCGCTGGTGGTGATGGTGATTTTCCTGTTCCTGCGCAGCGTCCCCGCCACCATCATTCCCAGCGTGGCGGTGCCGCTGTCGCTGATCGGCACGTTCGGCGTCATGTACCTGACCGGATTTTCAGTCAACAACCTGACCCTGATGGCACTCACCATCGCCACCGGCTTCGTAGTCGACGATGCGATCGTGATGATCGAGAATATCTCGCGCTATATCGAAGAAGGCATGAAGCCTCTGCAGGCGGCCTTGAAAGGCGCCGAGCAGATCGGCTTCACCATCATTTCCCTGACGTTTTCCTTAATTGCGGTGCTGATTCCGCTGCTGTTCATGGGCGACGTGGTAGGACGCCTGTTCCGCGAATTCGCCATCACGCTGGCGGTGGCGATCCTGATCTCGGCCGTGATTTCGCTGACGCTCACGCCGATGATGTGCGCCAGGCTGCTGCATCACATCCCGGAAGAAAAGCAAAGCTGGTTCTACCGCAAGAGCGGCGCATTTCTCGACAAGATCATCGCCCGCTACGGCGTCGCCCTGGAATGGGTGCTGCGCCATCAGTTCTCCACCCTGATCGTCGCCATCGGCACGCTGGTGCTGACCGCGGTGCTGTACATCTTCATACCGAAAGGCTTTTTCCCGGTGCAGGACACCGGCGTCATCCAGGGCATTTCGGAAGCCAGCCAGTCGGTTTCCTTCTCCGCCATGGCGGAACGGCAGCAGGCGCTGGCGGCCGTGGTGCTGAAGGATCCGGCAGTCGAAAGCCTGTCTTCCTTCATCGGCATCGACGGCACCAACGCCACGCTCAACAGCGGCCGCATGCTGATCAACCTGAAGCCGCGCGACCAGCGCAACTTGAGCGCCAGCGACATCATCCGCCGCCTGCAGCCGGAACTGGACCGCCAGGTCGGCGGCATCACGCTGTACATGCAGCCGGTGCAAGACTTGACCATCGAGGACAGCGTCAGCCGTACCCAGTATCAGTTTAGCGTCGAGGATGCCAATCCCGACGAACTCAGCATCTGGGTGCCCAAGCTGATCGAACGCCTGCGCCAGATCCCGCAGCTGGCCGATATCGCCAGCAACCAGCAGGATCTCGGCCTGCAGGCTTATATCGCCATCGACCGCGATGCCGCCTCGCGCCTCGGCATCACCACCGCCGCGATCGACAATGCCTTGTACAACGCCTTCGGCCAGCGCCTGATCTCCACCATCTACACCCAGTCCAACCAGTACCGGGTGGTGATGGAAGTGAAGCCGGAATTCCAGAAAGGCCCGGCGGCGCTGAACAGCATCTACCTGGTGTCAGGCAATGGCAACCAGGTGCCTTTGTCCAGCATCGCCACCATCGAAGAACGCACCTCGCCGCTGGTGATCAACCATATCGGCCAGTTCCCCGCCACCACGATTTCCTTCAACCTGGCGGCGGGAGCCTCGCTGGGCGACGCGGTCAAAGCGATCCATGCGGCGGAACTGGAAATCGGCTTGCCGGACAGCATCCAGACCAACTTCCAGGGCGCGGCGCTGGCGTTCCAAGCCTCGCTCAGCAATACCCTGATCCTGATCCTGGCGGCCATCATCACCATGTATATCGCGCTCGGCGTGCTGTATGAAAGCTATATCCACCCGATCACCATCCTGTCGACGCTGCCGTCGGCCGGCGTCGGCGCCTTGCTGTCGCTGATGATCGCCGGCAGCGATCTCGGCATCATCGGCATCATCGGGATTATCCTGCTGATCGGCATCGTCAAGAAAAACGCCATCATGATGATCGACTTCGCCCTGGATGCCGAGCGCAACGAGGGCAAGAGCCCGCGCGAGGCGATCTACCAGGCTTGCCTGCTGCGTTTCCGTCCTATCCTGATGACCACCATGGCGGCGCTGCTGGGCGCCCTGCCGCTGATGCTGGGCAGCGGCGTCGGTTCGGAACTGCGGCAGCCGCTGGGGATCACCATGGTCGGCGGCCTGCTGGTATCGCAGGTGCTGACCTTGTTCACCACGCCGGTCATCTACCTGGCCTTCGACAACCTGGCGCGCCGCATGCGTGAACGCTTCGGCAGCAAGGATGCCGACGGCGACGGCGACCAACATGACGGCACCATAGCGGAGCCGGTCAAGCCGTGATGACAGCATGAATATATCGCGTCCCTTTATCCAGCGGCCGATCGCCACCACTCTGCTGACCATCGGCGTGGCGCTGGCCGGCATGGTGGCGTTCCGGCTGTTGCCGGTGTCGCCCTTGCCGCAGGTGGATTTTCCGACCATCTCGATCTCGGCCGGCTTGCCCGGCGCCAGCCCGGAAACCATGGCGGCCACCGTAGCGACGCCGCTGGAGCGCGCGCTCGGCTCGATTGCCGGCGTCACCGAAATGACTTCCTCGAGCTCGCTCAGCTCGACCCGCATCACCATGCAGTTCGATCTCAGCCGCGACATCGACGGCGCCGCGCGCGACGTGCAGGCGGCGCTCAACGCTGCCCGCAACCTGCTGCCGACCGGCCTGCCCAGCAATCCGAGCTATCGCAAGGTGAATCCGGCCGATGCGCCGATCATGATCCTGTCGCTGACTTCGGACAGCATGACGCAAGGCCAGATGTACGACGCCGCCGACACCATCCTGGCGCAGAAACTGTCGCAGGTGAGCGGCATCGGCCAGGTCAGCGTCGGCGGCAGTTCGCAGCCGGCGGTGCGGGTCGAGCTGAATCCGACCGCGCTCAACAAGTACGGCATCGGCAGCGCCGATGTGCGCACCGCGATCGCCGCCACCAACGCCAACCGCCCCAAGGGCGTGCTGGAAGACGGCGACAAGAACTGGCAGATCTATGCCAACGACCAGGCCAAGACCGCCGCCGAGTACATGCCGCTGATCGTCGCCTATCGCAACGGCGCGGCAGTACGGGTCAGCGATGTCGCCACGGTGGTCGATTCGGTCGCCAACGTGCGCAACGCCGGTTCCGCCAACGGCAAGCCTTCCGTGCTGGTCATCCTGAACCGCCAGCCGGGCGCCAACATCATCGAGACCGTCGACGAAGTACGGGCCCTGCTGCCGCAGCTGCGCGCCTCGATTCCGGCCGCCATCAATCTCGACGTCGTGCTGGACCGCACGCCGACCATCCGCGCTTCCCTGCGCGAAACCGAACGTACCCTGCTGATGTCGATCGGCCTGGTGATCATGGTAGTGTTCCTGTTCCTGCGCAACGGCCGCGCCACGCTGATTCCGGCGGTGGCGGTGCCGGTCTCGCTGATCGGCACTTTCGGCGTCATGTACCTGCTCGGCTACAGCCTCGACAACCTGTCGCTGATGGCGCTGACGATTGCCACCGGCTTCGTGGTGGACGATGCGATCGTGGTGCTGGAAAACGTCTCGCGTCATATCGAACAAGGCAAGAAACCGTTTGCCGCAGCCATGCTGGGGGCCAAGGAAGTCGGCTTCACGGTGCTGTCGATGAGTATCTCGCTGATCGCGGTGTTCATCCCCATCCTCTTGATGGGCGGCATCGTCGGCCGCCTGTTCCGCGAATTTGCGGTCACCCTGTCGGTGGCGATCCTGGTTTCGCTGGTGGTCTCGCTGACGACCACGCCGATGATGTGCGCGCGCTTGCTGAAACACGAACCGCAGCGCCAGCAGGGACGTTTTTTCAACGCCACCGAACGTGCCTTCAACGCCATGCTGCGCGGCTATGAACGTTCGCTGGCATGGGCGCTGCGCTTTTCGCCTCTGATGATGATCATCCTGTTCGCCACCATCGTGCTGAATGTCTATCTGTACACCGTGATTCCCAAGGGCTTTTTCCCGCAGCAGGATACCGGCCTGGTGATAGGCGGCATCCAGGGCGACCAGTCGATCTCGTTCCAGTCGATGAAGACCAAGCTGAATGAGTTCGTCGGCATCGTCCGCAACGACCCCGATGTGCAGAGCGTGATCGCCTTCACCGGCGGCGGCCAGAGCAACCGCGGCAATATGTTCATTACGCTCAAGCCGCTGACCGTACGCAAGCTCACCGCGGACCAGGTGATCGCCCGCCTGCGCGGCAAGCTCAGCCATGTGCCGGGCGCCAACCTGTTCATGCAATCGGTGCAGGATATCCGCGTCGGCGGCCGCTCCAGCGATGCCCAGTACCAGTACACCCTGCAGTCCGACGACCTCAATGAGCTGCGCACTTGGGAACCGAAGATCCGCGAAGCCTTCAGCGCCCTGCCCGAGCTGGCCGACGTCAATACCGACCAGCAGGACAAGGGCTTGCAGACCACCCTGACCATAGACCGCGAAACAGCGATCCGCAATGGCGTCACGCCGCAGCTGATCGATGCCACCCTGAACGATCTGTTCGGCCAGCGCCAGGTGTCGACCATCTACAGCGGCATGAACCAGTATCACGTGGTGATGGAAGCGGCGCCGCAATACTGGCAAAGCCCGCAAGTGCTGCATGACACCTATGTCAGCATTCCGGCCAGCACCGCCAACCTGTCGCCCACCACCTCCGCCCTCGGCACGCCGCCGGCGTTGACGGCCAACGGCAAGCTGGCTTCCAACTCGTCGCTGGCGCTGACCTTGTCGACCGCGGCGGAAAAACAGATGCCGCTGGCGGCGTTTTCCAGCTTCCAGCCGACCAATACCTCGCTCGGCGTCAATCACCAGAGCCAGTTCATCGCCTCCACCATCTCCTTCAACCTGCCGGCCGGCGTCTCGCTGTCGGAAGCGACGCTGGCGATCAACGATGCGCTAGCCCGGATCGGCGTGCCGACCTCAGTGCACGGCAGCTTCCAGGGCACCGCCAATGTGTTCCAGTCATCCCTGAACAGCCAGCCGATGCTGATCCTGACGGCGCTGCTGGCGGTCTATATCGTGCTCGGCGTCCTGTATGAGAGCTATGTGCACCCGATCACCATCATCTCGACCCTGCCTTCGGCCGGCGTCGGCGCCCTGCTTGCATTGCTGGCGACCGGCACCGATTTCAGCCTGATCGCCCTGATCGGCGTGATCCTGCTGATCGGCATCGTCAAGAAGAACGCCATCATGATGATCGACTTCGCCCTGCATGTGGAACGGGAACAGGGGCTGTCGCCGCGCGATGCGATTTTCGAAGCCTGCCGGCTGCGCTTCCGGCCGATCATGATGACTACCATGGCCGCCATGCTGGGCGCAGTGCCGCTGGCGCTGGGCGCCGGCGACGGCGCCGAACTGCGACGGCCGCTGGGGATCGCGATTGTCGGCGGTCTGATCATGAGCCAGCTGCTGACCTTGTACACGACGCCGGTGGTGTATCTGTACATGGACAGGTTCCGCCTGTGGAGCAAGGATAAATGGGAACGGCGCGGCGGCAGGCCGGCGCCGGATGCGGCTGAAGCGGTGTAAGCTGGTGTACTGCTAGCTACAGACGCCACAAGCACGGCCACAAGACAATCAACGGATCTGATATGAAACACTCGCAAGCACCTATGCATAAAACCCTGCTGGCGGCGGCTGCCGCGGCGCTGCTGCTGAGCGCCTGCGCGGTCGGCCCTGACTATGTGCGGCCGGCCACCGAGGCGCCGACCGCGTTCAAGGAAAACAAGGACTGGAAAACCGCCACGCCGAAGGACCAGGAGCTGCGCGGCAACTGGTGGGAAATCTACCAGGATCCGCAACTGAACGGTCTGATTGAACAGGTCAACATCTCCAATCAGAACCTGGTGCAGGCCGAAGCGCAGTTCCGCCAGGCCGCGGCGCTGGTGCAGTCGGCGCGGGCAGCTTACCTGCCGACGGTATCGGCCAGCGTGTCCGCCACCCGCTCGGGCGGCGGCCGCACCGGCAGCAACAGCAGCAACACCAACGGCGGCTCAGTGTCGAACAGCTTCTCGCTCGGTCCAAGCGTGAGCTGGGAACCGGACCTGTGGGGCCGCATCAGCCGCACGGTCGAAGCCAACCAGGCCACGGCCCAGGCCAGCGCCGCGGATCTGCAGGCAACCAGACTGAGCGCGCAAGCCACGCTGGCGCAAAACTATCTGCAATTGCGGGTGCTCGACGCGCAGCAAACCCTGCTCAACGATACCGTTGCCGCCTACCAGAGATCGTACCAGCTGACGCAGAACCAGTATGCCGTTGGCGTAGTGGCCAAGTCCGACGTGATCCAGGCCCAGACCCAGCTCAAGGGCGCCCAAGCGCAGGCGCTGGACAATGGCGTGCTGCGCGCTCAGCTGGAGCATGCCATCGCCATGCTGACCGGGCAGCCGGCCTCGGCTTTCTCGATTGCGCCGGCCGCCATGGTGGCGATGCTGCCGGCGATTCCGGTCGGCGTCCCTTCCACCCTGCTGGAACGGCGTCCCGACATCAGCGCCGCCGAGCGCCGCGCGGCGGCAGCCAATGCCCAGATCGGCGTCGCCAAGGCGGCTTATTTTCCGAACCTGACCCTGTCTGCTTCCGGCGGCTTCCAGAGCAACAGCTTCGCCAACTGGCTGACCGTGCCGAACCGCATCTGGTCGCTCGGTCCGGCGCTGGCGGCAACCCTGTTTGACGGTGGCGCGCGGCGCGCCCAGAGCGACCAGGCGATCGCCGGCTTCGACGCCAGCGTCGCCGCCTACAAGCAAACCGTGCTGACCGGCTTCCAGGAGGTTGAAGACAACCTGGCGGCCTTGCGCATCCTGGAACAGGAAGCGGCGGTGCAGGATGAAACGGTCAAGTCGGCAAGGCTGGCGGTGGAACTGATCCTCAACCAGTACAAGTCCGGCCTGGTGAATTACACTAGCGTGGCGACGGTGCAGGCAACCGCGCTCAGCGCCGAGCGCTCAGCGCTGGATATCCAGAACCGGCGCCTGTCTGCCAGCGTGCTGCTGATCAAGGCGCTGGGCGGCGGCTGGGACCAGGCTGAACTGCCGGCCAACAAGGTATTGAACGACCGCGACGCCACGCTCGCCAGCGGCAAGCCGGCTGCGAAGTAGCCGTATGGCCGCGGCCGGCGGCGTAGTTCGGGATAAGAATGAGATAAACAACAAGATAAGCGGGGGAATCATGAAATTCAGCGCCAGCTGGCAATTGTTTGCGCTGGGCTCGGCATTTTTCGCCGGCCTGACAGCGATCTTCGGAAAGTTCGGCGTAGTCGGCATGAACTCCAACTTCGCCACCTTCATCCGCACCGTGGTGATCCTGTTCGTGATCGCCGGCATCGTCACCTTGCGCGACGAATGGCAGAAGCCGGCGCTGGTCGGCGCTTCCAACTGGCTGTTCCTGGTGCTGTCGGCGATCGCCACCGGCCTGTCCTGGCTGTGCTACTACCACGCACTGCAAATCGGCCCGATTTCAAAAGTAGCGCCTATCGACAAACTGAGCGTCGCCTTCGCCATCGTGCTGGGCCTGCTGTTTGCCGGCGAACAGCTGACCTGGCCGGTGGCCATCGGCGGCTCGCTGATCGTCGCCGGCTCGGTCGTGATTATCGCGTTCTAGGGCCCAGGACCTGTTAAGCGACGTGCAGCAGCGTTGCCGGCATCGTGCCGCGCAAGGCGTTGCACACCATGATTTCTTCCGCCGCCAGTAAATCGTCCATGCCGAGGCTGCGCTCGGCGGCATTCCACACCGGATCGTTCAACACCACGCTGCGCATCACACCCGCCAGCACTCCCGCGCTCAGCGGCGGCGTATACCAGCGGCCATCCAGCTTGAGAAAGACGCTGCTGCGGCCGCCTTCGGTTAATTCTCCCCGCTGGTTAAAGAACAGCATGTCGAAAGCGCCCAGCTGCTGGGCCTGCTGCCAGGCCTGGTCGTAACGCTGCCGCACGGTGGTCTTATGGCGCAAAAACAAGTCGTCTGACTGCGTCGGCGCCGGCGCGATCAGCAAGCTGACCGGTGTCGCCAACGCCGTCAGCTCCGCGCTCTGCAAGCTGCAAGCGCCATCGGCGGACAGGCTCAGGCGCAAGCGCATGGCGCCGGTAGCCGGCAAGGCGGCGCAATGCGCTTGCAGCGGGCCGCGCAAGGCCATATCGTCGCAGGGAAAGCCGAAATAGGCGGCCGATTGATGCAGGCGCCGCAAATGCAGCTCCAGGTGACGGCAACCGTCGGCTCTGGTCGCATGCATGGTTTCAAACAAGGAAAAATCGGGCGCCAAGCCGGTCAGGAATTTCGCCTTCAAAGCGCATTCCGCATATTCTTCCGCCGCCACGCTGTCATGCACGATGCCGGCGCCGACGCCCATTTCAGCACGCCGTATAGCGGCGCCATCCGGCCCTTGCGGCGCCGCCGGCTGCAGCCACAGCGTGCGGATCGGCACCGACAGGCAGAAGTCGCCGAACTGGCGGCCGGCCGGTTCGGCATCGAACCAGCCTATCGCGCCGGTATACAGGCCGCGCGGCTCGGGTTCCAGCTCCTGGATGATCTGCATGGTGCGGTGCTTGGGCGCGCCGGTGATCGAACCGCAGGGATACAGCGCCTGTATGACGGCGCTGAGGCTGACATCGTCGCGCACCTGGGCCCGCACCGTGGATGTCATCTGCAGCACGGTATTGAACTGCGTCACCTCGAACAGATGCGGCACCTGCACCGAGCCGGGCGCCGCGATGCGGCCCAGGTCGTTGCGCAGCAGATCGACGATCATCAGGTTTTCCGCCAGGTTCTTGGGATCGGCCGCGAGCGCCTGCGCCGCCTGGAGATCCAGTTCGGCATCGCCGCTGGCGGCGGCGGTGCCTTTCATCGGCCGCGCCGTCAGCCAGCCATCGGCATGCCGCACAAACAGTTCCGGCGACAGCGACAGCACGGTCGTGCCATCAGGCAGCTGGATCAAGCCGCCATAGGGCACCGGCTGCCGGCTTCTGAGCTGGCGGAACAGTGTGAGCGGACTGCCGTAGACATCGAAACGCAGGCGATAAGTGTAATTGACCTGGTAGGTATCGCCCGCCTCGATGTAGGCATGGATCCTGGCAATGGCCTCGGCAAACTGCGCTGCACTGACGTTCGGCTGCAGATTGGCGATGCCGGCGCTGCCGCCGGCGTCGCCTTCGGCGGCCTGGCGCTGTTCCAGCCAGTGGTCCACCTCGCTGTCGCTCAAATGCCGGCATTGCGAAAACAATAGAATCTGCGCCAGCATTGACGGCGGCGATGGCGCGGCCTGGGAAATCCCCTGCAAGCCCAGCCCGAGTTCATAAGTGAACAGGCTGACC
Organism: Collimonas sp. GW821-FHT02H07; assembly: GCF_059421505.1. Classification (NCBI taxonomy): domain Bacteria; kingdom Pseudomonadati; phylum Pseudomonadota; class Betaproteobacteria; order Burkholderiales; family Oxalobacteraceae; genus Collimonas; species Collimonas sp. GW821-FHT02H07. The sequence continues at coordinate 240,267 of NZ_JBWKVC010000003.1, forward strand.
GCGTGCAAACCCTCGCGCAAGGCCTGTTGCATCTGGGCGATCAACAGCGGCAGCTGGTCGGCGGCAAAACATTGCAGGCTACGCACATGGCCGGTGTACAGGCGCGATGAGGGAGAGTCCGACACGGCCGCAGTGCGGTCATCCAGCAATGCGAAACATTCGGTCGGTGAGTGAGGCGTGTTGATCATGATTTTTTGCAAAGATGCCACGAGCGGCTGATGCGACAGCCTGCATGCTACCCGATCAGAAGCGAAATGGTTAAAACGTTATAATTATGCTCTTTGTAAGCGCAGCGGATCCGCCCGCGGCCAGATGCTTGCCGCGGCGATGAAGTTTGCGTCTTGAACAGCACTTCTCACCTATCCCCGATGGCTATATCCCGCGTCTTTCTCACGCCACTGATCGTGGCTTGCGCCCTGTTCATGGAAAACATGGACTCCACCGTGATCGCTACGTCATTGCCGATGATGGCGCAAGACATGGGAGAAAGTCCGATCGCGCTCAAGCTGGCGATGACTTCGTATCTGGTCAGCCTGGCGGTGTTCATCCCGATCAGCGGCTGGATGGCCGACCGCTTCGGCGCCCGCACCGTATTCCGCAGCGCCATCGGCGTCTTCATGCTGGGCTCTATCCTGTGCGGCATGTCGGGTACGCTGGCGCAATTCGTCGCCGCCCGTTTCCTGCAAGGGATAGGCGGCGCCATGATGGTGCCGGTGGGCCGCCTGGTGATCCTGCGCACCACCTCCAAGGCGGAGCTGGTGCGCGCCCTCAGCTACCTGACCATCCCGGCCTTGCTGGGACCGGTGATCGGGCCGCCCCTGGGCGGCTTCATCACCACCTATTTCCATTGGCGCTGGATTTTCTTCATCAACGTCCCGATCAGCATTCTCGGCATCTACCTGGCGACGCGCTATATCGAAAACCTGCGCAGCGACGACACCGTGCCGCTCGACCTGCCCGGCTTCCTGCTGTCCGCCATCGGCTGTTCGACCCTGATGTTCGGGCTGGCCAGCGCCGGCCGCCACCTGGTGGCCGGCGATGTTTCGCTGATCTGCGTGGTGGCCGGCAGCCTCAGTTTGCTGGCCTATGTCTGGCACGCATTGCGCACGCCGCATCCGCTGATCAACCTGCGCCTGCTGAAAATCCCGACGCTGCGCATGAATGTCTACGGCGGCTCGCTGTTCCGCATCGGCGTCGGCGCCCTGCCGTTCCTGTTGCCGCTGCTGTTCCAGCTGGGCTTCGGCCTAACGCCGTTCCAGTCGGGCCTGCTGACCTGCGCTTCGGCGGCGGGTGCGATTTTTGTCAAAACCATGACCACCAAGGTGCTGAAACGGTTCGGCTTCCGCAGCGTGCTGGTGTACAACACCTTGCTCGGCGCCTTGTCGATGGCCGCCTTCGGCGTGCTCAAGGCGGACACCTCGCATGTCTTCATCATTCTTTTGCTGTTGCTGGGCGGTTGCGTGCGGTCCATGCAGTTCACCAGCCTGAATGCCATCGCCTATGCGGAAATCGACCAGCGGCAGATGAGCCAGGCCACCAGCCTGACCAGCGTCGCCCAGCAGCTGGCGATCGGCCTGGGCGTGACAGTGGGCGGCTTTGCGTTGCAGGTCTCGAACCAGGTCCAGGGCCATGCCGCCATCGTCAGCGCCGACTTCTGGCCCGCCTTTTTGGTGATCGCCCTGATCGCCATGGCTTCGCTGCCGTTTGCCTTGAAGCTGCAGCCGGACGCCGGCGCCGAAATGTCGGGCCGCAGGGCTGGTTGAATCGACTGCCTGCGTTTAATCGAAGCGCAGGTTATACGTGACTTCGAGGCCGTTGATGGTGCCGCCGCGCATCACCATCGACCAGCGCCGTGAAAATTGCCAGGTCAGCTTCAGGATGCTGGCGGCGCTGGTCAGGCTCTGTTCATAGCCGAGATTGATCTTCTCGGTAATCGCCTTGCCCAGGTTCACCACCTGCTCGTTGTCGATGCCGGAATCGCTGGAGCCGATCGAGAATTCGTCGAAGCCTATGCCCTGTGCGATCTTCTTGCCGCCGTAATTCCCCAGCAGCGCCAGCGCCTGTCCGGCCGCCTGGCGCTGGCCCAGCGCCGAACTGTCGCTGCCGTGGCCGAACATCAGCCAGGACAGTTTTTCTTCATCCGACACATTCGGTTCGGACACCAGCTTGACCCGCAGATTGGATGGATTGCCGGTGATTTCGGCGCCAGCCTCGATTTCCTGGTTGCGCTTCATGGCCAGGATATTGATGTTCGGATTGTCGATCGGTCCCTGGAAATTGATCAGCCCGCGCTCAATCGCCAGCTTGCGGCCGAATACCTCGTAGGTGCCGTTGGCGACACGGATGGTGCCGGTCGCGCGCAAGGGCTGGTAAGGCTCGCTACGGACCTGCATAGCGCCGCGCAGCAGCAAATCGGCGCCGCTGCCGCGGAAACGGAAATCATCGCCGAAATCGACTTCTACATTCATCACCGGCGTGGCGGCGCCGGCCGGCTTCTGCGCCGTCTTGGCCAGCTTTTCCTGTTCCGTGAGCGGCGCCGCCCGCGCCGTCTTCACGTCCTTGCGCACGATGACGACGTCGTCGCCCAGCTTCGGCGCGCTGCTCTTCGGCAAGTCGAACTGCGCCTTGTCGATCTTGAACTTGCCGTCGACATGCAACTGCTCTTTGACGTTGGCGATCTTGGCCTGGCCGGACAGCATCAGCTGGCGATCCGGGCTGGCGAACAATTGAAGGCGATCGGCGATCACGCTGGCGGTGAGATCGGGATTGTCGTGGCCCAGCTGCAGCCTGCCGGTGGCGCGCACATTGCCGTCGCCGCCGTGGAATTCCAGCTGCTGCAGATCGACCACGTTATCCGCCAGGCTCAGGCGCGCCGTGCCGTCCTTTAATTTGATCCCCTGGTCAAACAAGGTGACGGCCAGCTGGTCGCCATTGACCTTGCCCGACAGCTTAGGCTTGCCCAACTCGCCGCCCAGGTTCAAATCCATGCCGATGCTGCCGTCGAGCGCCACTTGCGGCCCGATCAGCGCGCCTATCGATTTCAGCTGCGGCACCCGCACAACCGCCTGTCCGGACAAGGCCGAACTATCGCTGAAGCCCCAGACGCCGTCGGTCTTCTGCAAAGCCAGTTGCACCTGCGCCGCCAGCGTGCCGATTCTGGACGCTGCCAGCTGGCTGTCCAGCTTGATGCGGCTGGCCTGCAGATCCGCCCGCAATTTCAGTTCCGACAAACCCAGGCTGACATCGCCGCGTCCCGGATTGACGCGCAAGTCGCCGCTGCGGCGGGCGATCTGCAGGAAACCGCTCATGCTGTCCGCCAGCGTGAAATCCCAGCTGCTATCGAGCACCAGGTCTGTCTTGACCGGCAATTCCGGGGCGCCAAACTCGTGCGCCAGGCTCAGGATGGTTGCCACATTCAAGGCATTGATGGCGCCGCTCGACTGCAGCTTGCCGTGATCGAAGCTGAAATTCTTCAGGTCGATCTGGGCATCCGCCACATTCAGACGCGTGGCGCCGAGCAGCACGCGGCCCGCTTCGGCAGTAACCGACAACGGGCTCGCCATGCTGATGCGCGGCACGCCCTGGTTTTGCAGTTCGCTGATCTGCCCTTGCCAGCCGTAGCCTGTCTTGCTTTCGCTGAGTTTCCCCTGCGCCGCCATGGTCAGGTGCAAAGGCTTGCCGTGCAGGGTGCCGTTGCTCTCCAGTTTCAAGGTGTGCGCTGCATACGTGCCGGCCAGGTTCAGGTTGAGCTTATCCAGCGCCACGTCGGCGCTATGCAAGCCGCGCCCGTCTATGCTCAGCGCCAGGCGGTTGCTGCTTGAATTGAGACTGGCGTTCAGGTCCGCCTGCACATCGGCCTGCCCCGACAGGCTGTCCAGCCGATGCTCGCCAAAGGCCAGCTTCTCTGCATGGTAGGTGGCCTGCACATTCGGTTTCTGTATGGTGCCGCTGAGTTGCCCGTCCAGGTGCACGGCGCCCGTCATGCCGAATCCCAGCCGCTGCAATTCCGGCGCATCCACTTTCAGGTTGAGACGATCTCCGGCGGCGCCAAAGCTGCCTTTGGCGTGCACTTCATTGCCAGCCACCGATAATGCCAGTTCGCTCGGCAGCAAGCGCGTGCCCGCCAGATTGAGCAAGCCGTTGCCGCTCATCGGCAACTGGTCGTAGCTGCTGTCGCGGACCGCGAATTTGAGCTTCAGCTTGAGTTCCGGCGTCAGGTTGCCGGCGGCATCGATATCCATGTTGATATTGGCGGCCACCGCGCGCGCAGTTGACGTTGTTGGCGCCGGAACCGGGGCCGGCCGCTTGCCCGCATGCGCAGTGGCCTTGACCGGCGCGTTGCCGTTAATCCAGAGGAAGGGATTGAAGTCACGCAAAGTCCCCTTTACCGCATACGCCATGCCGCCATCCAGACCCAAGCTGCCGCTGGCGTCGAGACGCGCGGCGCCGGCAGCCAGCTGAGCGGTTTTCAGGAGGACCTGCTTGGCGTCGATTACCGCTTCCAGCTTGGCCTTGTAGGCGGCATCCGCCAGGTCCAGGCTGATCTGCTGGTTGTCCGGCGTCAGCTTGATGTTGAGCGGGCCGCGCAGCTGCGTCGGCTTCAGCTTGCCGTGCAAGGCTTGCAGATCGAGGCCGGCGGCATTGAAGCTGAATTCACCACTGTGCTTGTTCTTGCCGTCGCTATGATATTCGCCCTGGCCGCTGATGGTGGCGTCTTTCACCAGCTTCAGCTGCAGTTGCGAGAGTTGCTGGGTCTGGGTATCCAGCCGCAGCTCGGCGCCGGCGCTGACCAGCGGCAAGCGGTCCTGGTCCAGGGCGCCGGCCATGGCGTTGACAATGCGCACCGGACCGCTTACTGCCAGCGTAGATAAATCGACGCTGGCGCCGGCCGCCGTTGCCGGCGGCGCCACCGGTTTGAGGGTCGCCTGCAGGCTCAGGTCAGCCTGCGGCGCGCCGCTGCTGAACAGTTTCGGATTGACGTGGGCGACATGCAAGTCCAGCGTCTGGAACGGGATCGCTGCAAACGGCGTGGCGGCGACCTTGGCGCTGCCGCTCAGTTTGTCGCCGCGCGCGGTGAGGTCTACCCCCAGCGCCGCCAGGCTGCCGGACAACACCGCATCCAGCTGATATTTTTCTTTCTCATATTCGCCGCCAAGCTCGGCGCCGCCGCTCAGCGCAAATGGCGACACGCCGTTCAGGCTGAGCTTGGCGCTGGCCTTGCCGTAGGGTGTAACTAGCCGTTCCAGCACCAGATTGTGCTGCACGCCGTCCGATTCGCCATGCAATTGCAGATGACTCAATTCAGTCGTGCTCAAACCTTGGTGCAAGGACAGCTTGTTCAGCGAGATATCGTTGAGCAGCAGCTGCAGCGGCAGCTTCAGGCTGGCCGGCATCACCGTCGGCGTCGGCGGCGTCGGCTCCAGGCGGGCGTCGACATCGCCCACATGCAGATAAGCGACCTGCAGCTTCAAGGGCGAGAAGGTCAGCTGCCACTTGGCATCGATGCGATCGATCTTGTATTGCTGGGTAGCGTCGCGATACACCAGGTTACGCAGCCGCAAGCCGTCCGCCAGCGTGCCGCCGGCCAGTTGGCCAGACAAGTTGCCGTGCAGCGCCCAGCTACTGAGCTGCCACAGTGCGCGCGCGCCAGACTCCGTGCGCAAGCCATAGAACAAGCCTCCCGCCAGCAGGATCAGCACCAACGGCAAAGCCGCCAGCAAGCGCCACAGCCAGCGCAGACGGCCAGGAGCCGCGCCCCGATTCGGTGGCGGTGCAACTGGTTCGGCAGGGCTGGTGGTGGCTTCGGTCATGCGTTCAATCGTGGAAATAAAAAATCAGAAGGCGATACCCAGCGAAATATGCGGCCGGAACTGCTTGGCCTGGACGCCATAGGCGAGATCGAGGTTGACGGTGCCGACCGGGCTGCGATAACGCACGCCGGGGCCGACCCCGACCTTGATGCTGCGCCTGGCCCAGCTGTCGGTGGCGGTGCCGGCATCGTAGAACAGGGCGCCGCCCCACTGCTCGCTGATCCAGTGCTGATATTCGGCGCTGGCGGTCACCATATACTTGGTCGGATATACCGTGCCGTTTTGCGAGTTGCCTATGCTTTCATAGCTGTAGCCGCGCACCGATTCATTGCCGCCGGCGCGGAACAGCAAGGAAGCCGGCACGGCGGCGCTGGAGCCGGCGGTAAACACGCCGCCCAGCTCGGTGCGCAAGATCACGACGTCGCGCTTGGCCACCGGGAAATAATACTTATAGCGGCCGTCGGCCCGGAAAAAGGTCTGGTCGGTCAGGAAGCCTTTTACGGCGAAACCGGTCTGTATCGAAAAGATATGGCCGCTGCGCGGGAAAATCGCGTTGTCCACCGCGCGCCTGACCCAGGAGAAACCGGGCACCAGGGCCTGGTGCTGGCCCGGCTGGATCACCGTGTTCGGCGGCAGCACGGCGCCGTCGGTCTGCTGCAGGCGGTCGCGATAATAGTCCAGGGTCAAGGCGGTATCGTAGTTTTCCAGCGAACGGGCGCGCTTCAGACCGATCTTCATGCTGCGCAAATCGACCCCTTGCAAGGTGGTCCGGTCATACGAGCCGTTGACGCCATTGATGAAGCTACGGCTGTCCGGCGGCATCGACAGATCCAGCGCGCCATACTGCCGCCGCTGCTCGATCTTGGTCTGGGCATCGAACACCCAGGCCTTGCCGAACACGTTGTAGTTGGTGTAACGGCCTTGCACCTGGGCGCCGGTATCCGATGCGTAGCCGAGGCCGGTGCGCAGGCGCTGGGTCTGGAATTCGGTGACCTGCACATTGACCGGCGTTTCCTGCGCGTGCAGCGGATCGTCGTCGATGCTGACGATGACATTGCCGAAGTAAGGCGTGTTCTGGATCTGCCTTTGCAGCAGCAGCAATCGCTCCACGCTGTACTCCTCCCCCACCTGCAGGGGATTGACGTTCTCGATGATGCTGTTCGGATAACGCTTGGTGCCGGTGATGCGCAAGGGGCCAAGGGTAAAGCCGGGGCCGCTGTCATATTGCACGCTCAGTTGCGCATCGTTGTCTTCCGGCGTGATGCGCGCTTCCGACTGCGCCACCTTGGCTGCCGGATAGCGCTTCTTGAGCAACACCTGCAAACCGTCTTCCTTGGCCTTGGCCCAGTCGGCCTGGCGGAACGGCTGGCCGACCGGCAGCCCCCAGTTCTGCTTGATCTGGCTGACGCGTTCGGGCGCTTCGCTCGCGGCTTTGCCGACGACATCGACGGCGGCGGCGGACACCACGGTGCGCTGCTGCGGATCGACTGCCAGGCGAATCGTCTTTGTCTCGCCGGGCTCCACGGTCACCTTGGTCTTCGGCGAAAAATAGCCTTCCGTCGAAGTCAGCTGCGTGACTTGCTCGTCCACCGTATCGATCAGGAATTTCAACTGGTCCTCGCTCAAATCTTCTCGATCCTTATAGCGCGACAAATCCAGATGCTGTTCCAGCAGCGCTTTCAGGTCGCCAGGGGCGTCGATCTCCACCTTATATGCGGCGTGGGCAGCGGACGCGGCAAAGCTGCCGGCCATGACGAGCAGAGCGAAAACCGTGCGATGGACGATTGGCGTCAAGCGCCCGCCAAAACGATGCATCATGCGCGACTGCCTGTCACGGGCAGCGGCATGGTCTTTGTCTTCGAGAGAAACTGTAGGAACATAGGCAAGCGCAACAATACGGAGGGTCATTCTAACAAATATTATTTTTATATTGCGAAAACGACATTGTCCCCTGCCCACATTGTAGGGGAAGAGAAGCGCTTCTGGCCAGCGGTAACATGATTTAACGTCATGTCGGCAAACAACTTACTCGGGATAGGTCATCTTCTGCGGCTGCACCCATTCCACGAACTCTTGTTCGGTCACATAGCCAAGCGCCAATGCCGCCTGTTTCAGCGTGCTGCCGTCATGATGCGCATGCTTGGCGATCTGCGCCGCGCGGTCGTAACCGATATGCGGCGCCAGCGCGGTCACCAGCATCAGCGAGCGCTCCATCAGCTCGGCGATGCGGTCTCGGTTGGCGGCGATGCCGTCGGCGCAATGCTCTTCAAAGCTGCTCATGCCGTCCGCCAGCAGGCGCACGCTCTGCAGGAAATTATGCGCGATCAGCGGCTTGAAAACGTTCAGCTCGAAGTTGCCGGAAGCGCCGCCGAAATTGATCGCCACATCGTTGCCGAATACCTGACTGCACAGCATGGTCAGCGCTTCGCACTGGGTCGGATTGACCTTGCCCGGCATGATCGAACTACCCGGCTCGTTCTCCGGGATGCTGATCTCGCCCAGGCCCGAGCGCGGTCCGGAAGCCAGCCAGCGCACATCGTTGGCGATCTTCATCAGCGCCGCGGCCAGGGTTTTCAAGGCGCCGTGGGCGGCCACCAGGCCGTCGTGCGCCGCCAGCGCGGCGAACTTATTGTCAGCAGTGCGGAACGGCAGGCCCTCCGTCTTGGCCAGCTGGGCCGCCACGCGGCTGCCGAAATCCTTGGGCGCATTCAGGCCGGTGCCGACCGCGGTGCCGCCGGCTGCCAGGTCGCACAGCGGTTCCAGCGCAGCCTTGATGATTTTCTCCGCCAGGTCCAGCTGCGCGACATAGCCGGAGAATTCCTGGCCCAGCGTCAGCGGCGTGGCGTCCTGCAGATGGGTGCGGCCGATCTTGACGATGTCGTCGAATTCAGTGGATTTGCGCTGCAAGGTGGCGCGCAGTTTTTGCAGCGCCGGCAACAGCTTGCCGGCGACCGCCAGCGCGGCGGCGACATGCATCGCGGTCGGGAAGATATCGTTGGACGACTGGCTCATGTTGACGGCATCGTTGGGATGCACCAGGCGCTCTTCCCCGCGCACGCCGCCGAGAATTTCGGAAGCGCGGTTGGCCAGCACTTCGTTCATGTTCATATTGCTCTGGGTGCCGGAGCCGGTCTGCCAGATCGACAGGGGGAATTCATCCGGATGCTTGCCTGCGATCACTTCCTGCGCCGCCTGGATGATGGCGCCGGCCTGGCCTTTCTGCAGCTTGCCGAGATCCAGGTTGACCTGCGCGCAGGCCTGCTTGACGGCCGCCAGGGCGACGATCAGTTCGGTCGGCATGCGTTCGCTGGAAATATGGAAATGATGCAGGCTGCGCTGCGTCTGCGCACCCCATAGCTTGTCGTCCGGGACTTCGATCTTGCCAAAGGTGTCGCGTTCGGTTCTGGTGGTGGTCATTTGAGCTCCATAGAGGACGACGTTGCGTGCAATGAGATCAGGCAGGCATAGCGTCAAAACCCTATGGTAATACTTTTCCCTCGCGCAGGAGGACTTCGATGTCGGCCGCCGAGACCGGTTCGCTGAAATAGAAACCTTGCATTTCATCGCAGCGGTGGCGTTGCAGGTATGACAGCTGTTCCTGGGTTTCCACGCCCTCCGCGATCACCTGCAGGCGCAGGTTGTGGGCCAGGGAAATGATCGACGCCACGATCGCCGCATCGTCCTGGTCGACCGTGATATCGCGCACGAACGACTGGTCGATCTTGAGGGCGTCGATAGGGAAACTCTTGAGGTAAGCCAGGCTGGAATAACCGGTGCCGAAATCGTCGATCGACAATTGCACGCCTATCGATTTCAAGTCGTTGAGAATGCCGACCGCCAGTTCGACATCGGTCATCACCAGGCTCTCGGTCAGCTCGATTTCGAGATAATGCGGCGCCAGTCCGGTATCTTCCAGCACCTTGGCCACCTGCTGCACCAGGTTCTGCTGGAAGAACTGGCGGGTCGATAGGTTGACCGACATGCGCAGGTAGCCCAGGCCCAGGCGCTGCCAAGTCTTGTTCTGTTCGCAGGCGGTGTGCATGACCCACGCTCCCATCTGCACGATCAGGCCGGTTTCTTCCGCCAGGTTGATGAAGCGGGTCGGCGAAATCATGCCGAGCTGCGGATGCTTCCAGCGGATCAGGGCTTCCATGCCGACCATGCGGCCGGTGCGCAGGTCGACTTGCGGCTGGTAGTACAGCAGCAGCTCTTTGCGTTCCAGCGCGTTGCGCAGATCGCCTTCGATGCGCAGGCGCTCCAGCGCCCGCTCGTTCATCGCCGCGGTATAGAACTGGTAATTGTTGTTGCCCATTTCCTTGGCGCGGTACATGGCGATATCGGCATGCTTGAGCAGGCTTTCCGGATCGGCGCCGTCGTTCGGATAAACCGCAACGCCGATGCTGCAGCTCAGGAAAAAGTCGTAGCCCTCGATCTGCAGCGGCCGCGCGATGGCGTCCATCATGCCCTGGATCAGGCCGACGCTGAGTTCTTCGTCGAGGCGTTCCGGCAGGATCAGGACAAATTCGTCGCTGCCGAGACGGGCGATGGTGTCGGCCTCGCGGGTGAAGGTCTTGAGGCGGCTGGCGACTTCCTTCAGCAGCAGGTCGCCGGCATTGTGGCCGAGCGTATCGTTGACGAACTTGAAGCGGTCGAGGTCGACGAACAGCACCCATACCCGATGGCCGTACAGCTCGCCGTAGACGATCGCCTGACTCAGGCGGTCGCTCAGCACGTTGCGGTTGGCCAGGCCGGTCAGGGTGTCGTGGCGCGCCTGGTGTTCCAGTTCCGCTTCGTAACTCTTCATCTCCGTGATGTCGTACAGGGAAGTGACGAAATGGCTGACCCGGCCGGAGCTGTCTTTCACCGGCGCCACATACAGCTCATTCCAGAACAAGGTGCCGTCCTTGCGGTAGCTGCGGAACACCGCATTGGCGCTGCGTTTCTCGCGCAGGGCGGAACGGATTTCTTCCAGGCCGATCTGGTCGTGGTCATCGCCCTGCAAGACTTCCAGGTTGCGGCCGATCATATCGCTGGCGCTGTAGCCGGTGATCCGCTCGAAGGCCGGATTGACGTATTCCACCAGATAGTCCGGCAGCTTGGCGCTGGAGATGATGATCGCATTGGCGCTCGATTCGATGGCGCGCTCGCGCAGCTGCAAGGCATCCTCGGCGCGCTTGCGGGCGACGATATCCTCTTTCATCATCTGCGTCGCCAGCCGCACCTGCTGGGTGCGGGCGTCGACCAGCTGTTCGATCCGCTTGGAACGCGTCGACAGGAAATACAGGTAAGTTGCACCCATCCAGCTAAGCAGGCTGCCCAGCACCAGCACCAGGATCGAGCCGGCATTTTTCTTGGTGAACACGCGCGGCGGCGCCGAGGCTTCGATGTACCACGACTTGCCGGCCAGTTCGAAGGTTTGCGACATGTCTTGCGGCGCATCGTACAGCAGCCAGGCCGGCAGCCAACGGCTGGCGCTGGATGGCCCTGCCGGGCTGCCCTGGCGATACACCAGCGTGCCCGCTTCCGGCGTGGCGCTGGCATACACGCGCAGATAGAAGTCTTCGCGCGCCTGCACGCCGTCGCGCGCCAGCACGTTATTGACAAAAGCATCAGCCCGCAGCGCCGCGCTGGTAAAACCCACCAGGGCGCGGCGCCGGTCGTCGACGCTCTCCAGCACCGCGCCATGCTGGTACACTGGCATCAGCACCAGCATGCCTAGCTTGCCGCCATCCTTGCTCGCCTTTAACTCGAACAAATCGGTGGAAGCCGCCTGGCCGGAGTCGCGCGCGCGCTGCATCGCATCCGCCTGGATCGTGCTGGACGAGACGTCCAGGGCGAATGCTGCTTCGTTGCCCGCCATCGGTTCGATATATTCCACCACCCGGTATTGCTCATGGCCGGCAGCCGGTTCAGGCTTGCCGTCGCTCAGCTGGCGAATCGTGAAATTGGGAATGTGCTTGCGGATTTCCGCTTCATAGGCCGGCCGTTGCGCAGCTGACACGATGCGCTGGAAACCGAGCGATTTGATATAGGGAGCGCGGCGCAGCATCGGCGCCGTGAAATTGTGGAATTGTTCGCGGCTGACGCCGTCCATCGTGACAAACAGGCGGTTCACGGTTTCCAGCTCATGCACCAGGCCGTCGAGGCCGTCGACCACGGCCTTGAGGTGGCCGCTGCCCAGACGCCGGAATTCGGCATCCATTTTCTCGTATTCGAGATGGCGCACCGAGACAAACAAGCCGAGCGTGATGGCCAGACCCAATATCAAACTGGATAAAGAGGCAATGGGTATGAAAATTGACGAACCACGACGAAACATTTCTACTCCATTGCGAACAATAGGCGAAATATTACACGGACTTGTTACCTGATAACGCCGCGTGTCGATTTCTTTTTAGTGCACAAAATCAACTAAAAGCCGCAGGGCAAGAATCGACGATCATGCGGGCATAAATGCTGACGAACAATCAGGTGGATTTGGGCGCTTCGGCGTCAGGCAGCAAGCAGCCCTGCAAGATTTGCAGATCGTTGTCCTTGGCAAAATTGACCACAAAATGATAGGCCAGCGGCTCGATCTGACGCAGATCTTCGTTGACGACCACTGAGCGTACGCCATTCAGCAGCACCGGCCGGACATAGGGGGAATATTGCAGATGCGCGTTGCGTCCGCCCGCGCCTTCCGGGCGAAAACAGGACATGACGCCGCACAGGCGCTCCGCCCAGTCGCTGGGACGGAACTGCCGGCCATCGCTGGTGATGCCTTGGATGAAAAATTCTTTGGCGGGCGCGTCAGGAGATGGAATGTTATCAGCCATGCGTACAGCTCGTTTCTTCTATAACGCTTGCTACAGAGATTTGCTTGCCTTGTACCGCCGGCAAGCTACAATTTTCAAGCAACTCAATTACGTGGTCAAAACCCTTGGCGACCTGCACTAGGATTATTCTTACGTATTATATCTTATAGAAGACTAGGACACCATCCCGAATGTCCCGCCTCCGTGCCGTCGGCCGATTATCCCAGCCAGACCGCAACTGACAACAATAGCAACAAGAACATCCACAGCAGCAAGGCGCGCCACACCAGGCCGACCGTGCTTTGCAACGCGCGCGGCGTAGGCAGGTCGCCCGGCGGGCTGTCGCCGTCCATGGCGGTCGAATCGACGGTCGATGCGTCCGCCGGCAGGATCACCGCGGCAGTTTCCAGCGGCGTGCCGAGCAGCACGCCCATGGCGCCGCCGCCAGTGGAAAGAATGATGCCGTCGGTTTCGTTTTTCCAACGCCCGGCGAAATTGCGCCAGGCGTAAATCGCATCTTCGAAATTGCCAACCACGGCAAACGCCGCCGCCGTCAGGCGCGCCGGGATCCAGTCTATCCAGTAAAAGGCCTGGGCTGCAAAACGACCGAAGTTTTCGTTGCGCATATGATCGGGTTCGTTCCAGCCGCGCGCCAGGTATTCCGCGATGCGGTACATGACAGCGCAGGCCGGTCCTACCGGCATCAGGAACCAGAAAAACACGCCGAACACGTGGCGGTGGGTAGTGATCAACGCCTTCTCCACGGCGATGCGCGAGATCTCGCTGACGTCCATGTCGGTGGTGTCGATCTTGACCCACTCCGCCAGCAGGGTGCGCGCGGTGGCTTCGTCGCCGCTGTTGAGCGCCAGCTGGATCGAGCTGAAATAATGGCTGTAGTGGCGGAAACCGAGGGTCAGATAGACCATCAGGATATTCCACAGCAGCGCCGCCCAGGCGCCGATATGCACGCATAGCCAATAGATCAGCGCGGTCGGTACGGTCAGCGCCAGGATCACGCAGAACCAGCCCAGCCGGCCCTGGCGCGCCTGGCCGGCATTGAACGAAGCTTCTATCTTGCTTGCGAAATGCTTCACCCACGCATACACGGGATTGTCCGCACGGAGCGGCTTGAGTTGCTCGATCAGCAATGCAAACAGAATAGAGAGAAATGTCATCAACCAGCCTTATAAGTCAACCAACAGTGCAGCACGCTGCTGCAAGATATGCATAACCCGTCCGCAGCGCTATAGAACACGAATGTGCAGTGCGCTGGCCTTGCCATAACATCTAACAATTGCAATAGCCCATACGATAACGCAGCACAGGCGCAGAATCAAACTTGTATCAACCTTGTTTGCTGCCATTGCCTATTTCTCGCCAGCCGTTTTGCCGCCCTAGGCGCGCAAAAAATGGAACAGGTTTCTCAGCATGGCGGCGGTTGCGCCCCAGATGAAGAAGCGTTCGTAAGGCATTGCATAGAACGTCCGGCGATAACCGTCAGGCAGATCGATGCTGCGCAATTGATGATTCAAGCCATCCATCAGGAAGGCCAGCGGCACCTCGAAGATTTCCGCCACTTCATTGGGATCGGCGCGCAAGTTCACCGGTGGATTGACCAGGCACACCACCGGCGTGATGCGATAGCCAGTGCCGGTAAAATATTCCGGCAAGCTGCCGATCACCTCGACCTGGCTGCGCGCCAGGCCGATCTCTTCTTCCGCTTCGCGCAGTGCTGTCTCTATCGGCGAGGCATCGCTCTGTTCCATCCGTCCGCCCGGAAAACTCACTTGGCCGGCGTGATCGGTCAGGTGCGCGGAGCGCTGGGTGAACAGCAAGGTCGGCTGCTCTTCATGCATGACGATGGGGATCAGCACCGAGGCAGGCGTCACCGGCTTGCCCGGCGACATGCGCAGGATGGCCTGGCTGCCCATGTCCTCGGGATGCCATTCCGTCTGGTGCGCAAAGCGCTTGCGCAGCCATGCCGCACTCATCCTTTCCGGCGCCAGCGCAGACTCGCCGGCGACGGCATCGACTGGCAGCATCAAGGGATCGAAAGTCAATTTAACCAAGAAAATTCCTATAACAACTATTCTGTACTTTACCGCGACGGCGGCGGATGGCCTACCACATTCACAGATAATAACAATTTACGACATTTTACTTTGAAGCAACTAAAACTGCGGCCCGATCTGCAAGCGGCAACAGAACGACAGATAAAAAAAGGGGCGCCTGACGGCGCCCCTTCTCATGCAATACCTATGCCTGCTTCGGCACAACTTACTCAGCTGCTGGTGCAGCCTTTGCAGTGTTGCGACGCTGCGGAAGTTTTTCCTTGATACGTGCCGATTTACCGGAACGCTCACGCAGGTAGTACAGTTTGGCGCGACGGACATCGCCGCGACGCTTGACTTCGATCGAAGCGATCAATGGCGAGTACAGTTGGAATGTACGCTCAACGCCTTCGCCGGAAGAAATCTTGCGGACGATGAAGTTGGAGTTCAAACCACGGTTACGACGCGAAATCACGACGCCTTCGTAAGCCTGGGCGCGCTTGCGTGTGCCTTCGACTACGTTGACGCTGACCACGACTGTATCGCCTGGTGCGAATTCAGGGATATTCTTGCCGAGGCGGGCAATTTCTTCTTGCTCAAGTTGTTGGATCAAGTCCATTTTTAGCTCCATATACCATCTTGCTGACGCCGTTTTTTGCCTTGGCCGCTGGCCGAGGCTGCTCAGTAGAGGATGGGGTTAAACACAGGTGGCCGGCTGGCCTCCCCTTGGTACTACCGTTTGCTACTATTTACTGCTGCTTGCTGCTTCGATGCGGCCGCACGCTCGCGCGCTCAGCCCATATTCCGTAAAAACTTTTCATCTGCGGCGCTGAGCAAGCCTGCCGCGCGTATCTTTTGAATCAGATCCGGGCGCTTCCTCGCGGTTGCCGACAGCATTTGCTGACGCCGCCATTTTTCAATCTCGGCATGATGTCCGCCCATCAGGACCGGCGGCACCGGCACGCCTTCATACTGCTCCGGCCGGGTGTAATGCGGACAATCCAGCAAGCCATTGACAAAACTGTCCTCGACCGCCGAAGCGCCATCATTCAATACGCCCGGCAACTGCCGGATTACCGCATCCATCAAGGCCATCGCCGGCAGTTCGCCGCCCGACAGAACGAAATCGCCGAGGCTGATTTCTTCATCCACGCAACGGTCCAGCAAGCGCTGATCGACCGCTTCATAACGACCGCACAGCAATACCAGACCCGGCTCGCTGCGCAATTCCATGACGCGCTGATGCGTCAATGGCTGGCCTTGCGGCGACAGATAGATGACTCTTGGTGCAGGCAGGCTTTGCTGCAGCTGACGCGCCTTGGCTGCCTCCAGCGCAGCTTCCAGCGGCTTTGCCATCATCACCATCCCGGGTCCGCCGCCATAAGGCCGATCGTCCACGGTACGATGATTGTCGGTAGTGAAATCACGCGGATTCCACAACGCCAGCTCACACCTTTTCTGTTCAAACGCGCGCCGGGTCACGCCCGACTGCGTCAATGCGGCAAACATTTCGGGAAACAGAGTGACGACATCAAATTGCATACCGCTCACCTTCTTGTTTCACTTGCGATCTTGTTTGCCACTGCGGCTGCCTGGAACACCATCTGGATTTAATAATCCAGGCCCCAGTCAACCGTGATTTTCTTTGCGGCCTGATCCACCGTCTTGACGAACTGCTCAACGAAGGGGATCAATAATTCCGGCGCCGCCTTGTCCTGACCCTCGACTGCCGGCACGGTAATCCGAAGAATCGGATGCGCGCCATTGTCCATCAGATCAGCCACCAAGCCCAGATGCTCGCCCTGCAGATTATCAACCACCGAGCCGATCAGATCGACCCAATAGAATTCATCGTCGGCAAGCGCCGGGAAATGGCTGCGCGGGATGTGCACCACGGCGCCCTTCATCGCTTCGGCTGCATCGCGCCCTGCCACGCCCATCAGGCGCGCCACAATGTCGCCACTGTGGTTTTTCGCCTGCAGCATGTCAACATCGCGCAGTTCCGGCGAATTCTGCCGGCCCAGCCACCATGTCTTGGCGTGCAACAGCGCATCTGCATCCGCCGAATACGGTTTGATCCGCACCCAGCCATTGATACCGTAAGCGCCTGTGATATAACCGACCACGACCAGATCCGAAGGTATTGCTGCCCCGGCTTGTGCTGTGGTCGACATTTCTGCTAACGCGCTCAACGGTTCAGGCTGCAGACTCAGTTGCAAACTCAGTGGCCAACTTAAGCTGCAGTTTTCTTAGCAGCGTCAGCAACCAGACGTGCAACTGTCGGCGACATTTGCGCGCCAACACCTTGCCAATGCGTCAGGCGGTCCTGAGCAATACGGAAAGTCTCTTCAGCACCAGACGCTACCGGATTGTAAAAACCGATGCGCTCGATGAAGCGACCGTCACGGCGATTGCGCGAATCAGTAGCTACGATGTTGTAAAAAGGACGCTTCTTTGCGCCACCACGGGATAAACGAATAACGACCATAATGTTTCCAAAAAGTGTTCGAACACGGAAAAAGCCGCAAATTATAACGCAAATTATGCCTACCCCGCAACCAAAGCTGGTCATCGGTGTGGCGTCACTACGTCAAAAGGTGTGCAGGCTGTAAAAATCGCCCTACTGCTCTGTGAGCAAGTAGCAGGCGCTCTGGGTGGATGCTATCAGTGACAGTCAATTGATACAGGCTGTACACTGAGCCCTCAATTCGCTGTCCGATGCTTACGATGCGTGTTGGCAACATCAGTAGCGATAACGGCGCTAGTATATTAGCAATTTCCGTATTTGAGGCAAATTGTGTACTTTTGCCTTGCTTTTTTGCCGCATGGACCAGATAAACCACTCAACTCCCCGCCAATGACATCGCCCCACAAGAACAAGACACTCACCACTTTCCTCGCTACTGTATTCGGCAGCATCGGCCTGCACCGGCTTTACCTGAAGGGATTCAGCGATATCTGGGGCTGGCTGCATTTTGCTTCCTTGCCAATTTCGCTGCTGGCTTACTGGCTATGGGGCAAGGATCAGCAGGCCGCATTCCTGTTCGGACCATTGATTGTTTCCGGATTGATTGCCTTTCTGGAATCACTGATCATCGGCCTGACTCCGGATGAGAAATGGGACGTCAAATACAATGCCGATTCCGGCCGGCAATCGGACTCCAGCTGGTTTGTGGTCCTGCTGGTGGTGCTGACCCTGGGCGTAGGCGCGATTGGCCTGATCGGCGCGATTGCGCGCACCTTCGACCTGATGTACACCGGCGGCGCCTACGGTTGAACATGGCCTTGAGCTGTAAAAAAAGCAGCCGAGGCTGCTTTTTTTACGCTTGAAGCGATCTCAGAACTGATCTTCCGCCAGCGCCATCACACCGCTGCTGCCTTCGACTACCGAGATGCGGTAAGCCTCGGCCTGGGACAGGATATGCTCGGCAAAGAATCGCGCCGTGCCGATCTTGGCCTGGTAGAAGCCGCTGTCGCCGGCGCCCTCGGCCAGCTTGCGCTTTGCCACCAGCGCCGCGCGGCCGAGCTGCCAGCCGCCCAGCACGATGCCGGCCAGCTTCAGGTACGGCACGCTGCCGGCAAACACACCCTTGATATCGCTTTTCAGGTTGTCGACGACATAGCTGACCACCTGCTCCAGCGCATCGGCGCCGCTGGCCAGCTGCTTGCCGATCGCCACCAGGTCGGCCGCGCCGCTGCCCGCCAGTTCCGCCTGGGTAGCGCGCACCTGGGCGATGATCGCCTTGGCGACAGCGCCGCCGTCGCGCGCCGTCTTGCGGCCGATCAGGTCGTTGGCCTGGATCGCCGTGGTGCCTTCATAAATCGTCAGGATCCGCGCATCGCGATAGAACTGCGCAGCGCCGGTTTCTTCGATGAAGCCCATGCCGCCGTGGATCTGCACGCCGGTCGAGGCCACGTCGATCGAGATCTCGGTCGACCAGCCCTTGACCACCGGCACCATGTATTCATAGAACGCCTGGTTGGCCTTGCGGGTTGCTTCATCTGCGTGGTGATGGGCAGCGTCGTGCGCCGCCGCGGTGACGTAAGCCAGCGCGCGCGCCGCTTCGATCTGCGAGCGCATGCTCATCAGCATCCGCCGCACATCCGGCTGATGGATGATGGTCACGGCGCCTGCCGAGCCGGCCAGGTCGCGCGACTGCACCCGGTCCTTGGCGTATGCCACGGCCTTTTGATAAGCCCGCTCTGCCACGCTGATGCCTTGCAGGCCGACCGCAAAACGCGCCGCGTTCATCATGATGAACATGTATTCGAGGCCGCGGTTTTCCTGGCCGACCAGGGTGCCGACCGCGCCGCCATGGTCGCCGAACTGCAGCACCGCAGTCGGGCTGGCCTTGATGCCGAGCTTGTGCTCCAGCGAAACGCAATGGACGTCGTTGCGCGCGCCCGGCGTGCCATCGGCGTTGACCATGAATTTCGGCACGATGAACAGCGAAATGCCTTTCACGCCTTCCGGCGCATTCGGCGTGCGCGCCAGCACCAGGTGCACGATATTTTCCGCCATATCGTGTTCACCGTAGGTGATGAAAATCTTGGTGCCGGAAATCTTGTAAGTACCGTCGTCCTGCGGCACGGCGCGGGTGCGCACCAGCGCCAGGTCGGAGCCGGCCTGCGGCTCGGTCAGGTTCATGGTGCCGGTCCATTTGCCGGACACCAGGTTTTCCAGATAGATGCGCTTCTGCTCATCGCTGCCGGCGGTCAGCAACGCTTCGATCGCGCCGTCGCTCAGCAGCGGGCACAGGGCGAAGGAAAGATTCGCGGCATTCAGCATCTCGATGCAAGGCGTCGCCACCAGCTTCGGCAAGCCCTGGCCGCCGAATTCGACCGGATGCTGCACACCCTGCCAGCCGGCTTCGGCAAACGCCTTGAAGGCTTCCTTGAAACCCTTGCTGGTGGTGACTTCGCCATCGTGCCAATAGCTTGGCTCCTGATCGCCGCTACGGTTCAGGGGCGCCACGACCTCACTGCAAAACTTGGCATTCTCTTGCAACACTGCTTCCACGGTTTCCGGGGTCGCATCTTCACAACCGGGCAGGGTGCTGACCTGCTCCAGGCCGGCCAGTTCGTTCAACACGAACAGCATGTCTTTCAACGGGGCGACATAACTCATGTGCTACTCCTAAAAATCGGGGTGGCAAGAGAACCTGGCGCTGCCAGCATTCACATTACCACCCCCTATGCATTCGATTTTCGACAGGCGCCGGCTGGCGGCGCCCGTCTAAGGCCCGTCGGCTTAACCCAGCTCAGCCACCAGTTGCGGCACGATCTCGAACAGGTCGCCGACAATGCCGTAATCCGCCACCGAAAAAATCGGCGCTTCTTCATCCTTGTTGATGGCGACGATGACCTTGGAATCCTTCATCCCGGCCAGATGCTGGATGGCGCCGGAAATACCGACGGCGATGTACAGTTGCGGGGCGACGATCTTGCCGGTCTGGCCGACCTGCCAGTCGTTCGGCACGAAGCCGGCATCGACCGCAGCGCGCGATGCGCCCATCGCTGCATTGAGCTTGTCGGCCAACGGTTCCAGGATCTTGAAGTTTTCCGCCGAACCCATGCCGCGGCCGCCGGAAACGATGATCTTGGCGGCAGTCAGCTCAGGACGATCCGACTTGGCCAGCTCGCGCGAAACGAAGGCCGATTTGCCGAAGTCGGCTGCTGCAGCAATGTTTTCCACGGCAGCGGAACCGCCGCCGGCAACGGCGTCGAAACCGGTGGTGCGGACCGTGATGACTTTCACCGCATCGCTCGACTGTACGGTGGCGATCGCATTGCCGGCATAGATCGGGCGCTCGAAAGTGTCCGGGCTGTCGACCTTGGTGATTTCGGAAATCTGGCCGACGTCCAGCTGGGCGGCGACGCGCGGCAGGATGTTCTTGCCGTAGGCGGTAGCCGGGGCCAGGATGTGGCTATAAGCGGAAGCCAAGGCCAGTACCTGGGCAGCGACGTTTTCCGCCAGGCCGTCGGCGAAATAAGCCGCATCGGCGACCAATACCTTGCTGACGCCGGCCAGCTGGGCTGCTGCCTGCGCTGCCGCGCCGCAGTTGCTGCCGGCGACCAGTACGTGGACGTCGCCGCCGCATTGGCTGGCGGCGGTAACGGTGTTGAGTGTGCTGCCTTTTAACGAGGCATTGTCGTGTTCAGCGATGACTAAGGCTGTCATGTGGGCTCCTGATTTTGTTGACGCGCGCCTGCATTCTTGCAGCGCTGCGCCTGGTTCTTGATGAGTGTCCGGTAAGTGCGTCTGCCGCGCTTACAGGACCTTGGCTTCGTTCTTCAGCTTGGCGACCAGCGTGGCGACGTCAGGCACCTTGATGCCGGCGCTGCGCTTGGCAGGCTCCACCACTTTCAGCGTCTTCAGGCGCGGCGCCACGTCCACGCCCAGATCGGCCGGCTTGAACACGTCCAGAGTTTTCTTCTTGGCTTTCATGATGTTCGGCAGCGTCACATAGCGCGGCTCGTTCAGGCGCAAGTCGGTGGTGATGATCGCCGGCAGCGTCAGGGCGATGGTTTCCAGGCCGCCGTCGACTTCACGCGTCACAGTCACCTTGCCGTCTTCCAGCACCATCTTGGATGCGAAAGTCGCTTGCGGCCAGCCCAGCAGCGCGGCCAGCATCTGGCCGGTCTGGTTGCAATCGTCGTCGATCGCCTGCTTGCCGAGGATGATCAATTGCGGCTGTTCCTTGTCTGCCACGGCCTTCAGCAGTTTCGCCACTGCCAGCGGCTGCAGGTCGGTGTCTGCGGTATCGACCAGGATGCCGCGGTCGGCGCCGATCGCCATCGCGGTGCGCAGGGTTTCCTGGCATTGCGTGACGCCGCAGGAAATCGCGATTACTTCAGTGACCTTGCCGCCTTCTTTCAGGCGCGTGGCTTCTTCCACCGCGATTTCGTCAAACGGATTCATCGACATCTTGACGTTGGCAATATCTACACCGCTGCCGTCCGACTTGACCCGTACCTTGACGTTGTAGTCGACGACACGCTTGACTGGTACTAATACTTTCATCGTTATGCCTTTTTATTGAAATAAAAAAATCTGGAACCTGAATTGACGCGGATAGTCGCGGTGACGCAAGGTTAACGTTTACGTAAATCTCAATTGGGAATTATAAGAGAGAATTCGGTTCGACGCTGAAATTTAGCACGATCGTTCTATTAAATCTTAGAGCAAATTACCTAATCGCACCCGGATCTTGTATAACAAGACACGTTCAAGGCAATGTTCAGCTTGGGAATACGGCTGCCGGCCTGGGATGCAGGCGGCGAAAAGAAAAGACAGAGGAGGGAAAAGCAGGCAACAGTTCAAGCAAGGTACGGCCTACAGAACGCAGGCCGTGCGGTAATCGTTCACAACAATGACGCGATGAGCAAGGAAAAGACAAGCGCAGGTTCAAGCAGTTGGCTGCTTACTTGCGCTTCATGAAGAAAATGAATTCCCGGTTTTCTTCACTTTGTTCTAGCAAATCATTGCCGGTCTGCTTTGCGAATGCCTGGAAATCGCGCACTGAACCGGAGTCGGTAGCCAGCACACGCAGTACTTCTCCACTCAGCATGTCCGCCAACGCCTTCTTCGTTTTCAAAATCGGCAGTGGGCAGTGCAAACCGCGGGCGTCGAGTTCTTTATTAAATTCCATAACCACTTCGTAATGTAAAGATTTTTAACATTTGCTGCTATTTATTGATTCTACTCCAAACGATGCCGCGTTTGACGCATCGCAACATGCCATCAATCATTTTTACAACAGCATGGCGAATAGCAAATATGTCTTTAACACAATCTTTCCGCACATCTACATGCTAATATCCAACTGACAAGTATCGCACTATACAAACACAATAAAACACAATAACAAGCACAGTCGCCGGGCTTCCCAGCCCCCGCCTAGTGACAAATTCCGAGGAAACAAGCATGCGGGACAGCCATAGTGAAAAGCGTTTCAGCAACATCACACCGTTCTGGCAGCGCTTGCCTCAATTTTTCCTCTACCCGCTGCAGGGCCAGCTGATCTGGCACCCGGCAGTCTACGCCTTGATCGGCACCGGCCTGTGGCTGCTCGGCCGCAACGACGAGGACGGCGGCTTCTCCCCCTTTATTCTTACCATTGCGATCCTGGTCGGCATCGGCTTTGCCATCGACCTGACGCGCCTGGCGTTTCGCATCCTGGAACAAACCTCGCTTGGCAATTTACGCTGCGCCGATTTTGACGAGGCTGACGACGTCCACAAGATGTCTCCGTACAAGCTGCTGCTGATCATGATCGTGCAAGGCTTTTTCGTTGGCGTCCTGACCTCGTTCCATCCCATGCTGGGGCTGCTGGCAGCCGCCGTCGCCAACCTGATGCTGCCGGCCAGCGTTATGGTGCTCGGCTACACCCACAGCTTCAGCGACGCTATCAATCCGCTCAGGGTCTTCAAGATGATCAAGGCCTGCGGCTGGCCCTATCTGGCGCTGTGGGTCTTTAGTTTCATACTAGGCCAATGCGCGCCGATTGTCATCATGCTGTTTGCCGGAAAATTGCCACTCGCGGTGCTGATCGCACTGGCTATTTTCGCGTGCGCTTACTTCACTCTGGTCGGCTTTAACCTGATGGGTTATACGATGTACCAATACCATCAGGAGATCGGCTATTCGCCGGACCGCAATTTTGAAATCAATGCGCTTGCCAGCAGCCGCAATAACCGTCCCTTGAGCGACGACGACATCCTGGCGCAGCAGGTCGGCGCGCTGATTCGCGACGGCAATATCGATCTGGCCATGGAAATGATCTGGGAAGAACTGCGCTACGATCAGCTCAATCCGCAACTGTCGGCCCACTACGCCAAGCTGCTGCTCTTAAAGGGCGACAAGGCCAAGCAGCTCGAATATGCGCCGCGCCACCTGTTCGCTCTGGCGCGCGCGGGGAAAGCCGGGCGCATAGGCGAGGCCTGGCAACAAGCGCGCCGGCTCGATCCTGAATTCAAGATCGAGAATCCTGACCATGTGTTGGAAATCGCCGCCGCTGCCGCCGGCGTGCGCGAATATCAGATCGCGCTTGAAATTGTCTCCGGCTTCCACAAGCGCGCGCCGCGCCATAAGGATGTGGCGGCGGTGCTGGTGCTGGCGGGCAAACTGCTGTCCGACCACCTGCGCCAGGACGCGCGCGCCCTGACGCTGTTCAACCACGTGATTGCACAATGGCCGGGCAGCCCGGCCGCCGCCGATGCGCAGCAATACAAAACGGTGATCGAGGGCCTGAGCCGGACTTCTGAGCCTGCCTGACGCACAGTTTAATAACGGTTGCCGGGACTGGAGACCCAGCGGCTTTCTTCGCTCAAGGGGAACTGCCGCTGCAACAGCTGCTGATAGTGCTGCGCCTTGTCCCTCCTGCCCGCTGTCATGAAGCCGCGGGCGACAAACTGTATCAACTGCGGCAGCTGCTGGTGCTGGCGCGCAGTCACCAGCAGGATCTGCAGGATGGCGGCGGCGGTTTGCGGCTGGCCGTTCATGGCGAAACGCCGGGCTACCGCCAGCGACTGGTCGTTGCTGAGCAGCGGCCGCGGTTCCGCGCTGGCGACATAGTCGAGATACACCTGATGGATTTTCTCTTCGTCGAAGCGGTCTTTCGGCAGGCTCAGCAGCATCTCGGCGCTTTTGTGGAAAGCCGCCGAGGACGGCGCCCCCTTCGATAGATTGAACAGCTGCAGCAGCCAGTCCGGCTGCGGCGCCTTCTGCTGCGCCAGCGTCTTGCTGACCAGGCTGCTGAAGTCGCGCCGGGCGCGCTCGAAGTCGAGCCGGGCCAGGGCGGCATAGGCGCTCTGCTGCAAGCTCCGCAGCAGCTTGTCGTCGTCCCCGTTGGAGACATAGCTGGCATGCGCCTGCGCCAGCTTGCCGCGCGCCAGCAGCCGATAGATCAAGGCCAGCAGGGCGCCGCCCAGCAGGCCGCCGATATGGGCGTAGTAATTGGTGTTCGAGGGGCCGCCAAACAGCAGGTCGAACGCTTCCTTACCGACCCAGATCGGCAGCATGATCAGCGCCGGCGCCTTGAAGAAATCGAAATAAAACAGAAACCAGTAAAAGAAGCGGATCTTGCGCAAGCCGTACAGCACCGTGTACATGCCCATGACGCCGGAAATGGCGCCTGAAGCACCCAGCGAGAGCACCATGCTGTCGCCTTCGAACAGCAGGTAGAACGCCGCCGACAGCAAGCCGGAGAGCAGGTAAAACAGCAAGTAGCAGCCGCCGCCCAGCAGGATTTCCACCGCGTAGCCGACCATCGCCAGGAACACCATGTTGCCCAGCACATGCTCGACGCTGGCGTGCAGGAACATATGGGTGAGCAAGGTAAGCGGCCGTTCGCCGGCCTGCGCCGGGATCAGCGAATAGCGCTCGGTGAAGCTGCGGCTGCGGATGGTCAGGTAGTGTTCGCGCTGCTCTTTCCACTCCGCCAGGTCGTCGGCATCGACGGTGCCCAGCAGCGGCGGCTTGGGCTGCTGCATCAAGGCGCCGAATTTGCCGTCGGCATCGAGCACATACCAGCGCTCGATCAGCGACTGATAGTCTTTCAGGGTAGCCTGCCGGCCGTCTCGCGCAGCGGCCAGCTCGGTCCGCATCCGTATCTGGCGCCAGCGTTCCAGTCCCTTGCGCATGGCGGCGCCTGCTTCCGGCTTGTTCTGGTTTTCCAGGAAACGGGCATAGGCCAGGAATTCGAATTCCGGCAGGCGCGACTCGGCCAGGTAATACTCGGCAGCCGGCTCCATATGGCTGCGTTCGCTCCACTGGATGCCGAAATAGATCAACAGGTTGACCAGCACCAGCAGGATCGTGACCAGCGGCGGACGCCTCCAGTCTGGCTTACGGTCTACCGGGATGATCAGCATGGCGGCTCAGGAGCAGGTCAGAATTTTCGATAGCGTGATTTTACCCAGTCATTGCCACCCGGCACCGTTATTTTTTACGCATCGGCTTTCTTCCGGCCTGGCCAAACATCCAGCCTCATGCTTTCAAGGCCGCTTCAGGCAGCGCCGGCTGCAACAGCGGCCGCTCGACGTATTCCACCGCCAGCCCCCGGCTCCGCATCCAGTCGGCCACGGCATGGCCGGTGCCGGCGCGCCACGGCCGCAATTCAGCTGGTTCCAGCAGACGGTATTCCAGCAGTTCGGGCGACAGCCGGATCGTGCCGGCGGCCTTGACGTGATAGGCGATGATCAGCTCATTCTTGCGGATGAATTCATACACGCCGACCAGGCTGATCTGCTGGGCGTCGAGGTTGGTTTCTTCTTTCAGTTCGCGCGCAACGCCCTGCTCCGGCGTTTCATCGCGTTCCATGAATCCGGTGATCAGGGCAAACATACCCTCCTGCCACGCCGCATTGCGCGCCAGCAGGATCTTGCCGTCGATCTCGACGATCGCGGCCAGCACCGGCAGCGGATTGTCCCAGTGCGTCCAGTGCCCCTCAGGGCAAGCCAGCCGCAGTTTCCCGCCCTCGTCTTCATCGGCGCGCTGGATCAGCGAGGCGGCGCACACAGGACAGAACTTGAATTCGCTCATGATGGTTTTTATTGATTGCAGACAGAATGAAAAAAGCGGGAAGAACCAATCCGCGATACTACTGCGATTTGATGCTTCCCGCTTTGCCGGCCCCGCTTTCAGGAGCGCTGGTTTACGCCCGCTTTATGCGCGCTCGCCGACCCAGGCAGCAACCCCTTGCAGGGCCGCCGCCAGGCCGCTCGGATCGGTGCCGCCGGCCTGCGCCATGTCAGGACGGCCGCCACCCTTGCCGCCGACCTGCTGGGCGACGAAGTTGACCAGCTCGCCGGCCTTGACCTTGGCAGTGGCGTCGGCGGTGACGCCGGCGATCAGGCTGACCTTGCCATCCTTGACCGCCGCCAGCACGATGGCCGCGGTTTTCAGCTTGTCTTTCAGCTTGTCCATGGTTTCGCGCAAGGTGGCGCTGTCGGCGCCTTCCAGCGTCGCCGCCAGCACCTTGATGCCGTTGACATCGACCGCCTGCAGCACCAGCTCGTCGCCCTGGTTCGCCGCCAGCTTCGACTTCAGGCTGCTCAGTTCTTTTTCCAGCGCCTTGACGTGATCCTGCACCTGCGCGATGCGCTGGGTCAGCTCTTCCGGCTGCGCCTTCAACGCAGCGGCAGCTTCATTGACGCGGTTGCTCAGGCTTTGCACCAGCGCCAGGCCGGCTTCGCCGGTGACCGCTTCGATGCGGCGGATGCCGGCGGCAACGCCGCCTTCGCCGACGATCTTGAACAGGCCGATATCGCCGGTGCGGCTGACGTGGGTGCCGCCGCACAATTCGCGCGAAGTGCCGATCGACAGGACGCGCACTTCATCGCCGTATTTCTCGCCGAACAGGGCCATGGCGCCGGCGCCGACGGCATCGTCGAACGACATCAATTTGGCTTCGGTGGCGACGTTGGCGAGGATTTCGCGATTGACGATTTCTTCGATGCGGCGGATTTCGTCGGCGCTGACCGGCGCGTTATGGCTGAAGTCGAAACGGGTCTTGCCGGCGTCGACCAGCGAACCCTTTTGCGCCACATGCGCGCCCAGCACTTCACGCAATGCCTTGTGCATCAGGTGGGTGGCCGAGTGATTGCGGATGGTGCGGCCGCGCACCGCGATATCGACTTTGGCGTTGAGCTTGTCGCCGACCGCCAGCGAACCGCTGCGCAGATTGCCGTGATGACCGAATACTTCGGCCTGGATTTTCAGCGTATCGGTCACTGCGAACAGCGCGCCGGCGGCTTCCAGCACGCCGCAGTCGCCTACCTGGCCGCCTGATTCCGCATAGAACGGCGTGGTGTCCAGTACCACGATGGCGTCCTGGCCGGCCTCGATTTTCTGCACCGCGCTGCCGTCCACATATAGGGCCAGCACCTTGGCTTCATGCGCCAGCTCGTCATAGCCGACGAAACGGGTCTTGTCGCCGCTGTATTCCACAGCCGCTGTCATTTTGAATTTGCCGCCCTCGCGCGCCGCCGTTTTCTGACGTTCCATGGCTGTCGCAAACCCGGCTTCGTCCAGTTCGATTTCGCGCTCGCGGCAGATATCCGCCGTCAAATCCAGCGGGAAACCAAACGTGTCGTACAAGGTAAATGCCGTGGCGCCGCTCAGTTTCTTCGGATTCTTGAGCAGCTCGGCCTCCAGAATCTTCATGCCGTGTTCCAGGGTTTCGCCGAAGCGCTCTTCTTCCTGCTTCAGGATCTGCTCGACACGCTCGGCGGCTGCAGGCAATTCGGGATAGGCTGCGCCCATTTCCAGCACCAGGTCCTTGACCAGCTTGTAGAAGAACGGCTTGGTCTGGCCCAGCTTGTGACCGTGGCGCAGCGCGCGGCGGATGATGCGGCGCAGCACGTAGCCGCGGCCTTCATTGCCGGGAATTACGCCGTCGACCACCAGGAAGGAACAGGCGCGGATGTGATCGGCGATCACTTTCAGCGAATTGTTTTCCAGGTCGGTGACATTGGTTTCACGGACGGCGGCCTTGATCAGGCGCTGGAACAGGTCGATCTCATAGTTGCTGTGCACGTGCTGCAGCACTGCGGCCAGACGCTCCAGGCCCATGCCGGTGTCGACGCATTGCTTAGGCAGCGGCGTCAGGGTGGCGACGCCGGTTTTCGGATCGATCTGGCGATCGAACTGCATGAACACGTTGTTCCAGATTTCGATGTAGCGGTCGCCGTCCTGCTCCGGGCTGCCCGGAGGACCGCCCCAGACATCAGGACCGTGGTCGTAGAAAATCTCGGAGCAAGGGCCGCACGGACCGGTATCGGCCATCTGCCAGAAATTGTCCGAAGCGTAAGGCGCGCCCTTGTTGTCGCCGATGCGCACGATGCGCTCTTTCGGCAGGCCGATGACCTTGTGCCAGATGTCGTAGGCTTCATCGTCGGTTTCATATACCGTGGCCCACAGTTTATCGGCCGGCAAGCCGTACACCTTGGTCAGCAGCTCCCAGGCCCAGACCAGCGAATCGTGCTTGAAGTAGTCGCCGAACGACCAGTTGCCCAGCATTTCGAAAAAAGTGTGGTGGCGCGCGGTATAGCCGACGTTTTCCAGGTCGTTGTGCTTGCCGCCGGCGCGCAGGCAGCGCTGCACCGAGGTGGCGCGCACGTAATTGCGCTTTTCGGTGCCCAGGAACACGTCCTTGAACTGCACCATACCGGAGTTGGTAAACAGCAGTGTCGGATCGTTGCCGGGGACCAGGCTCGACGAGCGCACGATAGTGTGCCCTTTGGATTCAAAGAATTGGAGAAACTTTTCGCGGATTTCGGCTGAGTTCATGTTCTTGGGCAAAAAATGAAACGGAATAAAGGCAATCGACATTCGGCAGCGCGAAGAAACCGGGGTCCGGTCCAGGCGGCGTTGCCAAATAGGTACTTTTGCAAACCTTCGATTATACGTGATACCTGCCGAGCGATTCAGCAGGAAGCGCATGAAAAAAGCCCGGCGGGATCGCTCCCGGCGGGCTTTCAATGATATCAGGTAAGGAATTCAGATAAATCCGGCCTGAATCCGCCCCGGTATCCGCTGCACTGCGCAGCCGTACTGCGCGCTATCAAGCGCCTTTGTTCACTGGTGTCGCGGTGATCTTGTGGCTCTTGTGGTGATGCTTCTTGTGCTTTTTCATGGTCTTGGCTGGAGCGGCATCCGGAGCAGCGGCAGCAGGAGCGGCCATCGGTGCGGCAGGCGCTGGAGCCGGGGCTGGAGCAGCGGTTTGCGCCATGACTGGCAGAGCGAAAGCAGCGACGACTACGGCAGCCAGCAATTTATTGATCTTCATTTGGACATCCTTTTCAGTTAAATAAAAACAAGTGAATTTATTGCACTAAAGATAACACAGGATCAGCCATTCGTCTTGTCACGATGAATACGGCCTGAAACTCGGTTCTGCACTCGATTAACGCGGGCCTGTTCATTTGCGTTGACATGACCGTTGCGGGCAACACGAGCTTCGGTGCGGTCGACATGCGCTTCGCCGCGCTGCAGATTGCCGACCTGGCGCTTGTCCAGGCTGCCGGACTTGATGCCGTTTTCGATCCGCTGCTCCTGATTGGCGTTGCGCTGCACATCGGCCTGCATGCGCTGGCTGGAGACCGAATTCGGATTGCCGACCGCGCCGTTATGCTTGTCTGCATTGATGTTCTGGCTGACCTTGTTCTGCATGCCCTGGATCCGGGCTTTTTCCGCCGGACTCAGGTTGCCGTTCTTGAGGGCATTGGCTTCGGTGCGGTCGATCCGGGCTTCCTGATGCTCCAGCTGGCCGGCTTCGCGCGTGGTCAGCTGGCCCGACTTCAAGCCGCTTTCGATCCGGTTCTGCTGGTTGACGTCGCGCTGGGTTTCGCTGGCGGCGGTCTGGGCGAAGACCGGCGCTGCCAACATGGTGGTGACGAGCGCGGTCAGCAGGAAGGAGATCGATTTTGTGGTTTTCATGGTAGTCCTTTCGGTGTGGCTGGTTGGGCTGATGAGCAGCTTGCTCATGTGACCTTAAACGCCAGCTGCGACCGTACGCCGACCAAGGATTTGTAAGCCGTGTAACGAATCGTAAAACTAAGTATTAGGCGAAATCGGCCGCAATCAGATCGATCCGGTCGGTACAGAAACCGTCCACGCCCCAGCCCAGTATCTCGGTCGCCCGCGCCGGGGTATTCACGGTATAGCAAAACAAGCCGTAGCCGGCCTGCTTGACCGCCTGTGCCTGCATCGGCGACAGGTATTTGTGATTGGTGTGGAGCGCCACGGCATCCAGTTCTTCCAGCCGCTGCCGCCAGTCGTCCTCGATGGCGTCGCTCAGGAAACCGCGCGGGATGTCCGGCGCGGCGACTTGGGCGGCGCGCAGCGCATCAAAGGAAAATGAAGAAAACAAGGGCAAGGCCGGGTCCGGCCAAGTGCCCTGGCCCGCTGCTGTGTGAGCCGCCAGTTCAGCCTCGAAGACTTCCTCGGTCAGCTGCGCGACCACGCGTCCGGTCTCTATTTCAAACCCCTCGGCCGGTTTGATTTCGACATTCATCCAGATCGCGTTCTGGCGGCAGAAGTCCAGCACCTGGCGATAGGTGCAGATGCGCTCGCCGGCAAACTGCGGCCCCAGCCAGCTGCCGGCGTCCATGGCTGTCAGCTGGTCGGCGTTGAAATCGGCGACTTTGCCGACGCCGCGCACGGTGCGGCCGAACACTGGATCGTGCATCAGGATCGGCACGCCGTCGCGCGACAGCATGACGTCGAACTCGACCGCGTGGAAACCGTGCTCCAGGCCGCAGCGCATCGCTGCAATGGTGTTTTCCGGCGCCAGCGTGCCGCCGCCGCGATGCGCGACTATTTTGGGATAAGGCCACATGAATCGTCTCTTTCTATCGAAATTGCAAGAATGACAGGCGTGTTGTGCGGGCAGTTTCTGCTGCCGGCAGGCCGTCGCTAACCTCATTCTTAATGGATTTAGGTATTTTGGCAATCGGCGACTGCCGGCGGCGATTCGCGCCACGCAATTCCGCTTTCGTCGCATTTCGCTTTTTGGCGATAGCGAGCCGGCCCAAAATAGCCTTACTCCCACTCCATCAAGGACTGCCATGAACGACGCCAACCAGAATTTGCAGGACGCCCGCCGCCAGGTCGAACGTAAAATCGGCTTTTATCTGCACCTGGCGGTCTATTTGCTTGTAAACAGCGGCCTGTTGCTGCTGAATTTCTTGCATAATCCCGGTCAGCCTTGGGTGCTGGGACCGATCCTGGGCTGGGGCATCGGCCTGCTGTTCCACGGCCTGGCGGTGTTCCTCAGGGACCCGGGCGCGCAGTGGAAGCAGCGCACGATAGAACGAGAATTACAAAAACATCACCGTACTCCACCACCATGAAGCCAAGCACGACATTACCGCCAAGCGCATTGCCGCCCGCCGCCGAACCGCTGGCGCGGCGCCTGCTGCGCACCCTGTACATCAATCTCGGCATCGACGTCATGTGCGCCGTGATTGTGACTTACGTGATGCGCCTCAGCGACCAGTTCCTGCCTAACCTGGTGTTTTCGCTGTGCATCGGCCTGACGGCGATGGTGCTGATCGAAGCTGGCCGCTCCCTGGTCTGGCGCAACGCTACGCCGCCCAAAGTGCATTTCCTCGCTTACATACTGGTGGCGGCTGGCATCGCCCAGTTTATCGGCATCCGCCTGGCCGACCTGCTGCTCGGACTGCCCACAGATAATTTTTCTTCCATGTATATGAATGTTAGCGGCCTCGGCCTGATTATCCTGACCGTCTCGGTCTGCGTCGGCGCCACCCTGTTCTTCTGGAACCTCAGCACGCTGGCTGAGCTGCGCAACCAGGCCGCCACCGAAAGAGCGCGCGCCGCCGCCGTCGAGAAACAAGCCTTGCAGGCGCAGCTGCAGATGCTGCAGGCGCAGATCGAACCACACATGCTGTTCAATACACTGGCCACCTTGCAAAGCCTGATCGCGCTGGATGCGGCGCGGGCGCAGCAGATGCTGGACCAGCTGATCCAGTTCCTGCGCGCCTCGCTGTCTTCTTCGCGCATCGAGCAAACCACGCTGGCGCAGGAATTCAGCCTGATGGAAGCCTATCTGGAACTGATGTCGCTGCGCATGGGCAGCCGCCTCAGCTTCGAGCTGCAACTGCCGGCTGCCTTGCGCGACACCGTGATTGCGCCGATGCTGCTGCAGCCGCTGGTGGAAAACGCCATCAAGCATGGCCTGGAACCCAAGATCGAAGGCGGCCGCATCGACGTCAGCGCCAGCTGCCAAGGCCAGCTGCTGCTGCTCGATGTCTGCGATACCGGCCTCGGGCTGGCTGCCGAACCGTTACAGACGCCCGCCAGCCAGGGCAGCCACATCGGTCTCAGCAATATCCACGAACGCCTGCAGGCGCTGTACGGTTCGCAGGCCAGCCTGAGCGTCAAGCCCAATCTGCCGCACGGCGTCATCGCCCAACTCCAACTCCCTGTCCTGTCATGACTACACCATCCCATCTGCGCGCCCTGATAGCCGAAGACGAACCGATCCTGGCGGCGGCGCTGCTGCAGGCCTTGCAGCGCCTGTGGCCGGAACTGCAGATCGTCGCCAGCGTCGACAACGGCCAGGCGGTGGTCGAACAAACCCTGAAGCAGCGTCCCGACATCCTGTTCCTGGATATCAAGATGCCCGGCAAAAGCGGTCTGGAAGCGGCCCAGGAACTGGCTGAGGAATGGCCGGAGAACGATGCATTTCCGCTGATCGTGTTTGTCACCGCCTACGACGAATACGCGATCTCCGCCTTCGAACATGCCGCCGCCGATTACGTGCTGAAGCCGATCAGCGATGCCCGCCTGGGCAAGACCATCGCCCGCCTGCAGCAGCGCCTGCAGCAAAACGGCGACGGCAATGCCGCGCTCGACCGCCTGATCGGCCAGTTGCAAAATATGCAACCCCGCACCAGCGCCGAGCCGCTGACCATGATACGGGCCGCGGTCGGCAACCAGATCCGCATGATCCCGATCAACGAGGTGATCTATTTCGAAGCCAGCGACAAATACATCAACGTCGTCACCGCCGACAGCGAATCGCTGATACGCACCAGCCTCAAGGAATTGCTGCCGCAGATCGACAGCCGCCAGTTCTGGCAGGTGCACCGCGGCACCATCGTCAACCACCAGTGCATCCAGATGGCGATACGCGACGAAAGCGGCAAGCTGTCCCTGAAGCTGCGCGGACGCGGCGAAAGCCTGGCGGTCAGCCGGGTATTTGCGCATCTTTTCAAGCAAATGTAGAGGTCGGCGCTTTGCATCGGCCTATGACAGTGGAGATGCTTTTTTTTGACAACAAATTCGTGTCCCCCATCACCCTTTTTGCGATTGCTGAATCGCAGTGCAACAAAATCCCTAGCGGGCTGCCTGCAAAGCGCCACGCTACGGTAAAATGAGCCATCACCTCATTCTGCAAAGCGTATAAATAAATCCTCCATGAGCACAGATCACACCAACGGCCACACCCCACCTGCCCCTGCCTCGTCCAATTTCCTGCGCGGCATCATCGAAACCGATTTGACGGCTGGCGCCTATGCCGGCCGCCAGGACAGCCAGGGTCAGCCATTGCCGCAAGTGGTCACGCGCTTTCCGCCGGAGCCTAACGGCTACCTGCATATCGGTCACGCCAAGTCGATCTGCGTCAACTTCGGCCTGGCGCGCGATTACGCCGGCCGTTGCCATTTGCGCTTCGACGACACCAATCCGGAAAAAGAAGAACAGGAATACGTCGACACCATCATCGACAGCGTGCGCTGGCTCGGCTTCGACTGGAAAGACAGCACAGGCGAGCATCTTTACTTCGCCAGCAACTACTTCGACAAGCTGTATGCAATGGCGGAATACCTGATCACCGCCGGCCTGGCCTATGTCGACAGCCAGAGCGCCGACGAAATGGCTGCCAACCGCGGCAATTTCGGCGAGGCGGGCAAGGATTCGCCGTTCCGCAACCGTCCCGCGGCCGAGTCGCTGGATTTGTTCCGCCGCATGAAAGCGGGCGAATTCAAGGACGGCGAGCACATCGTGCGCGCCAAGATCGACATGGCCTCGCCCAACATGAACCTGCGCGACCCGGCCATCTACCGGATCCGCCACGCCCATCATCACCGCACCGGCGACAAGTGGTGCATCTACCCGATGTACGACTACACGCATCCGATTTCCGATGCGCTGGAAAACATTTCGCACTCGGTCTGCACCCTGGAATTCCAGGATCACCGGCCGTTCTACGACTGGATCCTGGAACACCTGAGCAGCGCCGGTTTCCTGCAAAAGCCGGTGCCGCACCAGTACGAATTCTCGCGCCTCAACGTCACCTATGTGATCACCAGCAAGCGCAAGCTGCGCCAGCTGGTGGACGAAGGCATCGTCGACGGCTGGGACGATCCGCGCATGCCCACCCTGGTCGGCATCCGCCGCCGCGGCTTCACGCCTGAATCGGTGCAACTGTTTTGCGACCGCACCGGCGTCACCAAGTCGGACGGCTGGATCGACATGAGTTCGCTGGAAGGCGCGCTGCGCGAAGACCTCGACCCGAAGGCGCCGCGCGCCTCGGCGGTGCTGCGGCCGCTGAAACTGATCATCGACAATTTCCCGGAAGGCGAGACCGTGGCCTGCCATGCGCCGGTCTATCCGCCGGCGCATCCGGAGCACGCCACCGCACTGCGTCATTTCCCCATCAGCAACACGCTGTGGATCGAGCAGGAAGACTTCATGGAAACGCCGGTCAAAGGCTATTTCCGCCTGTTCCCGCCGACCGCCGACAAGCCGGGCAGCCGGGTGCGCCTGCGCCATGGTTTCGTGGTCGAGTGCACCGGTTTCGATAAGGATGCCGATGGCAAGGTTACTGCCGTGCACTGCACGTATTTTCCTGACAGCAAGAGCGGTACGGAAGGCAGCGCCAACTACAAGGTCAAGGGCAATATCCACTGGATCAGCGTGGCCCATGCGCTGGAAGCGGAAGTGCGGCTGTACGACCGCCTGTTCACCGATCCGCATCCGGATGCCGGCGGCAAGGACTTCAAGGCAGCCTTGAATCCGAACGCCAAGGAAGTCATCACCGCCTATCTCGAACCGGGCCTCAAAGATGCCAAGGCGGAAGAGCGCTATCAGTTCGAACGGCATGGCTATTTCATCGCCGACCGCGTTGACTCGCTGCCTGGCAAGCCGGTGTTCAACCGGACTGTCACCTTGAAGGATAGCTGGAGCAAGTAACAGTCCGCCTCATTTTTCCAGGCGACAACAAAGAAAGACGCTACACCGTAAATTCGGTCTGGCGTCTTTATTCATTTTGCAGCCGGTGTTACATTAACTGGCTATAAGCATCAGCGTTTTGCGCTGATATGACGCCAAATAGGTAGTAAAAGTAAATACAGGGTAAGCAAACGTGGGGCTAGCGGTTATACAGGTAGAGATGCAAGTACGGGGCGTAAACGGCCAGGTAACGCTACTCAGTGACCGGATTCAGATCAAGCGCGCGGGCGCCATGGCCCGCCTGACGCAGGCCCGCAACGGCGACAAGGATATCCTGCTCACTGAGTTGAGCGGGGTCCGCATTCAGTTGCCCAACCTCTTCAGCAACGGCTATATCCGCTTTTTCCTGGTCAACGGCGAAGCAGTCGACGCCAGCCTGATCCGCGCCGCCAGCGATGGCAACACCGTATTATTCAACGGCCGGCAACTGTCCCGTTTCACGCTGCTGAAAACCGCTGTTGAAAAAAAGATCGCGGCTAACCAGCCTGCGCCGATGCTGCTGTTGCCAGCGCCAGAGATAACAGCAGTCGAAGCAAGCGCACCTGAAATAACTGCATCCGAGACAACCACGTCCGAGATCGCTGCTCCTGCATTCATTGCACCTGCAATTGCTGCCCCGATAATCCCTGCAGAACGTCCGCCTGTCGATTTCGATGCGCTGGACCGGGTGGCGGAACAGTACAAGCAGGGATTGATTTCACGTGCCGAATGGGTCGCCGCCAAGCGCAAACTGCTGGGTCTTTAGCCGTTTGAGCCGCGCTCAGCGGACTCGCCACGCAAGCACTATAATCATGCACCTTTCCTCCCGCATCACGCGACCACCAACCAAGGAATACTCATGACCATCTCCATGTACAGCACCTCCATTCCCGTCTTCAAGCAAATGCTGAACGCCCTCAGCGACGTCCTGGCAAAAGCCGAGGCGCACGTCGCCGAAAAGAAGATCGATCCGAACGCGCTGCTGCAGGCACGCCTGTTCCCGGACATGTTCCCGCTGGTGCGCCAGGTGCAGATCGCCGCCGACTTCGCCAAGAGCGTGCCGGCACGCCTGGCCGGCGCCGAAGTTCCTTCCTATGAAGATAGCGAACAAAGCTTTGCCGACCTGCATGCCCGCATCAAGAAGACGCTGGCATTCATCGACAGCTTGCCGGCGGAAAAAATCGATGGCAGCGAAGCGCTGGAAATCGTCTTGCGTCCTGGCACGCCGAAAGAGAAAAAACTGAACGGCCAGACTTACCTGCTGGGCTACGGCCTGCCGCAATTCTTTTTCCACGTCACCACTGCCTACGACATCCTGCGCCACAACGGTGTGGAAATCGGCAAGCGCGACTTCATGGGCGCTTACTAAGCCCGACAGGATTTTCTGTTGATTTGAAAAGCGGCCTCGAGCCGCTTTTTTCATGGCTGTCTGCCGTCACGGCATGTCACCATTCATGACAGCAGGCGCAGCTCTTCCTCCAGCATCGCGCTCATGTCCAGCCGCAAGCGGTCGATCGGCGCCGCCACGCGGCCGGGAGTCCTGGCATGCACCAGCCAGGTGTTCACGCCGCCCTTGAACTCAGGCACGTCCAGCACCTTGAGCTGATCGCGGAAGGCGCTGCGCGCCCACGCCCCAGGCATGATCATGCCGATGCCGATGCCGCGCGCCACCAGCGACAGCTGCAACTCCGTGCCGAAGGTTTCGACCGCCACGTCGACCGGCAAACGCGCCGCATCCAACGCGTGCCGGATGGAACGGCGTATGCCGCAGCCATCCTGGTTCAGCACCCAGGCATGGCTTGCCAGTTGCGCCAAAGATACACTGCCATTGCTGCACAACGACGATGCCTGGCTGGCGACGATCAAGGGCATTTGATGCCCGAGCAGATGGGCCGTGAGGGTATTGGGCGGCATGACATCATCCGGCAAGACCGCCGCCGCCGCATCGATCGCATTGCTTTCCAGCAGAGTCAGCAAAGCTGGCGACCAGCCGGTGGTAATGCGCAAAGTCAGCTTGGTGAACTCGCTGCGCAGGCAATCAATCGGATGGGTCAGCGCCAGTTCCGCCAGGAATGGCGCCACCCCCAGGCGGAATTCGCCGCTCGCCTGCGAACCCGGTTCCACCCCGGCCAGCAGATCGGCCACCGAACCCAGCACGCGGCGGCCGCGCTCATAGACTTCCCTGCCAGCCGCGGTAGGCTTGAGCGGCTTCGACTGCCGCTCCAGCAGCGCCACCCCCAGCCTGTCCTCCAGGCTTTGGACGCGCCGGCTGATGCCAGGCTGGGTCAGATGCAGGCGGGTGGCGGCGGCAATGATCGAACCGGTCTCGACCACGGCGACAAAGGCTTCGATGTCATGGGTGTTCATAACAAACTCGCATAATAGTTATGATAATAATTCACTTGTAGCATAAAGATCGCGGATGCACAATCACTGCGTTGAAAAACGCTTGCCAGGGAACGGACTCCGCTGCTCCCGCTGCCAGCCTTGCCATGTGAAAAATGCCATGAATGCACCCCTGCCTCCCAACGCCGCCTATCCGGCCACACACCCCATCGCCCTGCCCGCCGCCAGCGGCGGCATCACCTCCGCGCTGCAGATGCTGTTTGCCACCGCGGTCGGCGTCACCGTGATCAACCTGTTCGCCACCCAGACCCTGATCGCCACTATCGCAGCAGCGCTGGGCCTGGATCCCCGCCTGAGCGGCATGGTCGCCATGCTGCCGCAGCTGGGCTACGCTGCCGGCCTGATCCTGCTGGTGCCATTGGCCGACCTGCTGGAAAACCGCCGCCTGATCGTGCGCCTGCTGGCCTGCTGCGCACTGGCCCTGGCGACGGCTACGGTGTCGACTTCCGGCTGGCTGTTCCTGCTGGCGATCTTTCTGGCCGGCAGCGCTTCCAGCGCGATCCAGATCATGGTGCCGCTGGCCGCCCTGCTGGCGCCCGAAGCGCAGCGCGGCCGCGTGGTCGGCAATGTGATGAGCGGCCTGATGCTGGGAATCCTGCTGTCGCGGCCGCTGGCCAGCCTGCTGGTGGATCTCGGCGGCTGGCGCTTGCTATACCTGGTGCTGACGATGTCGGTGGCGTTGGTGGCGGCCACCCTGAGCCGCACGCTGCCGAGGCGGCAACCGCTCGCCGGCCTGTCTTACCTGGCCTTGATCACATCCCTGTGGCATCTGCTGCTGAGCCAGCCGGTGCTGCGCCGGCGCGCCCTGACCGCGGCATTGGGGATGGCCACCTTCAGCCTGTTCTGGACCGCCGTCGCGCTGCTGCTGACGCAAGCGCCCTTCCATCTGGACCAGCGCCATATCGCCTTGTTTGCGCTGGCCGGGGCCGCCGGCGCCATCGCCGCGCCGCTCGCCGGCCGCATCGGCGACCGCGGCTGGAGCCGCCCTGCCAGTCATGCGGCGCACCTGACGATGATTGCAGCCTTGCTGCTGGCCGGCATCGCCGGCGCCGGCTGGGGCGGCTTTACAGCGGCCGCGCACCCCTTGCTGGCGATCGCCATGCTGGTGCTGGCAGCAATCGGCCTGGATGCCGGCGTCACCACCGACCAGACGCTGGGCCGGCGCGCCATCAACCTGCTGCAGCCGGAAGCGCGCGGCAGATTGAACGGCTTATTTGTCGGGATTTTTTTCGTCGGCGGTGCGCTCGGCGCGGCCAGCGCGGCGCTGGCCTGGGTAAATGGCGGCTGGACTGCGGTTTGCCTGCTGGGGATTGCTTATGCAGTGGCTACGCTGGTGATCGGCGTGCTGCAAAAACATTGAGCCGTGGATATCCAGCGTGGCAAGTTACCGAGAGTTTCATCATCCATGACATCGTCACAGAAAATGGACAGAGGCATGTGCTCCGTGGCCCGCTAAGTGGGGGCAGAGTGGAGTTTCTGCAAAAAGCGCGCAGAAAGTCCACTCTGCCCCCAGTTAGCTGCGTGTATTAAGCGCGACGAAAAGCAGATTGCAGTTTTATGGCCTTACTCCGGCCAGACATTGCGCCGGAAAAAAATAACCAAGCGTTCCGCTTATTTCCTGGCGGGATTGCTGCCAGCGACGTAATACGGCACGTCAACCCGAGGCAGCGGATCACGGCCACGGATCTGATCGGCGATTTTTTCGGCGATCATGATGGTCGGCGCATTCAGGTTGCCGGTGGTGATCAGCGGCATGATGGAGGCATCCACCACGCGCAAGCCATCCAGGCCGTGCACCCGTCCCTGGTTATCCACCACCGCCATCTCGTCGTAGCCCATAGCGTTGGAACAGGATGGGTGGAAGGCGGTTTCCGCATGCTGGCGGACGAAGGCATCCAGCTCGGCATCGCTCTGCACTTGCACGCCCGGGGAAATTTCACGGCCGGCGTAGGCGGACAAGGCTTGCTGGGCGATGATCTCGCGCGTGATGCGGATGCCGTTGCGGAATTCCTGCCAGTCCTGCTCGGTCGACATGTAGTTGAACAGGATGCTCGGATGCTGGCGTGGATCTTTCGAGCGCAGATGGATGCGGCCGCGGCTGGGCGAACGCATCGATCCCATGTGCGCCTGGAAGCTGTGCACCTTGATCGGATTGCTGCCGTTGTAATTGATCGCCACCGGCAGGAAGTGATACTGGATGTTCGGCCACTCGAAACTGTCGTCGCTGCGGATGAAGCCGCCGGCTTCGAACTGGTTGCTGGCGCCGACGCCGCTTCCCATCAGCAGCCATTCAGCGCCGATCTGCGGCTGGTTCCAGGGCTTGAGCGCTGGCGCCAGCGATACCGGCTGCTTGCATTCGTATTGCTGGTAGATTTCCAGATGGTCTTGCAGGTTGGCGCCGACGCCAGGCAAATCCAGCAGCACCGGAATGTCATGCTGGCGCAACAGCGCCGCCGGGCCGACGCCGGAACGCTGCAGGATCTGCGGCGAGGCGATCGCGCCCGAACACAGCAGTACTTCGCGCCGGGCCTGCGCCGTTTGCGGCTGTTCCTTGTGCAGCCAGGCGACGCCGACGGCGCGCTTGCCGGCGAACAGGATACGGTCGGTCAAGGCGTGGGTGACGATGGTCAGGTTGGGCCGCGCGCGCGCCTGGTCCAGGTAGCCGCGCGCAGTGCTGGCGCGCCGTCCATGCGGCGTGGTGGTGCGGTCCATCGGACCGAAGCCTTCCTGCTGGTAGCCGTTGAGGTCGTCGGTGCGCGGATAGCCCGCCTGCACGCCGGCTTCCACCATCGCGTGATAGAGCACATTGTTGCCGCTCTTCGGCGTGGTGACGCTGACCGGACCGTCGCCGCCGTGATAATCGTTGCCGCCGATATCGCGTGTTTCGGCCTTCTTGAAGTATGGCAGGCAATCCAGGTAAGACCAGTTTTCCAGGCCTTCGCGCCTGGCCCAATGATCGTAGTCGAGCGCATTGCCGCGGATATAGCACATGCCGTTGATCAGCGACGACCCGCCCAGGCCCTTGCCGCGGCCGCACTCCATGCGGCGGCCGTTCATGTGCGGTTCCGGATCGGTTTCATAGGCCCAGTTATAGCGCCGCCCTTGCAGCGGAAACGCCAGCGCCGCCGGCATCTGGGTGCGGAAATCGAAGCGGTAATCGGGACCGCCGGCTTCCAGCAGCAGCACGGTGGTGCCGGCGTCTTCCGTCAGGCGGGTCGCCAGTACATTGCCGGCCGAACCGGCGCCGATGATGATGTAGTCGTATTCTTTTGCTTGTTGCATGATGCTCCTTGCTTGCCGCTGCCGCTCGCGCGGCAGCGTGATGAAATCCGACGGCTTTTAGAACACCGAGGTATAGGCGCCCAGCTCCACCTGAATCGATTTGATGCGGGTGTAATGCTCCAGCGTGGTCAGGCCGTTTTCGCGGCCGACGCCGGATTGCTTGTAGCCGCCCACCGGCATTTCCGCCGCCGATTCGCCCCAGGTATTGATCCAGCAGATGCCGGCTTCCAGCTGATGAATGACGCGGTGGGCGCGGCTCAGGTTTTCAGTCATCAGCCCCGCCGCCAGGCCGTATTCGGTGTCGTTGGCGCGGCGGATCACTTCATCTTCTTCCTCGAAGCCGAGGATGCACATGACCGGGCCGAAGATTTCTTCGCGCACGATCTTCATGTCGTCGCGGCAGTCGGTGAAGACGGTCGGCTGCACGAACGCGCCCTGGGCGAAGGCGCCGTTGACTTCGCGCTTGCCGCCGATCAGCAGGCGCGCGCCTTGGGCGATGCCGGATTCGATGTAGGACAGCACGCTGTCCATGTGCGGGAAGCTGACCAGCGGACCGAAGTTGGTGCCGGCGTCGAGCGGCATGCCGAGACGGATGCGCGCCACCCGCTCCAGCACCTTGGCTTCAAACGCCTGCTTGACCGAACTGTGCACGAAGACCCGCGTGCCGTTGGTGCAGACCTGGCCGGAGCTGTAGAAATTGGCCATGACGGCGACGTCGGCGGCGCGCTCCAGGTCGGCATCGGCAAACACGATCAGCGGCGACTTGCCGCCCAGTTCCATCGTCACTTCCTTCAAGGTCGAGCTGGAAGCGCTGGCCATCACCTTCTTGCCGGTAGCGGTGCCG
This sequence comes from Collimonas sp. GW821-FHT02H07, assembly GCF_059421505.1. Taxonomy (NCBI): domain Bacteria; kingdom Pseudomonadati; phylum Pseudomonadota; class Betaproteobacteria; order Burkholderiales; family Oxalobacteraceae; genus Collimonas; species Collimonas sp. GW821-FHT02H07. The sequence goes on from NZ_JBWKVC010000003.1 coordinate 282,197, forward strand.
CCGGTGAAAGAGATTTTTTCGATGCCGGCATGCTCGGTCAGCCAGGTGCCGACTTCGCGGCCGCTGCCGGTCAGGACATTGAAGACGCCGTCAGGCAAGCCTGCTTCAGTGTAGATTTCGGCCAGCTTGAGCGTGCTCAGCGGCGTCACTTCGCTTGGCTTGAAAATCATGGCATTGCCTGCCGCCAGCGCCGGCGCCGATTTCCACAGGGCGATCTGGATCGGATAATTCCAGGCGCCTATGCCGGCCACCACGCCCAGCGGTTCACGGCGGGTATAGACAAACGAGCTTTCGCGCAGCGGGATTTGCGTGCCTTCGATAGACGGCACCAGGCCGGCGTAGTATTCGAGCACATCGGCGCCGGTGACGATATCGACCGCACGGGTTTCCGACAGCGCCTTGCCAGTGTCCAGGGTTTCCAGCGCAGCCAGTTCGTCATTGCGCTCACGCAGGATGGCGACCGCACGGCGCAGTACGCGCGAACGCTGCATCGCGGTTTGCGCAGCCCAGACGCGCTGGCCCTGCCTGGCGCTGGCGACAGCGCGGTCGACGTCTTCCTTGGTGGCGCGCTGGACTTCAGCCAGCACTTCGCCGTTGGCGGGATTGATAGTCTGGAAGGTATCGCTGCCGCTGGCGTCGACACGGCGGCCGCCAATGTAAAGTTGTTGTTGCTTGAAAACAGGCATGCAGATTCTCCTCAATGGGTTGCTGTCAGATAGGTCAAAGATCAGGCCGCTGCCGTGGCTGCGCCGCTCTTCTTTGCCAGTTGGTAATCCAGATATTCGTACGCCATCTGCCGGGCCGCATCGGCATCGAAAGCCGTGCCGGACAAGGAACCGCGCAGCCATAGTCCGTCGATCATGGCGGCCAGCCCGCGCGCAGCCTGGCGTGCCTGCAGCAGCGGCAGTTCGCGCTGAAATTGGCAGCACAGGTTGGAGCGCAGGCGCTGGTCGTTGACATGCTGCAGCCGGCGCAGGGATTCCTGGTGCATGCTGGAAGACCAGAACGCCAGCCAGGTTTTCATCACCGGCCCGCTCACCTGGCTGTCGTTGAAATTGGCGTCGACGATGGCGCGCAGATGGGCGGCGGCGCTGTCGGTGCTGAGTTCGTTGCGGCGGCGCCGGGTATCCGCGCTCAGGTCGTGCAGGATCTGGCGCATGGTGGCTTCCAGCAAACCGCTTTTGTCGCCGAAATAGTGGCTGATGATGCCGGTCGACAGGCCCGCCTGTCTGGCGATCAGGGCAATCGTGGCGTCCGCCAGGCCGACCCGGTCGATCACTTCCAGCGTCGCCTGGATCAGCTGCTTGCGGCGCAGCGGCTGCATCTCGTTTCTTTTCCTCAACTCACTCTCCCATTGCGTTCGCGGAAAGCGGGCCGTATTCCGCTGCGTGAAATCAGTATAATTTAAATTGATTGGACGTTCAATCAATTTAAGTTTAGGCTCTCGTTACAATGTCAGTCACAACACAACATTTTCTTTTGGAAACAATATCCATACCCGGCAACAGAATCGGAATGAGGTTTATTCAAATGCAACGACAAGCAAATACGAGACACCAACCAGCCATGCCAGCAAGCCGCGGGCAAACCCAATGAGCGCGGCGACTACCATTGCCGGCAGCTTGCCGGCCAAGATCGGGCTCAACCGCCCGGTATTTTTTTCATCGGCGCTGCTGATCATCGCTTTCACCATCGTCATCATCGCTTTCCCTCAGGCCTCGACCACCTGGCTGTCGCAAGCCCAGGTAATGCTGGCCAACAGTTTCGGCTGGTACTACATGCTGGTCGTCGCCGCCTATCTCGGCTTCATCGTCTGGCTGGCGGCCTCGCCTTACGGCAAGATAAAACTGGGCACGGACGATGAGCAGCCGGCCTTCAGTTACGGCGCCTGGGCCGGCATGCTGTTCTCTTCCGGGATCGGGATTTCGCTGCTCTATTTCGGCGCTTCGGAACCTATTACGCATTACCTGTATCCGCCGCAGGGGACAGCCGCGACACCGGCAGCCGCCAGCCAGGCGATGACCCTGACCTTCCTCCACTGGGGCCTGCACGGCTGGGCCATCTACGCTCTGATCGCGGTGGCGCTGGGATATTTTGCGTATCGCCACAAGCAGCCGCTAGCTTTGCGCACCGCCTTGTATCCCTTGCTGGGCGAACGCGTGCACGGCGTCGCCGGTCATGCGGTGGATTGCTTCGGCATCGTGGTGACGGTGCTGGGCCTGGTCAGCAACCTCGGCATCGGCTCGCTGCAGATCAGCGCCGGCCTGGAGCATCTGTTCGGCTTGCAAAACAGCCATGGCACGCTGCTGGCGGTCATCATCGTGATGACGATCGTCGCCACGCTGGCGGCCGTCTCAGGGATCGAGACAGGAATACGTCGCCTGTCGAATCTGAACGTGGTGCTGTTTGCCAGCCTGCTGATCTTCGCCTTGTCGATGGGACCGACCCTGCACCTGCTGAACGCCCTGATCCAGAACCTGGGCGACTACGTCAGCAATTTCGTCGGCAAGACATTCGACCTGTACGCCTACGACCGCCCCAGCGACTGGCTCGGCAAATGGACCCTGTTCTACTGGGCCTGGTGGATTTCCTGGGCGCCGTTCGTCGGCCTGTTCGTCGCCCGCATCTCGCGCGGCCGCACCATCCGCGAAGTGGTGACCGGCGTGCTGCTGCTGCCGCTGGCCTTTACCCTGGTATGGCTGTCGGTGTTCGGCAACAGCGCGCTTGACCTGCTGATCAACCACGGCGCCGCCGAGCTGAGCCAGACCGCGCTGCAGCAGCCGGCCATGACCATGTACAAACTGCTGGCCCATTATCCGTTTGGCACGGCGATGTCGGGCGTGGCGATCTTCGTCGGCTTCGTGCTGTTCCTGACGCCGGCCGATTCCGGCGCCGTGATGCTGGCCAACCTGTCGATCCGCGACAGCAGCAACGGCGGCGAAGGCGATGCGCCGCACTGGCTGCGCATTTTCTGGTCGGCGCTGATCATGGCGGTGACGGTGGGCTTGATGTTCGCGGATAACATCAGTTCCATCCAGACCACCATCGTGCTGGCGTCCCTGCCGTTTTCAGTGGTGCTCGCGCTGTATATGGTGTGCCTGATGAAGAGCCTGCGGATGGAATTCAAACCCGCGGCGGCCCCCAAAACCATGGTAAAGACAGTCAGCCAAACATAGCCAAAACCAGCTGTAAAAAAAGCTACGCAATGCGCAGCTTTTTTTTCATGCGAATCACAACGGACTTCCGCCTCAGGACTTCTTCCGTAACAGAGCATGCAAGATGATCGCCCCAAAAGTCGCGGTGCCGATGCCGCCCAGCGAGAACTGTCCCAGCTTCAGGGTAAAGTCGCCGGCGCCCAGCACCAGCGTCACGGCCGCCACGATCAGGTTACGGTTATCGGAAAAATCCACCTTGTTCTCGACCCAGATCCGCGCGCCCGACACCGCGATCAGGCCGAACACCACGATCGAGACGCCGCCCAGCACCGCACCGGGAATGGTCTGGATCACGGCGCCGAATTTCGGCGAGAAGCCGAGGATGATCGCCAGGCAGGCTGCCACCACGAACACCAGCGTCGAATAGATCTTGGTGACCGCCATCACGCCGATGTTTTCCGCATAAGTGGTCACGCCGGTGCCGCCGACGCTGCCGGAGACGATGGTCGCCAGGCCGTCGCCGACGAAGGCGCGGCCCATGTATTTGTCCAGGTTCTGCCCGGTCATGGCGGCCACCGCCTTGATATGGCCGAGGTTTTCCGCCACCAGGATGATGGCGATAGGCGCCAGCAAGGCCATGGCGTCGGCCTTGAATACCGGCGCCGAGAAATGCGGGATGCCGAACCAGGCGGCGTTGGCGACCATGGCAAAGTCAATCGGCTTGCCGAGGCCGGCGCCGTTGGTCAGCACGGCATAGATGACATAGGCCAGCATCAGGCCGACCAGGATCAGCAAACGCTGCAGCATGCCGCGCGCGAATACCGCGACGGCGCCGACGCACAGCACCGTACCCAAGGCCATCCAGGCGTCGAAGTTGTTGCCGCTGACGCCCTTGACCGCGATCGGCGCCAGGTTCAGGCCGATCACCGCCACCACCGCGCCGGTGACCACCGGCGGCATCAGGGTTTCGATCCAGCGCGTGCCGATCGCCATCACCAGCAAGCCGATCAGCGCATACAGCACACCGCAGGCAATGATGCCGCCCAGCGCCACGCCGAGATTGGCGTTCAAGCCGTGTCCGCCATACGCGCTGACGGCGATCACCAGGCCGATGAAGGAAAAGCTGGAGCCGAGGTAGCTCGGCACACGGCCGCCCACCAGCACGAAGAACAGCAAGGTGCCGATGCCTGACATGAAAATCGCCAGGTTCGGATCGAAGCCCATCAGCAACGGCGCCAGCACGGTCGAACCGAACATCGCCACCACGTGCTGCACGCCCATGGCAAAAGTCTGCGGCCAAGGCAGGCGCTCGTCGGCGGCGATGACCTGGCCCTGCCCGTCCGCGGTGCTGGCGCGCAAACGCCACCTGGGAAAATAAGATCCTGCCATGTGTTCCTCCCTGTATGCCGACCAGCCATCTGCTTGCCGCCCGCGGACCGCAGGAAGATGGCTGAATCGTGTGATTGATTTTGTTTTTAACCGGAGGCTAGTGTACGAAGGCGGCCATGAAATAACAATCGAGATCGGGAGAAAAGCAGAAGAAATCGACGCCACGGACGCAAAAAAAGCACCGGCCGGCGGCACGGTGCTTTTTCATCGCCGGTTCAACGATGCTACGGGAAAACCGGAATATGCTTTTCAACCCCGGAGAACGATGCTTCCGGATGGCGCTTTTCAAGCAGCTCCTCGATTTCCGGCACGCGCTTGAACGGCACGTCGACCAGCAGCAGGATCTTGCCTTCTTCGATACCGGCATGGAAGGCTTTCAGGCGGGAATTCGGCAAGGCCGCCGCCGCCATGCCCGACATCCAGCTGCCCAGCACCGCGCCGGCCAGGGTCAGCGCGACCAGCGCCAGCCAGTTCAAATGCACCCACTCGGGCGGGAAATACACCAGCCACATGCCCAGCAGCAGGCCGATCACGCCGCCAGCCAGCAAGCCGACTTCCGCGCCGTTGGCCAGGTCGGTCTTATGGAACACATTGGCTTCCGGCATATCTGCCGGTAATTTGCCGTCGGCGGCCCAGAAGTGGATATGCCTGATCCCTACCCGCGCCAGCAACAAATCATCCAGCATACCGCGCGCACTGGGAACATCCGGCAACATGAAGTAAAGCCTTTGTCTGCCCAACATGATGGTCTCCTATGACTGGTTATGCCTTCAGCATAGTCAATCGTGCTCGAATCCACAAAGTCTGATTGGCGCCTGGCGCCGTGAACAACCCGAAACAATGAAAAATGCGACAATCGCCACTCAGTTAACCAATCACGATGGAAACCCCATGATCCTCGAATTAGCCGATATCCGTATCCAGCCAGGCAAGCAACAGGAATTCGACGCCGCGATCCAGCGCGGAGTCGAGCAGATCATCAGCAAGGCCAAGGGCTTTGCCGGTTACAAGGTGCACAAAGGAATTGAATCGCCGGAGCGCTACGTCCTGACCATTCTCTGGCAAACCCTGGAAAACCACACCGTGGATTTCCGCGAATCGCCGGCATTTACCGACTGGCGGGCGCTGGTAGGACCGTTTTTTGCCGTCGCGCCGACCGTCGAGCACTTTACGCTCTTGACAGAATCGCATTGATTGCAGGGCGGGGAAATAAGAAGACGTGCACTGTGTGAGCAGCAGGGCAACCCGTTCTGACGGCCAATGCCGGCGGGATGCCCGACTGCTACGCAGCGACGATGTACTACGGATGTTGAAACTACTGCTAAAGCTATACTGCTCGCTGCAAACGGCTGCAGCCGACTACCAATTGCCGGCAATTCCGGCAATAACGCCCAAGCTCAGTCAATTTCAGACTGTGATGCGGTCTTAGAAACCCTTGATCCATGCTGCAGTCTGGGCGCTTTCACGGTCCAGGCGTTGCATGCGGTATTCCAGATCGTACAAGTCGACGGCTTCTGCCAAGTAGGCTTCCTTGCGCGCAGCTTCCGAACGCTCGTAGGCGGTACCGAGACGCTTGAAGAATGCGGCGACCTTGCTCAGGGAGCTGGCGCTTTGCGCAGCAGGTGCTGCTGGACGGCTCACGGCAGCAGGACGGGCTGCTGGGGCTGGACGGGCAATACTAGAACTGTTGCTGATTGTCATTGTAGACATGATGAATTCCTCTTTCGTTTTGCGTTCACCGCAAGCCAATTGTTGCGTCGCACAATCAGAATAGCGTTTCCCCATTAATTATCCAATTTCGATTGCCAATAGCAGTTATCAGTTTTGTGAATTTAAGGGGCTACACGCGGTTTTCCGAGCACTCTCAGGATTTGTCTTGATGTGTTGTAAAACTGCTATACAGGCATGGAAAGATGCCTGTAAACTGCAGCACCTTCCTTACCAGCCTAGCTCCGATGTCTAACCACACCTTCCTCTGGCACGACTACGAAACCTTCGGCGTGCAGCCGCGCCGCGATCGCCCGGCCCAGTTTGCGGCGATCCGCACCGACGCCGAGCTCAATGAAATCGGCGAACCGATCATGCTGTATTGCCAGCCGGCAAACGACTTCCTGCCGGATCCGCAGTCTTGCCTGATCACTGGCATCACGCCGCAGCATTGCCTGCAGCATGGCATTCCAGAGCACCAGTTCGCTGCCCGGATTGAAAAGGCGTTTTCCGAACCCGGCACCATCGGTGTCGGCTACAACACCATCCGCTTCGACGATGAAGTCACGCGCTTCCTGTTCTGGCGCAACCTGATCGATCCCTATGCGCGCGAATGGCAAAACCAGTGCGGCCGCTGGGACATCCTGGACGTAGTGCGCACCGCCTATGCGCTGCGGCCGGACGGCATCCAGTGGCCCATCAATGACGAAGGACGGCCCAGTTTCCGCCTCGAACTGCTGACCAAGGCCAACGGCCTCAGCCACGAAGCGGCGCACGACGCGCTGTCCGATGTGCGGGCGACGATCGCCCTGGCGCGTCTGATCCGCCAGCACCAGCCCAAGCTGTTCGACTTCTGCCTGGCGCTGCACAAGAAAGACCGCGCCGGTGCCGAAATCGGCCTGCCGACGCCGCGTCCCTTCCTGCATATTTCGGGCATGTTCCCGGCCGAGCACGGCTGCCTCGCGGTCATGTGGCCGCTCGGCGTGCATCCGACCAACAAGAATGAAATACTGGCCTGGGACCTGGCCTACGATCCGAGCGAACTGTTTGCTCTCGACGCCGACACCGTACGCACCCGCCTGTTCAGCAAGTCGGCCGACCTGCCGGAAGGCGTGACGCGGCTACCCTTGAAATCGGTGCACCTGAATAAATCGCCAATGGTGATCAACAAGCTGCAAACCCTGTCGGGCGACATGGCGGCGCATTGGGGCATCGATATTCCACAGGCTCTGAAACATGCGGAAATCGCGGCGCGGGCGCCCGATCTGAGCGGCCTGTGGCGCCAGGTGTTCCAGCGTCCGGACGAAGGCGCAAGCGATGTCGACGAGGACTTGTACGGCGGCTTTGTCGGCAATAACGACAGGCGCAAGCTGAACGAGCTGCGCGCCATGACGCCGCAAAAGCTGGCGGCGGCGCATATCAGTTTCGACGACCAGCGGCTGGAAGAACTGACCTTCCGCTACCGTGCCCGCAATTTTCCCGACACCCTGGTCCCGGCGGAGCAGGAACGCTGGGAAGAGCATCGCGCAGCGCGCCTGTTCGACGGCGAAGGCAAGGCGCGCACGATCGACATGCTGTTTGAAGAGATCGACAAGCTGTCGGAGACAGCGGACGAGCGCGGCGAAGAAGTCCTCGGCGCCCTGTATGACTACGCCGAGATGATTGCGCCGGCGCGGGAATAAGCGTGCTGGCCGCGGCGCACGCCAGAGCCACAGCAACAAAGCGGGGCCAGGATAGTTTTCGATCAGCTGCACGAAAACTATCCTGGCCCCGTTTATTTACTCGGTCTCAGGCGCGCTCGATCTTCACCGCAGCCAGGTCGATGGCATCGACGATGGCATGGATCTGCTCTTGCGTGAGTTCGCCTTTTTCCAGCCGGGTGTGTATCGCCATCCTGAAATTCTGGATAGCGCGCTTCAATTCAGGCGCCGAACTGCCGGATGCGCGTTGCGCTGCTTCCAGCCGTTGCAGCGCCAGGTTCAAGGCTTCGCTATTGGCCGCCAGGAACGCCGCGCCCTCTGGCGTCAGGCGATACAGCTTCTTGCCGCCCGCTTCCGCTTCGATAGCCGCATAGCCCAGCTCTTCCAGCAGGGTCAGGGTGGGATAGATCACGCCCGGGCTCGGGCTGTAATCGCCGCCGACCAATTCTTCGATCGCCTTGATGACTTCGTAGCCGTGGCGTGGCTTTTCCTGCAACAGATTGAGTATCACCAGGCGCAGGCTGCCCTGTTCAAACATGCGGCCGCCACGGCCGCCTTCACGCCGGCCGCCGCGCTCGAACAGACCGCCGCCTCGATGTTGCCTTTCATGACCTTGATGCATACGGCTGTGGTCGCAGCCTCTTCTATGACCAAACATAGCTCTTCCTTATCTCATTGAACGAGATAGTAAGATATATCTTAGAAATTACTAAGTCAAGGTTGAGTTATGTTTTTCGAATCCGATCGAGCCCGGGCCGGCAAACCGGCAAACAGGCAAAAACAGCTTCAACGCGGACGCTTGGCCAGGTATTCGGGCTGGAACATGCACATGCGGATCGCATCGCGATACACGCCATTGATGAAAAACTCGCTCTTCAATTCGCTTTCCAGCTCAAATCCGCACTTCTGGTAAATGTGGATCGCCTTGTGGTTTTCCTTGTCCACATACAGATACAGCTTGTACAGGTTGAGCACGCAAAACGCGTACTCGATCGCCAGCCGTGTAGCGCGTTCGGCATAGCCCCTGCCCTGGGCGCTCGGCGCCACGATGATCTGGAATTCAGCGCGGCGGTGGATGTGCGTGATCTCGACCAGTTCGACCAGTCCCACCATTTCGCCGTTATCGCTTTCAAGGATAAACCGGCGCTCGCTCTGGTCGTGCACGTGCTGGTCATATAGCTGGGTCAGTTCAACATAGGCTTCGTACGGCTCTTCAAACCAGTAGCGCATGATGTGGCTGTTATTGTCGAGCTGATGCACAAAGTGCAGATCGTTGCGTTCCAATGGGCGCAGTTTAAGGCCCGGTTGCACGAGGGTAGTCATAAAACGTCTTTCTTGTTTGTTGCCAAAATTATCGATTATCGTTATTGACGGCTTGAATGATTGCCGCCTGCCTGCATCGACTCAAGCCGGTTGAAGTCTTGCGGGAAGTCGTCCACCTGCACGCTGATGTCGCCATAACGGGCGAAATCCTGCAGCACCTGCTGCTCTTCTTCGGTGATCGCGCCAGTGGCCGCCACCGCCGCGATCCAGCCTGGCATCTCGATCAGGCTTTGCGGCATCGGCGCCAGGGTGCCGGCCTTGAACGAGGGCCTGAGCCGCGCTTCGACGGCATTCACTTGCGGAATCAGCTGGAACGCCAGTTCGCCAAAAGCTTGCGGCGATTGTTCGGCGCTCGGCATGAAGATGCCGCCGACCAGGCGGTCGCGGCTGGCGCCATTGGTTTGCATGGCTTTCGCCACGGCGCTGTCGAGCGCATCGGAGGGCTTGTCGTAAGGCCGGCCGAAAGGAAACACGATGGCCCGCAGCAAAACCGCCAGCAACCGGTTCGGAAAATTGTCGAGCACGCCCAGATAAGCTTCCTGCGCCTGGTGCAAGGCATCCTGGATCGCCCAGTGCACATACGGCAGATCTTCCTGCGGACGGCCATCGTCCTCATAACGCTTGAGGACGCTGGAAACCAGGTAGAGCTGCGACAGGATATCGCCCAGGCGTCCGGAAATCCGTTCGCGGAACTTGAGCGAACCGCCGAAAACGAACATCGACTTGTCGCTCAGCAGCGCGAACGCGGCCGACATGCGGTTGACCGCGCGATAAAAATGGCGCAGCTCGGCCGGCGCCGCGCTCGGCGCCGCCGGGAAACTGCCGCCCGACAGGCCGGCCACCAGGGTCCGCGAAAAATTGGCGAAGATGAAACTGATATGGCCGAAGAATGCCTGGTCGAAATCGGCCAGCGCCTTTTGCTGGTCGGCCTCGCCCGCCGCCGCCATTTCCTTCAGCACATAAGGATGGCAGCGGATCGCGCCCTGGCCGAAGATGATCAGGCAACGCGTCAGGATGTTGGCGCCCTCGACCGTGATGGCGATCGGCATCTGCTGGTAGCTGCGCGCCAGGAAATTGTTCGGCCCCATGCAGATACCCTTGCCGCCCAATACATCCATGCCGGCATTGACCAGGATGCGGCCGCGTTCGGTGACATGGTATTTCGAGATCGCGGAAATCACCGATGGCTTTTCGCCGGCATCCACCGCCAGCGCCGACAGCCGCCGCACCGCATCCATCAGATACAGGTTGCCGCCCATGCGCGCCAGCATTTCATGGATGCCTTCGAACTTGCCGATCGGGATCCTGAACTGATGGCGCATCGCTGCGTAAGCGCTGGTGCCGCGCACCGCCAGCTTGGAAAAACCGACCGTGGAGGACGGCAAGGAAATGGCGCGGCCGGCCGCCAGGCATTCCATCAGCATGCGCCAGCCCTTGCCGATCTGTTCGCGGCCGCCGATCACCCAGTCCAGCGGAATGAACACGTCCTTGCCGGAAGTCGGGCCGTTCTGGAACACCGCGTTCAGCGGCCAATGGCGCCGGCCGGCGACCACGCCGGGATGACTTGTGGGAATCAAGGCGCAGGTGATACCGAGATCCACTGCCGCGCTGCTGTCTCCCGCGGCCAGCAGATGATCAGGATCCTGCACCTGGAACGCCAGCCCCAGCACGGTCGCCACCGGACCCAGGGTGATGTAGCGCTTGTCCCAGGTAAGGCGGAAACCCAGCATTTCCTGGCCATCGTATTCGCCCACGCACACTACGCCGACGTCCGGAATCGCGGCCGCATCGGAACCGGCGTAAGGACTGGTCAGGGCAAAGCAAGGTATCTCCTCGCCGGCGGCTAAGCGCGGCAGGAAATAATCCTTTTGCGCTTCAGTGCCATATTGCAGCAGCAGCTCGGCCGGCCCCAGCGAATTGGGCACCATCACAGAAATCGCCGCCGCCGAACAATGCGAGGACAGCTTCATGATCACCTGCGAATGCATATAGGCGGAGAACTCCTTGCCGCCGTACTGCTTGGGAATGATCATGCCGAGAAAACCTTTGTCCTTGACGAATTGCCAGGCCTGCGGCGACAGGTCTTGCCAGATTTCGGTGCTGTCCCAGTCGGTGACCAAGCCGCACAGCTGCTCGACTTCATGATCGAGAAAATCCTGCTCCTCCGCCGTCAGCCTGGGCGGCGCCAGCTGCAGCAATTTGTCCCATGCCGGCTTGCCGGAAAACAGTTCGGCATCCCACCAGGTGGTGCCGGCCTCGATGGCGTCGCGTTCGGTCTGCGACATGCGCGGCAGGATGCGCTGGAACATCTGCAGCACCGGCCCGCTCAGCAGGCGGTAACGCAACGGCCGGATGGCTACGATCAAGGTCGGGATCACCAGCAGCAGCAACAGCAATATGGCCGCCAGCGCGCCGATGCCGGCCAGCCGGAAGCCGCCGGCTATCCACAGCAGCATGGCGCCCAGCCAAACCCAGGCGCTGACACGCAACTGCATCAATGCCAAAGCGCCGATAAGCAGCGCTGCGATCCAATAGAACATGCTTGCTCCCAATTTCACTGTTGTTCGTGCGGCGAGTCTTGACATGACCACCGCCAGGCGGACGCGATCAGGAAGACAGGATGTGACTGAATGTAGATGAGCACATAATGGGCATACAAAAGCATTGCCCGGAAAACCATAGCCCAGTTAAAGAAATAAGGTAATTCTTTATCCTTTGGTCACTTTTGGGACGCGAAAAGTTCACGAACAGCAAATTTAAATGTTAAACAACAACAAGTTAGCTTATTCTATGCAGCGCTTGAGGGAACAACTTAGGGAACAATTAAAAAGATATGGAATCGGCAACATGCAACCCTTTGTAAATCTTTGTATCCATTTGTCAACCATACTATACAATCGCGCGTTAGACCTTCGTATAGTTACGCATTGCTATGGGAAAACCTAGTAAAACCAAATCCTAGCCTGAGCGCTCGGCCCATATTGCTTATGTGTACCCCGTAGCCAGCCCGCCCGCAGGCGAGTCTCCAACCCGTATCAGACCAGTTACAAGAGCATTTAGCCTTTAATGAATAATTTAATTTTGATGACCGGCGCGACCGGCTTTCTGGGTGGCGCAAACGCTGTCGAGGCAATTCACCGTGGGCTAGGCAAAAATCTGTTGTTGCTGGCGCGCGCGGACACCCCTGAGGCAGCGCACGCCCGGGTGATCAAGAACCTGCAGTTGCTGGGCGCCAGCGCGGCCGACATCGCACAGATCGGCGTCGAACAAATCCTCTGCTCGGACTTGTCCGAGCTCGACAGCGTCGCCGGCGATCCGCGCCTGGACCAGGTATCGGTGGTCGTCCATTCGGCGGCGCTGGCAACTTTCTCGAATCATCCCTCGCTGGAAAAAATCAACGTCGACGGCACCCTGGCGCTCGGCAAGCTGATGCACCGGCGCCCTGCCTTGAAACGCTTCATGTACATCGGCACCGCCATGGCCTGCGGCGAAGGCGCCGGCATCAATGCCATCGTCAAGGAAAGAATCGACCTGCCGCTGGGCGACGAACATCTGGTGGCATATACCCGCTCCAAGGCCATGGGCGAAAAGAAACTGCGCGACACCTATCCCGACCTGCCGGTGATCTACGTGCGGCCATCGATCATCGTCGGCCACACCGTGCTCGGCTGCGCACCGTCGCAAAGCATTTTCTGGGTCTTCATGGTGTGGCAGCTGCTGGGCGCGCTGACCACCGCCCTCGATGAAAAAGTCGATGTGGTGCCGGTGGACTGGTGCGCGCAAGCGATCATCGACCTGGCGCAAAAGGAAACCCTGACGCACAATGTGTTCCATATCTCGGCCGGCACCGGTTCCAGCGTATCGTTCCGCGAGATCGACCTGGCACTGGCGGCGGCGCGCGGCATCGAACCGATCGGCGCTACCTACAAGCAGATCACGCCGGACGCCATCGCCACCCTGCTGCCGCGCATGCGCGAATGCGTGCCGGAATGCAATGACCGCCTGCTGCTGCGCGCACTCAAGCTGTATGGCGCCTTCGCCGGCCTGAATTACGTATTCGACAACAGCAACCTGCTGGCAGAAGGCATCCGCCCGGCGCCGCTGTTTACCGACTACATCCCGCTGTGCGTCGAGTCGGCAAGGCACATCCCGATAGCAGAACAGATGAAATGGGACTTTAAATAGTCTTCGCCATCAGGCCGCACATATCTTTTGCATTCATCGCTTGCCCCCTAATTAGCGCCGCTTTCCGTTAGAATTGGCTCCTCGCGGACAACAAAATCAACAGGGGTAACGATCATGAAATGGGAAGGCAATCGGGAAAGTGACAACGTCGAAGACCGTCGCGGCGATGACGGCGGCGGTGGCGGCGGCGGATTTGGCGGCCGCTCGATAGGCCTCGGGACCATTGCGATTGCCCTGGTCGCCTCATACTTCTTCGGCATCAGCCCGACCACCGTCATCAGCCTGCTGAGCGGCGGCGGTCCGGTCAGCCAGCCGCAATCCCAGCAGGCACCTGCACCTAACCGCGCCAACCAGCCGGAAGATCAAAAGAAGAAATTCGTCAGGACCGTGCTGGCCGACACCGAAGATGTCTGGACCCAGATTTTCCGCGCCAACGGCAAGACTTATCCGCCGCCAAAACTGGTCTTGTTTTCGGGCGCCACCCAGACTGCGTGCGGCACCGGCCAGACCGCCTCCGGACCGTTCTACTGCCCGGGCGACCGCAAGGTCTACATCGACCTCAGCTTCTACCAGCTGATGCAGCAGCGCTTCCATGTCTCGGGAGAATTCGCCCAGGCTTACGTGATCGCCCATGAAGTCGGCCACCATGTACAGAACCTGATGGGCATCATGGACAAGGTCAACGGCGCCGAACGGCAGATGTCGAAGGCGCAGGCCAACGCCATGTCGGTACGGCTGGAACTGCAAGCCGATTGCCTGGCCGGGGTCTGGGCCTTCCATGCCAACCAGGCGCGCAGCATCCTGGAACAAGGCGATGTCGAAGGCGCGCTGAACGCGGCCACCGCCATCGGTGACGATGCCCTGCAAAAACAGGAACAGGGTTACGTCGTACCGGATTCGTTCACCCATGGCACCTCGGCGCAACGGGTGCGCTGGTTCAAGCAAGGCGTCAGCAGCGGCGAAGTCAAATCCTGCAATACCTTTGAAGTCAAGACGCTTTAATTGACGACACATGGCAAGCCGGCACGTCCGGCTTGCGCAAGCGCTCCGCGCAACGCAATGCAACCGTGTCGAGACAGGGCGCAAGCTGTCAAAACCAGATGGGCTGGCCGGGACCAGCCGCCAAGCCCTGAGGCCAAGCGCGCACCCTCAAACATTCATCGCGACTCATCAAGCATGTCACATCAAGAAACCATTCACATACTGCGCACCGCCCTCGCTACGATGCCAGGCACTCCCCCAGGAATCGCCGCACTGGCCCAGACCTGGCGCGCGCAGACTGCCCTGCTGTCGGCGCTGCCGCCGCGTTTTACCGAAGTGGCGGAACATTTCCTCGGCCGGCTGGAAGCCGCAAGCCTGTTTTCGGAAGAAAGCTGCTCGTACAGCCAGCAAGACCTGCTCGATCATCTGGGCGCCTGGCTCGATCAGGCGCAGCTGGCGCTGCAAAAGAGCGCCAGTCTTTAATTTTTTCATCACCACCATCATCGGAATACTATGCAACAACTGGAATTACGCCTCAACAGCGATTACGTCGAACTCAATCAATTGCTCAAGCTGACCGGCGTCTGCGACAGCGGCGGCGCCGGCAAGGCGCTGGTCGCCAGCGGCGTGGTGTCGGTCGACGGCAAGGTCGAGCTGCGCAAGACCTGCAAGATCGTGGCTGGCCAAAAGGTCACCATCGGCGATCTGCTGATCTACGTGCTGCCGCGGCGCGGGACAAACTGATCGGCAAAACCCGGCAAGACGAGCAAGCGCGAAGCATCGAGGGAGAGACGAAATGGCAGAAGATATTCTGACGATCAGGCAATTCTGGTTTGGCGACAATCCGGATGACGCTGCCGTCGCCAGCCAGCAATCGGCCCTGTGGTGGAGCAAGAACCCGGCCATCGACCGGCAGATCAGAGAACGCTTTGAAAGCGCACTGCTGGCGGCTGAAAACAAGCAGTTGTCCGACTGGGAAACAACGCCGCACGGCGTACTCGCGCTGGTGATCCTGAGCGATCAGTTCCCACGCAATATGTACCGCGAGACGCCGCGCTCGTTTGCTTTCGACGAGCAGGCGCGCGGTTTCTGCCGGCTTGGCCTGCAGCCCGGCTTCTATAACGCCTTGCGCCCGATCGAACGCAGCTTCCTGCATTTGCCGCTGACCCATTCGGAACTGCTGGCCGACCAGGAGCAGGCGGTGGCGCTTGCCGCCGCGCTGGTCGAGCAAGTCCCCGCCAGTCACAAGGAATGCTTTGCCGGCTACCTCTCGTTTGCGGTCCGGCACCGCGACATCATCGCCCGCTTCGGCCGCTTCCCGCATCGCAACCGCATCCTGCAGCGGCCATCGACGGCGCAGGAACTGGCATTCCTGCAACAGCCTGGATCCTCTTTCTAGCGGACTGTAACAGTCCACTCGGAGCCCTACAGGGCGATATTCAAGGGAATCTTCAGATAGCTGACGCCGTTCTCTTCCGGCGCCGGCAATACCCCGGCACAGATATTCAGCTGGATCGACGGCAGCATCAGGGTCGGCAAACCCAGGCAGGCATCGCGCCTGGTACGCATGGCGATGAATTCGCTTTCGCTGATGCCGTCCCTGACATGGATATTCTTTGCACGCTGCTCGGCGACCGTGGCCTCGCAGGCCGGCGCCCGTCCCTCCGGCGGATAGTCGTGGCAGACGAACAGCCGGGTCGCCGGCGGCAGCTGCAATAGCTTGCCGACCGAGCGATACAGGCTGCTGGCGCTGCCGCCGGGGAAATCGCAGCGCGCCGAACCGAGATCCGGCATGAACAGGGTATCGCCGACAAACGCCACCTCCTGCTCCACCAGATAAGCCATGTCGGCCGGCGTATGGCCGGGCACATGCAGCGCCTGTGCGCGCAAATTGCCGATATGGAAAATCTCGTCGGCAGCAAACAGGCGATCAAACTGGGCGCCGTCCAGCAGGAATTCCGACTGCAAGTTGAAGACCTTCTTGAATACCCCTTGCACCACCCGGATCTGATCGCCGATCGCGATGGCGCCGCCTAGCTGCCGGCGCAGATAGGGCGCTGCGGAAATGTGGTCGGCGTGGGCATGGGTTTCCAGCAGCCATTGCACTTTCAGATTCTTGGCGCGCACGAATTCAATCACGCGGTCGGCAGCCGCGGTCGAGGTATGGCCTGACACCGGATCGTAATCAAGCACTGAATCGACGATCGCGCATTCGCTGCCCGCCTTCTCGTACACAACATAAGTAAACGTGGCGGTACTCTGATCAAAAATCACTTCTACCTGAGGACTAGGCATCAAATCACATCCTTAAACTTAACAATAGGTAACTATATATAAAAATATATAACATTGACAAATACTTAATCCGCCTTTATATTATTAACAATTAAATAAGTAACAATCTAACAATTAACATAGTGTTTCATTGGAGCATCCGCTATAACGCGGCCAGTCGCAACATGCTCGCAGATTGTTAAACGCATTGGTACACCGAAGAGCATGTCTAGCCCCGGTCATTCATCTGTGCGCGTTTGTCTCGCCATCTTAAACATTTGCGACCTGTGGCGATACTGGCGCATATCGATACCTGATCCGCTGGCCACGCGAGCAAAGAAGCCGGCCAGCCAAACAATGCGCAGAGAAGCTGCGCCATTCACCCGTCACGATGGAAGCAGCGCCTATGAATCTTAATATCATCAAGCATAGCGAATTATTTTCGACTGCCGGTCAAATCGACAAGGAAGACTTGAACGAGATCGCAGCGGCCGGCTACCGGTCGGTGATCTGCAATCGGCCCGATGCCGAAGACGGCGGCCGTCATGCCTCCAGCGGCGAACTGGCAGCCGCTTGCGAAAGACTTGGGCTGGCCTTCAGCTATCTGCCGGCGGACGCCACCCATCTCAGCAAAGAGCATGGCGCCGCCTTGCGCCGGCTGCTGGTCAGCATGCCGCCCCCCATCCTGGCTTATTGCCGCACCGGCAACCGTTCCACCAACATCTTCCGCCTGGCGAATGCAGCCGAGACAGCGGCTCCCGCATCGCCGGCAGGACCGGCGGACGACAGGCCCAGGCAATTTGAAGTCGTGATCGTCGGCGCTGGCGCTGCCGGCATCGCCGTCGCCGCCAGCTTGTTGCGGCGCGCACCGAATATGCAGATCGTCATGATCGACCCCGCCAGCCGGCACTACTACCAGCCGGCCTGGACCCTGGTTGGCGGCGGCGCCTATGCGCAGAAAAAGACGGTAAGGCCAATGGCCTCGGTGATCCCGGAGCGGGTGCAATGGCTGCAGCGGTCGGCGGTGGAATTCCTGCCGGACCATAATCGCGTCCGGCTCGACGACGGCAGCCTGATCGCCTATCAGCAACTGATTGTCTGCCCCGGCCTGCGTCTGGCCTGGGAAAAAATAGAAGGCCTGGAGCAGACCCTGGGCCGCAACGGCGTCACCTCCAACTACCGCTACGAGCTGGCGCCGTATACATGGCAGCTGGTGTCGCAGTTAAAACAAGGCAAGGCGCTGTTCTGCCAGCCTGCCATGCCGATCAAGTGCGCCGGCGCACCGCAAAAAGCCATGTACCTGTCATGCGACCATTGGCTGCGCAGAGGCGTGCTCAACAAGATCGCGGTTGAATTCAATATCGCCGGCGTCGCCTTGTTCGGCGTTCCTGCGTTTGTGCCGCCGCTGATGTCCTACGTCAAAAAATACCAGGCGCAGCTGGCATTCGAATCGAATCTGGTCAAGGTCGACGGCGATCGCAAGCTGGCCTGGTTCGATGTCAAGGACCGCGCCGGCAATATCGTGCGCCAGGAAAAATCCTTCGACATGCTGCACGTGGTGCCGCCGCAGGTGGCGCCCGACGCCGTCCGCAACAGCCCGCTAGCCAATCTCGACGGCTGGTGCGAAGTCGATCCGGCGACGCTGCGCCATGTCCGTTACCGCAATGTCTTTGCGCTCGGCGACATCAGCTCCACCGGCAATGCAAAAACGGTTGCCGCCATCCGCAAGCAAGCCGTGGTGGTCGCCGCCAACCTGCTGTCGGCTTGCGCAGGACAGCCTCTGAGCGCGCACTATGACGGCTATGGCGCCTGCCCGCTTACGGTGGAAAAAGGCAAGGTGATACTGGCCGAATTCGGCTATGGCGGCAAACTGCTGCCGACCTTCCCGCTCGATCCGACCATTGCCCGCCGCAGCAACTGGCTCCTGAAAACCACCGTGCTGCCCTGGGTCTACTGGACGCTGATGCTGAAAGGCCGGGAGTGGCTCGCCAAATCCTCGGTGTCCAAAGAACATCCATAGCGCCGGCATTGTTCCGCCGGCGCGCATGCAAACGCAATCTCAGCGTAGCGCCCGCAGCAGCCGCAAGCCGTTGAACACCACCAGCAGGCTAGCGCCCATGTCGGCGAACACCGCCATCCACAGCGTCGCTTCGCCGCTCAGCGCCAGCACCAGGAAAATGGCCTTGATGCCGAGCGCCAGCGTGATGTTTTGCATCAGCACGGCGTAAGTCTTTTTGCTCAGGCGGATGAAGTCCGGAATCTTGCGCAGATCGTCGTCCATCAGCGCCACGTCGGCGGTTTCCAGCGCCGTGTCGCTGCCGGCCGCCCCCATGGCGAAGCCGATATTGGCTTGCGCCAGCGCCGGCGCATCGTTGATGCCGTCGCCCACCATGCCGACACAGGCGAAGCGCGCGCGCAAATCGTTGATTGCTTCCAGCTTGTCCTGCGGCAGCTGGTCGCCGCGGGCATCGCTGATGCCGACCTGGGCCGCGATGGCTTGCGCGGTGTGCGCATTGTCGCCGGTCAGCATCACCGCTTCCACGCCGATCGCGCGCAGCGCGGCCACCGCTTGCGGCGCAGTGTCGCGCACCGTATCGGCCACCGCCAGTATCAGCAGAGGCTGCGAGGCCGAACACAGCACCACCGTGGTCTTGCCTTCGCTCTCCAGCGCCGACAAGCGCGCCTCCAGCGCCGGGCTGCAGATGTTCATCTCATGCACCAGGCGGTGATTGCCGAGGTAAAGCTGCTGGTTGCCGATCTTGCCCTGCACGCCGCGCCCGGTCAGCGCTTCAAAGGCGCTGACCTCAAGCAGGCTCTCGGCCGCTTGCCAATGCGCCGCCACCGCCGTCGATACCGGATGGTCGGAACGGCCGGCCAGGCTGGCGGCCTGATGCTGCAACTGGCGCAGCAGGCGGCCGTCGGCGTCAGCCGCCGGCTGCACCAGCTGCACATCCGTGACGCGCGGCTTGCCCAGGGTCAGGGTGCCGGTCTTGTCCAGCGCCAGCGCCTTGATCTTGCGCCCCATTTCCAGGTAGACCCCGCCCTTGATCAGTATCCCGTGCCTGGCCGCAGCCGCCAGGCCGCTGACCACCGTCACCGGCGTCGAAATCACCAGCGCGCAGGGACAGGCAATCACCAGCAATACCAGCGCCTTGTACAACCATGGATAGAAAGCCGCGCCCATCAGCAGCGGCGGCAAGGTCGCCACCAGCAGCGCCGCCAGCACCACGACCGGGATGTAATAGCGGGCGAGCTGGTCGACGAAGCGCTGGGTCGGGGCGCGCTCGCCCTGCGCCTGCTGCACGCTCTTGATGATGCGCGCCAGCGTCGAATTGGCTTGCAATGCGGTGACCCGGTAGACAAACGAGCCGCGTTCGTTGATGGTGCCGGCAAATACCTGGTCGCCGGCCTGCTTGGCCACCGGCATGCTTTCGCCGGTGATAGCCGCCTGGTTGATGGTGGTCTGCCCTTCCGTCACCACGCCGTCGAGCGGCACGCGCGCGCCCGGCTTGACGCGGATCAGCGCCGCCATTTCAACCTCGCCGGTGGCCACCTCACGCCAGCCGCCATCGGCACCTTGCACCGTCGCCAGGTCCGGCGCCATGGCCATCAAGCCCTTGATGGCATTGCGGGCGCGGTCCAGCGACAGCGCTTCGATCATTTCCGCCAGCGCAAACAGGAAAATCACCATCGCCGCTTCCGGCCACTGGCCGATGATGGCCGCGCCGATCACCGCCAACGACATCAGGAAATTCATGTTGAGCGAGAAATTGCGCAGCGCGATCCAGCCCTTCTTCAGCGTATCGAGGCCGCCAGTCAGGATCGCGGCCAGCGCCAGGCCGATCACCAGCCACGAGCTGTCCTGGCCGCCGCTCCAGACCACTACCTCGGCGCCGACCGCGGTGATCCCCGAGATCGCCATCAACAGCCATTTCTTGCGCGATATCTTGAACCCGCCGTCGCCCAGGCCTTCAGTGAGGCC
Source organism: Collimonas sp. GW821-FHT02H07 (assembly GCF_059421505.1). Lineage (NCBI taxonomy): Bacteria > Pseudomonadati > Pseudomonadota > Betaproteobacteria > Burkholderiales > Oxalobacteraceae > Collimonas > Collimonas sp. GW821-FHT02H07. The sequence goes on from NZ_JBWKVC010000003.1 coordinate 302,893, forward strand.
GACGGCGCCGGTCAGTGTGTCCGACTTCAGCGCCGGCTCCATGTCCAGCGCCTTGAGGGTCGCGACGATGGAATCCAGCGACGGCAGGCGATGCTGGACCGTCAGCTCGCGCTGGATCAGGTTGAACTGCATGGCCTCGATGCCGGCCATCTGCCTGAACCTGTCGCGGATCAGCTTTTCCTCCGTGGGGCAATCCATCTTCTGGATCAGGAACACTGCCTCTTGCGCGCCGGCTGCCAGGACTGGGCGGCTGGCGCCGGCATCGGCCTGGGCGTGCTCGTGGCGCCGGCTTTGGCCATGTTCGTGGCTATGCTCATGGCCATGCTGGTGGTCGTGATGATGATCATGATGATCGTTGTGATCGTGCTTGCAAGCGGCCATGCGCCCTCCTTGATGCAGGTTTTAGTGATGCAGATTGCATACTCCTTGCATATTTAAAACCCTGTAGCTACTATAAGGTCAAGGATTGACTTGAAATAATCAGGAAAGGAGCAGAGCCATGGCTGCAACTGCACTCAAGATCGGCGAACTGGCCACGCATGCCGGCTGCCCGGTGGAAACCATCCGCTATTACGAGCGCGAAGGCCTGTTGCCGCTGGCGGCGCGCTCGCAAAGCAACTACCGCCTGTATGGACAGGCGCATATCGAGCGCCTGCAGTTCATCCGCCACTGCCGCTCGCTCGACATGACGCTGGATGAAGTGCGCCGACTGTTGCAATTCCGCGACCTGCCTGAAGATAATTGCGCGGAAGTGAACACTCTGCTGGACCACCATATCGATCACGTCGCCGCCAGGATCGCGGAATTGAAGGCGCTGCAGACGCAGCTGAAGCAATTGCGCAAGCAATGCCAGAAAACCCAGGCGGCCAAGGATTGCGGCATCCTGCAGGGCCTGGCCAGCATGGACGATGAAGCGCCGGCCAATCTCGGCAGCCATGGCGGCGGCGTCCATTAAGCCAGATGAATATTCACTCGGATGACCTGCGGATTTTCATTGCAGTGGTTGACTGCGGCACCCTCAGCGCCGCCGCCGGACAGCTGGGCCAGACCACCTCGGGCCTGAGCCGCGCCCTGTCGCGGCTGGAACAGAAACTGGCCACCTCGCTGCTGACGCGCACCACGCGCCGCATGGAGCTGACCGAAGAAGGCCATCTGTTCCTGGAAAAGGCGCGCGCCATCATCACGGCGATGGAAGAGGCGGAAGAAGCGATCCAGGTGCGCCACCAAAGGCCGTCCGGACGGCTACGGGTGGATGCGTCGCCGCCGTTCATGCTGCATTGCATAGTGCCGCACATTGCCGAATTCCGCAGCAGCTACCCCGACATCACGCTGGAACTTACCAGCAACGACCAGAATATCGACTTGCTGGAGCAGCGCACCGATATCGCCATCCGCCACGGCGCCTTGCAAGATTCGATGCTGCATGCGCGCCGGCTGGGCGCGAGTGCGCTGCACATCGTCGCCAGTCCCGGCTACCTGCGCCGGCATGGCACGCCGGCCGACGCCGCCGAGCTGAAACAGCATCAGCTGCTCGGCTTCACCCAGCCCGAATCGCTGAATATCTGGCCCTTGCGCCACCAGCAGGATGAACAGCTCGGCATCAGCCCTACCCTGCTCGCATCCGGCGGCGAAACCATACGCCAGCTGGCGCTGCACGGGCTGGGGATCGCCTGCCTGTCGGCGTTCATGGTGCGCGAAGATATCGCCCGCGGCGCCCTGGTCGATATCCTGGCGCCCTATAACAATGGCTACCGCCAGCAGATTCACGCGGTGTATTACCGCAATACCCAGCTGGCGCGGCGCATCAGCTGCTTCCTCGATTTCCTGCAATTGAAACTGTGAGTTCGAGGCCGGCCCTGCCCGTCAAGGCTGGCCGCCAGATACTCACTTCGAGTGCGACTGCTCGCTATCCAGATGCGCCATCATCGCCGGCGCATAGCGTTCGCCGGCGATGGCGTCGGCCGGCAGCGCGGTTTCTATGCGCGCCAGGTCGTCGGCGCTCAACTCAACATTGCTTGCCCCCAGCGATTCGGCCAGGCGGTCGCGACGGCGGGCGCCGACCAGCGGCACGATGTCGCTGCCGCGCGACATCACCCAGGCGATGGCAATCTGCGCCACGGTAGCCTGCTTGCTGTCGGCGATAGCGCGCAAGGCATCCAGAAGAGACAGGTTGTGCGCCAGGTTGTCGCCGCTGAAGCGCGGGCTGCGGCTGCGGAAATCGCCTGAGGTCAGCGTCTTGTCCTGGTTCCAGTGGCCGCTGATCAGACCGCGCGACAGCACGCCGTAAGCGGTCACGCCGATCCCGAGCTCACGGCACACAGGCAGGATCTCGGCTTCAATGCCGCGCGAGATCAGCGAATATTCAATCTGCAGGTCGGAAATCGGATGCACAGCCTGCGCCCGCCGTATGGTTTGCGCACCCACCTCGGACAAGCCGATATGGCGCACATAGCCAGCCTTCACTAGATCGGCGATGGCGCCCACGGTTTCCTCGATCGGCACGTTCGGATCGAGGCGCGCCGGGCGGTAGATATCGATATGGTCGGTACCCAGCCGGCGCAAGGTGTAGGACAGGAAATTCTTCACCGCCTCAGGGCGGCCGTCGATGCCGCTCCAGGCGCCGGCGGGATCGCGCATGGCGCCGAATTTAACGCTCAGCAGAACCTGCTCGCGCTTGCGGCTGCGCAGCGCTTCCCGGATCAGCATTTCGTTGTGGCCCATGCCGTAGAAGTCGCCGGTGTCCAGCAAGGTGATGCCGGCATCGATAGCGGCGTGCAGGGTGGCGATGCTTTCGTTTTCATCGGCCGGGCCGTACAGATCGGACATGCCCATGCAGCCGAGACCGATGATCGAAGATTGCGGGCCGGTACTGCCTAGTTGTCGGGTTTTCATATTGAATCCTTGGTTGGTTTATCCAGATGCAGCGAACAGGCAAGACCGGGTTCGGCTGCCTTGAAACCATTATTGACCATCCCCGCCAGCGAATAAATGGGCATAAAATGATTTCTTTATTCGAAAATAACCAATAATCCCCTTGATATGGGAGAGAGCACAATGGACCGCATCCAGACCATGGAAGTCTTTGCGAGAGTAGCGGAACTGGGCAGCTTCAGCCGCGCGGCGGAGCAGCTGAACCTGCCTGCCGCGACTGTCACCAATGCGGTGCAAGCGCTGGAGAAGCACCTGGGCGTGCGGCTGCTGCACCGGACCACGCGCAAAGTGACGCTGACTGACGAGGGCATCACCTACCTTGATCGTTGCACGCAATTATTAACGGAATTCGAAGATGTCGACGCCTTGTTCCAGCATGACCAGCTGCAGCCGCGCGGCGTGATCCGGGTCGACCTGCCGGAGCGCCTGGCGCACATGGTGGTGATCCCGGCGCTGCCGGAATTTTTCGCGCTCTATCCGCAGCTGCGCTTGAAACTGAGCGCCACAGACCGCTTTGTCGACCTGGTCGGCGAAGCGGTCGATTGCGTGGTGCGGGTCGGCGCGCTCAGCGATTCCAGCCTGATCGCCAGGCGCATCGGCAGCATGGAGCAGATCAACTGCGGCGCCAGGTCGTATCTGGAGCGCCACGGCAGGCCGCAAACCCTGAACGATCTGCAGCATCACATGGCGGTGAATTATTTTTCCAGCCGCACCGGGCGCGACCTGGGCTGGGAATACATGGCGGATGGCGAAGCGCGTTTCCTGAAACTGCCCGGCCTGATCTCAGTGGCCAGTTCCGATGCCTACCTGGCCAGCTGCGCCGCCGGGCTGGGATTGATACAGGCGCCGCGGTTCGGCCTGGAAGCATTGCTGGCGAGCGGCGAAATTGAAGAAGTGCTGCCGGATTTCAAGCCGGCGCCGTTGCCGGTATCGGTGGTGTACGCCCACAACCGGCATCTGTCGCCGCGGGTGCGGGTGTTTGTCGACTGGATCGCCAGGCTGCTGGCGGCCCGTTACGCATAAAGCGGCCCCGGCCGGGGCCATCAAAAAATTATCCGGCCTTGGCTTGCTGTGCGATCCAGCCGTCGATCTGCGTCTCCAGCATCTCCAGCGGCAAGGCGCCGTTGTCGATCACCGCATTGTTGAAGCGCCGCAAATCGAACTTGTCGCCCAGTGCCGCTTGCGCCTTTTCACGCAGCGCCTTGATCTTCAGCTGGCCGATCTTGTAGCCCAGGGCCTGGCCCGGATCGACGATGTAGCGGTCGATTTCAACCTGGTTGTCGTGCGGCGGGTTGGCCGTGTTCACGTTCATGTAGTCGATCGCCTGCTGGCGCGTCCAGCCCAAGGCATGCATGCCGGTATCGACCACCAGCCGCGCAGCGCGGAACAGCTCGTCGTTGAGGTGGCCGAATTTCGAGTAGGGATCGGTATAGAAGCCCATTTCGCCGCCCAGACTTTCCGCGTACAGCGCCCAGCCCTCGCCGAAAGCGACATACCAGCCGAAGCGGCGGAACGCCGGCAAGCCCTTGATTTCCTGCGCCCGTGCAGTCTGCAGATGGTGGCCCGGGATCGACTCGTGCAAGGTCAGGGTTTCCATTTCCCATTTCGGCCGGGTCTCGAGCTTCGACAGGTTGGCGAAGAAATAGCCCGGGCGCGAACCGTCAGGCGTGCCAGGCTCGTAATAGGCGCCGGCCTGGTTTTCCGCACCGACGTCAGGCACCGCCTTGACATCGACCGGCGCCTTGGGGATGTCGGCAAAGAAGCGCGGCAACTGCGCCGACGATTTCTTGATGATGTCCTTGTAGCCGGCCAGCAGGTCTTCCCGCTTGGTGAAATAAAAACGCGGATCGGTATTCAGAAAGGTGATGAATTCCGCGAACGTACCGGTAAATCCAGTCTGCTGCATCACCAGCTTCATTTCCGCCTGGATCCGCGCCACTTCCTCCAGGCCGACCTGGTGGATTTCCTGCGGCGTCATGCCGGTGGTGGTGTTTTCCTTGACCTTGTAGGCATAGTAAGCGGCGCCGCCGGGGAGGCTGGACGCGGCAATGCTGTCGCGGCAGGCCGGCAGATAGGTGTTGCTGATGTACGCATCGAGCTTGCGGAAAGCCGGCGCGACACCCTGCTGCAACAGCAGTTGCCCCTGGCGTGCCAGCTGCGTGCGCTGCGCCGCCGGGATAGCCGCCGGCATGTCCTTGAACGGCGCTGCCAGCGGACTGCTATCCAGCTTGGCGACGAATTCCTGCAACTGCCCAGGCACCACGCCCATGGTCGCCTTGGGCGCTACCCAGCCGGATTTGACGCCTTGCTGCAATTGCGCGATCACGCCGTCGACGTACTTAGGCAGCGCCCGCAGACGCGCCAGGTAGTTGCGGTAATCCTTGGCGTTGTTGAACGGCGTCTGCGCCACCAGCTGCGGGAAAGCGAACTGGACGCCGCTCAACTGCGTCAGCGGCGAGGGGTCGTAGGGATAGAACCCGGCGGCCCGGATATTCTTTTGCTTCTCGTAGACAAACAAATCATAGGAGAGCAGGTCCTGGCCGCGCAGCTTGCTGCGGTCGATGCGCCTGGCTTGCGCCAGCATCTGTTCCTGATGGGCGTTGGCGGCCAGGCTGGCGGCCGGCGAAGCATCCGACAGGCGGTCGTTATAGCGGTTGTCGCCGACTGCTGTCGCCATCTCCGGCGCATTGCGCAGGCTCCATTGCCAGTCGCTGTCGAATAGTGTGTTGAGCTGTTGACCAGGGGTCGCCGCGTTGCTGAACGGCGCCAGTAAAAGAGCAAGGACAAAAAGGATTTTATGCATGCATGTCTCCGGAGATTAGCCCGTCATTCTAGCCGGATTCATTTCTCAATGGAAATCCTCAACACCTTTCCTTTGCGCGCCCTCGCGGCCCCGGTCACGGCCATCCCGAGCGCTGCCGCGAGCGCCCTGCCCGGGCTCGCGCGGCAAGGCCGTGACCATGTTGCGGCCGCCATCCTTGGCTTTGTACAAGGCCTGGTCGGCCCGCACGATCAGGTTTTCCAGCGTATCGTCATGATCAAAAGCGACCACGCCGAAACTGGCGGTGATCTTGATGGACACGCCCCCCTCCAGCTGGAAATGACAGGCTTCGATTTCGCCGCGCAGTTTCTCTGCAACGGCGCGCCCGTGCTCCAGGTCGATTTCAGGCAGCATCAGCAAGAACTCTTCGCCGCCGTAACGCGCCAGCAGGTCAACCTTGCGCCGGCAGCGCCCGCTCAGCTCCGCCACCTTGCACAGCACCTGATCGCCGGCATGATGGCCATGCCGGTCGTTGACGGCCTTGAAGTGATCGACATCCATCAGGATCAGGCTCAGCTGTCGCCGGTAACGCTGGGCGACGCCGAACTGGTGTTCCCCGTGGGAAAAAAAAGCGCGCCGGTTTAACAGGCCGGTGAGGAAATCCGTGTCGGAGGCGGCCTGCAGCTGAGAGATCATCTCTTCGCGTTCTTTTTCCAGGCAGATTCGTTCCTGGCTATGCGCCTTCAGTACATGGATCGCGCGCATCATGTCGCCGATTTCATCGTCGTAGTACGGCGTCGGGATGGCAGTAGTCAGGGGTTCGTTGGCCAGGGAAACGAATACATCGGTGGCGTCGATGATCGGCCTCAGGACGCGCCGCCGTATCACGCGCAGCAGCAGCACGAAAATGCCCAGGGCCAGAAGCGCCAGGCCGACTGTCGCCAGCAAGAAATTACGCGCCCGCAGGTTGCGCTGTTCTGCTTCGCGGATCATGTCGGCGACGATCAGATCGCGCAGGCCGGGAATCGCCGCCATCCTCGGCACGTAGCTGGCGACCATTTCATCCGAACTCAGGCCATAGTTTCCCGAACTGCGTCCAGTGATGAACAGATTCGTCAGGAAATCGAGCCCCTCGCCCAGGGAATGATCGCGAATGATCTGCAGCGCCGCCTTGAACTCCGGCTTGTAGCTGTAGCCGCGCAGCTGCAGTTCAATCACGGCATACAGCTGGTCGGCCTGCCCGGAGAGCTTAACGAAGGTATACCTTTCCTGCACCGTCAGCGGCCGGCGGGCGACAATCGGCGCGGCCAGGGTCGAGACCATCTGGCCGGCGACATCGCGCAGGCTCGAAGCCAGCTGCGCGCTGGCCACGCCGTCATGAAGTTGCCGATCCGACTGAATGGCGACGCTGGCAAGAGCGGCAATGGCCGGCGCAAAAACATCCATCGTGTTCATGACCATGCCGGTGGCGACAGCGACCGTTTCCGGATCGCGCTGCGCTTTTGGCTTAGCCGCCAGCAAGTCGACATCCTGGCGCGCAGCAGCGAGCGACTGCTCTGTCAGCAGCACGTTCGCCATCACCGGCGCCAGCCAGGGACTGGCCTGCTCCCGCAAAACCAGCCGCAGGTTGCGTAGCGCGTGGTCACTGGCGGCACGCGCCGGCGCCAGCCTGGCGCGCACCGCTTCTCCGTCCTGCAAATCTTGCTGGAGCAGCAGATTGGTGGCCCCGCGCTCGATGACCAGCTTTTCTTCCGCCTGCAGCGCCAGATGCAGTTTTCTGATGACCGGAATGCTTTTCGTACTGCGCTCATACACAGTCCACTCGCTGTCGACAATTTTGCCGGCGAGGGCCAGGAACAGCAACATCAGCAGCAGGGAAATGATCCCGAATAAGCGATTTAGCGACATACGAAACGACACCCGCACCCGCAAAAATCCGGTGTGAATGTAATCTATAGTTTTTAATAGTTAAACGCTATTTGAAAAATATAATCAATAGCTTATCTATTAAATGATCGTATCACAAAACGCTAAAATCCCAAGATGGGATCCGGCCGTGGGCTCAGGCGCCCAGGCCGGCGGGCTGCTCCGTCACGCCGCGCATCGCCAGCACATCGCGATATAGCGAGGCATAACTTTCACCCATCACCCGCGCGGTAAACAATTTCTGGTAGCGTGCCTGCGCACGCGTTCCCATCGCCTGCGCCTGGTCCGGGTTATCCCATAAGCGTTGCATGGCCGCCCTGAACGCGTCGGGATCGCTGGGTGGAACCACGATGCCGGTTTCGCCGTGGTTGTTGATATAACTGGTGCCGGTGCCGATCTCGCTGGAAATCATCGGCTTGCCGTACATCGCCCCTTCCAGCAGGGAGATGCCGAAGGCTTCCGAACGCAGGTGCGATGGAAAGACCAGCGCATAGCATTGCTGCAGCAACGCGACCTTGTCCTCATCGCTGACGATGCCCAGGAATATCACATTGCTCAAGCCCTGCTCGGCGGCGCGCTGCTTGAGTTCCTGTTCGATCGGACCGGCGCCGACGATCACGATCGGATAGTCGGTGCCGCGCGCTGCGTCCAGCAGGATGTGCAAGCCTTTGTAGTAGCGGATGGCGCCGACGAACAGGAAGAAACGGCCGCCTATGCGCTGTTGCCATTGCTCCGTTACGGAGTCCGACGGCGTCGGATAGCTGTTTTTATCGAGGCCGATAGGAATGACCTGGGTTTTTTCCCTGTAGCCGGCCAGCACCGAACTGGTTTGCAGGTAGTTAGGCGAAGTCGCCACGACAGCATCGACGCTGCTCAGGAAGCGATGCATCAAGGGCCGGTACAGCTGCAGCAGCACCTTGTAGCGCACGATATCGGAGTGATAGGTGACCACGCTCGGCTTGTTCATGCGCGTGACAAAATGGGCCAGGTCCATGAACGGCCAGGGGAAATGATAGTGCACCAGATCGAAATCCTCCGCCAGCTGCGCGAAGCGCCTGATGGCGGACAGGGAAAAGCCGGTGGAAGCAATCTGCAAGTCCAGCTTGACCCGATGCACGGTGTGTCCGTGAAATTGCAGTTCGGCCGGATCCGGCGCTTCGCTCAGGGTCAGCACTTCGCTTTCAATGCCGCTGGCAGGCGAGCATTTACACAGCTGGAATATGGTCTGCTCGATGCCGCCGTACGATTCAGATTGATAAGTCTTGTAAAAATGAAGAACTCGCATTGCATCCTCTTTTCATTCTGCCGCCTCATCTGTTGCAACGCGAAGGGCAGTTTTCTGTTAACGTCAACTGCCGGTCTCAGCGCCAGTCTATATCTTTTAATGTTATTTAATGTCTACAAATGTTATTTAACTGTTTGCTGCTTGCCGATACACCTCGGCGGTGATCGCCGCGCATCTTGCCCAGGAAAACTCCTGCGAGCGCAGCAGGCCAGCGCCGCGCCGTTCCGTCCAGAGCGCGTCATCTTCCATCAAGCGCCGCATCTGTTCAGTCAGGGCGATGTCATCCTGGGGATGGACATAGGTACCGGCCGCGGCCGCAACTTCAGGCAGGCTGGCGCAATCCGATGCGATCACCGGCGTACCGCTGGCCATGGCTTCCAGCAAGGGCAGGCCGAAGCCCTCGTACAGCGAAGGAAACACCATGATCCTGGCGGCTGCCGTGACGCAAGCCAGATCGGCCTGATCCAGATAACCCGCAAAACGTACATGGCCGGCACTCACCGCCTGCCCCAGCGCCCCCTTCAGTTCATCCGCCTGCCAACCCGCCATGCCGACCACCAACAGAGGATAACGCGCGCGCAGCGGCGGCGGCAGGCGCGCATGCGCCTTGAGCGTCAACAGCAGGTTCTTGCGCGGCTCCAGCGTCCCGACAGAAAGAATGAAGCGGCGATAAGCCAGGCCCATTGCTTTCAGGCGCGGCAGCAGTTCGCGTTCATCGCGCGGCTGGAAAATGTCAGAACAGGCCAGCGGCGCCAGCACCACCTTCTCCGGCGGCAGGCTGAACTGCTGCCTGAGCTCTGCGCCGATATAGGCGGAGTCGACCAGTATCCGGCTGGCCTGCGCCACCGCAGACGGCAAGCGCCTTTCAATTTCCTTCAAGCGGTCTTGCGGCTGGGTCTGCGGATAATGAACATGCGTCAGATCGTGCACGGTCATCACGGTCGGTCCGGAAAAATCCAGCGGCCACAGGGTCGGCTCATGATAAACATGCGGACGGATCCTGCGTGCGCCGCGGTCGAAGCAGCGCTGCTCAAGCAGCCGCCGCATCCGGTAGGCAGCCGGCAGCAGCCGCTTGGCGGCGCCGGCCCAGCGCGCATATCCAGGCATGGCTGCGGCGGCCAGCGCAGGTCGCCAGCCGGCGCCGTAAAAATACTGCATTTCCAGCTCAGGGTGCTGCTGCAAGGCCTGCGCCAGCTCGGCAACATAGTTGCCGATGCCGGTGCGAGGCGCCAGCAGCACCTTGCTATTCAGTGCAATGGTCAGTTTCATCACAGGCGCTTTGCACATGCTTTTGGGTTTTCACCTGCTGCAGAACGCGCTGCACCAGCTGCCGCGCCGAATCTTCCCAGCTGAGCCAGGACCAGTCCTTCATTTCCTGCAATGCCGGAAAGATGCCGCTGTCTTCAAATTGCGTGACTTGCCGGCCTAGCGATTGCGGCTGATGCAAATCGAAATAACTGATGAAGTCGCCGCCGATCTCGTGGAAAACAGGAATGTCGCTGGCCATCACCGGCAAACCGCGCTGCATGGCTTCCACCAAGGGCAAACCGAAACCTTCCACGAACGATGGAAAGACCAGCACTTTCGCATGGCTATAGGCATGCTCCAGCTCGGCGTCGTCAAGATCGTTGAACATGTACAGCCGCCGCTTCAATTCCGGATGCTTCCTTACGCGTTCGATCAGGCGCTCATTTTTCCAGCCGATGCGTCCGATAAAACACAGGACCGCGTCGCTGCCCTCTTCCCACAACTGGTCAAAGGCATCCAGCAAATAGGCGTGGTTCTTGCGCGGCTCAATGGTGCTGACCATCAGGTAGACAGAACGGCCGGACGAGAACAGTTTTTGTACCGCCGGACGCACCGCTTTGCCGGCGTCAACCTGGTCGAGCTCGGAACCCAGGTGAAAAAAATCGAACCAGCGGCCGCGGGCCTGCTCGCTTCCGAGCCGCCGCCGCACCTCGGCATGCACTTCGTCGCGAATGGTGCCGGATATGGCGATGAAGCCGTTGGCGGTATTGGCGATCCATTCAAACCAGCGATCGAATACCTGCACCAGCGGACCATCGCAAAATTGCGGGTGGGTCAAGGGAATCAGATCGTAGATGACCGATACGATGGAGACGCCCTGCCGCTGCAGCTTTTCCGCCACCGGGAAAAAATCGGCATGCCAGGAGGAATCGAGCAGCACCAGGATATCGTCGGCGCGGCATGCCATTTCAACAGCGCGCGGCTGCAGTTCGATGTTTTCCAGGATCTTCTCGGTCAGATACAGGGGCAGCATGAATGAGAAACTGAGCAGACGGCATAGCACGTATGTCACCCGCTTTACGTTATGCGATGCCCGCCATGGCCAGAAGCGCAACAGGCGCGAGTGGATCAGCCAGTAACGGTTGCGCACCTGCACCAGCTTCTGCGCCACCTTCTCCAGTTTTTTCTGCACGCGGCTGCGCCACTCGTCGGAATGCGTGGGCGTCAGCTGCGTGACTTCGAGTATTTTCCCCTGCTTGAAGATGACGGGAATGCATACCGCTTCATCTTGCACTGCCGGCAGATGATTGATGATATTGCGCACCACGCGCTGTATCCCTGAATTCATTTCAGGATGATGGAACACATAGGTACATTCGATCAGCAGTCTGCTCATGCCGCCACTCCATCCGGGCGCATGCTTCCAGACGACCGTTCAACCGCAATCTCCGCGTCCAGGAATGCGCAGCCGACAAAATCGGGATGGCGGGTATTGATCACATGAAAAATCACGCTGTAGTCGCGCCACTCATAGTTGGTGTCGAGATGGGAATCCAGCCGCGACAAGGAAATGGCGATCGAGTAACTGCCCTTGCCCAGGTTCATCGGGAAACGGCAGCGGTATATGACGTTTTCGCCGGGCTGCAAGTCGGTCTGCGGCATCTCGAGCCGGTGCGTGTTGATGCCGAAGATCGACTGCCCGAGCTTGTCCTTGATCATGTAACCCATCACCAGGCGCGGCACTTCAGCATTGATCGCAACCCGTACTTCCAGCGTGGCGTAGGCGCCGACTTCCACCACATCGATCCGCTTGCCGGCGTCATCCAGCAGATTCACCGACGCGATGCTGGCTTCGCCGGTGCCGGAAATCGTTCTTAACCTGCCGTCTTCGAGACGTTCCTGGCGCACGGTCTGCTGTTCGCGCTCGGCCAGCATGGCATTGTAAAAATCCATGACGTCCACCGGATCGCCCTGCATTTCCAGGCGGCCGCGATTGAGCAGGATGGCGCGGTCGCAAATGGTCTGGATCGCATAACGGTCATGCGAGACGATCAGCAAGGTGGTTCCGGCGCGCCGGAATTCGCGGATCCGCTCAAAGCTCTTGTGCTGGAAATAGGCGTCGCCGACGGACAAGGCTTCATCGACAATCAGCACGTCCGGCCGGCTGGCCGTGGCGACGCTGAACGCCAGCCGCATCTGCATGCCGCTCGAATAGGTGCGCACCGGCTGGTCGATGTATTCGCCAATCTCGGCGAATGCCTCTATTGCCGGCATCAAGGCCGTTATTTCGTCGTTCCGCAAGCCTTGCAGCTGGCCGGCCATGATCGCGTTCTGCCTGCCGGTAAAATCGGGATGGAAACCCATGCCGAGTTCCAGCAGCGCCGCCACCCGCCCCTGGATATCGATAGTGCCCGCGCTCGCCTGGGTAGTACCGGCAATCAGCTTCAGCAAAGTGCTTTTGCCGGCGCCGTTGATGCCGACAATGCCGACCGCTTCGCCGGCCGCCAGCTGGAAATCGATGTCCTGCAAGACCCAGTGCAATTGGTGCCGCACCCTGGAAAACGGCGAAATCCATTCGGCCAGGCGAGCCCAGCGGCCGTCATATGTCTTGTAGGCCTTGCCGAGCCCTTTAACCGTCACTTTACCCATCAGAGTTCATCCACCATTTCACCCGCGTGCCTGCGAAACAGCAACATCCCGAAAATACACAGGGCAACGCTCAGCAAGGCAACCGCCCACAGGTCGCTCCAATGCGGCCATGCAGCGCTGATGAAAATACCCTGGTAGGCGACGATCAGCGCGCTCATCGGATTAAATTTGAGCAAGGTCTGCACGCCGGCGGGCAGGGTCGACACCGTATAGACGATCGGCGTAAACCAGAACCAGAACTGCAGCACGATGCCGAACAGCTGGCCGATATCGCGGAAGAAGACGTTCAGCACGCCGAGCACAATGCCGAGGCCGACCGAAAACAGCACCTGTATCAGCAGCAGCGGCAGCATCGCGAAAAAGACCCAGCCCGGGAAATTGCCGGAGACCAGCAAGAAGCCAAGGAACAGGGCGAAGATGATGGAGAAATTCAAGCCCGCGTTCAGCACCGTAATGATAGGCAGGCAGATGCGCGGAAAATTGAGCTTCTTGATCATGTTGCCATTTTCCAGGAACACGTTCTGCATGCGCGATACCGTCTCGGTAAAAAATCCCCACGTCAGCAAGCCTGCGCAAAGATAAATCCCGTAGGCGAACTGGCTGCCGGCATTCGGCAGGCGCGCATGCATGAGCTGCGAAAAAATCACCGTATAGACCACGATCATGGCCAGCGGATTGAGCACCATCCAGGCGGCGCCCAGCATTGAATTGCGATAGCGCGACTGGAACTCGCGCCTGACGCTGCCGGCAATGAAGCCGCGATAGTGCCAGATCGAACGCAACAAGGTTTGCGCCTTGCTCTTCTGCATGATGGTCAGCATTTTCTGCACTTTCTGCACTATTTGCACCTGCCATACTTGTCGTCAAAGCGCACGATATCGTCTTCGCCCAGATAGGCGCCGCTCTGCACTTCGATCATGACCAGCTCCAGCAAGCCAGGGTTTTCAAGGCGATGCCTGGTGCCGGCGGGGATATAGGTCGACTCGTTGGTGTTGACGTAGATTTCGCGGTCGCCGTTGACCACCTTGGCCATGCCGTGCACCACCACCCAGTGCTCGCTGCGGTGATGATGCATCTGCAGCGACAGCGATGCGCCCTGCTTGACCACGATGCGCTTGATCTTGAAGTTGGGCCCCTGCTCCAGCAAGGTATAGCTGCCCCATGGGCGGAACACGGTGCGATGCAGCTTATAGGTATCGTGCTCGCTGCTCTTGAGCTGCTGCACCACCTTCTTCACGTTCTGCACGTGATCGGGATGGGCGATCAGCAAGGCGTCGGGCGTGTCCACCACGATCAGGTTGTTGACGCCGACAGTCGCCACCAGGCGTTGTTCCGAATAGATGTAATTGTTCTTGCTGTCGATCAGCACCGCCTCGCCCAGCACCCGGTTTTCCTGTTCGTCCGGCTCCACCAGCTGCCGCAAGGCGCCCCAGGAACCGATATCGTTCCAGTCGAAGCCGGCCGGTATCACCGCCACCTTGTCGGAGCGTTCCAGCACCGCATAGTCGATCGAGATGTCTTGCATCGCCATGAAGCTTGCGCTGTCCAGTTCCTGCAGCAGGACGCCGGCCGACGGACCGGCCGGACTGGCCTCGATGCAGGCGCTGGCCGCCGCCAGGATCTCGGGAGCATGCTTTTCCAGTTCGGCCAGAAAGGCCGACACCGAGAAACAGAAAATGCCGGCATTCCACAGATGCTTGCCACTGCCAACAAAGCCGGCGGCGCGCTCGGCATCCGGTTTTTCGATGAAACGCTTTACCTGCGCAGCGCCGGCGCTGTCGATCTCGGCGCCGCATTCGATATAGCCAAAGCCGGTTTCCGGCGTCAGCGGCCGCACGCCGAAGGTCACCAGGTAGCCTTGCTTGGCGACTTCCACGGCATGCCGCACCGCTTCGGCGAAGCATTCGACGTCCTTGATCAGGTGATCCGCCGGCATCACCACCATGATGGTGTTATCGCCATGCAAGGCGCGCAGGGACACTGCCGCCGCCGCGATGGCCGGCGCCGTATTGCGGCCGGCGGGTTCCAGCATGAAATGCGGGCGATGATGGATTCCCAGGTCGGCCGAGATGAATTCGTCCTTGCTCTGGAAATAATAATCGCGATTCGTCACGCTCAGGATGTCGCCGCGGATGCCTAACTGGGCCACCCGCTGATAGGTTTTCTGCAGCAAGCTTTTGCCGTCCGGGAGCTTGATGAAGGGCTTCGGATGCCCTTCCCGCGAAACCGGCCACAAGCGCGTGCCGGCGCCGCCGGAAAGGACCACCGGCACGATCACTGCCGTCGCTGTCAATGGAATACCCGGTTCTGGCGTACGCATCTTGGTCTCCCTTTATTCTTTAGCTGAGGTCAGGCGGCGCATATCCGCGTCAACCATTTGCTGTATCAATTGTTCCAGTCCGGTCTTCGGCTTCCAGCCCAGCTTGCGCTGCGCCTTGGCCGGATTGCCGAGCAAGACGTCGACTTCGGCCGGGCGGAACAGCTGCGGGTCGATCACCAGGTGCTCTTCATAATCCAGACCGAGATGAGCGAAGGCAATCCGGCACATCTCGCGCACGCTGGTGGTGACGCCGGTGGCGATCACGTAGTCCTCGGCCTGCTCCTGTTGCAGCATCAGCCACATCGCTTCCACGTAATCGCCGGCAAATCCCCAGTCGCGCTTGGCGTCGATATTGCCCAGCCGCAGTTCGCGCTGCTTGCCGAGCTTGATGCGCGCCGCGGCGTCGGTCACCTTGCGCGTGACGAATTCGATGCCGCGCAAAGGCGATTCATGATTGAACAGGATGCCGCTGGAGGCGTGCAGGCCGAAACTTTCACGATAATTGACGGTGATCCAGTGGCCGTAAAGCTTGGCGACGCCATACGGGCTGCGCGGGTAGAACGGCGTGTTTTCGTCCTGGTGCTGGGCCTGGATCAGGCCGAACATTTCGCTGGTGGATGCCTGGTAGAAGCGCGCCGCCGGGCAGAACTGGCGAATCGCTTCCAGCATGTGGGTAACGCCCAGGCCATCCACCATCCCGGTCACCACCGGCTGGTTCCAGGAGGTGCCGACAAAACTTTGCGCACCCAGGTTATAGATTTCGTCAGGACGGGACTGGCACACGGCGCGTATGGCGGAAGTGGCGTCCGCCAGATCGCCTTCTATGAATTGCAGCCGCTCCAGGATTCCCAGCTCGCGCAAGCGCCATAATGTGTCGCTGCTGCGCCTTGCCAGCAGGCCGTATACCTTGTAATCCTTGTCAAGCAGCAGCTTGGCCAGGTAAGCGCCGTCTTGTCCGGTGACGCCGGTAATCAATGCTGTCTTTGTCATAGCCTGTATCTCCAAATATCTGTTTTTTATCTGTTCGTGGGTCACGACCGCGTTTGCGCTGCGCTCTCCGCGGCTACCCTGGCATCCCAGTCCGCCAGGACGCTCAATAAAGTCTGCTGCATGGGAATGGCTGGCTGCCATGCCGTTGCCTGCGTGATTTTCTGGTTGCTGCCCTTTACCCGGCGCAAGTCCGAAGGCCGCAAACGCGCCGGATCCTGCTCGATCGCTGCATCGGTCTCGGTCAGGTACAGCATGCTGGCGATCATGTCGCGGACCAGATATTCCTTGCCCGAGCAGACGTTGTAGATTTCACCGTTCTGGCCGCTTGCGAGCAAGGCCAGATAGGCAGAAATGACATCTTCCACATCCAGGAAATCGCGGCTGACGTCAACGTCGCCGACCAGTATCCGCGGCTCTTGCAACCCCAGCCTGATGCGCGCCAGCTGGCGGGCGACGCTGGAGATCACGAAATCTTCACGCTGCCCAGGACCGATATGATTGAACGGCCGGGCCACCAGGATGCGCCACGGCAGATTGCAGCTCCATTGATAGCAAAGCAGTTCCGCCGCCGCCTTGCTGACCGCGTACGGATTTTGCGGACGCGCCGGCTGCTGCTCGCTGACCGGCAACAGTTCCGGATCGACCCGCCCGTAGACGTCGCCCGAACTGACATAGAGAAAAGTGCCGCTGAAACCGTTGCGCTGCAGCGCCTGCAGCAGGTTCAGCGTGCCCTTCAGGTTGACGTCCAGGGTATGCGCCGGATCGCGGAAGGCTTCCGGGATAAAGGTCTGGCCGGCGAGATGGATCACAGCGTCCGGACGCGCCTGTTGCAGCACCCGGTCCAGCGATGCCGGATCCAGCAGATCATAAGCGCTGTCGGCGGATATCAGTTGCCAGCCATGCGCCGCGACCTGATGTTCGCGCAGGCGCTCGAAGGCAAGGCCGACAAAGCCTGACTGTCCGGTGATGAATAGCCGTTTCATAAGCGGTCGCTCCTTTCCTGCGGTTGTTCGGTTAAAGCCATCGCGCACATTTCATCCTGGCTTGCGCGCAATAATGATCTGGCTTTTCGGCATGAAATCATTCAAGGCCTGCCGCACCTGTTCCCCGTTCGGGCTGTCCATCAGCAGTTCCCAGGTTTTCGCCCAGCTGTCCAGCAAGGGATGATGCGCATTGCTCAGGTCCACCTTGCAGACCCAGAAAAGCAGCCACCAGACCGACCAGTAGAAAGCGTAGTAATCGTGGCGTTCGACGATCAGGCCGGCGTCCGTCACCATCTTTTCAAACTGCTCGCGCTCGATGATGCGGATGTGGTTCGGCTTTTCAAAATGCGACGCCGGCGCCACTTTCTTTTGCATGTGCTCCTGCACCGGATCCGGTACTGACAACAGGTAATGCGCGCCCGCCTTGCCAACCCGAACCAGTTCGCCCAGGAACTGCGCCGTATCGTCGACGTGCTCAAGCACCTCCATGCAGATCACCTTGCTGGCGATGCCGTCTTCCAGCAAAAAAGGATTGGCGTCGCCGACCAGGCCTTGCACTATCCGAGCCGGGGTTTCAGTCAGGCGCTGCTTGGTGAATTCGACTTTGCCGGCGTCGATGTCGGCCACGATCACATGGGCGCCGCGATGGCCGCAAAACAATGAATTGCCGCCGTCGCCGCAACCGGCATCCAGCACCACATCCTCCGCATTGATGACAAAGCCGCGATACAGTTCATCGCTTTCCTGCAGATACCAGCCGCTCGCCAGGGCATCGCGCAATCCGATATGAAAGGAATCGACCGCCGCCGCTGGCGCCGGCGTCGGTGCCGGCGGCGCAGCTTCGGCTACCGGCATTACCTGCGCGGAGGCATCTGATTTAACGCTGCCGAAAAGCCTTTTGATCAAGTCTCGCATGCTATTTTCTTGCTTCCATCGTTATGATCTAAGTCTGCAACTGGAGCCGGGACTGTCCCATCGCGTCGGCAATTCTTTTGCCCCGCGCGCGCAAAGGAGTCTCGATGAAGCGGTAGTTAAGCTCGCTGAACGCCACCACCAGCACTGCAGCCGTCAACGCCAGCCTGACGTTATAGGTATGGTCGAAAATGGTATCGGTGGGAGCAATCCAGAACCAGATCTGACGGCTCATGAGATAGGCCGGCATATGCGTCAGGTACAGCGCGTAGGAACGGCTGCCGACCCACAACAAGAGACGCTTCAGAGGATTGTCCGGCATCAGATAGTCCGCGTCATACGAAGCGATCCAGACCAGCACAATCGATATCAGCGCGACGCTTCCGACCCAGAAACGGAATTCCTGATATTGCGGCGATCCGATCTTTGCCAGGCAAGCCGCCAGGATCAAGAGTGGCAGCAAGCGCGCCCATTTCCAGCCTTTCAAAAATACCGGTTCGAGCTTGCGGTAACTGCCGCGTTTGCTCCAGATTGCCAGCAGCACCCCCAGCAGCAAGGCGTCGGAACGCACCAGCATCAAAAACAGCGATTGGTGGCGATTGGCAAAAAATTGCAGCACAACCAGGACAATCAGCACGCCTGACAGCCAGCGGCGGCAGAGGAACACGGCCAGCGGCAGCAACAGATAAAACTGCTCTTCCAGCGACAGGCTCCAGTACGGCGTGGTGGGACCAAGTTCATCGTGGCCGAATTTCAGCATCACGCGGAAATTCATATAGTTCAGCAATCCTGCCAGGCTGCCCTCCAGATTCACCTGCAGGGAACTGAATATGCCCGACTTCTTGAACGCCACTGTCGCCAGCAACAGCAGCGCCAGCCAAAGCCACGCGGTAGGCCACAGGCGCCAGGCGCGCCGCACCCAGAACTTGGCGGCAACGGAGAAAAAAGAAGCCCGGCTGTCGCTGCGGTCAAGGCGCGGGATCAAGTCCCGGGCAATCACGAAGCCGGAAATCGCAAAGAACAGATCGACGCCATTCCAGAATCCGAAATGGGTATAGATGAATGCAAGAATCTCGCTTGGCTGCCCGAACAGATTGAAACGCGTATGCTCGAACAAAACGAAAAGCACCGCAATTCCGCGCAGCAGCTCGATATCCTTGATTCGATGATTCATGTGCCCTCTGCTCCGATAGTTACCGACGGTGCGGCTTGCGGGCGATGATCGCCTGGCTCTTGGGCATGACGCTATCCAATAACTGCTTGATCCTGGCGCCCTCCGGCAACGAAATCAATTGATACCAGGTGTTTGCCCATTCATTGAGCAACGGCGAATGAGGCGGCTTGATATTGTCGCGGGTTGCGCCTTCGGCGCTATCGGCGGCGGATTGATCGGCCCAGTACAGGCACATCCAGATCGACCAGAAAAAACCGGAAGCATGCCGCTGTTCGATTTCCAGGCCGGCGTCGGTCACCAGCTTTGCGAACGCGTCGCGTTCGAAAACATGGATATGGTTAGGCTTCTGGAAATGCGACGGCGGCGCCAGCTGCTTCTGCAGACCTTCGCCGACCGGATCCGGCACCGTCAGCAGATATAGCGCTCCGGGCTGTCCGACGCGCACCAGTTCGGCCAGCACTTGCGCCGGGTCGTCGACATGTTCCAGCATTTCCATGGCGACGACGCGGCTGACGCTGCCATCCGCCAGCGGCAGCGGATTGGTGTCGCCGACCAGGGCCTGATAGCCGCGCGCCGGGCTGTTCGCCACATTGGCGGCCAGCCGCGCCACCTGGTCGGCATCGGTATCGGAAAAAATCACATGCGCACCGCAGCGCGCGGCGAACAAGGTCGCCCCGCCCTCGCCGCAGCCGACATCGAGCACGACATCCGCAGGCGTGATCGGAAATCCTTTCAGCAGCTCGCCGCTGTCCGATTGAAACCAGCCGCTTTGCACGGTGTCGATAAAACCGCAGACGCGCGAATCGACCACGCCTTCCGGCGACACCGGCGCCGGCAGCGCTTCTGGCTCAGCTTCTTGCTTGCGTGCCGGCTCAACAGCCTCGGCTTTCGGCGGACGCAGCCAATCGGTAAGAAATTTCATCATGCGATGGCCTTGTCCGCTGTCTTGCCGGCATCGCGCGCGTGCCTGGCGAGGCGCTCTGAAAGAAAGGCATCCAGGCGCTGCTTCACCACGGCGCGCGAGCAATGCTGCTGCAGGCTCTGTACCGCGTGCTCCGCCATTTGCCAGTACCTTTGCGGATCTTGCCGGGCGACGCGATAACTGTCCTTGTAGGCGGCCAGCAGCGTGCCCCAGTCTATGCGGTAGCGCAAAGTCCGGTAGGCCTGACGCGGGTCGTGCGGCCAGTGGCTCGGCTCTGTGCTGGAGTCCAGCACGAAAGCGTTGTCGCGATCGATATAGTCAGCCATTGCGGTATTGACCGGTGCGATCGCCGGCTTGCCGCAAGACATGAACTCCATCAGCGGCAGGCACTGGCCTTCGCCGTGCGAGGTATTCAGTACATAGGTCGTGGCGGACACCAGTTTTTCGTAGTCGGCGTCGCTCAGATAGCCGTGGATCAGCAGCACGCGGCACTTGAACGGCGTCAGCTTGTAGACGTTCTCCAGCAGATTGTCGATGCCGATGCGGACGTCGTGGTGGGTCAGCTTCAACACCAGCGTGGCATCTTCGGTATCGCGGAATGCCCAGCAAAAAGCGCTGATCATGTCGTACCAGTTCTTGCGGCCGTCATACGGGTTGAAGACCGAGGTATATACCACGCCGTCGATATGCACCTTGACCGGCTCGCGCCGGGCCAGCGCCGGCGGCCGCACCAGGTTCGGCTTGGGGAAGCGCCGCAGCGGCACGCTGTAGGGGGAAAGATCGACCGTGCGGCTATCGACCACGGTGCCGGCAACATGCAGGTCGACGCCGTCGGGATGATTGGCGATCGACAGCTTTTCGCGCAACGCGGAAAAGCGGTCCCATACCGGCGCCGGTATCGAGACCACCGGAAATGCCGGCGTCATCGCGCGCCGCACCGAATCCGCGGTGAATACCGAATGCGTGATGGCGCTGCCGACCTTGTCGAAGACATAGCGCCAGTCATGGCGCGGCTCGCCAAACCAGACCTCGTTCGGCAGTGTGCTGAACTCCCATGCGAACACCGGAATAGTCGGACAGGCCAGGCCGACCACCGTTTTATGCGGCGGCGAGAACGACAGGAACACGCAGGATTCACCGTGCGCGGCGGCGCTGCGGTAGATGTCGTCGACTTCGCGCGCGGGATCGCTGACAGTCACCACGATGCCGAGCTGCTCCAGCACCGGGCGAAATTCCTTCAGCACGAAGTAGTAGCTGTACTCAGGCAGGCCGAGGTTCGAGGCAATCGAACCGGAGTTGGTTTCGGAATAAATAATGATAATCATCTGGCGCCGGATGTCAGGTAAGAGCGGGGATGAACGGTGCCGCAGACGCAGCGTGAAGAGGACAGCGTCATGCCTGCTCCTCCACAGCTTCTTGCTGGAAAAAGTCGCGCAGCTGTTCCTTGACGACCGCGCCCGCGCTGTACGCTTGCATGCGCGCGATAGCGTGCCGGCCCATCGCCAGGTATTTTTCCGGATGCTGTTTCGCTATCTGATAGCTCTCCGCATAGCCGTTGCAGATCGATTCCCAATCCAGGCGGTAACGCAGGGTGCGGAACAGGTCGCGCGGATCATGCGGCCAGACATTATGCTCGAGGCTGGACTTGACGATGAAGGCGGCGCCGTCGTCGATGTAATCTTCCATCGCCGTATGCCGCGGCGCGATGACCGGCCTGCCGCAGCTCATGAATTCCATCAGCGGCAGGCACAGGCCTTCGCACAAGGAGGTATTGACGTAAAAACTGGTGGCGCCTATCAGTTCTTCATAGGTGGCGTCGTCGAGATAGGCGTGCAAGGTCAGGACCCGGCACTTGAACGGCGCCAGCTGCGACAGCAAAGTCAGCAGGGTGTTGTGATACAGCGACAGATCGCGCTCATTCATCTTCAGCACCAGCGTCACATCCTCGACGTCGCGGAAAGTCCAGCAGAACGCGGTCACCATGTCGAACCAGTTCTTGCGGCCATCCTTGGGACTGAGGATGGAGGTGTAGACCACCCCTTCCAGATTGACGCTCACCGCGGGCTCTTGCGGCGGCTCCGGCGCAACGGCTGCTGCTGCCGCTGACGGCGCGGCCGGCGCCGCTTGCTGCTGCGCCTGCGGCTCCGCCGGCAAGGGCTGCACTGGCGCAAGCGTGCGGCTCTCGTAGCCCATGACGGCGCGCGCAACGGTATTGCCGCTGCGTCCGCTGAGCGCCACCGCGCGGGCCAGCCATAAAGGCAGCAGGTCGCGCACCGCTTCCCGGTACCAGGTCAGCAGATGGCGCTTGGTCACTGCCAGCCGATAGCGCAGGTTCTTGGCCGGCGCCGCGGGTTCAGGCTGGGGCGGCGGCGCGACCGCTTCCGGCGCAGGTTCCGGCTGGACTGGCGGCGGCAGCGGCGCCTCATCGGACTCATCGGGCGCATCGAGCTCGTCCGACGCCTGCGGGAAGGTGACATGTGCGATCAGGCCGTCGGCAGACAAACCCAGAACATGGCTATCGATCACGATGCCGCGCACCTGCAGCTGGCTTTGAGCGGGCGGCAGGCTGGATCCGAAGCGCGCCCGCGGAGCGGCGAACTGCTCCCACAATGGCGCCGGCACCGCCAGCACCGGGAACGCCGGCCCCATCGCTTCCCGGACGATGCGCGCGGTATAGCTGGACAAGGTGATCGCCCGGCCATGGCGGCCAAACACGTTGCGCCAGTCGTTGCGCACATCCTCATCCCACTGCTCGTCGGGAATGTTGCTGTATTCCCAGGCGAACACCGATACGGTCGGGCAGCGCAGGTCGATCAAGGTTTTGTTGGGCGGGGAAAAGGAAAGGAAAACGCATTCTTCGCCGCGATCGCGGCAGGCGTCGAACAGTGGATCGACTTCAGTCTCCGGCTGCCGAACCACGGTCACTGTGCCGAGCTCCTGCAAGACGGTGCGAAAAGCTTTCAAGACAAAGTAGTAGCTGTACTCTGGCAAACCAAGGCTTTTGTTGATTGTATTTTCGCCAATATCCGAATACAGAATGAAATTCATCAAAATCGTACTTTTAATCGAATGTTAATCGTCCGAATCATTGCCTTGGCCACTTACCGCCTGCCGTCGCGCCGCTTCAGACCTGTCTCAGCCTCGTAGTCGAGGCCATTCATTTTTATCGTGGGGAAAAATGCAGAAGCTGCCATGCGTCAAGAAGTTTCCTGCCAAACACTCCCCTTGGGCGATGATACCTGATCCCGCGCGGGGGTAGTCAAATGAGGAAGGGCTTTAGAGAGTAGCCCCTATTATGGAAGGGCTTGCCGATACGGTAATTTTTTGCCGGATTCATAGACAAAAACACGCTGGAATTGCTGGGGCGGAAGGAGAATGGCGTGGCGCAACGAACAATATCATTGGCCAATATGCGCAGGCTGCCGCTGGCGCAAGGGAGATACCACCCGGCGCCGGCAGCCTTAGGGCTTGTTGCGGATTGTTGTCTTCTGCGCGATCAGCTGGTCTGGACGTCGTTGCTCACCAGCCATACCCACGATGACGACAGTTCATCGCCGCGTGCCGGCTTGGCGCCGGCGCCGGTGGCCGAAGCGAGGGCGCGGCCATAGGTTTTCACATTGGCGCGCCTGATCGATCTTTCCGTATTCAGACGGGTGTGCTCGTCGCCCAGCACGATAATGGCCTGCAAGATCGCCTGTAATTCATGGTGATCGGCCAGGCTCTCGGCCACGCGCCGCCAGACATCGGCCTTGGTCCAGCGCCGGAAGCGCATGTAGCTGGTCCTCCAGCGGCCGAATTCCGGCGCCAGGTTGCTCCATGTGCCGGTTTTCAGCGCCACCCACAGCACAGCCTCCATGAACAGACGATTGTCGCGGCCGCACATGCCGGAATCCCCTGGCCGCCCTACCAGCAAAGGCTCCAGTTTCTCCCATTGATCATCTCGAAGAACGCGGTTAATTTTCTGCATCTATCTACTCTTTGATTGTTGAACTTGGATCAGGTAGCGCGATTTGTCTTTCGGCAAATCTTTTTCTTTCGAAAATCGCCAGATCATATTCAATCGGTTAACCCTGTCGCTATGCGCTCACCGGTTTGTTAAGTTTAGCGGCTGCATACACACAAAGAGTAAAAGCAAGAGCCTTATGAAACCACTGAAAAATTGGATTTTTAACTATAGTTCACATAAATTAACGATATTTAACCCTAAAATGGGGTTAGATGCACAATCATTCTTTCCACAAGAAAACTAAATGATTTAACTATTTCTTTTGGATAACATTTTTTGACTGTCGGGTTTTCAAGAAAACCAATCGCGATGTTTCACAATCCGATAATTCGAAGTTAACAATTCACCTTGCTTTGCCCATCTCGCCAGCAAAAAAAACGGCGCCCTGCGGCGCCGGTAGCGTATCGGCATACAACTTGCCGCCCGCCGAGATCAGATACTCAGGCAGGTAGCAAGGCAAGGTTATATCTCAGTGCAGGAACCTGCCCGATTTTGCCACCATGGTCAGATCGACGAACTCCGAACCGTTGTGGCTGCTTGGACTGAAGGTGATGAAATAGCCGCCGGCATCGTAATGGCTGACGGTTTCCAGCGCCCGGATCAGACTGTCGCGCGACAGGTTGCTGCCGGCGCGGCGCAGGCCTTCGACAAACACCTTGGCTGCGATGAAGCCTTCCATGCTGACGTAGTCCCATTGCTTCTTGCCGTCCTGCAGATAGTATTTACGGTACTCCTTGACGATGGCATGGGTTTCGTCCCACGGCGCCGGCATGACCTGGGATATCTGCACGCCGCTGGCATCCTTGCCGAGCGCGGTCACCAGCTGCTGGCTGCCGACGAAGGAGATGTTCCAGAACGAGGGCGGGCTGCCGGCGGCGATCATGGCCTTGATGAAGGCTGCGCTGGAATTGTAGGCCGACACCATGATCACCGTCTGCGGCTTGCCGGCGCGGATCTTGGCGACGGCTTCGCCGACCTCGACGCTGTTGCGTTCTACCGTGCCGAGCGCGGCCACTTCGATGCCGCGCTTCTTCAAGGCCCGCGTGACGCCTTCCAGCCCAGCCTTGCCGTAGGCGTCATTCTGGTAAAACACGGCAATCCGCTTCAGCGACAAGGTCGAGATCTGCTGCACGATCTTCTCGGTTTCGACGAAGTAGCTGGCGCGGATATTGAAGACGTTGCGGTTGAACGGTTCGCGCAACGATTGCGCGCCGCTGAACGGCGCGAAGAACGGCACCTTGGCTTTGCTGACTGCCGGAATCGAAGCATTCGAAGTCGGCGTGCCGACATAGCCGAACAAGGCCAGCACCTCATCCTGCTCGATGAATTGCTTGGTATTCGCGGCGGCGCGGTCCGGCTCGTAGCCGTCGTCCAGGGTTTTCAAGACGATCTTGCGGCCGAACACGCCGCCGCTGGCGTTGACCTGATCGAAATAAGCCTGGGCGCCGTCATGCATGCCCTTGCCCAGTTCTTTCGCCGGACCGGAAAACGCTGCCGACTGTCCCAGGGTAATGGTGCTGGAGGTGACGCCGGTTTCGGCCTGGCAGATGGCGGCCGTCAGCAGCAGCGATGAGAGGACAAGTATTTTGTTGAAGCGCATGGGAATCCGATCCTTCACAGGAATTGAGTTGATAGAGACGGCAAGGCCAGCCGATGTTAGCGCTACCGAAAAGCCGCGTAAAACGGCGCCCGCAATTGTGCGGGCCCGATATTTACTTGGTATTGCGAAATGAGCGCGAGATCAGGCGAGGACAAAGCCGATTTGCCTGCACGCTGCAACCTGAATCAGCGCGCAGGCAATAGCAAAAAAACGAGCGCGCGGTTTGTTGCAGTGCAGAAAATTTCGCTAAGTAAAACGCAAAGCAGGTAATGCTGTCAAGCAAGCGAAGCATATTCGTCGCTAAAAAACAGAGAAACGGCTCTCGCTATATTTCCATGGGAATAGCGAAGGCAAGCCTCACGATTCGCGCGAAATTGCCACCTCGCAACATTACCAATATGATGTGGCCACGTTGCGCGGACCGCGCCCCACCCTGTTCCGGTCAGCCAATCCCTTTCATTAGCCGCAGCCGCCTCATCGCTGCGAATACGGAGAAGCCCATGAATCGATTTACCATTCCCATGCTGCTGAGCGTCGCCACGCTGACTGCATCGAACTGCGCCATGGCGGCGACGCCAGCCCCGGCCTGGATAGAAAAAAGCAACGCCGCCGCCCAGATGCTCTTGAAGACGCAAGCCGAGTTCAACCCGGAAAATGCATCGCAACAAGGGATGGCCGAATACGACGACAAGATCATCGACCTGAAACCGGATCTTGAAGCGCGCGAACGCGCAGCCACGCTGGCAGCGATCCGGCAACTGCGCAGCCAGCTGGAGCAGGAGGGCGATCTCAAGGTGCAGCAGGATTTGCGCATCATGATCCGCGCCGCCGAGCTGACCAACGAAGGGCATGACCTCAATGAACGCTACATGCTGCTGTACGAGGACGTCGGCCAGGACATTTTCAGCGGCCAGTTCGCCCTGCTGCAAGACCAGGTCGCCCCGGCCCGCCGTGCTCAGGCGCTGGTGCGGCTAAAACGCTATCTTGGCCTGGAAGCCGGCTACACCCCGCTGACCAAGCTGGCCAAGGCACGTTTCGAAGCGCTGCGCGGCAACGCCAGCCTGCTCGGCCCCTACAACAAGGAAATCGCGCAGGCGCTGGGCAATACCGGCGAATACGTGGACGGCATCCGGCAGCTGTACGCCAAGTACAAGATCGCCGGCGCGGAGGCGGCATTGAGCGCCTTGCAACAGCAGCTCGATGATTACTCGGCGTGGACCAAAAGCGTAGTCATGCCGCGTACGCGCAGCGACTTCAAGCTGCCGCCGGAACTGTATGCCTTCCAGCTGAAACAGATGGGAGTGGATATCCCGCCGGCGCAGCTGATGCGCGAAGCACAGCTGGAGTTCATGGAGACCCAGGCGGCCATGCAGCTGATCGCGCCGATGGTCGCCAAGAGCCAGGGCATCAATGCCAGCGGCTATCGCGATGTCGTGAATGCGCTCAAAAAACAGCAGCTAGACAAGCAGTCTATCGAACCGCACTATCACGCCGTCATCGGCAAGATCGAAGATATCATCCGCCGCGAAAACATCATCACCCTGCCGCAACGGCCCATGGTGATGCGCACCGCGTCCGACGCCGAGAGCGCGCAGGTGCCGGCGCCGCACATGCAGCCGCCGCCGCTGGTCAATAATCAGGGCGAGTCCGGGGAATTCATTCTTTCGCTAGGGGTGCCGGCCAGCACCGGGGTCGCCAACGCCAGGTTCGACGACTTCACCTATAAGGCAGCGGCCTGGTCGCTGACCGCGCATGAAGGACGGCCGGGACATGAATTGCAGTTTGCCGGCATGCTGGAAGGCGGCGTCTCGCTGGCGCGCAGCGTGTTTTCCTTCAACAGCGTCAACGTGGAAGGCTGGGCGCTCTACTCGGAAGCGGAAATGCTGCCGTACGAGCCGCAGGAAGCCCAGCTGGCCGCGCTCGACGCCCGCCTGCTGCGCGCCGCCCGCGCATTCCTGGACCCGATGCTGAACCTGGGACTGATCACGCCCGAGCGCGCGCACGACATCCTGGTGCACGACGTCTGCGCCTCCGAAGCGCTGGCGCAGGAAGAACTGGACCGCTATACATTCCAGAGCCCCGGTCAGGCAACTTCTTACTTTTACGGTTATGCAAGGCTGATGCAATTGCGCGCCGAAGCGCAGATCGCCATGGGTCCGCGCTTCAACCGCAAGGCCTTCAACGACTTTGTCGTCAGCCAGGGCTTGCTGCCGCCGGATGAACTGGCGCATGAAGTGCAAAAGGATTTCGTGCAGCCAACACTGCTGGCCAGGCAAAAATCATAAGACCGGCGGCGGGAGCGCAGTCGCGCGCTTCCTGCCTGCCAGGGGCATCGCACCGGGAGCGCAACGCGATGACTCTTTGAGGCCTGGCGCTTGACAAGAAAACACGAGCAACTCAATTTATTTCCACCTGGCATTTTTGCGCCAATCACCGGCCGCAATCCCTTTGTTTTGTAACCGAAACGCATGCGGGTGACCTTCAATGGTTATAATGAGAATCATTATTAGTAATGGCGTTTGTATGAGACTTTGCGACTTGACCCCGTTTACACCTGCAGTCATCGAACAGGTAGAAGATGTATTGGCTGCGGACCCTATCGCCAAACGTTTGCGCGAACTGGGATTCGTCAACGGCGAAGCGGTCAGCGTAGTGGCGCGCGGCCCGGTCGGCGCCGATCCGCTGATGATACAAATCGGCTTCACCCGTTTCGCCCTGCGTCGCGCCGAAGCGCACCGGGTGCATGTCAACCTGGCTTCCTGAATCAAGCACCATGTCCAGCACTACCTCCCTGCGCATCGCCCTGGTCGGCAATCCCAATTGCGGCAAGACCGCCCTCTTCAACCAGCTGACCGGCAGCCGCCAGAAGGTCGCCAACTATGCCGGCGTCACGGTCGAACGCAAGGAAGGACGCTTCACCGCGCCGTCCGGCCGCGTGTTCCAGCTGCTGGACCTGCCCGGCGCCTACAGCCTGGAAGCGACCAGTCCGGATGAAATGATCACGCGCAAGGTCTGCCTCGGCCAGATGCCGGGCGAGGCGCTGCCCGATCTGGTGGTGTGCGTGGCGGACGCCACCAATCTGCGCCTGCACCTGCGTTTCGTGCTGGAAGTGAAACGGCTGGGCCGGCCGATGGTGCTGGCGCTGAACATGATGGACGCCGCCCGCAAACGCGGCATAGTCATCGACCGCGAAGAACTGGAACGCCGCCTCGGCATTCCGGTGATCGAGACGGTGGCGGTGCGCAGCGGCGGCGCCCGCGCGCTGATCCAGCACCTGGACCAGGCCGGCGCGCCGGCGACAGCAGCCACGGCCGAAACAAGCGACGAGGACTTGCACGCACAGGTGCGCGCGATGCTGGCTGCGGCTGTCGCCATGCCGCGCAATACCTCGATGATCGACGACGCCATCGACCGCTGGGTGCTGCATCCGGTGATAGGACTGGCGCTGCTGGCCGCCATCATGTTCTTCATTTTCCAGGCAGTATTTTCGTGGGCGCAGCCGCTGATGGCGGCAATCCAGGCCGGCGTCAGCGCCGTCGGCGCCTGGGTCGCCGCGGCGATGCCGGAAAGCCTGCTGCGCAGCCTGATCAGCGACGGCATCTTCGGCGGCCTCGGCACCGTGCTGGTGTTCCTGCCGCAGATCCTGATTCTGTTTTTCTTCATCCTGACGCTGGAAGAATCCGGCTACCTGCCGCGCGCCGCCTTCCTGCTGGACCGCATGATGTTCAAGGCGGGGCTCACCGGCCGCTCCTTCATCCCGCTGCTGTCGAGCTTTGCCTGCGCGATTCCCGGCATCATGGCCACGCGCAGCATCCAGGATCCGCGCGACCGCCTGACCACCATCCTGGTGGCGCCGCTGATGACCTGCTCGGCGCGCCTGCCGGTGTATACGCTGCTGATCGCCGCCTTCATTCCCAACACCAGCGTATGGGGCCTGTTCAATATGCAGGGCATCGTGCTGTTCGTGCTGTATGTGGCCGGCATCGCCAGTGCCCTGGCGGTGTCCTGGGTCATCAAGCGCGTGCGCAAGGACAAGAGCGAGCATGCCTTGCTGATGGAGCTGCCCTCCTACCGCCTGCCCGGCGCGCGCAACATCGCCATCGGCCTGTGGGAACGGGCGCTGATCTTCCTGCGCCGCGTCACCACCATCATCCTCGCCCTCACCGTCTTGCTGTGGTTCCTGTCGACCTTCCCCGGCCCGCCCGCAGGCGCCACGATGCCGGCCATCGACTACAGCCTGGCCGGCCGCATCGGCCACCTGCTGGAATACGTGTTTGCGCCGATCGGCTTCAACTGGCAGATCTGCATCGCACTGGTGCCCGGCATGGCGGCGCGTGAAGTGGCGGTATCGGCGCTCGGCACGGTGTACGCCATGTCCGGCAGCGAAGAGGCGATCGCATCGCAGCTCGGGCAGGTGATTGCGCATCAATGGTCGCTGGCGACTGCCTTGTCGTTGCTAGCCTGGTATGTGTTTGCACCGCAATGCATGTCGACGCTGGCGGTGATGCGGCGCGAAACCAACTCCTGGAAGGTCGTCGCCGCCGCCACTGCCTACCTGTTCGGCCTGGCTTACCTGGCCGCTTTCCTGACCTACCAAATCACGAGACTGCTGACATGACGCCCTTCCTGATCGTCCAGGCCCTGATCATCAGCCTGGCGGTAATCGCCAGCCTGGTCTACGCTTGCCGCCGCCTGATGCCGGCCACCAGCCAGCGCCTGCAAGCCAAACTGGCCAACACGCTAAGCCGGTCGTCGCACCCGGCCTTGCTACGCAAACTTGGCAGGCAGCTGCAACCGACAGCAGCAGCGGGCGGTTGCGGCAGTGGATGCGGCTCCTGCTCCAGCGGATGCGCTTCAAACTCCCCAGCAACAGAAGAGCAAGCAGTTAAATTCCGCGCACGGCCTAGCGAATAAAGCGCGCGCTGATTCAGCAGTTGACGCATTAATTGGCATTAATTGGGGTCGGAGTCGAATTAAATAATTCGACTCCGACCCCATTTGACTGCTTTTGCGATTGGCTAATCGTCCTGCAGGGCATAGCGCGCGCAATACTCGTCGGTAATCAAGCCCGACCACCACCCGCCCCGCAACACCGCCCGGATCGCCTCCGCCTTCTTGGCTCCACCCGCCATCCCGATCACCGGCTTCGATGGCGGCGACGTCAGTGGCAGGCTGGTCACCCTATCCTCGATCGGCGACGCAATCAGCCGCCCATCCCCGGCAATCGCATGCCCGATCATCTCCCCCACCGCGCCATGCGCCTGCAACTGCGCCACCTCCGCCGCGGTAAGAAAGCCATCCTCATGCATAGGACAGCCGGGCGCAATCGTGCCGACCCCGATGAACGTCACATCCGCCTGCTGCGCCAGGTCCGCGACGATGCGGTACACCCGGTGATGGCACCACTGCCGCATATCCTCGGCGCTGTCGGCCACCAGCGGCGCCGGCAGCAGGAAGAAGCGCCCCTGCGTCTTGTCCGCCACCGTCAACGCGACGTCATAACGGTTCGACGAACCATCCGCCGCAATCGCCCCCACCATCGACACAATCCGGTGCTGCGGCCGGTCCATTTCACTCACCGCCTCCAGCACCGCCTTCAAGGTACGGCCGGAACCGACATTCACCACCAGCGGATTTTCCTGCTGCAGGTAGCGCTCGACAATCTCGGCGCCCACTACCGCCAGCATCTGCTGCACGCCGGCGTCGTCCACCGCACTGCCGGCCGCTCCCACGCTCGGCACTACATGACATAGTTCCAGGCCATAGCGCTGCTGCAAGGCTGCCGCCAGCTCCAGGCATTCCGATACCGGATGCTCGACCCGCACCTTGACCAGCCCCGATTCGCGCGCATAAGCCACCAGCCGCTGCGCCATCTGCCGCGAAATGCCGAGGTGGTCGGCGATCTCGTTCTGGGTATCGCCAACCACGTAATACATCCACGCAGCGCGGGCCGCGAGATCCAGCTTTTCATTTCTTGATGCCATTTGATGTCCTTTTTCCGTCGACGCACGGTAATTTTTCTGTCTTGTTGCAGCGCAATGCAACTACCGCCTGCGCACGGCTTGCGATCACGAATTGTCCCAGATAGCGCACCGCAACATAAGCATTCGACAGGGATTTATTCGGCAAAAAAAATCTTGACATGACTTGGATCATGATTGATTATTTGCTCAACGAAAAGTCTTTTGCTCAATATTTTCATCGACACACCCGGAAATACAAAATCAAGGGACGGCGTTACAACCGCTTTCAGGCAACCCATCGGGATAGCGCAGAAAGTGACAAAGCGAAGCCGCGCAAGTCGGCATGGCGAATTGATGATTCCTACCACGGAGACAAACATGAAACGTCGCAGCATTTGCAGCAGTCCGTTCACAGCCATCCTGGCCCCTCTTTCCATGGCAATGCTCTGCAGCAGCGCCTGGGCCGCCCCGGTTACCGTCAACATCGCAACGATCAACAATCCGGACATGATCGAACTGCAAAAGCTTTCCACCAATTTCGAAGCCGCCAATCCCGACATCAAGCTGCGCTGGGTGGTGCTGGAAGAAAACGTCTTGCGCCAGCGCGTCACTACCGACATCGCCACCGGCAGCGGCCAGTTCGACCTGATGACCATCGGCGCGTATGAAGCGCCGATCTGGGCCAAGAAAGGCTGGCTGGCGCCGATGGAAGGCTTGCCTGCCAATTACGACGAAGGCGACCTGATCAAGACCGTGCGCGACGGCCTGACCGAAGGCGGCAAGCTGTACGCGCTGCCGTTCTACGCCGAAAGCTCGATGACCTACTACCGCAAGGACCTGTTTGCGGAAAAGGGCTTGAAAATGCCTGAGCATCCGACCTACACGGACATCGCCGGCTTCGCGGAAAAACTCACCGACAAGCAGAACGGCATCGCCGGCATCTGCCTGCGCGGCCGCGCCGGCTGGGGTGAAAACATGGCGCTGGTCGGGACCATGGCGAACACTTTCGGCGCCCGCTGGTTCGATGAAAAATGGCAGCCGCAGCTCAATACGCCGGAATGGAAAAACGCCGTCACCACCTATGTCGACCTGTTGAAAAAATACGGTCCGCAAGGCGCCACCTCCAACGGCTTCAACGAAAACCTGGTGCTGTTCTCCAGCGGCAAATGCGGCATGTGGATCGACGCCACGGTGGCGGCCGGCATGATCTACAGCAGCAAGGAATCGAAAGTGGTCGGCAAGGTGGCGTTTGCGCCGTCGCCGGTGGCCGTCACGCCAAAGGGCGCGCACTGGCTGTGGATCTGGTCGCTGGCGATTCCGAAATCGTCGAAATCGCAAGACGCCGCCAAGAAATTCGCCGCCTGGGCCACTTCCAAGGAATACATCCAGCTGGTCGCCAAGGAAAAGGGCTGGGGCCTGGTGCCTCCCGGCACCCGCATGTCGACCTACGCGTCGCCTGACTACAAGAAGGCCGCGCCGTATTCCGATTTCGTCCTGAGCGCCATCCAGACTGCCGACACCAAAGACCCGACCGCCCAGAAAGTACCTTATACCGGCATCCAGTTTGCGACGATTCCCGAGTTCCAGTCGCTCGGCACGGTAGTCGGCCAGGCGATTGCCGGCGCGCTGGCGGGCAAGTCGACCGTCGACGTGGCGTTGCAGACATCGCAGGCGCAGGCGGACCGGGTGATGCGTCAAGGGCGCTATATCAAATAAATGCGCAAGTAATCCGTAGGGTGGGCACCTCGTGCCCACGCGTGACCGCAATAGCCGGAGTACAGACTCACACGGCAGCAAAGCAGGCAAATACGCGGAGTACATCCACCCGTGGGCACGAGGTGCCCACCCTGCACTCCCGTCAATCGGCGCGAAATAATATAAGAGGTAAATCATGTCCACTCCTTTCGCCCAGGCCGCCAACGCGGCCGCGCCGGCGCGGCCCAGCGCCGGCAAATTCAAGCCGGTACGACTGCTGCAAACGCCTTCAGTGCTGTTGCTGCTGCTGTGGATGATCGTGCCGCTGGCGATGACGCTGTACTTCTCGGTCATCCGCTACAACCTGATGATGCCGGATGCTACCGGCTTCGTCGGCCTGGACAACTACGCCTTCCTGCTCAGCGATCCGGCATTCTGGCCGTCGATCCTCAATACGCTGGTGCTGATCGGCTCGGTGCTGGTCATCAGCGTGGTCGGCGGCACCTTGCTGGCGGTGCTGTTCGACCAGCCCTTCTTCGGCCGCGGCATCGCCCGCCTGCTGGTGATCGGCCCCTTCTTCGTGATGCCGACCGTGGCCGCCCTGATCTGGAAAAACATGATCCTGCATCCGGTCTACGGCCTGCTGGCATGGGCCATGCGCCTGGTCGGCCTGGAACCGGTCGACTGGCTGGCTGAATACCCGATGCTGTCGGTGATCATGATCGTCGCCTGGCAATGGATCCCGTTCGCCTTCCTGATCCTGCTGACCGCGCTGCAATCGCTGGACATGGAACAGAAAGAAGCGGCGCAGCTGGACGGCGCCGGGCCGGTGCGGGTGTTCTGGTATGTGGTGCTGCCGCATCTCAAGCGCGCCATCACGGTCGTCATCATGATCGAAACCATTTTCCTGCTGTCGATCTTCGCCGAAATCTTCACCACCACCGCCGGCGGCCCCGGCACGGCGACCACCAACCTGGCTTACCTGGTGTATTCGATCGGCCTGCAGCAATTCGATATCGGCATCGCCTCGGCCGGCGGCATCATCGCCGTGGTGCTGGCTAACATTGTGTCGTTCTTCCTGGTGCGGATGATGGCCAAGAACCTGAAAGGAGCGAACGAAAAATGAAAGCTAAAAACATCAATCGCCTGTGGCTGGGCGTGCTGGCTTGGGCCTGCGCCATCGTCCTGTTCTTCCCCATCTTCTGGGTGGCGATCACCGCCTTCAAGACCGAGCACCAGGCTTATGTGCCGAGCCTGCTTTTCTGGCCGACGCTGGAAAGCTTCCACGAGGTGCTGGCGCGCAGCAGCTACATGAACTTCGTCAGCAACTCGCTGATCGTCTCGCTCGGCTCCACCGCGCTGGCGCTGCTGATCGCGGTGCCGGCGGCCTACTCGATGGCTTTTTTCCCTACCGCCAAGACCCAGAAACTGCTGCTGTGGATGCTGTCGACCAAGATGATGCCCGCAGTCGGCGTGCTGATCCCGATCTACCTGCTGGCCAAGAATACCGGCCTGCTCGATACCGTGACCGGCCTGACCATCATCTATACCCTGATCAACCTGCCGATCGCGGTGTGGATGGCGTTCACTTACTTCAACGACGTGCCCAAGGAAATCCTGGAAGCGGCGCGCATAGACGGCGCCAACGCCTGGCAGGAAATGCTGTACCTGCTGCTGCCGACGTCGATGCCGGGACTGGTCTCGACCGCGCTGCTGCTGATCATCCTGTCCTGGAACGAAGCATTCTGGAGCATCAACCTGACCAGCGTCAGCGGCGCACCGCTGACCGTCTTCATCGCTTCCTATTCGAATCCGGAAGGCTTGTTCTGGGCCAAGCTGTCAGCCGCTTCCCTGCTGGCGATCGCGCCGATCATGGTGCTTGGCTGGCTGGCGCAAAAGCAGCTGGTGCGCGGCCTGACCTTTGGCGCGGTGAAATGACGCTGATGACGAATACCGCAATGAACCAACATATCACGCACCTGATCTGTGACTGCGACGGCGTCCTGCTGGACAGCGAAAGCATCGCCCTCGCTGTCCTGCATCGGCAGCTGGGCAGCTACCTGCCGCGCAGCCTGGTGCGAGGCGACAGCCAGACCGAACTGGCGCTCGAGCTGGCACTGCATGGCGCGATTGCCGAACGGCTGGGCATGATGACCGACCAGCTGCTGGATGAGCTCAACGCCCAGTTCAGCCTCGGCTTGCTGGCGCCCGATTACTCCGCCATCAACCTGGCCGTCAGCCGCGCCTGCAGCGAAGAAGTCACGGCGGTGCCGGGCGTCATCGACGTGCTGGCGGCGATCCCCTTGCCCAAGGCCGTCGCCAGCAACAGCAGCCTGCTGCGCATAGCCGCCGGCTTGCGTCGCTGCGGCTTGCTGGAACTGTTCGACGGCCATATCCACAGCGGCCACGACATGGGCACGCCCAAGCCGGCGCCGGATGTCTACCTGGCGGCCGCCGCCGGCTTCCAGGTCGCGCCGCGGCATTGCATCGCCATCGACGACAGCGTTACCGGCGTCCGGTCCGCAGTCGCCGCCGGCATCCGCGTGTTCGGCTTTACCGGCGTTGCCCACGATCGCGGCCAGGCTGCCGCGCGCCTGCTGGCGGCGGGCGCCGAACAGGTATTCGAAAACATGCAGCAGCTGCCCGGCCTGCTGGCGGCTTAGTGACACGATTGCAGTCATCGCCTTGGCGCTGAGCGGCACGGCGATTCGAGAATAAAACAGAAGGAGACCATCATGGCAGGCGTAAAAATCAGGAACCTCATCAAGAGCTACGACGACAATGAAGTCATGCGCGACATCAACCTGGATATCGACGATGGCGAATTCGTGGTCTTCGTCGGCCCCAGCGGTTGCGGCAAATCCACCCTGCTGCGCATGATCGCCGGCCTGGAAGACATCAGCAGCGGCGACCTGTTCATCGGCGACACCCGCATGAACGACGTGCCGCCGGCCAAGCGCGGCATCGCCATGGTGTTCCAGTCCTATGCGCTGTACCCGCACATGACGCTGTACGACAACATGGCTTTCGGCCTGAAGATCGCCGGCAAATCGAAAGCCGAGATCGACGCCGCCGTGCAGAAGGCTGCCAAGACTCTGCATATCGACCATCTGCTGGACCGCAAGCCCAAGGCCCTCTCCGGCGGCCAGCGCCAGCGCGTCGCCATCGGCCGCGCCATCACCCGCGAACCCAGCGTGTTCCTGTTCGACGAACCGCTGTCCAACCTGGATTCGGCGTTGCGGGTCAAGATGCGCCTGGAGTTTTCACGGCTGCACGACCAGCTCAAGACCACCATGATCTATGTCACCCACGACCAGATCGAAGCCATGACCCTGGCCGACAAGATCGTGGTGCTGTCGGCCGGCCGCATCGAGCAGATCGGCTCGCCGCAGCAGCTATACCATCATCCGGCCAACCGTTTCGTGGCCGGCTTCATCGGCTCGCCGAAGATGAATTTCATCGACGGCAAAGTGGTCGCTATCGGCAACAACGGCGTGCTGGTGGAACTGGCCAGCGGCGGCCGCCAATCGGTCGCGGTGGATGGCGGCAGCCTGCAGATCGGCGCCGCGGTCAGCATCGGCGTGCGCGCCGAGCACCTGATGCTGGATGCGCAGACGCCGATGCTCAAAGCCAGATTCACGGTGCTGGAAGCGCTCGGCGATTTTTCCTATCTGTATGCCGATTCGACGGCATCCGAAGAACCGCTGGTGCTGCGGGTGGCCGACACCGTCAGCATGCAGCATGGCAGCGAGATCGGCGTCTCCGCCGACCCGCTGCGCTGCCATCTGTTCGACCAGAGCGGCCGCGCCCTGCCCCGGCTGGATGTCGCCGGCGGCGCCGCAGCGGCGGACCAGAACCGCGCAGCTGCACAGGTGGCATAAGACCGTCGCCAACCGGACAACTATCGAGAACCGCGCTTTCGTCATTTGCTTTTGTCATTCGCATTTATCAATCGCATTTATCAATATTCATCAGGACTCATCATGCAAGTCACTTCCTCCGCTGCCAATGGGCCCGAACAGTTCTGGCTGCACATAGGCGCAGGCTCCTTCCACCGCGCCCACCAGGCGGTCTATCTTCACCACCTGATGGAGAGCGGCGACCGCAGCTGGTCGCTGGCGCTGGCCAACATCCGCGACGACATGACGCCGCTGCTGGATGCGCTGGAACGGCAGGACGGCGCCTATACGCTGGAAACCGTCACGCCCGGCGGCGTACGCAGCTATGAAGTGATACGCTCGATCAAGACCATCGTGCCGTGGGACGCTGCGCTGCTGGAACTGACCGCCATCGGCGCCCGCAGCAGCACCAAGGTAATTTCCTTCACCGTCACCGAAGGCGGCTACTATCTCGATCACCAGCATCGCCTCGATACCGCCAACCCGGACCTGGCCGCCGACCTGCAAGGCGAACTGAACACCATCTACGGCGCCATGACCGCCATCCTGCGCGCCCGCGCCGCAGCCAACGGCGGCCCTGTGACTCTGCTCAACTGCGACAACCTGCGCCATAACGGCGAACGCTTCCATGACGGCTTGCTGCAGTTTCTTGCACTGCGCGGCGAGACCGCCTTGCAGCAATGGGTAAAGGAACATGCCCGCAGCCCCAACTCCATGGTCGACCGCATCACGCCGCGCCCCACCGACGAAGTGCGGGCGCGCGTGGCGCAGGCTTGCGGTGAGCCTGATCCATGCGCGATCATGGCCGAATCGTTCATCCAGTGGGTGATCGAGGATGACTTTGCCGCCGGCCGTCCGGCGCTGGAAAAAGTCGGCGTCGAAATGGTGAAATCGGTGCTGCCCTACGAAGAAGCCAAGATCCGCATACTCAACGCCACCCACAGCTGCGTCGCCTGGGCCGGCACGCTGGTGGGGCTGACCTATATCGACCAGGATTGCGCGCGTCCGGATATCCGCAAAATGGCCTTCGACTATGTGACGCAGGATGTCATTCCCTGCCTGACGCCCAGCCCGCTCAATCTGGAAAGCTACCGCGACACCGTGCTGGAACGCTTCAGCAATCCGAATATCCAGGACAGCAACCAGCGCGTCGCCGCCGACGGCTTCTCCAAGATCCCTGGCTTCATCGCGCCGACCCTGCAGGAATGCCTGGCGCGCGGCGTCGTGCCGCATGCCACGCTGATGCTGCCGGCGCTGTTCTTCCTGTTCCTGCAGCGCTGGGCCAGCGGCGAGCTGCCCTACGCCTACCAGGACGGCGTGTTCGACGCCACCGCCACCCGCGCCATGCTGGCCAGCGCCGACCCGCTGCGCGCCTATTGCGCCGATACCGCCTTATGGGGCAAACTAGCTGGCAGCGCGCAGCTGGAATTGCCGCTGCGCGAGGCGGTCATCCGCGTCCAGGATTGGCTGGCGCAGCAGCACTGAATCGACTCGAATAACGCGACCGATGGCGCAGGCCGGGATTGAACCGGCCGGCACCAGATCACCCTGCCTGCAGCAAAACGCCACACCCAAAGAGGAATTGCAACATGTATCTGGGCATAGACCTGGGCACCTCGGAAGTCAAGGTAGTCCTGATGGACCAGGCCGGCAATCTGCTGGCCGACGCCGGCTCCGCACTCACTGTCTCGCGGCCGCAGCCGCGCTGGTCGGAGCAGGATCCCGAGCAGTGGTGGCAAGCCACCGGCGACACCATCGCCAAGCTGCGCGCCAAGGCGCCGCAGCAGTTCAGCGCAGTGCGCGCCATCGGCCTGTCCGGCCAGATGCATGGCGCGGTGCTACTCGATGCCAAAGACAAGGTATTGCGTCCCGCGATCTTGTGGAACGACCTGCGCAGCATCAGCGAATGCGCCGAACTTACCGAGCGCGCGCCGCAACTGCACCAGATCGCCGGCAACCTCGCCATGCCCGGCTTTACTGCCCCCAAGCTGCTCTGGCTGGCGCGCCATGAACCTGAAATATTCGCCGCCATGGCGACCGTGCTGCTGCCCAAGGACTGGCTGCGCCTGAAACTCACCGGCAACAAAGTCTCCGAACCCTCCGACGCCGCCGGCACGCTGTGGCTGGACGTCGCCAAACGCGACTGGTCCGACCAGCTGCTGGCCGCCACCGGCATGCGGCGCGCGCACATGCCGCGCCTGGTGGAAGGCGGCGAATCCTCCGGCACGCTGCTGCCTGAAGTCGCCAAGGCGTGGGGCCTGTCGCCCGCGGTCATCGTCGCCGGCGGCGGCGGCGACGGCGCCGCCAGCGCGGTCGGCATCGGCGCGGTCAATCCCGGCGACGGCTTCATATCGCTAGGCACCTCCGGCGTGCTGTTCGTCGTCAACGACCGCTTCCGCCCCAATCCCGCCCAGGCAGTACACGCCTTCTGCCACGCCCTGCCCGGCCGCTGGCACCAGATGAGCGTGATGCTCTCCGCCGCCAGCTGCCTGCGCTGGTTCTGCCGCCTGGTCAGCGTCGACGAAGCCACCCTGCTCAACGAAATCGCAACGCTAAGCGCCGCCGAACTGGAAAACGCACCGCTGTTCCTGCCCTACCTGTCCGGCGAACGCACGCCCCACAACGACCCCTACGCCCAAGGCGTCTTCCACGGCCTGTCGCACGCCCACGGCCGTGCCGCCCTGGGCTACGCCGTGATCGAAGGCGTCAGCTTCGGCATGGCCGACGGCCTGCATGCCCTGCACACGGCAGGTACCGAAGTGACCGAACTGTCGCTGGTAGGCGGCGGCTCGCGCAGCCCCTACTGGGCGCAACTGATCGCCGACACGCTGAACGTGCGGATGGTGACCCACATCGGCAGCGAAACCGGCGGCGCGCTTGGCGCTGCACGGCTGGCCTGGCTGGCGGCCAATGATCAATCCGACAAGGAAGCCGTCATTTGCGCCAAGCCGCCGCAACGCGAAGCATTCACGCCCAACCCGCTGCGCCATGCGGCTTTGCAGCCGCGGCTGGAGGCTTACCGAGACATTTACCGCTGCCGGCCGCAACGCGCCGCAGACCCCGATCTGGGTCCGCATTGACCGGGCTTCACTTTTGATTAATTGCTGATAAAATCATTGTCAGCTTTTGCAGGATATCTTGCGAGAGCAGTGCCGGTGTAGCTCAGTTGGTAGAGCAATTCATTCGTAATGAAGAGGTCGGGGGTTCGACTCCTCTCTCCGGCACCAGCTTCAATTCCTCGTCTGCGAGCATTTTAAATGCCTCGCCTCTATCTATCCCTGCCTCGTCTGCAATCAGTAGCGCTAAGTGGAATGGTGGTAGTCGCTTTCCTTTTGCGTATGTATCGAGACTTTTCTGTGGCACCCCCCATTGCTTAGCTGCGGCGTTCACTGATCTTCCTTTCAGTGCCTTAGCTATCATTTCTGCGTAACTCATAGTTATTCCTCATTAGCAATAATTAGCCCAAATGAACTAATATCTTAATTAGCTCAAATGAACTTAGGTCATTTGGACTCACGGGTTAACCATACATCATTTCTAATGACGCTGCCATGTCTACCGTAGATCGAATTCGCTTAAGCCATCTTTTCCACAACCAGATATCCGGTATCGCCTTTGGCGACGATGAGGATGCGTTCTGGATTCTGCACTCGCTCGGTGGCATGGCAGGGGCGTGGTAATGGGCCGCTACCTACGTATGGTCAAGCTCGGCGATGGCATGAGCATTCCTGTTGCACGCGACATAGGCGCTGAGGTGACGTCCGGCGTTGTTCCGCAGCTTCGATACTGCCTCGATGCCTCTGAGGACGCTATCCACCAGGGCGATATCGGTTTCTGCTCTGTGTCTCCGTCTATTGAGGGTATCTGTGCTGCTGCTGAGCTTTTCACCGGTCCCGATTCTTTCACCCGTGCCTGTAACTACGTCACTGCTCAACGACAGGTCTATCAGCGCGTTCTTGATGAGTGCCTGAAGTCGTGTGTATGGGTCGAAGAATGTCATTGGTGTGGTCATGACATTGCTAATTGCTCCTGCGGTAGTTCCGATGTGTAAACGTCCTTGCTCTTATCGCCATTGGTGGCGCCAAATTCCGCTTTTCACCCGCGCATAAGCGCTTTTTAAAACTCCTAAAAGGAAACTGCCATGTCCGCAATCGATAACAAACACTTGCTTGAAATAGTCAATATCGTTCCACAGGAATACCCTGCAAAAGATGGTCGTGCGGCCGGAAAAATCTTTAAGGCGCAATGCCTCATGCATGGCGGTGATGGCGGTGTACTCATTGGGCAGCTGATGCTGCCTAAGCATCTGATCGAGACGCCTCCGGGCAAGTACTTGGCAGAGTTTGAGCTCGCTGTCGACTACAAGATGCAGGTCGTTCCGCGTGTCACTGTTTTGCATCCCTGGGCGAACCGGCAGCCTGTGCCCGCTGCTGACCAGAAACCTGCCACGAAGGCAGCGTAATCATGCGGCCAGAGCTCCAATTTGCGTATGCCATGGCGGCGCTCTGGCTTTCTTTCCCAATGAGCGTATGCGGCGTGTACGTGCTTCGCAGATTGCTCTGTTCTTTGGAGTTTTAACCGATGCCCACTATCACTGTCTCAGCCGATGATGATCGGCATTCGCAACATGGGGAGTTTCTCGATTTCGTCGATTCCCCTTTGTCCGCAGCCATGGATTGGGGCGACGTTTTTCCCGATGAGGAGATTGACGTTGATTGGTCTGAGATGACTGAGGACGACTTCTCGCAGTTAGATTGACGTGGCTACGTGCGCCGTAGCCGTGCAACAAGCGAACGGGTCATACGCGTTGTTTATTGACCCGTCCGTGACCGATGTATCGACGTGCAGTTATGTCGTGCAAAGCGGGCCAGATATCGCGAATAGTTTGCTCACGATGTCGGCTCAGGATGGCGCTATTTACGGGTCGGCGATTGCTGGCTTATTTATAGCTGCTTGGGTAGTTTCCGCAATTTCGCGGGTTATCAATGGAGGTTCAAATGAAAGTACGTGATTATCTGAAGGGTGCCGTAGCCGCGCTGGCCGTTAGCGCAATCGGTATGGGCAATGCGTTTGCTGTGGCTGATACCACGGCTATCGACGCTGGGAAAACCGATGTCGGCACTTATGGTGCCGCCATTCTGGCAGTTGTTGTCGCTATCGCTGTGATCGCCTGGGCGCGTCGCATTATCCATTAATTCGACGGGCTTTCCGTGCGTGGTGCGGGGGGCTTCGGCTCCCCGATTTTGTTTACGGGGGATGTATGGGGCTGCTGGTAATCATCGCCATCGTTGGTGGCACTTGGATCCTACTTAGATCATGACCAACATACTTAAACGAATTCTGGTGGGCGTGTGCATTGCGCTGGTGTTGATGCTTGTGCATAAAGTGTCTCACGCTGCTGGCTATGGCTGGACTACTGGGACTGGCTCTTACGCTACGCCGTTAGCGGCTTGTGCCTCAGCTGCTGATGGCGCGAATCAATCAGGGTCTCCAGTTCATGTCATCACGCAAAACGTTACTTCGGCTACTGCCGATTGCATGCTTCATAATGACGATGGTGCTGCCGGCTATCATAAATTTTCGACTGCTTACGTAGTTGGCTCTTGTGATGCACCTAATGCCGTGGACGGCACTGGCGCGTGTATGCCTCCTGCTTGTACGTCACCCTCTTTCATGTGGGGCGGTTCTTGTCATGCCCCTTGCCCCTCTGGCCAGGTGCCGCAGCAACCCGGTTCTGTTGGCACTGGTTGCTATAT
This sequence comes from Collimonas sp. GW821-FHT02H07, assembly GCF_059421505.1. NCBI lineage: Bacteria > Pseudomonadati > Pseudomonadota > Betaproteobacteria > Burkholderiales > Oxalobacteraceae > Collimonas > Collimonas sp. GW821-FHT02H07. The sequence continues at coordinate 345,913 of NZ_JBWKVC010000003.1, forward strand.
ACCTGGGCGTGATGGCTGTGATTTTGGCATGCACAATGACAGTACAGGCGGTTATAACCAGTGCATAAAGGACTGTACTTTGAGCCAGGAGGAAAACGCTACCGGCCAGTGCATTCCAAAGAAACTGTGTGCTCCTTATGAGGCTCTGGATGCTAATGGCTTCTGCCGTAGTAACACTAGTCCCACAGCGCCGCCCAAGCCGCCGTTGAACCCGCCTAACGATGATGGAACTTGCCCTTCCGGCGCAACGAATATCGGTACTGATTCCACTGGCACACCGATATGTCAAGGTACTGGCACACCTCCAAGCGACAAGCCAACTACGCGTAATCCCACTACCACTACAACGAATCCTGACGGCTCTACGACAACGACCGACTCTGGCACAACCACAAATTCCGACGGTTCCAAGACGACTGATTCGACAACGTGTACAACGGCTGCTGACGGCACTAAGACTTGCAGTACGTCTACGTCAACCGGTACAAAGCCTGACGGGACACAAGGCAAGAGCGATGGGAAGGGCAGTGGTGGCGGTGGTGCTCCTGGCGGTTTATGCGACAAAAATCCAGAGTTGAATATTTGTAAAAACTCGCAGGTGACCGGTGGTTGTGCTGTCGGTGTTGATACAACTGCCTGTACCGGTGACGCTATCCAGTGCGCCATCTTGCGGCAGCAAAAAAAAGGGTATTGCGAAAATACGAAGCCTAATCCAATGACTGACCTCGGTACTCAGATCGGTGCCGGTAATGATCCAAGGCAGGGTGATATCGACAGGGCCATGACTGGTACCACTGTTGACCTCAGCACACAGCAGTTGAATAGCGATGGGTTCCTCGGTGGCGGCTCTTGTTTTGGTAATCGCCAGCTCGTTATTTCCGGTCGTGCTATCGCTGTTGATTTTGCGCCGCTCTGCAACAACATCACGCCGCTGCGATATGCCGTTTTGCTCTGCGCATCTGTCGCGGCATTTCTGCTGGTAAGTAAGTCTATCATTCAGGGGTAAATCATGTTCCTTGCATTCTTTCTTCCTGCGCTGATTGGTGCGCTGGCTACGGCGATGGGTTCTTTCATTGGTCGGGCGGTACTGGCGCTTGGTATCGGCTTCGTGACCTACCAGGGCATGATGGTCATAATCACTGGAATGGAAAAGCTGGTGCTCGATAGCGTTGGTGGTCTGGCTGGCGATGCTATCGGTTTGTTTGGCTATCTCTGGCTCGATAAAGCCATCACTATCATTTTCTCGTCCGTCGCTGTATCGATGGCGATTCGTGGTATTGGTGGCAGCGTCAAGCGTATGGTGCTCAAATGATTACGCTGCTCACCGGTTTGCCCGGTAATGGCAAAACGCTTTACACCTTGTTCATGGTGAAAGCCTATGCTGAGAAAGAGAATCGTGAGGTCTACTATTCCGGCATCAAGGATTTAAAGCTGCCGTGGACGGAATTTGATCCACAGACATGGCCTTCCTTGCCTGCTGGTTCCATCATCGTGATCGATGAGGCGCAATTCATTTTCTCAAAGAAGCCAAACGGTTCCAAGCTGCCTGAGCATTACGAAAAATTGGCGGTGCATCGTCACTCCGGCTACGATATATTTTTAATCACGCAAGACCCCGCATTGGTTGATACGTTTGTGCGCAAGTTGTGTGGTCGGCATCTGCATTTGATTCGTAAATTTGGTATGCAGCGCGCTAATATTTGGGAATGGGCAGTCGTCAACACTAGTCCTGAAAAGGCGTCTAGTCACAAGAATGCAATTCTGCATAAATGGAAATATCCGAAAGAGGTCTTCGGGTACTACAAGAGTGCTGAGGTGCATACGGTCAAGCGCTCGATACCACTTAAGTTGATTCTCGCAGGGGTGTTTGTCGCCTCGGTAATTGTCCTGATCGGTTACGTCATGCATCGCTTGAATGAGCGTGCACATGGTCGTGGTGATGGCATGCCGGCCGCTGGTGCTGTTGGTGGCCAGTTGGACGGGGCGACGCCAAAAGCCAGTGGCCATGTCTCTTACAAGGATTCTAAGGATGACGCTATGCAGTACCTGTTTGACCGGACGCCACGGGTTCATGGCTTGCCGCAGACTGCGCCTCGGTACGACGAAGTGACGCGTCCAACTACGGCGCCGGTGCCGGTGGCGTGTGTGGCCAATGAGAAGCGCTGTAGTTGCTTCACGCAACAGGCTACGCCGATGGCTGTGCCTGAGTTGCTTTGCCGGGACATTGTGGCACGTGGCTACTTCGTGGACTTTGACGATCATGGCGGCAAGAATCAGCAGCAGGGCGCTTCTGCGGGGCGGCAGGATGTGGCAGTAGCAGATGTTTCGCAAAAGGTCGCCAGCGGCGCGCCTGGGCCGTCTGTGGTGTCTTTTGATGAGGATGGTTACGGGGTGCTGGGCAAACGTACTGGCCGTCCCGCAGGAGCGAAATAAAGTAGCGGGGTGTGGGCCGCAGGGCCCGCATAGACCAGTGAGGTCGCATGCTGTTGGCGTCGGGAAGCGTGAACTGGTGGCGATGCCTAGGCCACGGCTACCGCTCCCTACAAAACAGGTTTTTGGCCATGGTGCAGTCTAGGCGGTCGAGTTAGCCCCGACGCCTGGGGGAGCGTAGCGCACCAGGGGCGGCGGGAGCGAAGCGACCGCCTTAACTAGTACCTAGGACACTTAAGGAATAAGAAAGGAAAGCGGGATGAAAGATGCTGAAAATGCGAAGTTGAAACGAGCTTTTGCTCTTGTTTCTGAGGTGTTGGTGGTGTGGTCTACAGAGTGGGAAAAGTTTAACGGGCCTAGCCATCAAGAGGCTACGCTGTCGGCGCAGTTGGACGTCCTTTCTGATGCTGCCGATATCCTCGCCATGTTTGTTGGTCCGCTGCCGCAAGTCGAATAGACGAAGAAAAACCGGGATCAGCTCTGCCAAGCTGCCCGGCTCACACAACCCGATAAAGGAATACTTGTGCTTGATCACACTATAAACGCTTTTGAAGCTAACGCCAAATTTCAAGAGGCAATGCGTGGTGATTCGCAATACCATGAGCGTGATGTATGGAAGAAAATCACGATCAATCATTTCCCTGACGGTGTCGAGGCTTTCATCGATGAGGCCAAGTACACATGGCGCGACGGTGCTGCTTTTGAGATTCCTGACGATCTCCGATCGGAGAAAGCAGAGCGGGGCGAGGGTGACCGTGTCAAGAATATTGAGCGTGCTGGCCGTCGTGCAAAAACCAATGTTCGCAGGCTATGCAAGATGATCAAGGCTGACTGCATGATGACGTTGACGACCCGGGAGAACATACAGGACTATAGCCGTATGGATGGCCTGTTTAAAGCCTTCCGGTCGCGTTTAGAGGCTATTGGCGGCCTCACCTACGTTGCTACTTATGAGCTGCAAAAGCGTGGCGCTATTCATATCCACATTGCCTGTCAGCAGTTCCCGGCATGGTTGAAAAACGAACACGGTGTGAGGGTTAAGAGCTACGCGCTGATCAGTAGTATCTGGTCACGTGTGATCGGCCGTGGCAACGGCAATGTGAATTTCACCAAGCCACGCGGCCGGAATAGCTGTCATCGGATCGCGTCCTATATCTCTAAGTACGTAACGAAGCAGTTCTCGAAGCTCATTGATCCGTTGACCGGCAAGGTCGATGAGGAGCGTTTCAATAAAAAGAAATACAGGTCTAGCCGGGACATTCCGAAGCCGCGTGTGACGGTGATGTGGTTTGCCGGTGATACGCCAACATGGGACCTCGTATCCATGCTGGCGCAAGAGTTTAAGCTGAACGGTTATTCCGACATTGCTCAGTACTCAGACTCATTGAACCAGTTCCACTGGTTCGCGGCGTCTAAGCCTTAGCAGCCAAGGCGGTACATTCTGTTTCTAACGTCTAGTCGTCGGAGTCGAAGCTGTTCTTGTGACCATCCGCTTTGTCCGATGTTCGATGCCGAATCGATAGACTTTATTTCCTCTGCTAGGTAGTAGCACTGCCCTTGTGTGTTGTTAGTTATCGCTGGCGTCGATTCTCCTGCCATCGCTACGAATCCAGGTCGCTGAATATCTGCTCTAATCCGTGCACGTGTATCCGCGATGGTCTGTTGGTCGGGGCTGATGAATCCTCCGCTTGTTTCTTTAATGCTGACGGTAACTTGATGCTCGGCTTGCTGACACTTTTTGTCCGAATAGGTTGTTTTTCCGTTGGACTCGCATTTGACAATGCCGCCGGACGATACCGTCTCAGGTGTAGCTTGAGTTCCTAGATTTGTTCCGTCACTTTCGTCACTTTTGTGTGCCATCGTTTCCTGCGCTATGTCCGATGTCAGTGTATTCACGTTTTGCGTTTTGGCCGATATATCCGATGTCGAGTGCCACATCACATAAATTCCAGCGCCTACGATGCTGACTGCCAGCGCCAGGGAAATTGCCATAGATAGTAGGTTTTTCATTCAATATTCCTCTTTGGCATGTTTGTTTGTCGGCAATATTGTATATTTAAGCATAATTCTAGAATTTGCTGTATCCGGGGAGCAATGCAGTTGATTTACACATGGGACGATGCCACCGCACGCTGGCTGCAAGAAAAGGCGTCTAAGCAATCCTTGGTGACTGACAAGGTGCTTATTCGTTGGTTGGACAGTCATCTGTCCGGCGTTCCGCTTCAGGATATCGACCGCTCGGTCGTGTCTTCTCTTACGCATAAAAAAATTGCGACCGGCGTGACGAATGCAACGGTCAATCGCATGCTGTCATTTCTTCGCGCTCTGCTTAACGTGGCGGCTTTGGATTGGGACTGGCTCCCCTCCTCTCCCAAGGTTCGTTTGCTTCGCGAACCTACGCGTAGGATTCGTTATCTTAAAAAGGCTGAGGCGGTTCGGCTGCTGAGGGAACTCCCTGAGCATTTATCAGCAATGGCTGCATTCTCACTTGCTACCGGCCTGCGACGTGCTAACGTTACTGGTCTTGAGTGGTCGCAGGTCGATATGGCGCGACAGCTTGCATGGATTCACGCTGATCAGGCCAAGGCTGGAAGGTCTCTTGCTGTGCCGTTGAATACCGATGCTATGCGCGTGTTGTTGACGCGTGTTGGCCGTCATCCACGATATGTATTTTCGTATCAGGGGGAGCGTGTTACGCAGGTCAGCACTGCAGCTTGGTATAAGGCGCTAAAGCGCGCTGGCATTGATGATTTTCGGTGGCATGACCTGCGGCACACCTGGGCGAGTTGGCATGTCCAGAATGGCACACCGTTGTTTGCGTTACAGGAATTGGGCGGCTGGGGAAGTACGGAGATGGTTAGGCGCTATGCACATTTTTCAGTTGGGAATTTGGTGTCATATGCGGCCAACCTCCCAACTTTTTCAGGCCCGTAAATATGGCTTTTTTCCAGAGGTCTCTCGTGGAATTCCTTCGTAATGAAGAGGTCGGGGGTTCGACTCCTCTCTCCGGCACCACAACGAATCAACGTCGAAACACGCAATTTCATTCTGGAACCGACTCGCCATGATGAGCGCATCAGGCCGTTTCTTCTGCCGGAAAATGGGGCAATGATTGCGCGCGCGCCCTTTGTCACGTTTCTGGATCTGGACGATGAGCACTTCGAAGGATGGTACAAGGCGGCAGTGGTGAATTACAGGCTGCTCTGGATGTATTCCTGGCCGACATCGCACGCATCGCGCGGGAATGTCAGTCATGTGCGGTTTCCCAAGAATGATTGATTCCCTTTGTTTCATGCATCTGCCTCATTCTGCCTGGACTGGCGCCGACACTATCCATCCCGATCTGCTGGCCAGCAGGGATCTGGTGTATGACCCTTGCCAGTTCACCTGTACAGAACCGCGGATGGAAGCGGAAAGTGCCGAGTACGGCGCCTATGCCTTCGAACTGAATGGCTTGGCCATGCGCTTTCGCACGGCAAAGATCACGCCCGCCAAAACCGGACAATTCGTGACCCTGTGGAAGCGCATCGGCAATGGTCCGATCCAGCCTTACGACATGGCCGATGCGGTCGATTTTTTTGTCGTGTGCACGCGCACGGAAACGCATTTCGGGCAATTCGTTTTTCCAAAATCGGTGTTGCGCGCGCAGGATGTGGTTTCTGAAAACGGCGCCGGCGGCAAGCGTGCTATGCGCGTCTATCCGCCTTGGGACCGGGCCGCGAACCGGCAGGCGCAAAAAACCCAGGCCTGGCAGCTAGCCTATTTCCTGGAGCTGCCGCGCAACGGCGCCATAGACCGCGAACGGGCGCGCTTGCTGTATCGTCAAGAACGATCATAATTTCAAGCAGCAATCATCAGGAGCACGGCGGAAACAAGCGCACGCCGCAAGCGCTGCCGGCCACGGCCATCGCGGCCGCGGCTTTAAAACCACATCCGGCATGACGGCGTCTCGCCGTAGCACTAGGGCACTGCCGATTTCTGTATCATTCCCCCATGCCAATGTTCCAAAGCATCAAGTTCCGCCTGATCGGCCTCGGTATCCTGATTATCGTGGCCGGCATCGGCTTGCGCCTGTTTTTTGCGCTGCCCTTTGCTCAAGGCTTGCTGCGCGATGAGGTGGCGGCCCAGCAATTGTCGGTGGCGTCGTATGTCGCGCGCGACATCGGCCATAGCATCCAGGCGCGCCGCGCGCTGCTCGCCGAACTGAGTTCGGTGCTGCCGCCGGCGCTGCTGTCGCAGCCGCAACAGCTGGCAGCCTGGCTGCGCGAACGGCAGCGCATCAATCCCTTGTTCAACAGCGGCTTGCTGGTGGTGCGGCCGGACGGCAACGGACTGCTGGCGGAATATCCGACAGTGGCCGGGCGCAGCGGCCTGGTGTTTTCCGATGCCGACTGGTTCAGCGCGGCGCTGCAGGCCGATGCGCCGGTGATGGGGCGGCCGCGGCGCGGACGCGCCAACGGCGAGCCGATCATGATCATGGCGGCGCCGGTGCGCAACAGCGCGCACAAGGTAGTGGCGGTGCTGGCCGGCGTGGTGGTGCTGAACACGCCCGGCTTTCTCGACCGCCTGCAGGAAACCCGGCTCGGCGCCGGCGGCGGCTTCCTGCTGATCTCGCCGGCCGACAAGCTGTTCGTCGGCGCCAGCGATCCGGCGATGGTGCTGACGCCGACCCCGCCGCCCGGCGTCAACCTGCTGCACGACCGCGCCATGGCTGGTTACCGCGGCACCGGCATCACCGTCAACGCCAGGGGCGTGGAGGAACTGTCGGCGATGGTGACGGTGCCCGGCACCGGCTGGTTCGTGGTGGCGCGCATCCCGACCGCGGAGGTATTCCATCCGATTAACGCCATGCTCGGTTTCTATCTGCGCAACACGCTCGCGATCGTCGCCGGCATGATCATCATCATGCTGCTGCTGCTGCCGCGCACCTTGCGGCCGCTGACTGATGCCGCCCAGGCGATGCGCGAGATGGCGGACGGCAAGCGCCAGCTGGCGCCGCTGCCGGTGCAGCGGCACGACGAAGTCGGCAGCCTGGTGCTCGGTTTCAATTACCTGGTGGAGCGGCTGCGCGACAAGGAAGCGGCGCTCAAGGCGAGCGAGGCGCGCATGGCGTTCATGGCGCACCACGATGCGCTGACCGGCCTGTGCAACCGGGCCATGCTGGAAGACCGCCTGCAGCAGGCGATGGCGCGCGCGCAGCGCGACGGTTCTCATTTTGCCTTGCTGTTTTGCGATCTCGATGATTTCAAGCCGATCAACGATGTCTTCGGCCACGAAGCCGGCGACGCCATCCTGCGCCAGGTAGCGGCGCGCCTGCTGGAAGAGCGCCGCAGCACCGATACCGTGGCGCGCTTGGGCGGCGATGAATTTGTCGTCTTGCTGACCGATCTCAGCGATGCGCGCGAGGGAGCGATCAGCGTCGCCCGGCAATTGCTGGAAGCGATCGGCATCCCATTCAACATCGACGGCGAGCTGTTCGAACTGAGCGCTTCGATCGGCATTGCCTTGCATGTGCAAGCCGGGATTTCCACTTCGCAGCTGATGTCACAGGCCGATATCGCCATGTATCAGGCCAAGCGGGCGGGGAAGAATGAGTATTGTGTGTTCGAGGAGTCGCTGGAGCCCTTGCGCGTTTAGCGCAGGGGCCGGCGTGCTGCACGATGGGCAAATTTTGCCTAGGCGTTGTCGCGATGCGCACGCGTGGGCACAGATGCCCACGCTACGGTTGATTACTTGGCAGGAGCCGGTTTGCCATCCAGCGGGAAGCCGCAGACGAAATTCATCATCACTTCGGCGACCGATCCGGCAGCCGGTTTGACATAGGTGGAGTTTTTCAGGGCGTCGCTGTGATCGACCTTGGCGCCGCCGCCGTCGAGTTCAGCAAACAAGATTTCCTTGCTCAGGCGCAGGGTCTTGGCCTTGCAGTCGTACTGAGTGAAATCCTGGTAGGACTGGAAAGTCGCCAGCGCCTTGGGGTCGCCGTCGTTCTTGCGTGGTTCCTTGAAGTTCCACATGGACCATGCTTCGCGGATGCCCTTGGTTTCCTTGATCGATGCCTGGTCCAGCTTCAGTTCGGAAGTATCGCTGGAACCGACGGATTGCCAGTCGGCGGCATTGGCCGCTACACAAGCGAGGCCGAGAGTCAGGGTGAGCGCTAATTTCTTCATGTGGTTTTCCTTATAAGGTGCGTGCAAGGTTCGACTTCGCATAGTAAACATTAATTCCCGCTGTGAGGCGGCGAATTGGTAACAAAATGAAAATCAAAAAGCCCCGCACGCGGCGGGGCTTTTCGTCAGCAGCGCTGATTTGCTGCTGGGAACCGGCTTAGCCCTTAGGTTTCGACAGGCATTGCTTCATGAATGCCTTGCGGTCGTCGCCCTTTTTACCGCTGGCGTCGACATTGCATGACTTCATTTTTTCCTGCTGTGTCATGGGCGCGGCGGCTGCCGGCTTTGTGCTCAGGCAATCTTTCATGAAAGCCTTGCGGTCATCGCCCGCTTTGCCGGCGGCGTCCTTGTTGCAGGTTGCCATCTTGCTTTGCTGCGTATTAGCGGCAAATGCTGGATTAAAGACAAAGCAGCAAGCGAGCAGTGCCAGAGCTGACATTTTTTTCATGGTTTTCTCCGTTTCCAACAGTTGGGTTAGACCGCCTGACCGAATGCAGTAAGGCTTGCTGCATTACAGCACGAAAATTGTTGGCTGCCAATATATCAGCTATATGCATATGCGGCATCGGTATAAGTATCATTTTGCAGCGCTATCACATGATGATATTCACAAATTACATGACTCGTATGTGAAACCGAAATTGGATTAGTCATCTCAACATCTCTATACTGCAATGCAACATAGAAGACGAAATGAAAGGGCAAATGATGATCTCTCCTCCACTGCCGATGTCGGCACGTTCGATTGCACACACAATGCAGGCGCAAGCGCGCCTGGATGCACGCAGCTTCAGCAATAAAAGCGCCATTCAGCAAGAACCAGGTCTGATCGACAAGATCCTGGCAATTTGGAGTGCGCCTTACAAAAGAATGAGTGGCTCTTTCCTGCGCTTCTGATACAGAGCGCCCGCTGTGCCGACCAGCCCCGCCGCCTGCGGGGCTTTTTATTGCCCGCAATAAAGCCTGGCTCGCCGAGTTACCCACAGAAATTGTGCGCAAGCCTGTTGATAACCTTGCCGTGGACAATCCAAGTACTTGATTTATATCGATTTTTAATGCCTGCATGCGGCGGGGTCAGATAGCACTGCTGATACCTCGCTAACGCTTCGGTTGGCCCATGCCTGGCCTTCATATTTGCCTGAGGCAAAAAAAAGCCCGCTCACCTTGCGGTTGCGGGCTGAATCCAAACCTTAGGAGGTGTTGGAGGAGACAGGTGCAACTATATGGCAACGCAGCATACGTGTCTGCTTTATTTGCCTGATAACAGATATTCTATATCTATATATCTCTCATTGTTTGCGCGGTTCGTTATGGCCGCGGCAGGCATCCGCGCGCGCCTTGCGCATGGCGCCATCCTTGCAACGCATGACGCTGTGCGTATTCATGCGGTGACTGCCGTCGTAAAAAGATTCCTGGCGGCGGTCGTTCCTGGCGTCCGGATGGCCTTCCAGCCCCATGCCCGGCTGCGGCCGCATCGGCGCATCCTGCGCATGCGCCCCAGGAGAAATCGCCAGCAGCAGCGCCAGCATGCTCAATAGCTTCTTCATATATCGGACCTTTCGTAATGAATGCATCAACAACGGAATTTCTGATACTGGATCACTGACTCACCGATTCAACGATTCAACGATTCAACGACCTGGATTCGAGTCTTATCCATGCCGATACGTTCCGTTCTCTAATGGCCTCTTATTGAGATTGGGGGCATAAGGCCCGATACAGCGCATCGCCACGCCAGGACTGCAAGGCAACCCCCTCGGCGGCATGGATCAGCGCCGTGATGCGGCGATTGGCCGGAGCATCCTTGCCGAGCGACCGCGCCAGACCGACAATCGCCCCATTCAGGTAATCGACTTCAGTCAGACGCCCTGCCCGCAAGTCTTCCCACATCGAGGAGCGCGCTTGCGGATCGATTTTCAGCATGGTTGCAGCTACCCGCTTGAACAGCGCATCGGGCAAGCGCAACAGCAGCGGCAGCCACTGCGGCGCGACCCGGGCGATTTTTGCCGGACGAATGCCGGCCGCGCGCAGCAGCCGCAGCGCTTCTTCGATCAGCAAGGCCAGGCAGCGCCGGTAGGCGCGTTGCGACAGCTCGGTTTTGAGCGGCAGATCGGACAGCGCATTCACGGCGTTGTTCAGGTTCAGCAGCAGCTTGCCCCATTGGACGGCGTCGAAGTCGGCGCACAGCTGAATCGGCAGATGGGCCTGGCTGAAGACGGCTTGCCATGGCTCCAGCGCGGCGCTGGCTTCAACCATCAGTTGGCCGCCGCTGCCGCGATGAAAGCGGCTGCCCTCCATCTGCACCACGTTGAACGGCACCATGCCCGCCAATACCTGCCAGCCGGGCAAGGCGCTGCGCAACACGGCAGCATTGCCGACGCCGTTCTGCAGACTGACAACCAGCGCCGACGGCCTGGCGTGCTGCGCGATAGTCGCGGCGGCGGCGGCGCTGTCGGCGCTCTTGACCGTGACCAGGATCAGCTGCGCATCAGTCAGCGCAAACGGATTCTCCTGATAGGGAAAGCCGGCCGCGGCCAGCTGCTGCCGGCGGCCGTCGAGATCGCTCAGCAGCACGCCCTGGCTGGCGATCTGCTGGCGCATGCGGGCCCGGCCTATCATGACCACATCGGCGCCGGCGGCATGCAGCGAGGCGCCGATATAGACGCCGACCGAGCCGGCGCCGAACACTGCGATCCTGGCCATCAATAAGCGATGTGCAGGCGGCGATACAGGAAGCCCAGCACGAACAAGGGACCGATCAGCAGGAAGCGCAGGTCATCAAAGAAGGATGGTTTCTTGCCCTCGATCTTGTGGCCGATGAACTGCCCGATCCAGGCCAGCACGAACACCGTGATCGACAGCGGCAGCACCCATTGAGGCGGCAGCAGGTAGAGCACCGCCAGCATCGCTGCCGACATCAGCAACATGCCGACGGCGAACGGCACCGACAGCGAAAAATAGTACAGCATGGCGGCCAGCGCGCCGGCCAGCGCTACCCAGGGATGGATCGCCCATAGCAAACCCAGCAGCGTGAAGACGATCACCGGCACGCAGATGAAGTGGATCACTTCATTCACCGGGTTCAGGTGGCTTTCGGCATATTTGGCGAGCAGGCTGTCGATAGCCCGGCCGGCGAGCGGCTGCGTGTTCTGGTTCATGACGGTCTCCGTTCTAGGTATATTAGACGACCATCTTAGACCATCATTTTTCCTCGCGCTTGAACGCAATCGCCATCTTTTGCAGCTCCGAGGGGACCACGCCGAAGGTATTGCGGAAGGTGCGGCTCATGTGCGCCAGGTCGGCAAACCCGGCGGTGTGTGCTGCATGCGTCATATTGTCGCCGCGCGCCACCGCCTCCACCGCAGCCAACAAGCGCGACCACAGCAGATAGCGCGACAGCGACAGGCCGGTCTGCTGGCGAAACAGGTGGGTAAAGCGGCTGGCCGACAAATGCACGGCGGCAGCCAGTGAGGCGCCGTTGAGCGTATCGCGCGGATGGGCGGCGATGGCGGCCAGCGACTGGCTGATGCGCTGGTCGAAACCAGGCTGTGCGCGTTCGCGCAGCGCGCTGCAGGCCAGCCAGTCCTGGGTCAGCTGTTCGGCGCCTGCCAGGTCGAAGCCGCCGTTGCGCGCCGCAGCCAGGCCGTCGCGCACTGGCGCGAAACCCGCGGCATTTCCATAGTCGGCCAGCAGCACGCTTTGCGCCGCCGGCGAGCGTTGCGGCAATTCGATGAACAGGTGCGCCAGCAGCGTGGATTCGCAATGGATCTGGTGCGGCTGGTTGGAAGAGAAAATGGCGGCGCGCGTGGTGGTCCACGGCAGCTCGGGCGACAGGCGCGCCTGGAACGGCGCATCCAGGCCCCAGGTCAGCTGGGTGGCGAAATGCGCGTGGAACTTCGAATCGATGCCGGGCCCGATCACCAATGAGCGGCCGCGCCAGAGAAACAGATGCGAGTGTTGCTGATTCATCAGTGTTGCCATCCTCGCAGGAAAGCACGTCGGTGGACTGTAACAGCCGATCAGAACTTGTGGCAGGTGCAATTGCCCCAGCGGTACAGATGCATTTTGTGGAAAATGTGCTTGATCTCGTTCGGCACGCCGCCGAACAAGACTTCCGGCGCCGTCAAACCGAACACGCCGAGGCTGATCGACGGCTCCAGCGCCACCACGGCATGCCAGGTGCGCTTGGGAATGAACAAGGCGTCGCCCGCTTCCACCCTGGCATACAAACCCTGGGTCTTTTCAAACTCCTTGAGCTGTTCCGGCTGCTGGTCCAGGCGCGAGATATTGATGTCGCTCAGTATCGCGCCCCAGTCGAACTTCTGGGAGATGCACATATGCGGCGTATTCTCCGGCGGGAACAGGATGAACTCCTTGCTGCCGCGCACCTGGCAAAACCAGTTGTGCGGGAAATCGTAGTGCAGGCCGGTGACGGTGTTGGCCGGCCCCATGAACACGTATTCCCAGGTCCAGCGCCAGCCCGGCCACAGGTCCTTGATGGAGAAATCGTGGCGCAGCGCCGGGAATTCGTCGAGGATGTTCCACTGCGCCAGGTACATGCGGTCCGGCTGGAACGATTGCATGTGCGACCAGTCGAGAAAGAATTTCTCTCCCGCCGACAGCAGGCGGCGCCGGCGGTCCGGCAGCAGGCCGACGTCGTCCGCCAATGGCGCCCTGGCCAGCTGCGCCAGCTCCTGCAGATAGGGGCCGACCGGCATCACCGGCCGGTGCCGGGTCTGGCCCTGCTCCACCAGGCCGTTCTGGAATTTCACCTGCGGCTCGCCGCCGTCCTTGTAGCGCAGCGCCGCCATCTGCTCGAACGACCAGTTGCGCTGCGCCGGCCAGTTGCGCAATGCGCCTTTCACCAGCAACGGCCGCGTGCGGGCGCCGAAGCCGCCGTCGCGCTGGAGCTGTTCGGCGTCGATCTGGTCGACTAGCTGGAAGGATGGACCGCGGATGGGAGTCATAGAAAAATAAGCAGAAAATAGAGCAGGAAATAGAGCAGGAAATAAAGCAGACCCAATCCGCTAGTTTAGCAGGATGCGCCGGGGAATTTTTGCCTGCGGCGTTTCCCCGTAAGGCGACCATGCCGCACTCAGAAATTGCGGATGTCGTCCTGGATCATGCGGATCCGGTTGTCGCTGTTGAGGCGGTTGATCAGCTGCGCTTGCGCGGCTTGCCACAGCTGGTCGCGGTCCATCAGGTAACCTTCGGTGCGATAGCCGTACCTGCCGTTGCCGGGCACGTCGCCGTAGTAGCTGATGGTGGTGCGGCGGCTTTCCGCCACTTCGGCATAGCGCAGGTCCAGGTTCGGCACCCGGGTCACCGACAGGTCCAGAGTGATCTGCATCGAATTTTCTTCCACCATCACCCTGCGGTTGAAACGATAGGTGCGCACCGCTGCCGTGCCGTCCTGGTTCTTGATGTCGACATTCTCGCTCACCGCTTCCACGTACTGCCGCACCTTGGGCGGATAGTAGAGGTAGGACGTGTTCAGGTACATGCCAAGGTCGGCCGCGCCGCCGCTCTGGTACTGGAAGCGGGTGAAGCCGAGATCGAACAGCGCCAGCACGCTGCGGGTAATGTCGCTGCCGGGCTCGTTGCTGCTGACCTGCAGCACCACCGTGCCCATGGCGCGGTATTTGTCGGCCAGCGTTTGCGCGTCCTTGTAGGCGCCGTGGTCGCGGTAGACCGTGTAGGCATTGTAAAAAGCCTGGCCGGCGTCGCGGTACATGGCGCGGCTGCGCTGCTGGTTGCGCGCCACCAGGTCCTGGCCCTGCCTGTAGAATTCGCCGGCGTCCTGGTTGTCGGCGGCGAGCTTGTATTTGTCGGCCAGCTTGGCGGCGTCCTTGTAAGGACCATACATTTGAAACGTATCGGCGGCGGCGGCGAAGCCGATGGCGGCCTGGCGGTTATCCTTGACGGCCGCCGCGGCGGTAGCTTTCAGGTAGTACTGGCCGGCCAGGTTTTCACGCAATACGCGTTCCGGATAGCGCTCCGGCAAATCGGTGTATTTGGCGTAATAGCTTCTGCCCGCCAGCAAGCTGCGGATCTCCAGCAAGGCCGAATAGGCGGCGATCTTCTTGTCGTACTCGCGATCGGCGACATGCTGGAGGGTGGATTCGTAGCTGGATTCAATGATGCGGAAACGTTCGCGGATGCCGTTGCGCTCATCGCTGTCGTCGTAGCCGGCTTTCTTGTATTTCTCATCGAGATAGGCAATTGTCGATTTGACACTGGCGACGTAATCACCTTTTTCAAACTGCGAAATCGAGGTCGACAAGGAAGCGCAACCGGCCAGCAGCAGCGCGCAGCCGAAAAAGAACAAGGCAGATAAGACGATCCTGATTTTTTGCATGCATTTTCCCGTTAATGGCTCGCGTTGCCGCAATGGCATGGAGCAATGGCAGATCTTAAGCGGAAGCAAAATCGCGCGCAATCTTTGCAGGTGCCGTATAAAGAGGCAGGGGAAAGCTGCAGATAAAAAAAGCCCGCCACCTTGCGGCAGCGGGCTAAATATCAACATAGGAGAGGATAGGCTCCGATAGACAACTCATTCTAGTAAGAATCAAGCCTCGCCACACCTGTCACATTTAACAGGTTTACAAATCCGAAAACCTGCAATTCATTTCCTATCCGACAACCCCCTGGAAGCTGCCATCCGGCCCATCACGTCAGCGCGGCGATGGCTTCACGCAGCCACAGCAAGGCGGGATCGTTGTGGTTGCGCGGGTGCCAGGAGGCGAACAGGGAAAACCCGCGCGCAGGGAACGGCAACTCGAAACCATCCAGCCGCTCGCGATAGCGCTGCAAAAAACGGCTGGGCAACGTCGCCACATAGTCACTGTTGCACAACAGGTCCGGCACCAGCGTGAAATTCTGCACGGACAGCATGACCTCGCGCTGCCGTCCCAGCAATTCCAGGTGCTCGTCCATGAAACCGTGAAAGCTGCCGCCGCTGGTGGACACCAGCACGTGCTGCAGCGCGCAGTACTGGTCCAGGTCGAGCGCGCCGGCGCCGCGCGGATGGCCTTTGCGCTGCGCCATGACAAAGTGCTCGTCATAGATTTTGCGGGCCTTCATGGACGCCGGCACCATGCGCTCCGAGCCCAGCAGCAGATCGATCTCGGAGCGCTCCAGCTGGCTCCCCACCTGGCGCTGATCGGCGCTGACGAAAGCGACCCTGACGCCGCTGCCAGCCAGCTGCGGCAATTGCTCCATCAGGCGCAAGCCGAGCACGGCGGTGGCATTGTCGTTGGCGGCAATGACGAAGCGGCGGCTGTCCTGCCAGGGATCGAAGGCCGGGCGCTGCCTGACGACCGTCTGCAGATCGCTGAGCGCGGCGTGCAGCGGCGCGATCAAGCCCAGTGCGCGCGCACTGGGGGTCATGCCGCGGCCACTGTCGGCCGGTATCAGCAAGGGATCATCGAACACCTTGCGCAAGCGCGCCAGCTGCGTCGACACCGCCGGCTGCGTCAGGTGCAGCCGCGCCGCCGCCCTGGTCACATTGCGCTCCTCCAGCAGCGCGTCGAGCGACACCAGCAAATTCAAGTCTATCCCGCGAAGATCAATCACCTTGATAGGTCCTATGCCATTAATTGATTTCAAATATACGTCGGTGCGCCTTAGAGTTCAATCATCGTCATCGCAACCCCACAGGAGATCAGCATGAAAGCATGGATGTTTGACCGTAACGAACTGACACTGGCGCTGCAGGATACGGCGCAACCCGAACTGCGCGCCGGCGCCGCGCTGGTGCGCATGGAGGCGGTGCCGCTGCTGAGCTATACCCGCGACTACCTGCAAGGCAAGCTGCCCTATGCCTACCCGCCCAGCCCGTTTACGCCGGGCACCAACGGCATCGGCCGCATCGTCGCAGTCGGCGCCGGCGTGCAGTCGCTGCGGCCGGGACAGCGGGTCGCCGTCAATCCTTATTGGATTGCCGATGAAGCACTGGCGGAACCGCCGCAGGTACTGATCGGACTGACCGGCATCAGCGCCGACAGCGCCCCCATGCTGGCGGAATACCCGCACGGCAGCTGGCGCGAAGTCGCCGATTTTCCTGCCTCCACCCTGCTGCCGCTGGACGGGCTCGATCACGTGGCGGCGGAACGGCTGGCGCTGCTGGCGAAATTCGTTATCCCCTTCGGCGGCTTGCGCCGCGGGCGCCTCTGCGCCGGCGAAACGGTGGCGATCAACGGCGCCGGCGGCTACTTCGGCTCCGCCGCCGTGCTGGCTGCGCTGGCGCTGGGCGCCGCCCGGGTGATCGCCCTCGGCCGCAATGCGCAAGCCTTGCAGCAACTGGTCGAACTGGGCAAAGGACGGGTGCTGGCGGTACTGCTGACCGGCGACATTGCCGGCGATGCGGCGGCCATCCGCGCCGCTGCCGGCGGCGGCGTTGCGCTGGGATTCGACATGGTCGGCCAGGCCGCCGATGCCGGCAGCACCCTGGCGCTACTGCACAGCCTGCAGCGCGGCGGCCGGCTGGTGCTGATGGGCAGCATGCAGGTAGACCTGCCGCTGCCGTATGGCGAAATGCTGCTGAATAACTGGGAACTGATCGGCCATTTCATGTACAACTCGGCCGACTATCTGGCGTTGCTGTCGCTGCTGCGGGCCGGCCTGCTGCCGCTGGATGCCGTGGAGCTGAAAACCTTTGCGTTTTCCGCACTGGAAGCGGCGATCGGCCATGCCGCGCAGATGAAGGGCTTGCAGGCGACGGTGGCGTTGTTTTGAGCGACCGGCGGCGATGCGCTAGCGCGTGGCCGACCATTCATTGGCCAGGAACTCGCGCCAGGGTTCGAAATACTTTTCGCGCCAGCCTTTCTTGACTTCCTCGTAGTCCTGCTCGGGCACGTCCAGGTGGACAAGGTCGATGCGGCCGTGCTCGCCCTGCGGATGAAAGGACAGGAACAGGATTGAGTCCGGATCGTCGTCGGCAAACGCCGGCGAGCGCCAGGTCTGCACGATCAGCCGCGGCTTGACCACCTGCAGCATGACGCCGCTGAGGGCGCCGTCGAAGGCCTGGAACGGGTCGCCGGCCTCGGCGCCTATGGCTGCCGGCAAGCCGGTGATTGCCTGGTGCAGCTGCGGATCGAGATACATGTCGAACAGCGCTTCCATCGACGCCTTCAGGACCACAGTCTTATAAATCACATTGCGCATGCTGGTTCTTCCTTCGGGCGATGAGCGAAGCATCGGGTCAACAAGCGCCATGGACTATCCGGATTTCCTGCAAATGGCGCAACAAGCAATTCCTTGCCGCCGACGATGCATGCGGCTGCGACAAAACTTTACCCTATTTTCAGAAAGTTCATTTCATTGCCCGCCGCATGCCGACGTACAAGGCTTCCACCTTCTCGCGCGCCCACGGCATTTTGCGCAGAAACGTCAGGCTCGACTTGATGCTGGGGTCGCTCCTGAAACAGCGGATGTCGATGCGCTGCCCCAACCCCTCCCAGCCGTAGTGCTCGACCAGCTCGGTCAACATCGCCTCCAGCGTGACGCCATGCAGATGAGTATGTGTATTTTGTGTCATGTGCTTCTCGATCAACATTCAAGCTGTCATTTTACGGCCAGGCCGGCACTTGTGAGCTCTGGCGTCGGCAAACGCCTGCGGCTTAAGTAAAGAATTACGGTTTTCGGGAATCTTGTCGTTAACTGAATGACAGCAATCTTCAAAGGAAGGCCATGATTTCAAAAACCACTACGGCGCTGCAAAAACAACTTGCTCAGCAGGCCTGTCTTGTCTCGCCACAGGTAAGACAGCTGCCGCGTCCGGCCATGCGGCAGCCGCCCGGCACTACTTGGCCGGCCTGCTCAGGTTGCCGAAACTGGCTCTGACAAAGGCTGTCACCGCCTCAGCCATCAACTTGTGTGTATGCGTGGTCGGGTGCGACCCGTCCCAGAACACGAAGGCATCGGGATGACTGCATTGGGAACGCGCTGTTTGCGTTTTCAGGTAGTTGGTGACGGAATCAGTATTGATGTCGAGGCACGATTGGGTGGTGTTGCTGATCCGGTATTTGGCTGGATTGGTCAGCAAATCGTTGAACAGCGCATAGGTGTCGTACAAGCGGATATTCAGGCTGCTGCCATACTGCGACTGCAGCGAAGCCACCAGCGCAACCTGTCGCTTATTCAAGTCCTTTACCTGCGCCGCCACCGCCGCACCATTGGCTTTGAAGTTGAACGATGGCGCCTTGGAAAGATCCGGCAGCTTGAGCAACAGGATGTTGCGGGCGCCGGACTGGATCAGGTTTTGCAAGGCCTGTGTTTCGCCGCTGATCACCTGGTCGACCGTGCGGTTGTAATTGATCAGGTCGTTGGCGCCGATCAGCAAGGTAAACAAGGTGTTTTTCGGCTGATAATTCTGCGCCTTCTGCATGTACGCCGTGTACGACTGCACCTGCTGGATTAGACCGGGAATCACCAGATATTCGGTGTTCACGCCTGCACCACCGACAGCCCAGTTGTACAACGGCAGTTGTAGATTGGCGGCCAGATATTCCACCCAGCTCTTCCCGTTGCTGAACCGGCCCAGGAACCAGCTTTTGGAGTTCGGCATATTCCAGTTCGAAGCGTTGTAGATGTTCTGGTCATCGGACAGGCTGTCGCCAAAGTTGATGATCTTGTTGATGCCGGCCTGGGTGACGCTGTCGGTGGTCCAGACCGTGTAGTTGAACGACAGCGCATTGTCAGCCGCGGCCACCATCGCCACCGGCTGCCTGATGCCCTTGCCGGCCAGCGTGCTCTGGCAAACCGACTGCAAAGTGTTTTGCGTGACATCGCTATAGAACATGTTTTGCCAGTCCAGCAGGCCGCCTGCCCGCCAGTAACCATTGATCCGATAGTAATCGCCGCTGGATGGATCCAGGCCCCAGACATAGGTCGTGGTCGGCTTGGTCGGATTGCTGTCGGTGCGGTAGAAGCAGCGCAAATAGGTGTAGGTATTGGTGCTGGCAGTACCGGCGACAACATCGGCAGGCAAGCCGGCGGCGCCAGGCTTTTGGATTTGCTCCCTGCTTTGTTCCTTGAGCAGCTGCTCCTTGGACAACGGACCGGAAGACGACAGATGATGAGTGAAACGAGGATCGGGTTTTACCTCCGGAGACACCTGTGCCAAAGCCATGCTGGAACACAGGATACAAAGTACGAAAAGTGTTTTCATTGCAGATTTCCTTGTTGTAGTTGCTGCTGAAGACAAGTTGCACGAAAGGCGTACCACCGGCAGCCTGCAAACAGACAACTGCCGACGCAGTAAAGGCGGCATCGATGAATCTGTGGCATCGGGACGTAAAACTAACAAAACGACACCACGAATGCAGCCACAAAAATATTGTCACAATAAAATGAATTAATAATTAGGCAAAACAACTAAAGATGCTTTCCTCTGATGCCTCAGCTGCAACAGCCGAATCTGGAGTGAAGGGCGGGTATTCGGCGCGCAGCGGAGCAATAGCGGAACTATTCACTCCACAGCCGGAATTGCGTGGCAGATCGCGGCGGTGCAAAAGCAGCTGGCTTCGACCTTGAAGGATGCCGCAGCGCAGGCGGATTCCAAGCTGACCGACATGCGCGTGAACATGCTGCAATTGCAGATCACCTCGATCGAATCCGAAATCAGCCGGCGAACTCAAATGGCTGCGGCGCCCATGCCGAGCGATGCACAGCAAGATATCCAGGCAGGCGCTCAAGATACCGCGGGCAATGCAGCGCGCAAAAAAACAATCCACGCTGCCGGCGGGCGGCAGCGTGGATCTGTAGGTCTGCATCAGCAAGCCTGTCTTGTCTCGCAAAACGCAAGACCGCTGCCGCGTCAGGCCATGCGGCAGCCGCCCGGCACTATTTGGTGGCCGGACTGCTCAGGTTGCCGAAACTGGCGCTGACAAACGCAGTCACCGCATCAGCCAGCAGCTTATGCGTATGCGTGGTCGGATGCAGGGTGTCCCAGAACACGAAACTATCCGGATTGCTGCACTGTGGGCGCGCGCTCTGCTTGCTCAGGTAGTTCGTGCTGGAATCGGTATTGATGTTCAGGCACGACTGGGTGGTGTTGCTGACCTGGTATTTGGCCGGGTTGGCCAGCAGGTCGTTGAACAGGGCATAGGTATCGTACAGCTGGATATTGAGGCTGCTGCCGTATTGCGATTGCAGCGCGCTGACCAGCGCGGTCAGGCGGTTGTTGAGGTCGATCACCTGCGCCGCCACGGTCGGCCCGGTGGTCTTGATGCCGAACACCGGCGCCTTGGAAACGTCCGGCAGCTTCAGCAGCAGGATATTGCGGGCGCCGGACTGGATCAGGCTTTGCAGGGCCTGGGTTTCGCCGCTGATCACCTGGTCCACCGTGCTGTTGTAATTGACCAGGTCGTTGCCGCCGATCAGCATGGTGAACAAGGTATTTTGCGGCTGGTAGTTCTGCGCCTTCTGCATGTAGCTGACATACGACTGCACTTGCTGGATCACGCCTGGAATCACCAATTTTTGCGTGTCGACGCCAGCGCCGCCGATGGCCCAGTTATACAAGGGCAGCTGCAGGTTGTTGGCGAAATACTCCACCCAGTTGTTGCCGTTGCTGAAGCGGCCGAGGAACCAGCTGCTTGAATTGGGCAAGGTCCATTGCGAGGCGTTGAAAATGTTCTGGGTATCGGACAGGCTGTCGCCAAAGGCGACGATCTTGTTGACGCCGTTCTGCGCCACGCTGTCGTTGGTCCAGACCGTGTAGTTGAATGACAGCGCATTGTCCGCGGCGGCCACCATCGCCACCGGCTGGCTGATGCCCTTGGCGGTGAGCGTGCTCTGGCATACCGATTGCAACGTGCTTTGCGCCACATCGCTGTAGAACATGTTTTCCCAGTTCAGCAAGCCGCCTGCCCACCAGTAGCCGTTGATGCGGTAGTAGTCGCCGCTGGAAGGATCCAGGCCCCAGGCATAGGTAGTGGTCGGCTTGCTTGCATCGTTGCCGGTGCGGTACCAGCAGCGCAGATAAGTGTAAGTGCTGGTGCTGGCGGCATTGGCCACCGCAGCGCCGGCAGTCAGGCTGCGCGCAGCCGGCTTGCGGGCCGGTTTCTGCTTCAGCAGCTGTTCTTTGGAAAGCGGTCCGGAAGAGGATAGATGATGGGTGTAGGCGGGATCGGGTTTCACATCGGCGGCGACTTGCGCCATCGCCATATTCGAACACAAAGCACAAAATACAAACAGAGTTTTCATTGCTGGATTCCTTGTTTTGTCTTGCTATCTTTGGATCACTGGAAGGTCCGGCGCAGGCGGCAATGCCGGCGCCGGCAACGAAACGGGACGCTGTCGCCGGTCGCGAGCGCCATTGGCGGTCGCAAGACGGCAGCAAAGGCATGCCCGGGCGAATATTGGCACGTAGCAACAATTAAAAATTGACAATATCAGCCATTAGATTTTTGCTTCTAATTCCCGTTTTACCGAATACTTACCCACAGAATTTGTGGACAGCATTGTTGATAACCCTGCTGCAATTTAGCTACTTGCTTGATTTATATAAGATTTTTCTCACTGCTCAGTTGCTGCTTCCGGACTTACCCACAGATTGTGTGGACAGCATTGTTGATAACTACCGGGCAATTTAATTAAGCAATTGATTTATAAGGGATTTTTATCGCTGCTCAGTTTCACTCTGAATACTTACCCACAGATTTTGTGGACAGTCCTGTTGATAACTACTGCGCGATTTAGCTAAGTGACTGATCTGTATAGGATTTTTAGCCATGCTCAGATGACGGCGCAAGCCGCTTCCGGGGGCGCCGGCATTTGTTTAAGAATCACTTAATTCAATCCGGCTAAACTGCTGCAATTGGCGGCGCCATGATTTGATTTCGCGAAAATCGGCGCCTGCGGTTTTTTCTAGGGGGCTGGAACTATGCGTTTGCTGTTGGTGGAAGACGACCTGATGGTGGGCGAAGCCGTGCGCAAAGGGCTGCGCCAGGACGGCTTTGCGCTCGACTGGGTGCAGGACGGCATCGCCGCGCTGAGCGCGCTGGCGCAAGAAGATTATCAGTTGCTGCTGCTGGATCTCGGCCTGCCGCGCAAGAACGGCCTGGAAGTGCTGAAGTCGCTGCGCGCCGGCGGCAACCAGCTTCCGGTGCTGATCCTGACCGCGCGCGATGCGGTCTCGGACCGGGTGGCCGGCCTCGACGCCGGCGCCGACGATTACCTGGTCAAACCGTTCGACCTGGAAGAACTGGCGGCACGCATCCGCGCCCTGCTGCGGCGGCAGTCGGGACGCGCCGAACCGCTGGTGGAACTGGGCGGGCTGATCCTCAATCCGGCCACCCATGAAGTCACGCTGGACGGCCAGCAGGTCAATCTGTCGGCGCGCGAATTCGCCCTGCTGCGGGCTTTCCTGGACCGCCCCGGGGTGGTGCTGTCGCGCGCCCAGCTGGAAGAAAAAATGTACGGCTGGGACGACAGCATAGAAAGCAACGCGGTCGAGGTTTACATCCACGCCTTGCGCAAAAAGCTGGGCAGCAATTTCATCAAGAATGTGCGCGGCATCGGCTACATGGTGGCCAAATGAGGACGAAATGAGGACCACAGCGTCGCTGCCATCGATCCGCAAGAGCCTGCTGCGCTGGCTCGCGGCCGGCCTCGGCAGCGGCATCCTGCTGGCCGGGCTGGCCCTGTACTTCCAGGCGCGCGGCGAAGCCAATGAACTGTTCGATTACCAGATGCGGCAGATCGTCGCCTCGCTGCCGCGCCAGGCGTTTCCGCCGATCATCGACGGCAGCGTCACCGGTCCGCGGCTGGACGACCAGATCATGATCCAGATCTGGGACAATACCGGCGTCGTCATCTATCACTCGCATGCCCAGGATTTCCTGCCGCTGCAGGCGGAACTGGGCTTCGCCAACGTACGCCTGAACAGCGGCCTGTGGCGGGTCTACAGCGCGCAGATCGGCAACACCGTGGTGCAGATCGCGCAACCGCAAAGCGCCCGCAACCAGATCGCGGCGCAGATGGCGGTCAAGACCGTGACGCCGCTGCTGCTGCTGTTTCCCTTGCTCGGCATCCTGATCTGGATCGCCGTCAGCCGCGGCCTGGCGCCGATCAAGCGCGCCGCCGCGGAAGTGCAGGCGCGCGACATGCACGCGCTGTCGGCGATCCCCGACGCCACCCTGCCGCAGGAAATCCAGCCGCTGAC
The DNA here is from genome assembly GCF_059421505.1 of Collimonas sp. GW821-FHT02H07. Taxonomy (NCBI): domain Bacteria; kingdom Pseudomonadati; phylum Pseudomonadota; class Betaproteobacteria; order Burkholderiales; family Oxalobacteraceae; genus Collimonas; species Collimonas sp. GW821-FHT02H07. The sequence continues at coordinate 369,679 of NZ_JBWKVC010000003.1, forward strand.
GCAAGCCTTGAACGACTTGCTGGCGCGCCTGGGACAATCGATCAATGCCCAGCGCGCCTTCGTCGCCGACGCCGCGCACGAGCTGCGCACGCCGCTGACCGCCCTGCGGCTGCAGGTGCAGCTGGCGGAACGCGCCAGCGACGATACCGAACGGCAGGCTGCTTTCGGCGACCTCAAACATGGACTGGAGCGCGCCACCCATCTGTTGCAGCAGTTGCTGACGCTGGCGCGGCAGGAGCCCGGCGCCTTCGAACAAACCCATGCCGAGGTCGACCTGGGCGCGCTGATGCACAGCGTGGTCAGCGATTTTGCGCTGGCCGCCAACGACCGCCAGGTCGACCTTGGCATCAGCGCCGAGACGCCGGCCAGCGTCAACGGCAATGGCGACGCCCTGCGCATCCTGCTCAACAACCTGATCGACAATGCGCTGCGCTACAGCCCGGCCGGCAGCAGCATCGATGTCTCGCTGGCCAGCGGCGCCGACGGCGTGACGCTGGCGGTGGAAGACCATGGCCCCGGCATCCCGGAGGCGGATTTAGGGCGCGTGTTCGACCGCTTCTACCGCGCCGCCGGCAGCCAGTCGCAAGCGGTCGGCAGCGGCCTCGGCCTGGCGATCGTCAAGCAGATCGCCGATGCCCACCGGGCCAGCGTCAGCCTGCGCAATACCGGCCACGGCTTGCTCGCCAGCGTGCGCTTCCCGGCTTGAAACGCCTGTGCCGCCGCCTGCCAGGCATGACGCCAGGCGGCGGCAAAATACTTTGGATTTTTTAAGTTTGCTTTAATTCTGGCTCTCTATGCTGTGTGTCATGCCATCAGCAAAGGAGCAATACATGAGCCGTCTGAACCTTACCCGCAGCACCATTGCCGTCGCCGTTCTGGTAGTGGCCGGCGGTGCATACCTGCATTCCAGGAATAACGACATCGGCGTCGACAACGCCAACGCCGCGGTGCCGGCTGCCGTGGCTGCGCCACTCAGCAATGCAGCGCCGCTCAGCAACGCAGCGCCGGCTGTCGCCGTAGCCACCGATTTTTCCAGCATCGTCGAGCGCGCCGGACCGGCGGTGGTGAACATCAGCGTCACCGGCAAGGCCAAGCAGAGCGCCGTCTCCGACCAGGATGACGATTCCGGGCTGGATCCCAACGATCCGTTCTCGCAGTTCTTCAAGCGCTTCGGCCCGCAGCTGCAGATCCCGCGCCATCCGCAGATCATGCGCGGCGAAGGCTCGGGTTTCATCATCAGCGCCGACGGCCTGATCCTGACCAATGCCCATGTGGTCGAGGGCGCCTCGGAGGTGACCGTCAAGCTGACCGACCGCCGCGAGTTCAAGGCCAAGGTGCTGGGCTCCGACAAGCAAAGCGATATCGCCGTGATCCGCATCGACGCCAAGAACCTGCCGACGGTACAGATCGGCAATCCGGCGCTGACGCGTGTCGGCGAGCCGGTGCTGGCGATAGGCTCGCCCTACGGCTTTGAAAACACCGCCACCGCCGGCATCGTCAGCGCCAAGTCGCGCTCGCTGCCGGACGATACCTATGTGCCGTTCATCCAGACCGACGTCGCCGTCAATCCCGGCAACTCGGGCGGTCCGCTGTTCAACATCAAGGGCGAAGTGATCGGCATCAATTCGCAGATCTATAGCCAGACCGGCGGCTACCAGGGCTTGTCGTTTGCGATTCCTATCGATGTCGCCACCAAGGTCGAGCAGCAGCTGGTGGCGCACGGCAAGGTCACCCGCAGCCATCTCGGCGTCAGCGTGCAGGAAGTGAACCAGGCGCTGGCGGAATCGTTCGGCCTGAAGAGCGCCGCCGGCGCCTTGGTCAGCTCGGTCGACAAAGGCAGCCCGGCGGACCAAGGCGGCATGCAGCCCGGCGATGTCATCCTGCGTTTCAACGGCCAGGCCATCAATCATTCCTCGGACCTGCCGAGCCTGGTGGCCGACACCGCTCCCGGCACGTCCAGCAGCATCGAAGTGATGCGCGGCGGCCAGAGCAAGACGCTGACCGTCAAGCTGACCGAAGCCACGCCCTTGAAGGTCGCCGGCAAGGACAATGGCGGCGATTCGCAGGGACGGCTGGGCCTGGCCTTGCGCGAACTCAGCCCGGACGAACAGCAGCAGGTCGGCATCCGCGGCGGACTGGTGGTGATGGACGCCAGCGGGCCATCGGCGCTGGCCGGCATCCAGCGCGGCGACGTGATACTGTCGTTCAACGGCAAGCCGGTCAGCAGCGTCGAGCAGTTGCGCCAACTGGTCAGCAAGGCGGGCAAGAACGTCGCGCTGCTGGTGCAGCGTGACAAGGACAAGATCTTCGTGCCTTTGAACCTGGGCTAAGACTCGCCACATTGCGGAAAGCGGGGCAGAGATGATCAAGCCGATAACGGGCAATAATTTATCGCAGCACATCCTGCCCTCTTCCGCCACCATGATCGGCGTCTGCATCACCGCGCTGTCGATTATCAAACTCGCAAGATTCAGCGGCCTGGCGATCTGGCTCAGCCACCTGCTAGCGCTGAACAGCCTGGTATTCCTCACCAGCGGCGTGCTCTCCTATGCATCAATGCGCTCGCGCCAAAGCATACGGCTCGAACAATACGCCGACATCGCCTTCATCTTCGGCCTCACCCTGCTCAGCCTCTCCACCGTTTTCATGGCGGTCGTGATTGACTGAACATTCCGGATTGAATTCTCATTCATCTAAAGTTATTCACAGAATCTGTGGATAGTCCTGTTGATAACCCCCGTCCACATCTTCTATGTGGTTGATCTATATGGATTTTTCACGCGTGCTTAATGTTGTGCGCGATGTTCGGTAAAGTGCTGAAAAAAACAGCAATGGCGCTGCTGCAATTCACCTCTTCAGGAAACGCCTGGAATTTGAGCGATCGATCAGTTTGATTGGGCGATCAGGCTCGACTAAGCTGTGAGTGAGCGCCTGCACCAGTACTCGCCATCAGTTTGAGCATCACCGCCCTGCACCGCTATCAAGGCAATAAATATAATTATTTAACAAGCATTGCATCGTCAGCAAATATAATTAAAAAAATATTCGCCGGCTGTCGATTCAAGCTTGCGCCCTTCGACTAGTTAGCAGATTCAGAATTTAATCGGCCAGACCGGCAACCACTATCCAATGGAGATATCAAGATGCGATTCATGATCATACGCAAGGCTGACAAAGCTACCGAAGCAGGTGAAATGCCCAGCGAAGAACTGCTGACGGCAATGATTAAGTACAACGAAGAAATGATACAGGCCGGCGTCATGCTGGCCGGCGAAGGCTTGCAGCCGAGCACCAAGGGCGCGCGCATCAAATTCGCCGGCGGCAAGCCGACTGTGCTCGACGGCCCCTTCGCTGAAACCAAGGAACTGATCGCCGGCTTCACCATGATCCAGGTCAAGTCGAAACAGGAAGCGCTCGAATGGGTCAAGCGCTGGCCGCCGCTGGATGCCGGCGGCGGCGTCGAACTGGAGCTGCGCCAGGTGTTCGAAGCGGAAGATTTCGGCGACGAGCTGACGCCGGAACTGCGCGAGACCGAAGAGCGCCTGCGCCGCCAGGCCAGCGACAACAGCAAGTCTTGATCGCCCATTGCACCTATCCACTGACCATTGACCATCGACCATTGAGGAAACCATGCTCAAGACCATCGCCATCGTTATCGTCGTCGCCATTGCCCTGATACTAGGCTATGCCACGTTGCGGCCAGATGATTTCCGCGTCCAGCGCTCCGTCACGATCAAGGCGCCGCCGGAAAAAATCTTTGCGCTGATCGACGACTTCCACGCATGGAGCAGCTGGTCCCCCTTCGAAAAACTCGACCCGGGCATGAAGCGCACTTTCAGCGGCGCCGCCAGCGGCAAGGGTGCGGCCTATGCCTGGGACAGCGCAGGCAAGGCCGGCGCCGGCAGCATGGAGATCCAGGAGTCCACGCCATCCAGCAAGATCCTCATCAAGCTGGATTTCACGAAACCGCTGGAAGGCCACAACACGGCCGAATTCAGCATCGACACCCAGGGCGACAGCAGCAAGGTCACCTGGGCCATGTACGGACCATCACCCTATGTCGCCAAGGTGATGGGCATCTTTTTCAGCATGGATAGCATGATCGGCAAGGATTTTGAAAGCGGCCTTGCCAACCTGAAAAACGCTGCGGAAAAATAAGCGACGGTTCCCCTGGCGTCGCGCGCACCGACAGGCGCTGCGCCGTTTTCATTACTCATCTCAAGGACACAGGAGATCAACATGCTATTGAATGCCTACCTGAATTTTGACGGCCAGTGCGACGCCGCCTTCAAGTTCTACCAGCAAGTCCTGGGCGGGAAAATCGCCTTCAGGCTGACCAACAAGGAAACGCCGATGGCAGAACAGACGCCGCCTGACCGGCAAGACAAGATCGCGCACATCCGCCTGGAACTGGACGGCGGCGTCTTGATGGGCTCAGACTGCCCGTCTGAGTATTTCGAAAAAATGCAGGGCATGGTCTTGTCGATCAATGTCGACACGATTGCGGACGGCGCCCGCATCTTCAATGCGTTGGCAAAAAACGGCACGGTCAAGATGCCTTACGAGAAAACCTTCTGGGCCGCGAGTTTCGGCATGCTGGAAGACCAGTTCGGCACGCCGTGGATGATCAACTGCGAAAAAGATAACTGATAGCCGCGCAACGGCAAGTACTCCGTAGTCCGTCAATTGGGGCCAGAGTAATTTTCGCAAAAAACGCGAAAAAAAACTCCGACCCCAAATGACTAGAGCAGCGGTGTTTTGGTGACGGTTACGCGGTCGATGAAGAATTCGCCGTCTATGCATTTCCGGTGCGGCACGCCAGCCACCTTGAATCCCGGGCCGCCTTCGGCCACCCAAATCCGGGCAACGGTGTCGAACTCCTCGACCTCCAGCCCCAGCATCGCTGCTGACAACACAAACTGCGCACCATCCTTTTGCCTATCGCGAATCTCGTCTATCGTCTTTGCCATAATTTCAATCTACTTTTACAGTTCCAGTTAAATCATCAAGCATCACGCAATAATTCACGCGGCAACTCATAGGTTTCCTTGATTGCCTGCAGCACGATATTCGAACGGATATCCTGCACGCCAGGAATCTTGTACAGCTTCTCCAGCACGAACGCCGAATAATGCTTCAGGTTGCGCGCCTTCACCCGCAACAGGTAATTGGCGTCGCCCGTGATGATGTAAGATCCCACCACCTCCGGATAATTCTGCAGCGCCTGCATGAAATTCTCATGCCAGCTCTCCACATCCCGCCGCATCGTCACCTGCACGAACACATCCAGTTCCAGGCCCAGCTTTTCAGGACTCAGCAAAGCGCTATAGCGGCTGATGATGCCCTCCTCCTCCAGGATCCGCACCCGCCGCAGGCAGGACGAAGGCGACAGGAACACCTGCTCCGCCAGGTCCTGGTTGCTGATGCGGCCATTCTGCTGCAACAGCGTCAGGATGCTCAAATCGATGGCGTCAAGCTGCATTGAAATTATCTTTCAATATTTATAGTTAATATCTAGATATATTCTAAAATTAATTGAAATTGTATAGCAATTTCGTATAAAAATTCCAATAAGCTCGCCTAAAATAATTCCACCGATTCAGTCCGGCCACAGGAGAAAGCCATCGCTACCGCACAACAAATCTGGGACATCAGCCCGCTGCTCGCCGCCAGCATTCCGGTATGGCCCGGCGACACCCCTTTCAGCGCCCAGGCCACCTGGGAAATCGCCGACGGTTGCCCGGTGCATGTCAGCCGCATCACGCTATCCACCCACACCGGCGCCCACTGCGATGCCCCCAGCCATTACGATGCCCAAGGCGCGGCGATCGACCAGGTGCCGCTGGACGCCTATATCGGCCCCTGCCGCGTGATCCATTGCATCGGCGCCGCGCCGGTCAAGCCGGAAGATATCGCACACGCATTGGCCGATGCGCCGCCGCGCGTGCTGTTGCGCACTTACGCCAAGGCCCCGCAGGAGCAGTGGGATCCGGCATTTGCCGCGGTCGCGCCGGAAACCATCGCCCTGCTGGCGCAGCACGGCGTGCGCCTGGTCGGCATCGACACGCCCTCGCTCGATCCGCAGGAATCCAAAACCATGCTCGCCCATCACGCCGTCCGACGGCACGGCATGGCCATCCTCGAAGGCATCGTGCTCGATGCAGTTGCCGCCGGCGACTACGAACTGATCGCCCTGCCCTTGCGCCTGGCCGGCATGGACGCCAGCCCCGTACGTGCCATCCTGCGCCCTCTTTCATCATCAGGAATCCATCCATGACAAACACCATCGACAGCCGCGCCGCTTGCCAGGCGCTGGATGCCAACGACCCGCTGGCGCCGCTGCGCGCGCAGTTCGACCTGCCGCCCGGCGTCATCTACCTGGACGGCAATTCGCTCGGCGCCCGCCCGCGCGCCTCGCTGCAACGGGCACAGCAAGTGATCGAGCAGGAATGGGGCGCCGGCCTGATCCGCAGCTGGAACAAGGCTGGCTGGTTCGATCTGCCGGGCCGCCTCGGCAACCAGCTGGCGCCGCTGATCGGCGCCCGGGACAACGAAGTGGTGATCACCGACTCCACCTCGATCAACCTGTTCAAGCTATTGGCTGGCGCCCTGCAGCTGCAAGCGGCCAAAGCGGACGCGGCGACGCGCAAGGTGATCGTCACCGAACGCGACAATTTCCCGACCGATATCTACATGGCGCAAGGTCTCACCGAATGGCTGGACCGCGGCTACCGCATCCACCTGATCGATTCGCCGCAGGAACTGGCCAGCGCGGTCAACGCCGAGACCGCGGTGCTGATGCTGACCCACGTCAATTACCGCAGCGGCCACCTGCACGACATGCAGGCGGTCACCGCCGCCGCGCAAGAACAAGGCGCACTGGTGCTATGGGACCTGGCGCATTCGGCCGGCGCCTTGCCGATCGACCTGCACGCAGCCAATGCCGACTTCGCCGTCGGCTGCACCTACAAATATTTGAACGGCGGCCCGGGCGCACCGGCCTTTGCCTGGATCGCGCCGCGCCACCACGCGCAGTTCCGCCAGCCGCTGTCAGGCTGGTGGGGTCATCGCGCGCCGTTCACCATGCAGCCCGGATTTGCTCCGGTGGACGGTATCCGGCGCGCGCTGTGCGGCACCCAGCCCATCGTTTCGATGGCGCTGGTGGAATGCGGCCTGGACATCTTCGCGCAAACCGACATGCAAGCGCTGCGCAAGAAATCGCTGGCGCTGACCGATCTGTTCATCGGCCTGGTGGAGAGCCGCTGCGCCGGCCTCGACCTGACGCTGGCGACGCCGCGCGCGCATGCCGAGCGCGGCAGCCATGTCAGCTTCGCCCACGCCCACGGCTACGGCATCATGCGCGAGCTGATCGCGCGCGGCGTCATCGGCGACTACCGCGAACCGCAAGTGATGCGCTTCGGTTTCACGCCGCTGTACATCGGCTTCACCGACGTCTGGGACGCAGTCGAGACCTTGCGCCAGATTCTGGTGAACAAAGAATATCAAATCGACGCGCAACAAGAAGCCGTCACCTAGGAGATACAAGATGGAATGCCCTTACAAGCCCAACGACAGCTGGCATGGCGCGCAGATGGAGTTCAAGGACGACATGAGCTATGGCGATTACCTGGCGCTGGACCAGGTATTGTCGGCGCAGCGGCCGCTCTCGCCCAACCACAATGAAATGCTGTTCATCGTCCAGCACCAGACCAGCGAACTGTGGATGAAGCTGATGCTGCATGAGCTGCACGCGGTGCGTCAGCAGCTGCGCGCCAACGAGCTGGCGCCGGCCTTCAAGATGATGGCGCGGGTGGCGCGCATCATGGACCAGCTGGTGCACGCCTGGGATGTGCTGGCGACCATGACGCCGCCGGAATACACTGCGATCCGCCCCTACCTGGGCCATTCGTCCGGCTTCCAGTCCTATCAGTACCGGGAAATCGAATTCCTGCTGGGGAACAAGAACGCCGCCCTGCTGCAGGTGCACCAGCAGTCGCCGGAATCTTACGCGCGCCTGCAAGACGCGCTGCTGCAGCCATCGATCTACGATGAAGCAGTGATGCTGATGGCGCGCGCCGGCCTGGCGCTGGATCCGGCGCGCCTGAACGCCGACTGGAGCAAGGCGACCGCCGCCGATGCATCGGTGGAGGCCGCCTGGCTGGCGGTGTACAAGGCGCCGGACACGCATTGGGAGCTGTATGAGCTGGCGGAAAAGCTGGTCGACCTGGAAACCGCGTTCCGCTACTGGCGCTTCCGCCACCTGACCACGGTAGAACGCATCATCGGCTTCAAGAAAGGCACCGGCGGCACCGAAGGCGCCAGCTATCTGAAAATGATGCTGGACGTGGTGCTGTTTCCGGAATTGTTTTCCCTGCGCACTTCCCTATAAGGACGGCGGCTTGCGGCTGGCGGCGCGTTCGCGCGCTTGCTTGACGTCGGCCGGATCGCAACGCAATTCCAGCAGCTGGTTGACGGCGATTTCGTCGGCCAGCGAGGTGGCGGTTACCGTCGCGCCGAAAAAGCTTGCATCCAGGCAGAGCGCATTGCAAATGCGCTTGCGGCCTGCTTCATCGGCCGGCAGCTGCAGCACCACCGTGAGAAAATTTGACGCCGTGCCGCCGTCGGCGCTCTGCTGCGGCAAGGATGGCATCGACGGCGCTGCAGCTTGCGGCTGAACGGGAGCGATTTCCGCAGGCGTGCTTGTCAGTTCCAGTTCGGCCTGCGTCACCACCACCGCGCTGTGCGGTCCAGGCCACTTCTTGACGCCGCCGATCAGCGCCGGCACGCCGCCGCTGACCTCGTACTCCGTCTCGGAAATCTTCTCGTAATGAAATGGCTCCCAGCCGTCGACGCCGTGCTTGCGCACGGCCGCCTGCTCCAGCGCCTGGCTCTGCGGCGCGCCATTGCCGAGCATGCCGACATCGCTCAAGCCGGTATCGCTGCCTGCTGCTTCGTCCATCTCTCTGCCTCTTGTTTTCAATCTTGCATTCAAAACGGATTGCTGACCTTGACTACCGGCGCTATCGCCACCTTGTCCGGCAAGGTTCTCGATTCAAGCGCTTCCACCACGCTGTTGACCAGCGACTGCAGGGCCTTTGCCTGCTCCAGTCCAACCTGATCCAGGGTCAGGTCGAGATCACCGAACAGGCTGACCCGGTCCAGCCGGTTTTCCACATTCATCTTGCCGATGGCGAGGGTTGCGCTTTCATCGGCAAACGGTACAAATTTAGACATGCGACCATCCTTTGTTTATCAGGTTCGTAACGAAATTGACCAGCATCTTGACCACATCATCCATCAATCTGGACAACAAGTCCTTCTCTATTTTTTTGATCTGGGCGGCCGGCTCGGCGCCTCTTTCCGGCGGGCTGCGCTCGGCCGCGCTCTTGTCTGCAGCATAGCGTTCGCTGCCGCTGCCGCGCCCGCCCGCAGCGGGCAAGGCCATCGCCACATCCTTGACGCGCTTAGACACGCCCGGCAGGAGGTCGATGCGCAAGGTATTTTCCAGTTGCGACAGCGACAAGGTCTGGTAGTGCGAGGTATCCGCGTTCTTGATGAAATAGGCGGCGGCCTGCTGTCTCTTGGGACTATAAACGACTTTATAGATATAGGTAGGCACCAGCACATTGCCGATTTTTTGCAGGTCCTGGCCAAGGAAAGCCGGCCCGGTGATCACGTACAGCTCGCCCTCCTTCACCGCCAAGCGCCGCACCGCGCTCTCGATTTCGGCCCAGATATGGCGGTTGTTCTGCGGATTCTGCGGAATCATGTTGGCCAGGCTGAAGCTTTCATACTGCGAGGTACGGTTGGCCATGTCGCCGTTCGGGCTCATGTGGCCGCGGTCGAAACCGGAACGGGAATAGTCTTTCAGCTCAGCGCGGCCGCTGATCAGCAGGGCCGGCTCGGGATGGAAAGAGTTTTCGCGCGACAGCGTGCGCGCGGCGTCGACGTTGTCGCGCGTCAGGTGTTCGGCCGACCACAAAGGCGTGCGCGTGACGCCGGAATGCATGACGGCAAAAGCCTGGAAGCACAACTCTTGCGTCTGGCGCGCCAGCTTGTCATTGAGAAGCCTGGGGGCCTGGCCGGCGGCGTAATGGGAGGGGCAATCTGTAGCAAAAGCGGAAGATGTCAGCAATAAGCCGACGACTAGAAAACGACGAAACTTGTGCGGCATTGTTCACCAAAACTGTATAAATACCCAGTATAAGGTTTAACTTAAATCGCACCAAGCACTATCCGGATTTGTAGAACACATTTCGCTACCGCGTGGGCAAAAAAAACTTGCCCACCCTACCCGATCTTGCCGATTTATAGGGTGGGCACTGGTGCCCACGCGGGCGTATTTCCTAGTCGGCGACGACCTGCTTTGTTCCTTGCAAGTCGCGCGTATTCTTTTGCACAGCGATGGCGCCAAACAAGGCCAAGGCAAAAGACATGCCGTAGAAACCCTTTTCGCTCAGCGCCAGGCTGGCGTTGAACAAGCCGATGGCGAGCAGCAGCACGGCCAGCAGCACCGACAGCCAGCACAAGCCGTAGTAGATGCCGGTCACCGGAATGCCCTCGACCTTGTCGCGCACGCTTTTTTGCACGGAAATGGCGGCGAACAGGCCGTACACCAGCAAGGTGAAATAATAGCCGCGCTCGTTGAGTTGCATGTTGGCGTTGAACAGGCCGACCAGGAAGGCGGCGAAACCTGCGAGCAACGCCGTCCAGGAAGCGGCAACGAAGGCGAACGACGGTTGTTGAGACGGATGCGGCATGGATGGACCTTCCTTTGTCATTTAATTATCAGAAAATTATTCCTGCATCGGATACGCAACTCGCCGCAGCTTAGTTGGGCAAGGCATTCAGCTTCGGCTCCGGCACCACCGTCAGCGTCGTGGCAGGATCGATTTTCTTCAGGAACTGCGTCATTGAAACGACCGTCACGGTATCGATCTTGTCGGCAAAACGGCGCTCGTTGGGATGATCGTCGAAGGCGATATTGGCGCGGAACATGCGCCCGCCCAGCCGCGTCATCGGTCCCAGCGCAAGCGTGGTCGGCTCGTAGCCCATCAGCTTCAGCCATTGCTGCGATTTGTCGCGGCTGTCGATCTGGATATTATTGTCGGCATAGGCCTTGGTGAGCAGCTCCAGCACCCATTGATTGGAGTTTTCGTAGCGGGTGGAGAAGGGATAAGCCAGCATATTGTAGTGCGGCGTGAACAGCGCCAGATACTGGGAACGGTCGGACAGCCGGGCCAGGATTTTATGCTGCGCCTCCGGCGACGGAATGATCAGCAGCGATTCATAGCTGAACAGGTCGTCGAGGAAAAAATTCGCCAGGCCCTCTTTCCAGATCGCTGAATCGGCCGTGCCGCAGGCGTTCAGCAGATGCATGGTGCGCCATTGTCCGCTGGCCGGGTCTTTCAGCACAAAGGCGATATGCGAATAACGCAAACCGTATTTGGAAAGATCCTGGCCGACCCGCGCCACCAGCGCGACCTCAGGCTGGGCCTGATCCAGCGTCGCGGAAAGCGCGCTGGCGCTGCTGAACGCCATGCGCACGGAATCCGGACGCGGCGGTGTCTCGGAACAGGTCTGTCCGGCGATCGCCGCGCCGTGCGCAGCGAATCCGAGCACCATGGCGCACGCAACGGCGCACGTAATGCGACGCGCCCCCATCATTGCGACAACTTCGACTGGTACAGCAATTCCTTGCCGACCGCGTTGGGCACGAAGGCCAGAATCTTGCCTGAGGCGACCAGCGTATACCCGGTCGATTCGGCCACTACCTTGATGCCGTTGCCGACCGAAAGCCCAACCTGATGCGCCACCGCAGCCGAGCCCCGCACCACGGCCTTGCTGCCGTCCACCGTGTTCTGGATGATGACTTCCATCGCATCGCCGACGATCGTGCCGATGCCGACCACCACGAAGGAGGCGCCGACCACGAAATAGGTGCTGGCAGCGATCGGGCCGCCCTCGATCGAGCCCAACGGCGATGCCGCAATGCTGATCGCGCCCTGGCTGACTTCCTTGCTGCCGTCGGCAGCCTGGGTTGGCGCGTGCAGCGCGGCGCAGGCGGCCAGCGCGAGCAAAGTGTTACGCAGAGTTTTCAGATGCATGATGTCCCCCGGTGTAGTTAAAACGTGGTTTTGTTGGCGTTGTTTTGCCAAAGTTTTAATTGCGCCGGCAATCATACCTGTCATTTTTTACAATGGGCAATGATATGGATCATTTACTCTAACCGGCTACGTTTTACGTTTCGGCTGGCGGTAAAAAAGACGCTCAGGCCATCGCATGGGACTGATCCGAAGGATAGGAAATATCCCGGCCATGCCGCGCCGGCGATAAAAATCAGCGGGACGATGCTGTCAGTTGGGCTTGCGGAATCCGCTGTCCACCCAGGCGCTGGCGCTGGACGCGCTCAGCTTGAAGCTGGCGGCAACCCGCACCTGCGCCAGCTGCTCGCGGTCTTCATCGTGGGCGGTCAGCAGCGCGTAGGGAAAGTCATCGTCGGGAACGATGTCGAGCGTAACGTTGATGGTTGCGGCGCCGTCGCTGACGGCAATCGTCTTGTGCAGCATCGCGTGCAGCTGCTGTTCATGGCGGCGCACGAATTCGGAAGCGGTCTTGACCAGGGTGATGAAGGCCGAGGGATCCAGAGGCTTGGGATTTTTCTTGTCGCGGCCCATGGTCCAGGGGCCGATCAGGGCGGGCTCCGGTTCGCCATCCTTGATCATCGCCACCGCCCAGCCGTCATCGTCGTCGTTCTTGATGATGCGCGCGGTCCAGCCGTCGTCTTGCCACAGGCGCGGTTCCTGGGTCTTGTGATCGGCGTCGGCGAATTCTTCGGGGGATGCTGCGGAGTGGTCTGTCATTGCGTCGGAAAGTTCAGGAAGCGGCAAAAAAATGCGGGAAGACGCATTGTATAGCACCGGCCGCAAACGCTCATGCGCGCCGGTATTGCTTGCGGTAGGCGGCGGGCGACATAGCGAAGGCAGCGGTGAAATGCTGGCGCAGCGACACCGTGGAACCGAATCCGGCCAGCTCGGCAATCCGGTCTATCGCCTTGTCGGACGTTTCCAGCAGCCGCTGCGCCGACGCCAGGCGGTGATTGAGCAGCCATTGCGAGACGGTGGCGCCGGTCTTCTGCTTGAAGCGGCGGGTGAAATTGCGCCGGCTCATGGCCGCCCTGGCCGCCAGCACATCCAGGCATAGCGGCTGCTCCAGGTGCTCGATGGCCCAGTCCAGCGTCACGCTCAGCGCATCGCTGCCGTCGCTAGCCGGCAAGGGCTGCTCGATGTATTGCGCCTGGCCGCCATGACGGTGCGGCGCCACCACCATGCGGCGGGCGATGCGGTTGGCGACATCGGCGCCATGGTCGCGCCGCAGCAGGTGCAGGCAGCAGTCGATGGCGGCGGCGGTGCCGGCCGAGGTCAGGATGTCGCCGTCGTCCACGTACAAGACTTTCTGGTCCAGCTTGACCTTGGGATATTTGCGGGCGAAGTCCTCGCTCCACACCCAGTGGGTGGAAGCGGCGCGGCCATCCAGCAAGCCAGCTTCGGCCAGCACGAAGGCGCCCAGGCACAGGCCGACGACGCGGGCGCCGCGCGCATGGGCGCTGCGCAAGGCTTGCAGCAGCAGCTCCGGCGGCCGTTCATCGGGATCGCGCCAGGCCGGCACGATCACGGTATCGGCCTGTTCCAGCGCCGACAAATCATGCTCCACTTCGATATTGAATCCCGACATGGTCGCCACCAGGCCGGTCCGCGTGCCGCAGATCAGCAGGCGGTAGCGCGGCACGCCCAGCCGCGCCAGGTCATCGCCGAACACCATGCAGGGCACCGACAGGTGGAACGGACTGATGTCCTCGAAAACCACCACCGCGACGGTGTGCACTTTTTCGGCAAAGGAGAGGGAAGTCGACATGGCCCGATCCTATCACATTATGTCTATCGGGACACTTTCGCCTCCGGGGCCGGCCGCCGATACTTCGTCCTGTTCCGCCGCCTCCGATCAAGGGAGACGGCACAGGCGGCGATAGACGATGGGCGTCCATCGCGCCTGATATCAACCGGGAGTATCACCATGCATCATCCAACCATCCGCACCATGGCTGGCGCTAGCGCGCCGGTCAAACTCGACGCCGCCGCTACCGCCTTGCTGGTGATCGATTTCCAGAACGAATACTTCAGCGGCAAGATGCCGATCCCGGACGGCATGCGCGCCCTGCGCAACGCCAGCCGCCTGGTTGCCATGGCCGACCAGGCCGGCATGCCGGTGTTCCATGTCCAGCATCTGAGCCCGGCCGGCGCACCGGTGTTCGCCGCCGACAGCGTCAATGCGCAGTTTCACAGCGAGCTGCAACCCGCGCCGCATCACAGCGTGTTGCAAAAAACGTCCGTCAGCGTGTTTCCGACGTCCGATATCGACCAGCGCCTCAAGGCGGCCGGCATCAAGACACTGATCATCAGCGGCCTGATGACGCATGCCTGCGTCGCCGGAGCAGCGCGCGATGCAGTGCCGCTCGGTTATGACGTGGTGGTGGCGGAAGATGCCTGCGCCACCCGCGATCTCGACAACGCCGACGGCAGCCTGCTGCCGCACGCCGTGCTGCATCGCGCAGCGCTGGCTTCCATCGCCGACACCTTTGGCGCGCTGATGAGCACCGGACAGATCCTGCAACTGCCGCTGGCTTAACCAAAAAACGAAAGCATCATATGAAAAATTCATCAAAAAACTTGCTGGCCCTGGGCGCGCTCCTGCTCTCCAGCCAACTGCTTGCAGCAGCAGAAGGCAGCCATGCAAAACATGCCGGCGCACTGGCGTCCCTGCCGGCAGCGGATTTGCAGTGGAACGACATCCCCGGCAGCGGCGGCATCAAGTACGCCAACGTCCGCGGCAACCTGAGCGGCAAAGGTCCCTACGAAGCGTTCGTGATTTTCCCGGCGGGCAAAGACAATCCCTTCCACACGCATTCGCAGAATTTGCCGACGGTGGTGCTGAAAGGGACCTTCTATGCGGTGATCGACGGCAAGCGCGTGGAATATCCGGCCGGTTCCTTCTATAACCTGCCGGCCAGGCTCCCGCATTACAGCGGCTGCAACAAAGGCGAAGACTGCCTGCTGTTCCAGTACCAGGCCGACCATTTCGATTTGCTGCCGCAGACGCCGAAGGGCTAGCCGCGCGGCGCAAAGAAGGGCCGGTGAATTTGGTGGCATACTGTGCGGACCCGGGGGCAAATATGCGCCATGATATAGCTTTAGGGCCTGTTAACATTTGATTTGGGAGCGCTATGCAAACGGGCTCCCTGGGAATGCGTCAGCAATCACTCAAAGGCGGAATGACAATGAAAAACTGGATCCGGCTCAACAAGGGATTTTTGCTATTCCTCTTTCTCTTCGGGATATTCCGTACCGCCGTGGCTGACTGGAATCCGATCCCGTCCGGCTCCATGCGCCCCAACCTGCTGGAAGGCGACGTGGTGTTCGTCAACCGCCTGGCGTTCAACCTGAAAGTACCGCTGACCAATATCGTGCTGGGCCATCTGGGCGAGCCCAGGCGCGGCGATATCGTCACCTTCTTTTCGCCGCTGGACGACACCCGGCTGATCAAGCGCGTCATCGCCCTGCCCGGCGACACTGTGGAAATGCGCGATGAAAAGATGATCATCAACGGCAAGGAAGCCAGCTATGCAGTATTGGACAGCGCGCCTGAACCGATGGACCGTGGCAGCATCGTCGCCCTGCGCCTCAACGAAAAGATGGGCAGGGAGCAGCATCGCATCCAGGTTCTGCCCGAGGTCAACGCCAACCGCAGTTTCGGCCCGATCACGGTGCCGCAGGATCACTACCTGATGCTGGGCGATAACCGCGACAACAGCGGCGACTACCGCCACTTCGGCTTCGTGCCGCGCGAGCTGCTGATCGGGCGCGCCGAACGGATCCTGGTGTCGGCCGACATCAAGGGCAACTGGATGCCGCGCACAGAACGCTTCGGCATGGCCCTGCAATAAACTGGGGACAGCGGCGCGCCTGATTGCCGAGTTCGACCGCAAGAACCAGAGTTCCCTCGCGCAGGACAAGCAGTATCTTTCAAGTTCGCGGCGCCTGCCGCTCAACTTGAAAGATACGCGCCATGAACCTGATTGAACTGTGCCTGCTGGCGGCGATCTGGGGCGCCTCCTTCCTGTTCCTGCGCATCGCCGCGCCGGAGTTCGGCCCGCTGGCCCTGATCGCCCTGCGCGTCGGCATTGCCGCCCTGGTGCTGGCGCCGGTGCTGCGCTCCACGCTGGCGCGCCGCCAGTTGCGCGCCAAGGCCTGGCCGCTGCTGGTGGTCGGCATCAGCAATTCGGCGCTGCCGTTCGGCCTGTTTGCCTATTCCACGCTGTATGTCAACGCCGGCCTGGACTCCGTCCTGAACGCCACCACGCCGATCTGGACCGCGCTCATCGCCGCCGCCTGGTTCCAGGCCAGCCTCGGCCGCCGGCAGATCACCGGCCTGCTGCTGGGGTTGGGCGGCGTGGTGCTGCTGGTGTGGGATACCTTTGGCGCAGGCATTCCCGGCGTGCCGCTGGCGATCGCCGCCGCGCTGCTGGCCACTGTCTGCTACGGCTTTGCAGTGAATTATTCGAAACGCCGCCTGGCCGGCATACAGCCGCTGGTGGTCGCTTTCGGCAGCCAGTTCTTTGCCGCCATCGTGCTGCTGCCGGTGGCGCTGCCGTTCTGGCCGCGGCAGGCTATCGCCGCCTCGACCTGGATGTGCGTGGCGGCGCTCGGCGTGGTCTGCACCGGCCTTGCCTACATTTTGTATTTCCGCTTGATCGAGCGCGTGGGTGCGGCGTATGCGGCATCGGTAACGTTCCTGATCCCGGTTTTCGGGCTGATATGGGGGGCGCTCTTTCTCAGCGAAAAGGTCACGCCGGCCATGCTGGGGACGGCCCTGGCCAGCGGCAAGCTGGAAAATCTGCCCGGCGGAAGGCGCAAAGCCGGCCTGAGGGTTGAGCAAAGGCTTTCCTCAGAAATAAAAATCAATAATAAATCAACATAAAATCACTATTTATTATTGTTTTACGATAATTTTAGACTAGAATACGGCAATCCTATCAACAAGGAAGCGCCGTGACGCCGGATTTCATCACTCTCGCTCGCCGTTGCCTGGCGACATTTTGCTCGTGGCTGGCCATCGCCATCATGGCGCTATACCTCGGCTTCAAGGTCATGCCGCACCTTGGCGTCCACGGTTCCGTGAAAATGGGCTTCCGCGCCGCCGCGGCCGACCGCGCCATGGCAAGCCTTGGCAACGCTTTCAATTTCCATATTTTCATTCATCTGAATTATCCACAATGACAGCGCCTAACAGACCGGACATGCAACAGGATCGTATTGCCCAGACCAGCCAGCGCATGGCAAGCGTGACCATGCTGCTGCTGATCGCCATGCTGGTTTTCAGTATTGGCGGCTGGCTGTTTCCGCATGAATTTACCCGCTTCAGCGATTACTCCAACGCCGCCACGCAGCTCGGCATCGATCCGGCCAGCCTGCCTGCATGGCAGCTTGTGGGCGCTATCGTTATCGCCAATATCCCTTTGCTGGCGCTCGGCTATGGTTTGCATCAGCTGCGCGCCCTGTTCCAGCGCTATGCACGCGGTGAATATTTCTCCGCGGCGGCAGCCATCCATCTGGGCAGGGTCGGCCAAAGCCTGGCCTGGTGGGTCGTGCTGGGCGTTCTCTGCCAACCGCTGTCCAGCATCTGGCTGACCATCATGCGGCCGGTCGGCCATCGCCTGATCAACGTCGGCTTTGGCAGCAGCGAAGTGGTTTCCCTGTTCATGGCAGCCTCCATCACCGTGATTGCCCGCATCCTGCAGCGCGCCAGCGAAGTCGACGCTGAAAACCGGCAGTTCGTCTGAGGAAGTAGATGAGTATCGTCATCACGCTGGACGTCATGCTGGCAAAACGCAAGGCGAAATCGAAAGACCTGGCGGCCGCCATCGGCATTACCGAACAGAATTTGTCGCTATTAAAACAGGGCAAGGTGAAAGGCGTGCGGCTGGAAACCCTGGAAGCGATCTGCCGCTACCTTGACTGCCAGCCGGGCGACCTGCTGAGCTATGAGCCGGACGGTGCCGCACCCGACGCCGGCGCAGAATGAACCCGCGGGGCTAGCTGCCGCAACCGGTCAATCACTGTGTGAAGATAATATGCCTGATGCAAGCCGCTGGCCCTCAGCTCCCTATTCGCGTGCAATGCACTGGGGCATCCTCGCCTCCCTGCTGTTGCACGTCGTGCTGCTGCAAATATTTTTGCATCGCCAGCCGGCGCCGCCCGCAGCGGCCCGCAGCGCATTCGCGGACATGACGCTGTTCCTGCTGCCGACACCGCAGCCGAGGCTGCCGCCAGCACAGATGCAGCGCCTGGAGCCCGCCGCAGCGCAGGCAGCGCAAGGCAGTTCCCGTCGGCCGGCATCCGATAGCAGCAAGAAAAACGTGACGCTGCCCTTGGCTGCATCGCCGATCGTCAATCAGGTAATTCACGCGGAGGCAAAAGAGCTGCCGGCGCCGCCCGAACCGCGGCCTCGCCTGGATCTGGATGCTGCCGTGAAAATGGCCGGGAAGATCGCCAGGGATCCAAACGGCATGCGCGACGACCGGGCGGTCGCCCAATTGAAAAGCCATCCGCTGGAAGCGGGCAATCCCGACAGCCGCCTGGCGCAAGACATACAACGCAGTGCACGCGCCGATTGCCTGCAAAGCCAAAGCTCAACGGGCCTGCTGGCGCCGCTCTTCCTGATTGCCGATGCAGTGACGTCAAAAAAAGATGGGGGCTGCAAATGGTAGGCGGCTGCAGATTGATGCGCCGGAATGGAATGCTCATGCTCGGCAGGAACGATCCTGCCGAAATGCAGGAGATGGTCCGTTCGGATCACACGCCGATAACGCGGCGCGCCTCGCGCTCGGCCAGTTCCAGCGCCGCTTGCTCGGTCTTTACCGGCCGCCCGCAGCCTTTGCCTATGGTTTGCACGAAAACCTGATCGCCACGCTGCGTCGATACCTGGATCACGCCCTTGAACATGCCTCCCGGTGCTGGAGCAACCCGCGCTTCGACCGTCTTGTTTCCCTTGGTTTCTTTAAAGGCCATTTCGCTCTCCATTGTGATCGTGGCGTGATATTAGCATGCACGTCAGGCCGATCGATCTTGCCCGCGAGTTGGCTGCAACCGGCCGCGCCCCTTGGCATTTCCATGCCTGATTAATTTTTCTTCAGAAAAATGCAGGCTCATGGTAAGTTTGGCATCAAGCATTCCGCCCACTCAAAGCTACCATCATGAAGATAAACGTCGCCATCACCCTGAACATCAGTGACGATCCGCAGCAATCGATCTGGTATAACGGCGCCAACCAGAATTGCTTTTTCCTCTACCAGCTGCTGCGGAAGTCGCCGCTGGTCGACCATGTCTGGCTGGTGCACAGCGACGGCATCAAGAATTACCCTGCCGGCCTGCTGATGGGAGACCTGCAGCGCGCGTTGCGGCCCATTTCGAGTGTGCTGGACAAGACTGACCTGCTGATCGAGATGAACGGCTTCGTGTCGCCGGAACACGTCGAACAGGTGCGCCGGCGCAAGGGCAAGGCAGTGTCGTTCCGCTTTGGCAACGACTACGTGATCGCCGTCGAGACCATGACCTTCGGACGCGATCAGTGGCAGCCCAACCCCCATCGGGTAACATTCGACGAGCTGTGGACCAATCCCCAGCACGTCCACACCTGCAAGAGCTATTGGGAAAGCGTCTACAAAGCGCCGGTGCACGTGCTGCCGCATATCTGGGCGCCCTATTTCATCGAGGCGGCGCTGGCGGCAAATCCTGAACTGCGGCAAAAATGGGGCTACCGCAACCACGGACCAGCCAAGCGGGTGGCGATTTTCGAGCCGAACATCAATGTCGTCAAGAGCACCCTGATACCGATGCTGGCGGCCAACCAGTTTTACATTGCTCACCCTGCCCTGCTGGCGCATGTGTTCATGACGAATACTTTCCAGCTCAAGGAAAACATCGCGTTCAAGCATCTCGCCCTGGGCCTGGAGATCGTCAAGGATGGCAAGGCCACGGCCGATCACCGCTTTCCGTTCTGCGCCTTCGCCGCCGAGCACACCGATATCGTGATTTCCCATCAATGGGAAAACGGCCTCAACTATCTGTTCTATGACGCGCTGTATGGCGGCTATCCGCTGGTGCACAATTCGCCGTACCTGAGCGAGGCAGGCTATTACTACCGCGATTTCGATGTTGCCGATGGCGCCAGGGCGCTGGCCGAAGCCGCTCTGTCGCACGACCAGAACGTGGACGCTTACGCGGCCAGGGCGCAGGCATTCCTGCACACCGTCGACGCCACGGCGGAGGAAAATATTGCCGCGTATACGCAGCGCATCGGCGCCCTGTTCGGCCCGCGCTGATTTAATCCAAGGCGGCATTAGCAGCCGCAAGAAAAAAATTATCCAGGAAAAATAGAGCAATGAATAACGACGACAAGCTGAAATCGCTCGGGATACTGATGTATATCGACGACCATCCCAATATGCTGGAGGATTTCAGCTGGATCTACAAAAGCTGGATCTATAGCGGCAACTGGCGCAGCTCCGACCTGGTCGCGGTGTGCAATCCGAAAGTCCTGGACAAACTGCCCGGCGACGATCCCGGCGTCATTAAAATTCCATTTGAACCGGTCGCAGTCGAAGGCAGCATCTGGCAGGGCTATCCCTTCATCAATTCCATCGCTTGCCTGAGCGGCCCGCACACCGACGATCTGCAGCAGCGCTACAAATGGCTGCTGAGGACCGACGCCGACGTCTTCCTGACCGAGCATCTATGCGGATTGCGGCCCAACACGCCGGTCCACGGCAACGGCCAGTACCTGTATACAACACCGGAAACGTGGGACAAGATGCTGAATTTCTGCCAGCGCCACGGCTTCCAGCATCACCGCGTATTCGGCTGCGGCCATTCGCTGCTGGCGCCCAGCGGTCACGTTTTATTCTTCGTCAGGGAACAGACCCGGGTGTCCGAGCTGGTCTTGCGGGATTTCGGCAGCAATACGGGCCAGTGGCCGGGCTGGTTCCGCGGCGTGACCACCATGTACGCGGCGGAGATCGTGGCGAATCATCACTACGGCGCGTTTCTTGAGCACGGCAAGACACAGATCCTGGACGTGCCCAGCTACAGCGTCGGCGCCATCGACCACATGACTTTCCACATCCACGGGATTCATACCGACGATTATTTTTCCAAGCACCACTACCGCGCCGGAAAATACGCGCACATCGATCCGCAGACGCTGGACCGGAGCAAAATCAACCAGTACTGCCATTGGATCGTGACGACGCCGCTCGATGAAATCAAGCGGCTGGCCGACTATCCCTATTAGCGGCGGCATGCCGGCAGGCAGCGCGGCAAAGCCATCGTCGCGACTGCATCAAACTGAAACCAACAGGGCTGAGTCCTGTGCAATACAGGACCCAGCCCTTGGCCACTCAGCAAACCTTGGTTCACGTCCATGGCTGCATTATTGATTGCGTATCAAGTGCATCGAATTGAAACACAGTGTTGTTTCATCTGATGACTGCAGAGAGCGATCAAAAATGGCTAGCCTGCAGCTGCTTCAATATCTGATAGGCGGCAGTCACTCGCGGCTCAGCGGGAGAAGATTTATTCACCAGCATCACAATACCCATCTTGCGGGCCGGAATAAAGGCAGCGTATGCCGCGAAGCCGCCGGTCGCACCGGTTTTGTTGATCAGCACATCAGCCTGGGGCGGCGCCGGCGGGCTCAGCGTCGCGACCTTATTGGTCTGATATATCATCGCATCGGCATTCCCTGCCAGCACCTGGGCAAGACTTGCCGAACCGGGATACATTTCCCATATCAAACCCTGCGTCATTTCGCCCGCCTTGAAATATCCTGTGTGCGTGTCGCTTATCGCGCGCTGCAATTTTTCATCCAGCTTGAGCACCTGCATGTTGGCGTCAATGAAGCGTATCAAATCGGCGGTATTGGTTTTCACGCCGTAGGCTTCGGCCGCCAGCACACCGGGATTCAGCCGGACCGGCGCATCCGCCTTGTTGTAGCCCTGCGCGTAATTTTTCATCTGGCTCGCCGGCACCGTGATGTAGCTGTGCTTCATGCCCAATTCAGGAAATAATTTTTTTTCAATCGCATCCTCATAAGA
Source organism: Collimonas sp. GW821-FHT02H07 (assembly GCF_059421505.1). Classification (NCBI taxonomy): domain Bacteria; kingdom Pseudomonadati; phylum Pseudomonadota; class Betaproteobacteria; order Burkholderiales; family Oxalobacteraceae; genus Collimonas; species Collimonas sp. GW821-FHT02H07. The sequence goes on from NZ_JBWKVC010000003.1 coordinate 391,886, forward strand.
TGCCTGCATGCTCTTGGCCACAATCACACCGAGCAGGCCGATGCTTGGATTTGCGTAAGTCCTGGCGGTGCCGGCGGCATACGCAGGCTGCCAGTGCTTGAAATAATCCATGAGCTGATCGTTGTCATGGATATTATCCGGAACTTGCAGCGGGAAACCGCCGGCCGTATGCGTGCCCAGGTTGAGCAGGCTGACGTGGTCGAAGCTGCTGCCGCGCAAGGCGGGCAAATATTGACTGACGTTGCCGGTCAATGAAAGCTGGCCATTGACCTGGGCGTAAGAAGCCAATGTCGCCGTAAATGTCTTGCTCACGGAACCGATTTCAAACAGCGTCTCGCTGGTTACCGGCTGCCCGGTTTCCTTGGACGCCACGCCATAGTTGTAGAAGTAATTCTTGCCGTCGATGGCGACGGCGATTGCCATGCCCGGGATACCGTATTTCTGCAGCAGCGGCTGCACGGCACCATCGACGATTTCCTTGACCCTGGACTGATCGATATTGCCGGCAGCGTGGCCGCTGGCGGAGATAAAACAACTTGAAACGGCTATTGCCTTCAACATGCCCGTAACTTTTCTATGCATGATTAGATGCCTCTCTGAACGTGATTGAAGAGATTTTCCGCAAGCGGATCTGTGGTGCGGCGCATGGCCTGGACCGTGCAAAGCACGATCACTTCGGCACCAGGATATTAAATGGCTTGCCGGGCGCCAGCACCCAGCTCGCAATGACTTTCGCGCCCGCCGGCCCGGCTTTGGTGACATGCACCACGTTGGCCGCCATCTGATAGCTGCCGCCCGCATGGAGCACCAGGTCCGGCTTACCGTCCACCTGGACGATCAACTCACCTTCAAGGACGTAGGCGAGCTCGGGTCCGGTGGCCATGTGGCGCGGCTTTGCCGCATTGGGCGGGAATACGGCAATCCCCATGCCCATCTGGCGACCGCTGCCCTCCAGGCCGATTCTTTGCAAGACTTGCGTCTCTTTTGCATCAGGCGCCTTGTCGGCAGCCATCACGGATTGCGCGGTCAGGATGGCCGCCAGCAGGACGGGGATAGAGCGGTGGATTGTCACGAAAGCTCCTCATGGCGACTCGATTAATCAAAATTTCTAATGCTACGCAGTTTTACCGCCAAATCTGAGCATGACCTTCCAAAAGCGGCAAACCAAGGCTCTCGGAAGCCGCCGCGATAGACAGCGAGAAATTCCGGAACGTTGTGAAGGCGTCAATATCGCATCTGGGCGGACAACTAACAAGCGAGAATAATTTTGACGAGACAAAAGAAAATCTTATGACTCTGCGTGAATGCGGCGTGACTGTCCTGCGGCGCTTCCCAGCGCCGACTGACAATGTGCCGGGAGTGCGAGCGCGCAGCAGGCGTTACAGGCCTGGGCCTGCAACGTCCTTCGAGCACGTTCCATGCGGTGTTGCCGGTGCAGCAGGATTCATTCAGAACGCATCGCCGGGCACGCGCACCCATCCCTCCATCAGCACCCGGGCGCTGCGGCTCATGATGGCTTTGGTCACGCTCCATTCGCCATTGACCTGGCTGGCTTCCGCGCCCACCCGCAAGGTGCCTGAAGGGTGTCCGAAGCGCACCGCATTGCGCGCTCCGCCGCCGGCAGCGAGGTTGACCAAGGTGCCCGGTATCGCCGCGGCGGCGCCGATGGCGACCGCTGCGGTGCCCATCATGGCGTGATGCAGCTTGCCCATGGACAGCGCACGCACCAGCAAGTCGATATCGCCGGCGGCGACCCGCTTGCCGCTGGAGGAAACGTAGCCGGCCGGCTTGGCGACGAACGCCACCTTCGGGGTGTGCTGGCGGTTGGCGGCTTCATCCAGCTGCTGGATAAGGCCCATGCGCAGCGCGCCATGCGCGCGTATGGTCTCGAATTTTTTCAGCGCCGCGGCATCGCCGTTGATGGCGTCCTGCAGCTCGGCGCCGCTGTAGCCGAGCGCTTCGGCATTGAGGAAGATGGTCGGGATGCCGGCATTGATCATGGTGACCTTGAGCGTGCCGACTCCCGGCACGTCGAGATCGTCGACCAGATTCCCGGTGGGGAACATGGATCCGCCTGCGCCGTCTTCGTCGGCGGCCGGATCCATGAATTCAAGCTGCACTTCCGCTGCGGGAAAGGTGACGCCGTCGAGCTCGAAGTCGCCGGTTTCCTGCACCGCGCCGTTCGTAACAGGCACGTGCGCGATGATGGTCTTGGCGATGTTGGCCTGCCAGATGCGGATGGTTGCCATGCCGTTTTGCGGAATGCGGCTGGCGTCCACCAGGCCGCTGGCGATGGCGAAGGAGCCGACCGCAGCGGACAGGTTGCCGCAGTTGCCGCTCCAGTCGACAAATGCCTTATCGATGGCGACCTGGCCGAACAGGTAATCGACATCGTGATCCGGTTGGCTGCTCTTGGACAGAATCACTGTCTTGCTGGTGCTCGAGGTCGCCCCGCCCATGCCGTCAATCTGCTTGCCGTAAGGGTCGGGGCTACCGATGACGCGCAGCAGCAGCGCATCGCGCGCAGGGCCGGGTTTCTGTGCCGCTGCCGGCAAGTCCTGCAGCCGGAAGAACACGCCTTTGCTGGTGCCGCCACGCATGTAGGTGGCGGCGATCTTGATCTGGGGTGCGTGGGTCATTTCATGCTTTCCTATTAATGGGCAGAGTCATCTGTGGTCTGGAGTCATCTGGGGTCGGAGTCGACTTTCGCGGCGCTTTATCGCGAAACTCGACTCTGACCCCACATGACGGATTCGGAGAAAGAAAGAATGCATTCATGGTTATGTTTTCTAACGACGCGTCATGTACTCCGTGGCCCGCTAAGTGGGGTCAGAGTGAAGTTTCTGCAAAAAACGCGCAGAAAGTTCACTCTGACCCCAGTTAGCTGCGTGAGTCATCTGGGATCGGGAGTCATCTGGGGTCGGAGTCGACTTTCGCGGTGCTTTATCGCGAAACTCGACTCTGACCCCACATGACGGATTCGGAGAAAGAAAGAATGCATTCATGGTTTTGCTTTCTAACGACACGGCATGTACTCCGTGGCCCGCTAAGTGGGGTCAGAGTGAAGTTTCTGCAAAAAACGCGCAGAAAGTTCACTCCGACCCCAATTAGCTGCGTGTGTTAAGCGCGACGTAAATCAGGTTACGCTTTGATCGACCAGCGCCTTGTCAGGCAACCGCCGACGATTCGAGGAAGTCCTGGGCGAAACGTTGCAGCACGCCGCCGGCTTCGTAGATCGACACTTCCTCTGCCGTATCGAGGCGGCAGGTGACCGGCACTTCCACGCGCTCGCCGTTCTTGCGGTTGATGACCAGCGTCAGCGTGGTGCGCGGCGTGCGTTCGCCCAGCACGTCGAAGGTTTCGCTGCCGTCGATCTGCAAGCTGATGCGGTTGACGCCGGGCTTGAATTCCAGCGGCAGCACGCCCATGCCGACCAGGTTGGTGCGGTGGATGCGTTCGAAGCCTTCCGCCGCGATGGCTTCCACACCGGCCAGGCGCACGCCCTTGGCGGCCCAGTCTCGCGAGGAACCCTGGCCGTAGTCGGCGCCGGCGATCACGATCAGCGGCTGCTTGCGTTCCATGTAGATCTCGATGGCTTCCCACATGCGGGTGACCTTGCCTCCCGGCTCGACGCGGGTCAGCGAGCCGGCTTTGACCTTGCCGTTTTCCTTCACCATTTCATTCTTCAAGGTCGGGTTGGCAAAGGTGGCGCGCTGCGCGGTGAGGTGATCGCCGCGGTGGGTGGCGTAGGAATTGAAATCCTCTTCCGGCAGGCCCATCTTGGCCAGATATTCCCCCGCTGCGCTATCGAGCATGATGGCGTTCGACGGCGACAGGTGATCGGTGGTGATGTTATCGCCCAGCACCGCCAGCGGCCGCATCCCTTTCATCGTGCGGGCGCCCGCCAAAGCGCCTTCCCAGTATGGCGGACGGCGGATGTAAGTGGTCTGCGGACGCCAGTCGTACAGCGGGCTGACCTTCTCGCCGTTGTCGGCGACCACGGCGAACATCGGTTCGTAGACCTTGCGGAACAGTTCCGGCTTGACGCTGGCAGCGACGATGGCGTCGATTTCTTCATCCGATGGCCAGATGTCTTTCAGGGTGACCGGGTGACCGGCGGCGTCGATGCCGAGGACATCCTTTTCGATATCGAAACGGATGGTGCCGGCAATCGCGTAAGCCACCACCAGCGGCGGCGAAGCCAGGAAAGCCTGCTTGGCGTAAGGATGGATGCGGCCGTCGAAGTTGCGGTTGCCGGAGAGGACGGCGGTGGCGTACAGATCGCGCTCCACCACTTCTTTCTGGATGACCGGATCGAGCGCGCCGCTCATGCCGTTGCAGGTGGTGCAGGCAAAGGCGACGACGCCGAAGCCCAGTGTTTCCAGCTCAGGCAGCAGGCCGGCGGCTTCCAGGTACAGCGCGACCGTCTTGGAACCGGGCGCCAGCGAGCTCTTTACCCATGGCTTGCGCAGCAGGCCGCGGGCATTCGCATTGCGCGCCAGCAGGCCGGCGGCGATCATGTTGCGCGGATTGTTGGTGTTGGTGCAGCTGGTGATGGCGGCGATGATGACGGCGCCGTCCGGCATCAGGCCTGGCTCGTTCTCTACCGTGCCGCTGATGCCGCGCGCCGCCAGCTCGGAGGTCGGCACGCGATTGTGCGGGTTGGATGGGCCGGCAATATTGCGCACCACGGAAGACAGGTCGAACTTGATGACGCGCTCGTACTCGGCGTTTTTCAGGCTGTCGGCCCACAGGCCGGTTTCCCTGGCGTAGGTTTCCACCAGCTTGACCAGCGCATCGTCGCGGCCGGTGAGCTTGAGGTATTTGATGGTCTGCTCGTCGATGTAGAACATCGCGGCGGTGGAGCCGAACTCGGGAGCCATGTTGGAAATGGTGGCGCGGTCGCCCAGCGTCAGGTGGGAAGCGCCCTCGCCGTAGAACTCGAGATAGGAAGACACGACCTTTTGCGCACGCAGGAACTCGGTCAGCGCCAGCACGATGTCCGTCGCCGTGATGCCTGGCTGCGGCTTGCCGCTCAGCTCGACGCCGATGATGTCCGGCAGCCGCATCCAGGAAGCGCGTCCCAGCATCACGCTTTCCGCTTCCAGGCCGCCGACGCCGATGGCGATCACGCCCAGCGCGTCCACCATCGGCGTGTGGCTGTCGGTGCCGACCAGCGTGTCCGGGAAGGCGACGCCGTCCTTCACCTGGATCACCGGCGACATGCGCTCGAGGTTGATCTGGTGCAGGATGCCGTTGCCAGGCGGGATCACGTCGACGTTCTTGAACGCCTTCTTGGTCCAGTTGATGAAATCGAAGCGGTCTTCGTTGCGGCGGTCTTCGATGGCGCGGTTCTTGTCGAAGGCGTCGGCGTCGAAGCCGCCGCACTCGACCGCCAGCGAGTGGTCTACCACCAGCTGGGTCGGCACCACCGGATTGACCAGGGCCGGGTCGCCGCCTTGCAGGGCAATGGCGTCGCGCAGGCCGGCGAGGTCGACCAGCGCGGTCTGGCCCAGGATGTCATGGCACACCACGCGCGCCGGGAACCATGGGAAATCGAGGTCGCGCTTGCGTTCGATGAATTGCTTGAGGGAGGCGGTCAGGGTGGCCGGATCGCAGCGGCGCACCAGGTTTTCGGCCAGCACGCGCGAGGTGTACGGCAGTTTGTCGTAGGCGCCGGGCTGGATGGCATCGACCGCGGCCCGCGTGTCGAAGAAATCCAGCTGGGTGCCGGGAAGAGGTTTGCGGTTTGCTGTGTTCATGGCTCAGTCGGGAAAGGAAGCATCATCTAATTACGTCTGGGCGACCCCGTCATTCCCGCGAACGCGGGAATCCACATTGCCGGCGATGGCAGGAAAAATGGATCCCCGCGTTTGCGGGGATGACGGAGTGCTCAGCGCTAGCGTTTTGCGATCGGCACAAACTCCAGATTATCCGGGCCGACATAGTTGGCCGACGGGCGGATGATCTTGTTGTCGATGCGCTGCTCGATCACGTGCGCGGCCCAGCCGGAGGTGCGGGAGATCACGAACAGCGGCGTGAACATCGCGGTCGGCACGCCCATCATGTGGTAGGACACGGCCGAGAACCAGTCCAGGTTCGGGAACATTTTCTTGACTTCCCACATCACGCTTTCCAGCCGTTCGGCGATATCGAACATCGCGGTCGAACCGGCTTCCGCCGACAGCTTGCGCGCGACTTCCTTGATGACTTTGTTGCGCGGATCGGAGACGGTGTACACCGGATGGCCGAAACCGATCACCACTTCCTTGTTCTCGACGCGGCTGCGGATATCGGCTTCGGCTTCATCCGGATTGTCGTAGCGTTTCTGGATTTCCAGTGCGACTTCATTGGCGCCGCCGTGTTTCGGGCCGCGCAAGGCGCCGATCGCACCGGTGATCGCCGAGTAGAAATCGGAACCGGTGCCGGCAATCACCCGGCTGGTGAAAGTGGAAGCGTTGAACTCGTGTTCCGCATACAGGATCAGCGAGACGTGCATCGCCTTTTCCCACGCGGCGGACGGTTTCACGCCGTGCAGCAGGTGCAGGAAATGGCCGCCTATCGATTCGTCGTCGGTTTCGACCTCGATGCGCTTGCCGTTGTGGCTGAAGTGATACCAGTACAGCAGCATGGAGCCGAACGACGCCATCAGGCGGTCGGCGATGTCGCGCGCGCCGGGTGCATTGTGGTCTTCTTTCTCCGGCAGCGTGCAGCCCAGCACCGAGGCGCCGGTGCGCATCACGTCCATCGGATGGGAGGCGGCAGGCAGCGCTTCCAGCGCGGCCTTGACGCTGGCGGGCAAACCGCGCAAGGATTTCAGCTTGCTCTTGTAACCCTTGAGCTCGGCGCTGGTCGGCAACTTGCCGTGCACCAGCAGATAGGCGATTTCCTCGAATTCGCAAGTGTCGGCGATATCCAGGATGTCATAGCCGCGGTAATGCAGGTCGTTGCCGGTCTTGCCAACCGAGCATAGTGCGGTGTTGCCCGCGGCGACGCCGGACAGCGCGACGGATTTTTTTGGTTTGAATGCGGTTGCTGGTGCTTCGCTCATTTTTTAGTCTCCGGACGGAAAGGAATTGATGTGTCTTAAATTCGGGTGATTATTTTTTCTGGGCTGCAAACAGCGCATCCAGATGCTGCTCGAAATCGTGATAGTTGATCCGCTCGTACAATTCCATGCGGGTCTGCATGGTGTCGACCACGTTCTTTTGCGTGCCGTCGCGGCGGATCGCGGCGTACACGTTTTCGGCGGCCTTGTTCATGGCGCGGAAGGCCGATAGCGGATACAGCACCAGGCCGACATCGGCTGACTTCAACTCTTCTACCGTAAACAATGGCGTGGAGCCGAACTCGGTGATATTGGCCAATACCGGCACCTTGACGGCTGCGGCAAACTGCTGATACATCGCCAGCTCGGTGATCGCTTCCGGGAAGATCATGTCGGCGCCGGCTTCAACGCAGGCGATTGCGCGCTCCAGCGCGGATTCCAGCCCTTCCACCGCGAGCGCGTCGGTACGCGCCATGATGACGAAACTGTCGTCGGTGCGGGCATCGACCGCAGCCTTGATGCGGTCGACCATTTCTTGCTTGCTGACGATTTCCTTGTTGGGACGATGACCGCAGCGTTTGGCGCCGACCTGGTCTTCGATGTGGATCGCCGCCGCGCCGAACTTGATCATCGATTTGACGGTGCGCGCCACATTGAAGGCGCTGGCGCCGAAGCCGGTATCCACATCGACCAGCAAAGGCAGGTCGCAGACATCGGTGATGCGGCGCACGTCGGTCAGCACGTCGTCCAGATTGGAGATGCCGAGGTCCGGCAAGCCGAGCGAACCGGCCGCGACGCCGCCGCCGGACAGGTAAATCGCCTTGAAGCCGGCGCGCTTGGCCAGCAAGGCGTGATTGGCGTTGATCGCGCCGATCACCTGCAACGGCGATTCTTCTTGCACTGCCTTGCGGAAGGCGGCGCCTGCGGAATACTGACTCATGGGTTCTCCTGATAGATTGCACACTGGGTGCACTGTTTCATGCAGATATCTGCATCGGGGTTTTATCGTTATAGAGCAATCGTCATGCCAAGCAAGCCGCAATATCTGCACACATGGCAGGGCAATAAAATAATGCAATCAAATCAATCGCCTACAAAATCAGATGGCAATAAGACAATTTTCTTGAGTCCGGATGAAACAATCGAATTGTTTCATTTCATGTTACATTCATACGCATTGAAACATGCGTGCAACACACGGTGAAACATGCCCCCTTCCCCTCAGCCCCCTGCCCGGCGTGAGCCCGGCGATGCCGGCGACCACAGCCAAAAACCAGCGATCTGGACCGTCTCGGTCTCGCGCCTGTCCGACCTGTTCCGCGACATTACGCTGGAATACGACGACCGCGCGACGATCGAGCCTATCTATCTGGGATTCGACGAGGCCGCGCGCCACATCCGCGAACGGATGGAAACGGAGCGCTGCGATGCCGTGATCGCCGCCGGTTCCAACGGCGCCTATCTGAAAAGCCGGCTGTCGGTGCCGGTGGTGATCGCCAAGGCCAGCGGCTTCGATGTGCTGCAGGCCTTGTCGCGCGCGCGCCAGATCACGCCGGACATCGGCATCATCACCTACCAGTCGACCATGCCGGCGCTTAAGGAATTCCAGAACGCCTTCGGTTTCAATATCCAGCAGCGCGACTATGCCACCGAAGAAGATGCGCGGGCGCAGATCCATGAACTCAAGGCCGGCGGCGTCAAGGCCATCGTCGGCGCCGGCCTGATCACCGACCTGGCCGAAGAAGCCGGGCTGGCCGCGGTGCTCGTCTATTCCGCGGCATCGATCCGCCAGGCCTTCGACGATGCGCTGGAAATCGCCCGCCTGACGCAACTGGAAGCTGGCCGCAGCCACGGCCGTGGTACGCCGGTTGCCGACACGTTGCGCGCCAAGCATGGCATCAACGATTTGCGCGGCGATTCGGCGGCGATGGAAACCCTGCGCCAGTCCATCGTGCTGTACGCCAAATCGCAGGCCACGGTGCTGATCCAGGGCGAAACCGGCAGCGGCAAGGAACTGGTCGCGCAAGCGATCCACCGTGAAAATCCGCGCGCGCTGATCGGCAACAAGCCGTTTGTCGCGGTCAATTGCGGCGCGATTGCGGAATCGCTGCTGGAATCGGAACTGTTCGGCTATGAAGAAGGCGCCTTCACCGGCTCGCGCCGCGGCGGTCACGCCGGCCTGTTCGAAGCGGCCCATCGCGGCACGCTGTTCCTGGATGAAATCGGCGAAATGCCGCTGGCGCTGCAGACCCGTTTGCTGCGCGTGCTGGAAGAACGCGAGGTGGTGCGCGTCGGCGGCACCCGGCCGATTGCGGTCGATGTGCGCATCATCAGCGCTACCCACTGCGACCTGGAGCGGCGCGTGCGCGAAGGCCGTTTCCGCGCCGACCTGTTCTATCGCCTGGCCGTGCTGCGCTTGACGCTGACGCCCTTGCGCGAGCGCCCGCAAGACTTGATCGCGCTGGCCGAATGGTGCCTCAAGAAATCCCTGGCCGCGCTGGGCGCCCGCCCGCATCCGAACCTGCATGCTGAAATCGTCGCTTGCCTGCCCCTGCTCAGCGCCTATGCCTGGCCCGGCAACGCGCGCGAAGTACGCAACCTGATGGAAAGAGTGGCGCTGTTCCTGGCAGCCGAACCGCTGCAGGCATTGTCGCCCGCCTTCTTGCTCAGCGTCGCGCCGGAATTCGGCCAGCCATCTGCCGCCGCACCAGCTGCCGCTGCCGCCGCCGCCGCACCGCAGGCCGCGGAAAACATCGCGCAGGTGCTGGCCCGTTTCGGCGGCAACCGCGAAGCCGCGGCCAGGCATCTCGGCATCAGCCGTACCACCCTTTGGCGCAAGATCAGGAAGCAATAAGCATCGGCAATCGCGGTAGTTACCCACACCAGTTTCGACGCTCAACGATCCCCGGGTCGAAACTTTCCTGCCTACTTATACGGACAGGAAAGCTTATATTCCCTCACGCTCCAGTCCGGCAAGCACATCGTTCATCAGTGCTTCAAACTTGGGTAATGAACTGGTCAGCACGGGCAGATTGACCACCCTGGCGAGATGTTCCAGGCGTACGCACGCAGCAACAACCGTCTGTTCGCGAATCATGGAAAATGCCCCCTTGATCGAATGCAGCCGCTCCTGCACTTCCTTGATATCCCCTGTTGCCAGTGCACGATGAATCGCAGCGATGGAATTGGCGCTGCTTGCGCGCAGGGTCTGCAGCAAATCTTCGCTCAGGACAGGTTTCTTTTGATCGAGCGCACTCAATGACACCGGCCGCATGCCGCCCTGCATATACTTTCGCACCATTTGATCGATGTCATCCAACGACATCGGCTTCAACAGCACGTCGGTAATGCCAACTTGCTTGCATCGGCTGTGTTCTTCGGCGGAAGCATGGGCGGTGATGGCGATGATCGGCAATTGCGCTCCCCGGCGGCGCAAAAACGTCGCCAGGGTATAGCCATCCATGCCCGGCATGCTTAAATCGGTGAACACCATGTCATAAGCATTCTTTTCAAAAAACGCCAGTGCATCGCTGCCGTTACTGGCCATGTCCGCCTGATAGCCGAGCGCGGCAAATTGATCGCGAATCAATGCCAGGTTGACCTCATGATCCTCCACTACAAGTATCCTGGCATGCCGTTCGGCCGGCATGGTTTCCGCTGCCGTCTCGCTCTCCATGACTGCATCAACGGCCCCGTTCGGCGCAAACGCTTGTGCGATCGCTTTATACAGGCCGTCAAGGCAGTAGCAGGACACCATGCTGCGTTTTCCTTTGGTCACAACGGTTCTGGGGCCATCCTCGGTGGCGTCGATCGTCCACGATGCCTTTTCGCAGGCCATATCTTCATCGGCGAAGGTCCAGTCGCGCGGATTGCCGAAAATGAGCAACGGCACTGCCGTCACGGGCATCTCTGCCGGATCGGCAATCACTTGGACGTTGATCCCCCAATGCCTGAGCTGGTCGCCGACAGAGGTTTGCCACTCAGGGGCCGAACAAAGCATGACCATGTCCGGCATGCCGGCAAACGGCGCGCACCATGCAGCAGCATCGGCATCAACCTGCAATGGCAGGCTGACGGTAAACGTACTGCCGGCAGCGCTGCGGCGATCAAGCGTAACAGCGCCGCCCATCAGTTCTGCCAGGCGTTTGCAGAGCGCAAGCCCTAGTCCGCTGCCGCCGAAGCGCCGGCTGATCGAAACATCGCCCTGTACGAATGGTTCAAACAGTGCGGCGCGCCGCGCTGCCGTGATGCCAATACCCGTATCGCATATGCTGACGGCCAATAGCGGCGACTTGCCGTCCGCGCTGAGCGCATGGCCGTCGACAACGACGCTGATCTTGCCGCTGTCGGTAAACTTGATCGCGTTGCTGAGCAAGTTCAGCAAGATCTGGCGCAAGCGCGCAGGATCGCCGAAATAGAAACGCGGCTGATCGGGCGTGACCGTGTAGAACAGATTCAGCCCTTTGGCGTCGGCCAGCGGAGAAAAGATGGTAACTGCCTGTTCGATCGTATCGATCACGTCGAAACGTATATTTTCAAGCGTCATTTGGCCGGATTCGACTTTTGAAAAATCCAGAATGTCGTTGATAATGGCAAGCAGAGCCCGTGACGAAGAGTTCACCGTGCGCAGGCGGTCGGCCTGCATTTCGGTCAATTCCGAGCGGCCAAGCAATTCCAGATTGCCAAGGATCGCATTCAAGGGTGTGCGTATCTCATGACTCATGGTCGCCAGGAACGCAGATTTTGCCTGGTTGGCGGCGTCTGCAGCGATGCGTGCTTCTTCCAACTTCTGTTCAATGAGCTTGCGCGCCGTAATATCGGAAAAGCTGCACAGCAGGACATCTACGCCCTGGTATTTCGTCCCGATCAAATTGGTCAGTAAATGTGATGTCCTGCCGTCCGGCGAGGCAATCGCCAAATCATGATGCATCAGCTGCTTGCCCTGAAGATTGCCGGGCTTGGCCAGCCTGTCCCAATACAAATCAAGAAATTTTCTTCGCAAGGGCTGCGCCTCATCGTCATACGACCGCATCACGTCATTTTGCATCAAGGTTTCGCCGGTGCTTATCGACAAAAGACTCAGGCCCACCGGCGCGATGCCAATGATGGTGCGATTCAGGTTTTCGCTTTCAAACACGCGTTGCGAACGCCGATATATCGGCATGAATACCTTGCGGTCAAACAGAAGCAAAAAAATCCAGAGTGAACTGAGTACGACCGTTGTTCCAATCGCGTACGCCAATAGCAGCGGCCATCGCGCTTCCAGTATGGTGCGCCAGGAATACGCGTAGACCAGTATCCAGCCGGTATCCGATAAAGGTTCGCTGATGGTGAATGTGCCGTTTTCATAGAAAGGCTCCGATGTATAGAGCTTTTCTTTCCAGCTTTTGGAATCGACGACACGCTGAGTCAAGCCAGGGTCGACTGAGTTATTGTGCGAGGCATCCAGCATCAATTTTCCGTTGGCGTCAAGAACAATGAAATTGCCATCAAAAGGAGTGCGGCTAAGACTATCTTTCAATAATTTCATTGGCTGATCGCTGACAAATACGATGAAGACACGACCGTCTTCGTCAAAGGCAGGCTCTACCAGCTTGAAGGCTTCTTCATTGGTCAATGGATCCCGGGTGGCCGGCAGCCATGTAATTTTTCTTGATTCGCGCCATTGCCTGGCAACGGCGGGATCATTCAGATCGCCGATATCGGGAGCAATTCTGCGAATCAGATCGCCTGCATCCCTGGCGCCGAGAACCTTGATCGGATCACCTGATGCCGGCGGTGGCGTGAAAGAAATAAAGGTATGTTCCGGATTGAATACATATCCGTGAAAATTGACATTTCGCTGGCGAGCGCCGGCTGTCGCGGGATACGCCTGCTGTTCAACAAACGATAAATATTCCGCATACCTGCTGGCCGGAAGCTGTGGCCCTATCTGTGCCAGCACAAGCTGCGGATCCAGATTCTTGTTGGCCTGGACTACTACGCGACCGCCTTTTGCAGAAAAATCGCTCAACAATTTTTCAGGAGGTTTGCGTTGATCCGCCCATATCAATTCCGCGTTGATCAAGCCGCGACGCAACGTCGCCTGCCGCACTTCAATTTCCTGCAGGAACAAAGCCTTGTGGGTCAGGTAGATGTAACGGCCATCGGCAATGTAATCCTTCATAGAGGACCACGTCGCCAACGCGCAAGCGATCAAGATCATGACGGTCAAGGCAATACCGCCTCCCCAAAGCAGTCCGCGCTGATACCGGCCGAGCAGTCCGAGCTCGCTCATTTTTTTCACCGATGCGGCAACCTTGTTTCTTCCTTTGGAAAAAGCATCAGAATTTGTCGAAATTGCCATATGGTTGCCCTTCCTGAAGCATGCGAAATTTTTTCTATATTGCTCAGAGTCTAACTTTGCAAACTGGGATTGCGGATATTTTTTCGCTGCAAATTCACATATTCAATTTATGGGACCAGACCTATTATTTCTTTAAATAATTTCATACCCGTCTCATTGTTGCCAGCCGCAATCCCCGATACAGTGGCTCATTATGGAGATCGTTCCCAGGGCGGGAAATATTCAAAACTAGGTAGGACAAATTGAAACAGGAACAAATACAAAAAATTGCGCGACTTCTGCTCGGTTATGCCAATCTCTCCGATGACGAGGCCCTGCATTTCACTAATATCATGAATCAGTTTATTTTCGCTTCGTCCGTCCGCAAACGGCAGATGAAAGAATGCTGGGAGCAAGAAGGCCAGCCGGCCATAAATAAAAGCAACAAAAACCAGCTTCTTTAGCATAGACTTATCAAAAAATATTACCAGTCAACAAGGATATGACACCACTCTCGATACGCGTCGTTGTCGCCGACGACCACCCCGCAATCATCAAGGGCATCCAGCAAGAGCTCGCTGAAGCCAAGACTGTCGATTTGGTGGGCACGGCCGGTAATTCCACGGAATTGATCAATTTGCTTGATAAGCATCCCTGCGATGTCCTGGTGACTGATTATGCAATGCCTGGCGGTGAATACGGCGACGGGTTGGCGTTGTTTAAATTTATCCAGCGGCGTTATCCAAACATCAATATTATTGTCATGACAATGCTGGATAACCCAGCGGTGTTACGCACCCTGATCGCCAGTAAAATCCACTGCGTCCTCAGCAAGTCCGACGATTCCAGCTACCTGCTTCCTGCCATCCATATCGCCCACTCTGGCGGCGAGTATTTTTCGCCAACCATGCGTGTGATCATGCAGACTGTCACACGCGGCAACAAGTCTGCGATCGACCTCACCAAACGCGAGCTGGAAGTTGTGCGCCTGCTCGTTTCCGGATTAACTGTCAACGAAGTCGCAGAACAGCTCCATCGCAGCAAACAGACCGTCAGCGCTCAAAAAATCAACGCCATGAAAAAACTGGGGATCGAGCGCGATGCCGACTTATTCAAATACGCCATGGAGGTAGGTTTAATAACTTCATCCGCCATGCCGCCTTGAACTGGTTTGAACACATTCCGCTAACTTGCCATCAACAGGGAGTTCAGCAAGCCGGATTTGAACCGACTCCGCTTCCTCAAGCAAGCTGTCAGCAGATCAGGCGATGCCAACGCGGCTTCATCAGCGAATATCTATTCACACCAGGCTGGCGAAGACAATCTTGCGATGATTTTTCTCACCAAACTTCGTCCGAAGTCACAACACTCCACTCCCTTCACATTTCCCTCAAACGCTTTCTCGCAGCAATACTGTCAATACTGTCGCGTTGCATCGAGGCTATCCGCATCGTCCTTTCAGGCCCCTTTGGCTGATCGGAAATTGCGCATCAGCATGCAATAAATCTCCAGCTATCTGACGTCAATCAGTTTCCATGTCAACGGAAGTCCCATTTTCTTACGGGGAGGAGTGCAATCATTGAGTGTTTATTCAACAGCTATCGAGTCGGGAAGAATGCAGGGCGTATAGCGATTCATCAATTGAACCCATTCCGAGCCGGCCACTATCTCAGTCAATTCGTCAGATCCGGCGGGGGCTGCTACCGCTGATGCCATTAACGCCCGGAATTGATCGCGATATTCGGTCCGGCTCATTTGCCTACGTATTTTTTCCTCAACCCGCTTCGTATATGCGCTGCTGAATGCCGCTAATCGCTGCATCATTTCCCGTAAATCGGAATCGTCGCCAGCAACTGCCGGCAGCTGTTGCCATAGGGAGATTTCATTCCACCGCCTGAATCGCATATATACCGTACTCCATTTACCGAACTCCGGAGGAAGCAATGCCCACTTGACGTTTTGCTCAGAAATCAAAATCATCGCTTCGATAAACAGCCGATTGTCCCTGCCTTTTGCGCCGGCATCTCCTATCCTGCCAAGCAGAACGGGTTCCAGTTTTTCCCATTGAGCGTCGCTAAGTTTCATCACTCTATACCTCCTTATCTTTTCGCAGGCATGCGCACCATGGATGCGATCATGCAAAACGGGGCACCCGATCATCGAGCGCCCCACCCTTCATTTATCGTGTAGCCATGAGCAACAAGACAGCTTAATTCCAGCTATATTTCATGCCCACCTGGCCCTTCACCGCGTAGTAGTCGCCCAGGTCGGTCTCGACACCGAGCAGCGCTGATACCGAGATCGCCTTCGTGACCTGCCCCTGCAGGCCAACCTTGACTTCCGCCCGGTCGCGCGGCAGGTCGTCGCGGAAGACGTTGCCATCCATCGTCATCGACGGCGCCGACTGGCTGCCATGCCACCAGTTCAGCTCGCCGTAGGGACGCATGTCCGGACCGGGACCATCCGCCGATGAACCGTGCAAGCGCACGCCCAGGCGCGTCAGCAGGTTGCTGCTGTTCTGGCCGCCGACCGCTGTCCCGCCGACCTCCGTGAAATCACCGGCGCGATAGCGTCCGTAGACGATCTGCGCTTGCGGCTCAAGGTACAGCTTGGTCTTGTCCTGATCGTAGATCGGGAACGAGTAGCCGCCTTCGACCGATGCCGTCAGCGTGCGCGAACGGTATTGCTCGGTCGCCAGGCCGGCGCCGCCCACCGTGTTGTTGTAACGGCCTGCCATCAGCCAGCTATCCACATACGGGCCGGACAGGATGTCGCGGTTGCCGTACCAGGTGCCGTACAGGCCGACGTTGTAGCCGTCCACCGTACCGCGCGCCGTGCCCAGCGTATCGCCCGACCACAGCTGGGTGCGGTTGGTTGACCAAGTCGTGGCAGTGCCGTACATGCCCATCACGCCAACGCGGAAACTGCCGTCGCCGCCATCCTTGAAGCGCAAAACGTCCGCACCGACATGGATCAGGCGTTGCTTGGCTTCGACGTCGAGACTGCCGCCGGCGCTCTTGCGCGAAATGTCCTGGCCTTCCACCCGCGCCCAGGCCGCGCCGTCGATGCCGCCCGCGGTATCTTCCGCGGTCATGCCCGGCGCCTGGCCCTGGCGCTGGTGCAGCGTATGCACGGACATCGTCGAAGCCGCCTGGCGGTTGCCGAAATAGGCGCCCACTTCCGGGCTGATCACGGGAATGAGTGGCTCCGGAGGCGGCGGCTCCGGCTTGCACTTTGTCTCATCGGTACACGGTTCTGGAGGCGGCGGCTCCGGCTCGCACTTTGACCCAGCGGTACATGGCTCCGGCGGCGGTTCCACAGGAGCAGCAGCCGACACCAGATACCAGTCGTCCGCCACGCCGCCATTGCCGCCGCGCTTGAGGCGATAGTCGTAACCGCCGGCGGCAATCGTGTTCTTGCCGCTGCGGTAGCCGTCCGAAGCTGGGTCCAAGGTAAACGCGTCGGGGTTGGTCGTGGCGCCATTCAGCGTCTCGACGATCTGGATGCCGACATTGGTCTGCGCCCCGCTGCCGCCTGCATGCTTGACGATCACGCCGGTATCGCCCGATACATTGACGCTACCCGGGTTGCTGCAAGAACTGACGCCAATACTGAGCGGTCCACCGCCACCGCCCGGGGTGCCAGGCTGGCAGCCGTCGATGACCAGCTTATCGGTTCCCGCGCTGTCGTCGCCCCAGAAGGTATTGACCAGCAGCTTGCCGCCGTGGCCGACATAATTGCCCTGGATGGTCAGCGCACCGAAGGTGTTGTTGCCGGCGCCGGCGCTGCCCGGTGCGATGATGCCGGCATTGCTGACGTCGCCGACAACCCGGCCATAGCCGGCCAGCGTGCCGCCGCTGTTGATGGCGGTGATCGGCGTGCGCAACGTGCCTTCGACATGCAAGGTGCCGCTGTTGATGTCGGCGCGGGTATCGAAGCGGCCTGTGCCGTTGAGGGTCCAATCCTGGCCGTTCATGGCCAGGGTCTGGAAACCACTAAATTTGTCGAACTCTTCGCTGTCGCTGCCTTCCAGGATCAAATCATTTGTGCCGCCGATGCCGCCAACCACGTTACCGTTCAATACCGATCCGGTGTCCAGCGTCAGTTGATTATGGGTTGGGATGCCATGCTGATCAAACACGATCGCATAGCCGCCGGTACCGGTAATGGTGCCGGCGTTGTAGACACGACTGTTGGCAGACTCAAGCGCGATGCCGACATCGCCCTCGATGGTTCCTGCATTATTGATCGACACTTCTGCGATTTGACCGGGATCGGTGCCAGCCAGGCGCTGAATGCCGTAGTCGCTGCCCTGGATCGTGCCGCCTGCCGGATTGTTGATCACAACATCAGGCTGATCAGGGTCGATGATCACGCCGACTTGTGCCGACGCCACCAGCGGCGCCGCGCATAAAGCCAGCGCAGCCACACTTAGCGCCACTGCACCCGGCTTGCTCGCGGCGCTCTTGCCACGTGTTTTCGTGAGTTCGGAAACGGGCACCCATGCGCCCAGTATGTGGCTCCAGATAATGCGGAATACCTTGTTCATAATGCTCGCTCCTTGGCAACTGTTAAGATTGACAGGAGCAAGCATAGGGATTTAGCCCTTGCTCAGATATTGGACAAGTAAGAAAATAATTTGAAAACAATAGGATAAGTAAGGAAATATTGATCGAATTTTGAAAGAACAAAATTTCCATCGTGCGCTAGAAATCTATGAAGCAATACACGTTCATCCCGCCATACCCAATCCTCAAAAAAAACGGGGCACCCGAACAAATCGCGCACCCCGCCTTTTCCTACCGTCCAAGTACGCTTATTGAGAATTTCATGAAACACGACAAAATCGCAGTCCGGTTTTCGTCGCGCTTAACCTACGCAGCTAGCCGGGGTCGAAGGAGCTAACTGGGGTCGGAGTGAACTTTCTGCGTGCTTTTTGCAGAAACTTCACTCCGACCCCACTTAGCGGGCCACGG